>NZ_AXVR01000049.1 GCF_000484695.1 Salinispora cortesiana | reverse complement strand
GTGAGGCCTTTGGCATACAGCGACAACACGACCTCGTCGACCCCCGACAGGCGCCGCTGCCGCTTACGGACGATCTGCGGCTCGAACGTGCCCGCCCGGTCCCGCGGCACATCGATCTGCACCGGGCCGTTGCCGTCGGTCACGACCGTCTTCGACCGAGTGCCGTTACGGATGTTGCCCGACCCGGCACCGGCCTGGTCGTGCTTTTCGTAGCCGAGGTGCTCAGTCATCTCCTCGTTCAACGCGGTCTCCAGGACCGTCTTGGTCAGCTGCTTGAGCAGCCCGTCCGGGCCCGTCAACGACAGCCCTTGTTCCTTGGCGGCTCGGACCAACTCGACGGCGGCTTTCGCCTCCGCTGTCGACTCGGGCCGCTTCTTACGTCCGGTCTGATCGTTCAGCGTCACGGTCATCACGGCACCCTCCTCACCAGGCACAACGCCTGGCAGGTCAGGCCGGAAACACCGTTAGATCCACACTCCCGGATCCAGAGATGGGAGCCATGCCGTCCGGAGTCAACTACAGCTCAGACCCCTGGGACTAGCATGGCTTCCCTTGTCGTTCTGGCAACCACCGCCGTACCCGATCACTTAAGAGGCGCACTCAGCCGCTGGATGATCGAAGTAACACCCGGCATGTTCGTCGGAACGCTCTCCGCCAAAGTCCGCGACGAGCTATGGAACGCAGCAAGCGGCGTCGTCGGCGACGGCGCCGCCGTCCTCATCCACCCAGACGACACCGAACAAGGCTTCTCCCTACGGACCGCAGGAGAACGCAGACGCCGTCCGGTCGACTTCGACGGCCTCACCCTAGTAGCCATGAGCCCCAAAGAACACCACGACGACGCCCCCACCCCAGCAGAAACCATCTGGCCGGAAGGCTGGTAAATCCGCAGGTCACTAAGTGTCCTCACCACGCACGTGGGGGTGCTCCGCTGGGCCGCCTTCTGGCACGACTCCGCAGTCTGTCCTCCCCACGCACGGCTTCTGGAGGCGATACATGATCGAGCCTGTGCAGATCTGCTGGGCCGGCGGGTGAGAGCATGCCGTCGCTGGGCTCCCGCGCCCTGGCCACCGCGCCGATGGCTCTGTGGATTTCTGCACCCGCGATCCAGCCACCGCCGAACCGGACTCGCCTGAATGGCTCACCTTCTCGGTGGCAGGTCCGCTGTGGTGTGTGGTCCTGCCACCGATCAGCGAACGGCCACAGTCGAGTCGAAGCGGTCCGCCACGTAGTTCAGCATGCTGGTCAGCTCCTGCGCGCCGACCGCATGCCCGGCGGGACGTGGCCCGTCGATCGGTAGGGAGCCGACATGTGCCCACTCCAGCCGTCCGTCGGGGCCGACCCGGCTCCTGGTCCGGCCCTGAGTGTCCGGGTGCAGGCAGTACGGTACGTCCAGCAGGCCGCGCCGGAAGGCGATGTGCAGGGCGGTGCCCAGGTCCGGGTCGAGTGACCGGACCGCGTCGATCATCGTGCGGGCCTCCTCGTACAGCCCGGACTCCGACGGCGTCCAGGGGTGGCGGCCGGCGGCCCGCATCTGCTGGGAATACCGGACCTCGCGCTCGGCCCGTTCCACGGCCGCGACGTTGTCGGCGACGTCCGGGATCCGGACCGACTCAGCACCTCGTCGAAGCTGGGCCGGCCGGTCAGGTCCAGCCGGACCGGCACCATCCCGGCGAAGAGGCCGACCACCGATTCGAGGTCGGTGCGCCCGCGACCGGCGACCGGTACGCCGACCGCGAAGTCGTCCTGGCCGGTGAGCCGGTGCAGGAACGTGCCGTACGCGGCGAGCAGCACGGTGAACGGTGTGGTGTCGTGGGCTGCGGCCAACCGGCGGACGGCCGCCCCGGTGGCGGCGGGCAGCTCCCGCCGGACGCTGTGCGCGCGCCAGTCCCGGTCTGCCGGGCGCTGCCGGTCGCCGGGAATCTCCAGGTCGGGCAGCCCGGCGAGCCGCTGCCGCCAGTACCGGAGCTGGTCGTCCAGCGCACCGGCGGCGAGTCGCCCGTGCTGCCACGCGGCGACGTCACGGAAGGCCGGTGCCGCCACGCCCGCCGGGAGTTCGCCGGCGTAGGCCCGGGCCAGGTCGGCGAGCAGCAGGCCGCCGGACCAGCCGTCCAGGACGATGTGGTGGACGGTGACGAGCAGGACGTGTTGCTTGGCGCCGATCCGGTGGAGACAGGCCCGCAGCAGCGGCCCGCGTTCCAGGTCGAGGGGCTGTTCGGCGGCGGTACGCAGCGCCTGCGGCAGGTCGGCCTCGGTGACGTCGATGACCGGCAGCGCGACCGGTGCCGCGGGAGCGGCCTGCTGGACTGGTTCGCCGTCCGGCCCGAGCCGGAACACGGTGCGCAGCGCCTCGTGTCGGGTCGTCACCGCGTCCAGTGCCGCGCGTAGCGCGTCCACGTCGAGCGGGCCGGTCAGCCGGACGGCGAGCGGCACGTTGTACAGCGGCGTCCCCGGCCGCAGTTGTTCGGAGAACCAGATGCCGGCCTGTCCCGGCGCCAGCGGCACGGGTCCCGGCGGCTGGACCGGTAGGCCGCCGCCGTGCGCCGGGCCCTGGCGCAGACGGGCGCCCGCGCGAGCGACCCGGGCCCGGACCGCCTCCAGGCGCGGGTCCGTCTCGGCGCGAGGCAGCTCTTCGATGGTCATGCTGTGCCTTCCTGCGTGTCGGAGACGAGGGCGCTCAGGACGGATTCGGCGACGGCGGCCACCGTCCGGGTGGCGTACAGCTCGGTCAGCGAGAATTCGATGTCGAAGCTCTCGCGGAGGCGGGCGACGAGCTGGGTCGCGCGCAGGGAGTGCCCGCCCAGGTGGAAGAAGTCGTCGAACACCCCGGCGGGTCCGTCTGCAGGACCGTGGCGAACAGGTCCGCGACGAGCTGCTCCAGGTCATTGCGGGGTTCCGTGCGGTCGGTACCGCGCAGGCCGTTTCGCCGCGGATCGGGCAGGGCCTGCCGGTCCACCTTTCCCGCCGTGGTCAGCGGCAGCCGGTCGAGTTCGACGAAGAGGGCCGGGACCATGTACGACGGGAGCGTCGCAGAGCAGAAGCGGCTCAGCGCGGCGGTGTCCAGGCGGTGCCCGGCCTCCGGCACCACGTAGCCGACCAGGACGCGTTCTGCGCCGGGCTCGGGTGTGAGGTGGTCGACGACGGCCGCGGTCTCCACACCGGGCGCCACCGCGAGCCGGGCCGCGACCTCACCCGGTTCCACCCGGTGGCCGCGGATCTGCACCTGGTCGTCGGCCCGACCCAGGAAGTCGAGGCGCCCGTCGGGCCGGGCCCGAACCAGATCGCCGCTGCGGTACATGCGTTCGCCGGGGACCACCGGGTCGGGCAGGAACCGCTCGGCGGTCAGCGCGGGCCGCCCGAGGTACCCGCGGCTGAGGCACCCGCCGATGTACAGCTCGCCAGTGGTGCCGGGTGGCACCGGCCGCAGGGCGTCGTCGAGCACGTGCACTCGTGCGCCGTACCGAGGGCCGCCGATACCGACGACCTCCGTCTGCGCCTCCGCCAGGGTGACGTCGACGGCGGTGGCGGTGATGGTGGCCTCGGTCGGGCCGTACGTGTTCACCAGCCGGCACCGCGGCGCCCACGCGAGCCAGCGTCGGGTGACGTCACCGGATACGGCCTCACCGCCGAGAACGAGCAGCCGGAGCAGGTCCGGCGGCGGCGCGTCGCCGCAGCGGTTGACGACGGCGGACCAGTAGGCGGGCGCCAGTTCCGCGACGGTCACCGCCGTGCGTCGCAGCAGCTCCGGGAACTCCTCCGGCTGCCACAACTCGTCCGGGCGCAGCACCACCGTGGCGCCCACCGTCAGTCCGGGCAGCAGTTGTTCGAGTGAGGCGTCGAACGAGTGGCTGGCGAACTGCAGGACGCGGTCGGCGGCGGTGAGCTTGTACGCCGCGGCCATCGCCCGGCAGTGCCGCGTCAGCATGCCGTGCAGCCCGATGACGGCCTTGGGACGGCCGGACGTTCCCGAGGTGTAGATGAGGTACGCCGGCTGCTGGAGGTCCACCGCGGGCAGCGGGGCCGCGCCGGCGTCCGGGCCGGTGACCGGGATGATGCCGTCGGGCAGGGTCAGGCCGCCGTCCACGACGGCGAACCTGGTCCCGGAGTCGAGTAGGAATGCGCATTTGCGTTCGGCCGGCAGGGCCGGGTCGACCGGCAGGAAGGTGCCACCGGCGCGGAGCACCGCCAGCAGGGCGACCACCGAGTCGACGCCGCGCGGCAGGTGCACGGCCACCGGCTGCTCCGGCCGCACGCCGAGGGCGACCAGCCGCCGGGCCAGGCTTCCGGCCCGCTCGGTCAGTTCCGCGTAGGTGAGCCGGTCCGCGCCGCAGACCACGGCTGTGGCCGAGGGGGTGCGCGCCGCCTGCTCGGTGATCAGGACATGGATCGGGCGGTCCGGTTCGTCCGCGGGTGTCTGCGCGTCCCACGGGAGTATCTCGGGACCGCCACCGTCCAGTTCGCTCACCCGCACGTCCGGGTTGGTGGCCGTCTGTTCCAGCACGGCCAGGAAGCGGGCGGCCAGTTGCTCGGCCGCCGCAGTGGTGAACAGGTCGGTGGCGTACTCCATCGTCGCGCTTAACCCGCCGTCCGCGTCCAGTTCCAGGTCGGCGGTCAGGTCGGCGGAGGCGCTGAGCCGGGGGAGCGCGGCCTCGCGGACAGTCAGGCCGGCGACGGCTACCGGCGTCCGGTCCACGTGCCGCACGTCAAACAGCACGGTGAACGGACTCTCGGCCGGCAGGTCACCCCGGCGGCGCAGCTCGGCCAGCAGTCCCTCCACCGAGCAGCCGGGGACCGCCCGGCCCGGCGCCGACCGGACCCGGCCCCGGGAGTACCGGTGGGTGTCCAGGTCGCCGGTGCGGACGGTCTCGATCAGGGACCGCATCGTCGGGTCCGCGGACTGGTCGACCGGGCGCGGGACGGTGTCGATGAAGAAGCCCACGACGGTCTCGCCGTCCGCGTGCAGGCGGTCGGCCAGCGGCGTGCCGACACACGTGCGGGGGGTTCCGGTCCAGCGGGACAGCAGCGCGTGGAAGCAGGCCAGCAGCACCACGTTCGGGGTGGTCCGCGAGCTTGCCGCCAATCGGCGCAGCGCCGCCGTGGTGCCGTCCGGGACGGTGACGGTGAGCGTGGCGCCGCGCCCGGTCTGCGCCGCCGCTCCGGGGACGTCAACTGGCAACTGCGGTGCGACGGCTCCGGCGAGCCGGCGGCGCCACCAGTCGAGCCGCTCCGCGGCCGGCTCGTCCTCCTCGGCCACCCGGGCCAGCGTGAAGTCGCGGAATGACACTGGTTCGGGCAGGGCCGGGCCGTCCCCGCCAGCGGCCTCCTGGTACAGGTGCAGTAACTCGTCGCGCAGGACGTCGAGCGACTGGCCGTCGGCGGCGACGTGTGCGACGGACAGCAGCAGCACATGCCGGTCGTCTGCGGTGCGGACCAGCAGGACCCGGGTCAGTGGCCCGGCGGCGAGGTCGAACGGGCGGGCGAGCTCGTCCGCCAGCCGGTCCGTCAGCGCGGCGGCCGGGTCGGCCGCGCTCCGGACGTCGGCGTACCGGGGGATGATCGCAGCCGGGCGACTCGCTGTCCAGTGTGGATGGCCGTGGGCGCCGGCGACGATGCGGGCGCGCAGGGCCTCGTGCCGGGAGACCAGCCCGGTCAGCGCCTCGGTCAGGGCGGCCCGGTCCAGCGGGCCGTCCAGCGACAGGGCCAGGGGACACGCGTGCTCGGCGGAGTCCGGCCGCAGCTGGTGTGCCGTCCACATCCGCTGCTGACCGGTGGTCAGGGCGAAGTCCGCAGGCGCCGAGCGCCGGGACGGAACCGGGCCGAGCGGTGCCAGCAGCCGCAGGGCACCAGACGGTGCGACGGCGAAGGCGTTCACCCCGGCGTCGGCGTCGGCGGCCACCGCCGTCAGCCCGCGCGTCAGTGTCTCGCTCAGGGCCTCGATGCCGGCCGGGTCGAACAGCCCGGAGTCGTACTCCAGGAACGCGGTCATCGCGCCGGCCTCGTCGGCGACGTCAAGCAGCAGGTCGAACTTGGCGGTCGCCCGGGGCACCGTGACCGGCTCGACCGAGATTCCCGGCAGGTCCAGCGTCTCGCCCACGGCGTTCTGGTAGTTGAAGCCGACCTGGAACAGCGCGGTCCCGGTCGGGGTCCGTCGCGGGCGCACCCGGCGGACCACCTGGTCGAAGGGGATGTCCTGGTGGGCGTAGTTGTGCAGTGCGGTCCGGCGGGTGTCGGCCAGCAGGGCGGTGAACGGGCTGCCGGGCACGACGCGGACCCGCTGCACCACCGTGTTCACCAGGTAGCCGACGACATCCTCGCTGCCGGGAACCGACCGGGTGGCGACCGGTGAGGTCACCGCCACGTCCGGGCTGCCGCTCCAGTCGCTCAGGGTGGCCTGCAGCGCCGCGAGCAGCACCATGTAGACCGACGAGCGGGACGTCCGGGCCAGCGCACGGATGCCGTCCGCCGTATTGGCCGGGATGACGAAGTGGATGGCGGCGCCCGCGCCGCGGTGATGCCGGTGGCGGGGCCGGTCGGTGGGCACGGCCAGGTGCCGCAGCCCGGCGAGCCCGTCCGCCCAGTACCGCAGGTGCTTCTCGGCGTCGAGCCCGGCCAGGCGCTCGTTCTCCTGCCGGACCAGGTCCGGATAGGCCAGCTCCGGTCCCGTCCAGGCTGCCCCCTCCTGGTACGCCGTGCCGAGGTTGCGCAGCAGGATGCCGGTGGACCAGTCGTCGAAGACGATGTGGTGGACGTTGAACACCAGGACCGCGTCGTCGGGACCGAGGCGCAGCAGCCGGGCCCGCGCGAGGGGCCCGTTCGCCAGGTCCAGCGGCTGCCAGCCGAACCCCGCGGCGGCGGTCCGGGCCGCCTCGACGGTGCCACCGGTCAGGTCGACGACATCGAGGTCGAACAGGGCGTCCGGGTCGATCTCGTGCCACGGCTCGCCGTTCTCGTCGACCGCGAACCGGGCGCGCAACGCGGCGTGCTGGCGGGCCAGTGTGTCCAGAGCGGTCCGCAGCCGCTGCTCGTCGAGCGGGCCGCGCAGGCGAACCGCCACCGGGACGTTGTAGGCGGGGGCCGCGTCCTCGAAGATCTCGGCGAACCAGATGCGCTGCTGCCCGGGGGTCAGCGGCAGGCGGACGGCCTGCTCGGTCTGCGGCGGCGTCACGTTCTGCATAGTCATCGGCTCACCTGTTCGGCGGGCGCGCGCCGGCGTCACCACTGTCGGTAGCTGATGCCGGTCTTCGCCCGGGGCGGTCTCGGTCACGTCGTCCTCCTCGTGCGGGAAGCGGGCGTGGAAGGTCAGCGGGCAGGGTCCTCGACCGCGGCGGCGAGACCGGCGACGGTGGGCTGTTCGAGTAGGTCGAAGTAGGTGAGCCGGACGCCGTGCGCGCGCTGGATCGCGTGCAGGGCGCGCGCGGCGAGCAACGAGTGCCCGCCCAGTTCGAAGAAGTCGTCGTCGACGCCGATCGGGTCGACCTTCAGCAGCTCGGACCAGATCCCGACGATGCTGGTCTCCAGGTCTCCCCGCGGTGCCCGGAAGGCGGCGGTGCAGTTGCGGCCCGCCACGGCGGGTCCGTGCAGCGCGGACCGGTCCACCTTCCCGGTCGGCCCCAGCGGCAGCTCGTCCAGGGCGGTGACCGTGTGCGGGATCTGGTAGGCCGGCAGCGCGTCGCGGAGCCGGTCCTGCACGTGCGCGACCAGGGCCGGTCCGGCCGGTGCGTCCGGGGCGGTGACCACGAAGGCCCGCAGCCGCTTGGTGCCGTCGTCGTCGGCCTGCGCCACGACCGCTGCCTTGCTGATCTCCGGCAGCCGGGTCAGGGCGACTTCGACCGCGCCCGGTTCCACCCGGAACCCCTGGATCTTGACCTGCTGGTCGGCGCGGCCGAGGAACGTGAGGGTGCCGTCCGGTTCCCAGCGGGCCAGGTCGCCGGCGCGGTACATGCGGACCGTGGTCGCGTCCGGTCCGGGCAGGCTCAGGAACCTCTCGGCGGTCGCGTCCGGGCGGCCCAGGTAGCCGCTGGCCAGGCCGTCGCCGAAGGCGTACAGCTCGCCGTCCTCGCCCACTGGGACCGGCTGGTGCCCGGCGTCCAGGAGCGCCACGCCGGTCCCGCTGACCGGCCGCCCGATGGGGACCGGCCCGTCGATGGCGGCCGGGCCGTGCACGGTCCAGCAGGTGGTGAAGGTGGTGTTCTCGGTCGGACCGTAGCCGTTGGTGAAGGTGAGGTGCGGGTGCGCCGCGAGTAGGCGACCGACGAAGTCGGGCGACAGGACGTCCCCACCGGCGAGCAGGTGCCGCAGCCCGCCGAGGGCGTCGAGCCGGGTGTCGACCATGTGGTGGAAGAAGCCGGCCGTCAGCCACAGCACGCTGACCTGCTCGTCTGCCAGGACCTCGGCGAGAGTGTCGGGGGTGGTGCGGCCGGCTGGGTGGATCGCCAGCCGGCCCCCGAGGGTCAGCGGGGTCCAGATCTCCAGCGTGGACGCGTCGAAGGCGACCGGCGCGAGTTGTAGGAACACGTCGTCGGTGGTGAACGACGCCCAGTCCGGCTGCTGTACCAGGCGGGCGACCGCGCGGTGCGGGACGCACACGCCCTTCGGCTCGCCGGTCGACCCCGAGGTGTAGCTGACGTACGCCCGGTCTTCCGGGGTGACCGGGGTGGCGGGCACCGGGTCGGTGACCGGTTCGGCGAGGAGCCGGTGCAGGTCGGCTATGGGTGCACCGCAGGCGCCGGCGGTGCCGGGCAGGGACGGATCGGCCAGCAGCAGCACCGGGTCCGCGTCCGCGACGAGGGTGGCGAGGGCGGCCGGTGGGGCGTCGTGGTCGAGGACGAGGTACGCGCCACCCGTCTTGAGGATGGCCAGAAGCGCGACGATCAGCCGCGGGGACCGTTCGGCCAGCACCGCGACCACCCGATCCGGTCCGGCTCCGCGCTTGACCAGGTGTGCGGCGAGCGCGGTCGCGACGGCGTCCAGTTCGGCGTACGTCAGCCGGTCTGCGCCGCTGGACACAGCCACCGCGTCCGGGGTGCGGCGGGCCGCCTCCGCGACGAGATCGTGGATACACCGGGCGGGCGCCGGTGGGGCGGGGTGCCCGCTCCACGAGCGGATCGGTTCGGGCCAGGGGCTCGGGTCGGCGCTGCGCGGCTCAGCCGGACGAGCCGGCGACGTGATGGTCATACTGGGCTCCGATCGTTGTCGGGCGGGCCGGCGTCGAGCCAGCCGGTCAGTTCCTTGGGGGATCGGCGCCAGGGGTCGAACGCCTCGATGCGCCAGGTCGCCCCGGCGGCGGCCAGCAGGCCGGTCCGGTCGGCGGCCTGCCCGGTGCCGGGCCGGCTGCTGTCCAGGGCGACCACCTCGTACGGGCGGTCCGGGGGCTGCTCGGGTGCCAGTTCGGCCAGGCGGGTCAGAATGGCCGTCAGCTCCGCCGGTTCCGGGCCGCGCAGGTGCCCGTGGTCGTCGCGGACCATGGGGGCGACCCCGTCGAACCGGGCGGCGCGGCGCAGCGCTCCGGTCCGCGAGGCGGGCCAGGTGGCGGCACTCCAGACGGTGACGGCCGGGTGGCCGTGCCGGTCGGTGCTGCGGGGCGTCGGCAGGAAGGTGGCCCGGTCGACCCGGTAGTGCTCGCCGGTGTGGCTGAACTCGGTCCCGCGCCACAGGCCGGACAGCACTCGCAGCGCCTCGTCGAGTTTCGCGGCCCGGATCCGCAGCCCAGCGGGTTCGCCGAACGCCCCGAAGTCGAGGTCCGGTTCGGCGCCCAGTCCGGCCCCGAGCACCAGCCGCCCGGCGGACAGGTGGTCGAGTGTCGTCGCCTCCCGGGCCACCTTCCACGGCCGGCGCCGGGCCAGGGGGGTCATCAACGGGCCGCTGCGCAGCCGGGTGGTGCGGGCGAGGATCGCGGTGACGACGGTCCACGCGTCGGTCATCGGGAGGCGCAGTTCGCGGGCGAACATCAGGTGGTCCCAGAGGAACAGTCCGTCCCAGCCGGACTCCTCCGCGCGGACCGCGACGTCGACCAGCCGGGCCGGGTCGGCGTAGTAGCCGGCGTTCGGGAGCAGGAGCCCGTGCCGGACGCCCGGAGCGCTCACCGCGGTACCCGTTCGCCGGATCCGGCCGGGCGGGGGATCCGCCGGACGAGAGCGTTCGCCGAGCGGACGGCGCCTTCGAGGTGGCCGAAGAAGTACGGCGAATGCTCTGCACCCACCCGGTGCAGGGGACCGTCCGGGTCGCCGGGGGATCGGGCGTCGAGCCAGGCCCCGGGAGTGGGCACCGCCGCGTAGCAGCCCTGGACCCACGGCTGCCGCTGCCAGTCCTGCGCGGTGACGTGCACGGGCGCCAGGGCCGGGGGTCCGAACCAGTCCGCCAGCCGGGCCGTGAGCCCTGCCCAGGTGATCCGGCCGGCGCGGTAGGCCCGGGCTTCCGCCCCGGTCAGGAATCCGACCAGGACACCGAGGCCGTCGCGCCCGTTGGAGTCGTCGACCAGGAAGCGCAGCGGTGCCCGGTCCGCGGTGACCCAGCCGCTAAGCCCGCTGTCGCGCCAGAACGGCGTCCGGTAGACCAGGTGGATCTTCACCACCGAGCCGCCGGTGGATGCCGGCACCGGCGACGCGGCCGCGCCCGGGATGGTCACTTCGACGGCTCGTTCCGGTGCCGGGCCGATCGCCAGGACGACCCGGTCGCAGTCGGCGACGAAGCCGTCGGCCTCCACCCGGATCGCGCCGGTGGTGGTGGCGTAGATGCGGCGGACCGGGCGACCGGTCCGCACCGGGCGGTCCAGCCGGGCGGCGAGCCGTTCGCTGAGTCCGGCGGCTCCACCGGCCAGGCGGAACTCCTGGGCGCCACCGGCGAAGGCGGTGAGGAAGTCGAGACCGCCGCCGGATTTGACGTAGAAGAGGAAGTGGAGCAGGGACACCTCGTCCGGCTCCGAGGCCAGCATCTCCCGCACAATCTGCTCGATCAGCAACGTGGTTGCGGAGGTCATCCGCTCGGTGCTCAGCCACTCGTGCACGGTGATCCGGTCCTGCTGCGCCGCGTCCGGTGACGAGCCGGGCGAGTGGAGGTCGACGGCCTCGGTCAGCTCGTCGATGCGGTCCAGGGCGAGGCCGAGGGCCAGAGCGTTGAAGGGCGCGTCGGCGTCGGCGTCGTCGTCCCGGTACCGGCGACCGGACAGGTCGAACAGTGCGGCGCCGGGGGCGACAGTGCGCTGGAGCGGTACGCCCAGCCGGTCGGCCAGCTGCCGGATCTCGGTGTGCTGGTTCCCGATGTACGCACCGCCGCAGTCCAGTTCGAGTCCGAGCGGCGCCGCCTCCGTGCGGGTGCGTCCGCCCAGCCGGTCGGATGCCTCCAGGACCTCGACGTCGTGCCCGTCCGCGGTGAGAGCCTCCGCGGCGCACAGACCGGACAGACCTGCCCCGACGACGACGACGCCGGTCCGGACTCGCATACCGGTCACCGCTTGGTCCACAGCGGTCGGAGCCGGCTGTCGTTGCGGTACGCGTCGGCCAGTGCCCGTAGGAAGGTGTGCAGCTCCTCCTCGTGCGAGGCGAGCGGGCCGGCGATGTATCGCGGATCGGAGACGCCCCGCTGGGTGGACGAACAGGCGTCCCAGTCCTGCTGATTGGTGGTCTTCCAGAAATCGATCGCATAGTCCGGCGTGAACCCGGTGCTGGTCAGCAGTTCTTCCGGGAAGAACCATTCGCGACTACCCGCGTGCGATCCTGAGCGACCGGGTCGAGGCGATGGGTGACCACGTAATCGTGCATCGCGGTGACGAAGAGACCGGGTAGCACCGCGTAGTAGCAGACCTGTCGCGCACGATTCTCGTCGAGCTCAGGAAAGGTCCACTCCGGGCCCTTTCCATCGAGGGACATGCTCGCCGCGGAATTCTTGAGATCCAGGGAACCGCCAAGCCACATCCCGGTGCTGGCGAATCCCTCACCGTTAACAGTCCGCTGGACCTTGCTGAGTTCGGGATGCGTACTGGGGCAGTGGTAGCACTCCAGGTAGTTCTCGACGAGGAGTTTCCAGTTGGCGTGGACGTCGTAGACCTCGGTGCCGACCTGTTTTAGGGTGCCGAGATGATAGGGCGCGAGGATGTCGGTGAGATTGCCGAGGGATTCGCCGAAGTCGTCCGCGTCCCCGGAGTGGTTGACGAACAGCCATCCGTTCCATTCGGTGGATCGAACCGGGAGTAGGTCCATGCCCTGCGGGTGTCGCTCGGCGGCGTCCTCGAACCGCGGCGCCCGGCGCAGTTCGCCGTCCAGGCCGTAGACCCAGGCGTGGTAGGCGCACCAGACCTGGGCGCGTCGAATCGTGCAGGCGGGGGCGACCAGCTCGTGCCCACGGTGGCGGCAGGCGTTGACGAAGACGTTCACCCCGTCGCCGGTGCCGGTGATCAGGATGTTGCGCCCGGCCGACATGACGGCGGCCTGGGTGCCCTTCTCGGCGAACTCGGCGACCCGGCCGACCGGCAGCCAGCCCTGCCCGAAGAGTCGCTCCAGCTCCCAGGCGAACAGGTCTTCCGACGTGTAGGCGAGGCCAGGAAAAGCGCGTGCGTCCTGCGTTTCGGCTATTATCCGATCGATCGTATCGGATCCACTATAATTGGGTGTTGCCCCATTTCTGGGCAGCGTCGAGCGCATATGTTTCACCTTTACCGAGACGGGTCGACGGTCAGGGGAATGGCGCAGCGCTAAGCGCGCCGGGGTCGGCCGGTCGCGCTCAGCTACACGAAATATTAATCATCTAACCGGTGATTATGCGAAAAACGTATTAATTGAGGTATGGGGCAGATCTGCCGAGTTCGTAAAGTTCGGCCCGCCGCCAGCACATTGCGATTCCCTCCCCTGGTGCGTGGCCGTGAAGTTGGGATGATTATTTACCACTGTGAGTCCGTCTTAAAGGGCATGTAATTCTCTTCATAATCCCTTATTAAGTCTTGACTGCAGGGCTTCGGCAAGGTAAAGATATGGCGGTTGTGGGCGGATGGGATCATGGTGATATATAGACAGAGACGAATTTCTGCTGATCACCCAGGTATCGGTGGGTCCTCGCGTACCGGCCGGCAGCGGGGGCGGGCGGCGGGTGCACAGCGTGGAGGGGAATGCCCTGCGTGGCAGTGGCCCGGCCGGCGCCCAGGCGCACCTGCTCGCCGTGCTCGACCAACACACCGGAACGGTCCTGGGCCAGGTCGACGTTGACGGCAGGGCCAACGAGCTGACCCGCTTCCAGCCGCTGCTGCGGCCACCTGGCTACCCTGCCGAAGCCCTGGCCTTGACCATTGGAATTCCGCCGTGGACAGCGTGGACCTGTCCCCGGCCACGGAACAGTAGTGCCGCGAGCGCGGGAAGGATGGCGGCGACGGCGATCGTCGCCCCCGGCCCAGTGTTGGTGACCAGCACTCCGCCCGCGGCGTAGGCCAGGGATCCGGCCACCCCGTTCGCGGACGCCAGCCAAGCGAACGCGGTCAGCCGATGCCCGCCCGTCAGGTTCTCACTCAGATCGGTCAGCAGTGCCGCTGCCGCCGGGGTGATGAACACGCCGGCGAGAAACGCCAGCGGGTACAGGGCCGGAGCGGACCGGGCGGCGAGCAGCAGGGCGAATCCGGCGGCGCTGCCAATCAGTAGCAGCCGCACCTGTCGGCGCGCCGGTGCTCGCCACGACCGCGACCCGTACCACAATCCACCCACGACACTGCCCGCCGCCCATGTCGCGAGCACTGCCCCGCTGGCGGCCGACGAGGTGAATTCGACCGCGACCGCGATCAGGGCGACCTCCACGAGGCCGATCGCGGCCATCTGGACCGCCGCCACGCTCAGCCACGGGGCCAGCCGGATCAGCATCCGACGGTCCGTAGCCTGCTCCTGCGCTTCCGGCGACGGGACGCGACGCTGCTGGGTCAGCAGGGTGGTGGCACCGGCAACCGGGAGCAACGCAGTACCGGCCAGGGCAGCCGTCGGGCTGCTTAGGGCCACGACCAGCCCGACGAGGGCGGGCCCCAGTACGAACAACACCTCGGTGCCCACGGTCTCCAGGCTGTACGCGGCGATGCGTTCCTGCGGGTCGTCGATGGTGGCCGCGATCGTGGCGCGCAGCGTTGCGCTCAGCGGAGGGATCGCCGCGCCGGCCAGCACGACACCGGCCCAGAAGTTCCACGACTGCCACGGCAGGACGATGACGAATAGGCCGGCGCTGGTCAGGATCCCGGCGATCAGCAGGACGACGTTGCCGTAGCGCTCGGCCAGCCGGGCGATCAGCGGCCCGCTCAGGCTCGCGCAGAGACCGTAGGTGGCGGCGGCCGCGCCCGCGATGGCGAACCCACCGTGCCGCTGGTTGGCCAGCAGGAGGATGAGCAGCGGTGCCATCGTCTGGGCCAGGCGTGCGACGAGCGCGCCGATCAGGGCGGCCAGGATCTGCCGGTTCGCGACCACTGCGGCGTAGCGGCGCAGGCCCGTCGTCTCGGTCCCGCTCAATCGGCAGTCTCCGTCCCGGGCGCGGTCTGGGGGAAGCCGCGCACGGCCAGCCGGACCGGGCTGCGTCCGTCGCGGCGGGTCCGGCCCGCCTTCTCGACGTGGCTGCGGGTGACCTCCTCGACCGCCTCGCCCCAGGCTTTGAGTTCGGCGGGTGTCATGAGGGCGGTTCGGGTGTGCACGGTGGTGCTCGCTGCCCAGTCACCGTTCTCTGCCTGCCGCGACGCCAGGAAGCTCAGGAAGAGGCTGTGATCGTGCCGGGCCGAGGCGTCGATCGCGTCCGTGCGGGCGCTGTCGGACTCCGCGCCGCCGGTCTCGCCCGGCGGGGGCATCTGTACCTCGTCGAAGCAGCGTCGCCAGGGTCGCTGCCGGGTGTCTTCGGCGAGCGGATGGCCCTGCTCCACCAGGCCCTGGCGGGCGAGTACGTGCAAGTGGTAGGAGCAGGACTTGGGCGAGAGCCTGAGCTGCACCGCGCATTCCGAGGCGGTCAGCTGGTCGTGGACGCGGAGCAGATCCAGGATCCGGAGCCGCGTGGGATGAGCCAGCGCGCGCAGCCCTTCGACATCCGTGAGAGATGTGGAAGACATGTTCCGAATCTAGCATTGGTCGGGGACCCGCGTTGGCGCCATGCGCCGCACTCTGGGCGCAACCGGCAACCGGCAACCGGCAACCGACGGCCCGGGTTGCGGCGTATGATTGGCGGACCCTGGCGCCGGAGGCGTCAGCGCATCGATCGGCACAGTACGCCCGGAAGGAGTGCGGAGATATGATCATCATTCGTCGCCGGCCCTTGCGAGTACGCCGAGTACCCGTCGCCTGACGGGCTCCGCTGCAGACTTTTCCTTCGGCGCCCGCGCGCGCCCCCGCGGTGTCACCGCACCCGCGCGCCGGCTTCGCCGTTTCCCCAGCCGGAGAGGCGTACTCCTGCCATGTCCACCGACCAGTGCACCCACGCGCGCCCTGACATCCCGACCGCGGCCGGCGCCCCCGCCGCACCGCCGCCCTACGACCACATCGCGGTCGAGCGGGCGGCCCGCGAGCTCTGGGAAAGCCACGACATCTACCGGTACGACCCGGCCGCGAACGGGCCGGTCTTCAGCATCGACACCGCACCGCCGTACGTGTCCGCGTCCCACCTGCACGTCGGACACGCCATGAGCTACTCGCAGCCCGACTTCGTCGTCCGCTACCGGCGGATGCGTGGCGACCGGATCTTCTATCCGATGGGCTTCGACGACAACGGCCTGCCCACCGAGCGGTACGTGGAGCACAAGCACGGAATCCGGGCGGCCGACATGCCGCGGGCCGAGTTCGTCGCGCTGTGCCTGGCCGAGACGCGGGCGACCACCGGCCGATACGCGGACCTGTGGCGCCGCCTCGGCCTGTCGGTGGACTGGTCGCTGTCCTACTCGACGATCGACCAGCGGTGCCAGCGTACCGCCCAGGCGGCCTTCGTCACCCTGCACGCCGCCGGCCACGTGCGGCGGGCGACCGACCCGATCCTGTGGTGCCCGGAGTGCCGGACCTCGCTCGCCCAGGCCGATATCGACGACCTGTCCCGCACCGGGAGGATCCACGACATCCGATTCGCACCCGGCCCCCCGGAGCCCCCGGTCACCGCCGCGTCCGGAGGGGGCGCGTTCGAGGCGGCCGGCGATGACAAGGCGACCTTCCTTACCATCGCGACGACGCGGCCGGAGCTGCTCGCCGGCTGCGTGGCGCTGTACTGCCACCCGGCCGACGACCGATACGCGGCCCTGATCGGTGGGACCGCCCGGGTGCCGATCTTCGGCCACGAGGTGCCGATCCGGGCCGACGAGGCGGTGGATCCCGGCTTCGGTACCGGCCTCATGATGGTCTGCTCGTTCGGTGATGGGGAGGACGTGATCCGCTGGCGGCGCGACGGGCTCGACCTGCGCATGGCCCTCGGCCCGGACGGGCGGCTCACCGATGTCGCCGGCGAGTTCGCCGGGCTGCCGGTGGCCGAGGCTCGGACCGCGGTCGTCCGCCGGCTGGCGGAGTCGGGCGCGCTCGGCGCCAGCCGGTCCCTACGCCAGGTGCTGGGCGTGCACGAGCGGTGCGGCACACCGGTGGAGTTCCAGATCCGGCCGCAATGGTTTATTGCGGTGCGGGACAAGCGGGATGCCCTGCTGGCCCGGGCCCGGGAGTTGACCTGGGTGCCGCCGTTCATGCGCCGCCGGCTGGAGGACTGGATCACCGGTCTGAAGTGGGACTGGAACATCAGCCGGCAGCGGCACTACGGGGTGCCGTTCCCCGTCTGGTTCTGCGCCGACTGCGACCGGCCGATCCTGGCCGAGCCGGACGCGTTGCCGGTCGACCCGCTCAGTGCCGCGCCGCCGGTGGCTGCCTGCCCGGAATGCGGCGGCGCTGAGCTGCGGCCGGACACAGACGTAATGGACACCTGGATGACGTCCTCGCTCAGCCCGCAGATTCACGACGGCTGGGCGGCCCGCGGCCGGCCCGGGGACGGGCCGCTGACCCCGATGAGCCTGCGCGTGCAGGCGTTCGAGATCATCCGCACCTGGCTGTTCTACACGATCGTGCAGTCGCACCTGCTTGCCGACCGGTTGCCCTGGACCGCCGCCATGATCTCCGGCTGGGGGCTCAACGAGCAGGGCAGGAAGATCTCCAAACGGGATCTCGAGGCCTCGGCCACCGCCGACGGATTCAACCGGTACGTCCCCGACCAGGTCATCGAGCGGTACGGGGCGGATGCGCTGCGGCTCTGGGCGGCCCGCCCCCGGATCGGCAACGACCTGCGCTATCACGAGAAGGACGTGCGGACCGGCCGCAAGTTGGCGGTCAAGCTGTGGAACGTGGGCCGATTCGTCGGGTCGTACGCCGCCGATCCGGCCGACCCGCCGGCGCTCGCGGCGCGTACCGCGGTGGACCGGTGGGTGCTGTCTCACTTGGCGGACGCGGTCCGCGACACAACGGGTGCCTTCGAGGAGTACGACTACGCGCAGGCGTACCGAATCGCCTCGACATTCTGCTGGTCAATCCTCTGCGACCGGTACATCGAACTGGTGAAGATCCGGTTTACCAGCCCTGCGGAGCACACCGACGCCGAACGGGCGGCGGCTCGGGCCACGCTGCGCGAGGTGTACCGGACGGTGCTCGGACTACTCGCCCCGTTCGCACCGTTCATCACCGAGGACCAGTACCAGCGGTTGTTCCGGACCGGCGAGGGTACGGTGAGCCTGCACCTGACCCAGTGGCCGGGCATACGTCCCGAATGGACCGAATCGGCCGGGTCTGCGGCCGACCGGGCCGCGGTGGACCGGCTGGTGACCGTGCTGGATGCGGTGCGGGCGTCGCGTACCCGGCACCGGCTCGGCGGAGGTGCGTCGATCGAGGCGCTGGTGCTCGACGCCCGCACCCCGGACGCCGCAGTGTTGGTTGCCGAGATCGCCGAGCCACTGCGCGCGGCGTCCCGGGCCCGGGCGGTGCGTTGGGCGCCGGCTGACACGGCCAGCGGTGTCGACGACCTTTACGTCGACATCGAGCCATAGCGAAAGGACAGGCCCCTAGTCGACGCAATTGCAGTGACCAGGGGCCTGTCCCTGCCCACGCAGCGATCTTCTTCGCTGCCGGCGGCGTGGTGCCCCACGAGCAAGAGCCCTCGAGAAGCAGCTGAGTGGCCGGTCCGCCGTGGCGGCGGCCGGGGTGATCCGACTGGCTTTCGGGACGCAGGCCTGAGTCGCCGGGCTGGCTGCGTCCCCGACGGAGAGTCGCACGGGTCGATGCGGGACCGGGGTGAAGCACGACTCGCCTATTGCGGTTCGCCCACGCTTGCCGCGGGTGGCCTTTGTCCGCGGCCGGCTTCGTCACGGCTCACATCGTGGTCGATCCGGGTGCTACGGTCACTGCCTTTGAAGATCAGAAATGAGTCGTGAACCTGGCTCCGTGAGGAAGTGTGTGCGATGACCGAGGATTTCTACTGCGACGAGGCGCTCAGTGGCCAAACGAAAGTGGCCGTGGTGGCAGAGACTGAGGAGGTTCTTGCCTTCGAACACACCAAGCCCTTCTGGCCGGTGCACATCGTCGTGGTGCCGAAGCGGCACGTGCCGTCTCTGGTTGACCTCGGCGATGCCAGTGTGGATCTCTTGCAACGCGTTCTCGAGGTGGTCCGCCAGGTCGCCGGCGGGGTTGAGCGGGAGCAGGGTGCTTGCCGGGTGCTGACCAACCTCGGTCGGTATCAGGACTCCAAACATCTGCACTTCCACGTCTGTAGTGGACCTCCGCTCCGGCCCGACACGGCATAGGGGCGGCGAGCGGTCTGTGCTTTCGCAAGCGGCCGCGGGCAGGGGTGGTGTGGGTGAGTTCGAACCCTGTCTCCGTTGATGAGCCGTGTTCTAGCTGGCTCCTGCCGGCGCGCGGCTGTTTCGAGGTCCGCCGGGTGTGGGGCGACTACCGGCCCGGACCGGGTTGTCCGTCCCCGCCGATAGTCGCCCTGGTTCACCTGGTCAGTAGTGGTTGCCAGCCGTCGCGGTGTCGAAGGCCCTCGGGTTGCAGTCGGACTTGGTCGTGCACTGTCCCGAAGACTGGCTCAGTTCGCACCGACTGGGGTCGGTCGGCCACGACACAGACGGTCTCGCCCGGCCACCACCAGCCGCAGGAGCGAGCTAGACCGGCCCAGATGTCGAGGTGTTCGGTCGCCTCCGGCCCGTACCGGGCAAGATTGAGCCGGCGCAGCACGTCGTAGTAGGCGATCCAGCACGCCTCCTGCTGCCCGTACCAGCACGCCGGCATTGGGCCGTCGGCTGCGAGAGCGGCTCGCACGGGTAGGTAGTAGCCGTGCGCGAGGCTGCGGTGCAGCGCCGTTCGCACGCCCTGGTGCAGCACTACGGCGAGTGGAACGCCGTTGTTGAGCGCCTGGTGCGGCGCCAGCTCGGGCCATGGTTGTGTGGTCTTGCTTCTCCGCAGGGGTGACAGCTCGGGGTCGGTGTGCGTGACGCCTGCGCTCAGTGCGCCGCGTAGCTGGGAGGTGATCATGGCAATATCGCTTGCCACCGACGGTGTCTCGCGTGGCCGGGGATCCCGGACGCGTTCGAAGAGTTGGTCGAGGGTGGGCCAGCCGGCGGTCCGAGGCCGAGCCTGATTCGGGGAGTCGACCCACTCGAAGCGGGGTCGCGGCCGGGACGTCCGGGCGTAGATATCAGCGAGGCAGCGCTCAGCGGTCGACCTCTCGGCCAGCTGGGTGGACAGAGCGTGTTCTAGCCATTCCTGACGGATCGAGCTGGCCTGCTGCCACAGTTCGTGGGGAGAGCTGTGGCGAGCGGTCTGTTGAGGATTCGCGGCGCCGTCGTGCCGCGCGGGGGCGCTCAACGCGCCGGGGCGTCGCCGCCCTTCCAGTGCGAGATCATGCGACGACTATGGCCCACCACCCAGCACCGGTGCAAGGTGGTTTGCCACCGCCGGACCGGTGTCTCCGATGGGAACGCGCTCGTCCAACGTGTTGTGCCTACGCCAGCGACATACAGCGGGTCCGCCTGCGGATCAGGGCCAGCTCCGCAGGTAGCCGCTCTGCCCGAACAACACGCCACGGTCCAGGAAGAGATTGAAAAATCGGCACGACGGCTCACCCAGGTGCGTGCAGGCCGCACAAGCGCCACTGCCGATCCCGCACCCCGGGTCCAGTGGGCAACGGTGCTCCGCGGCAACGAACGCGGTCAACAGGTCGTCGAGGTTCGACTCGAAGACCGCCTGCATGCCGCCGAGTACGAAATCGCTCCGGGTGGCCGGGTACAGGAAGAAGCCGAGATGATGGGGCACAAGATACTCGCTGAGCGCGTCACGTTCGATGCCGGAGAAGACGGCGGTCTGTCGGATGAGCCGGTGGGCGTAGGTGTGAATCAGCTTCAGCACGTCGGCTCCGGTCGACTCCACCCGCGGATCGTCGCGCTTGTCGGGAACCAGGGCTGACTCGAGGATGGCGACTCGGGCCATGACCGGGTCGGTGCAGTCCGGCGTCCACCCCGGCAGCCGGCGACCGCGACCGGCCAGCCACGTTGCGACCCGGATCGGGTCGAGCCGGACCAGGAACGCCTCGGTCTCGGCGAGGTTGCCGTAGAGCCGGTAGCCGCCCCACTTGCGCCGGAACGGCACCAGCCGACACTTCGACGGATCGTCCTCGCCCCGCGTGTAGCCGTACATGGCGTTCAGGATCGGGAACCTGTCGACGAGGTCGAGCCCGTCGATGCCGGCCCGCCGCAGGGCCGGCGGGTACTTCTCCCGGTAGCGTTTCTCGAGTGGGTCGTCGGGGGTCGGCAGGCGCAACGCCGTCGTCGGTGTGCGACTCTCGGCCAGGGCCATCGCGATGTCGACGGCCTCCCGCTCGACCACCGCACGTCGGGTCGGGGGAAGCCGGTCGACCGGGTGGTCATCCACCCCGGCCAACTGGCCAGCCTGCGCGGTGGGCGGGACCACCTGCAAACCCTCGACCACCCAGATCAGGGCCCTGCGCGTACCGCCGGCGCGGTTGAGGTTCTCGCGATGCTCGGGCCGAGCCGGGTTGATCAGGACCATGCCCCGCGGCACATAGACCATGCGGGCCTTGTGCACGTTCCAGCGCACGGTGCCGGCACCGCACCCGCACTTCTTGTGGAAGCCCAGCCCCTGCATCGTCGGCGTGTCACAGACCGGGCACACGAAGCGAATATCCGCGGCCTTGGCGCTCCTCGGCACCACCACCCGTACGTCGTCGTGCTGCGGGCATCGCCGGATCCAGGGTTCGGTGATCGCTCCGCACTCGTGCACGCCGACGAAATGGAGCTGACCCCAGCTCCGTTTGCCGCACTTGCAGCGTGCCTCCGCGGACCGGCCGATGCGCTTACAGACCCGACACAGCCATATTCGCGGATAACTCTCGACCGTCACGCCACGGCGCTCATCCAGCTCGACGACCTCCACCGGTACCTTGCGTAGCAGCTCCCCGGCCATGCCGCCGTCGGTGTCGTTGGCGGTCCACGCGCCGATCTCGGTCAACAGACTCCACCGCACCACGTCGGAGTCGACCTCGATCGGGTTTGGGGTCGACCATTCGTTGACCCGGTAGATGGCGCCACGCAGGTCAACCGTCTGTGCCGGCAGGAAGGTGCGCAGGATCTGGCTGCCGCTACGGGAACCCAGTTTCGTCATGTCCTCCGCCCTCAGTCGTGAATCGGAGCTTGGGCCTCGACATCGCGAAGGCTCCGCATGGGGGAAGGGTCGCCGATCTCGCTGATGAAGCGTGCCGTGGTGCCGGGGTCCTCAAGGTCTGCGAACCAATCGCGGAGCCACTCAACGATCTGCTGCCGGTGCAGGGAATCCTCCGGCCCGTCGAGACCGAGTAGCTCCGCCACGGCCGCCGCCTCGACGTCGGGCGTCAGTTCCGCGTCGCGAACGTACTGGCGCAGCGTCGCCGGGCTGCTCAATCGCTGCCTGCTGGCCGGCTCGTGCACCATCAGGGTGCGCGCCGAAACCAGCCCGGGGAGCGTGAGGGCCAGGACCCGCCGGCTGCGGCGCGTGATCGGGATGGCGTCGACGAACCGATCGCCCTGGCGAACGTACTTGTCGAAGTGCCGGAACGTCTGGGCGTCGCGTTCCCGGCCGATCTTGTGCAGGACGTACACCAGGCCCGGATGCCGACGACCGACCCGGGCGGTGGTCTGGATGAACTCGGCCGTCGTCAACGGCAGGCCCAGCATGACCATCGTGTTGAGCCGGTCGATGTCCACCCCGTGCGACAACATCGAGCTGGCGGCGATCACGTGAATGCGATCCGCGAACTCCTCCTCGGGCTTCTCCAGGCGCTCGAGGATGCCCCGCACCTCGTCGAAGTCGGTCTGCCCGGTGAGCTGCTCGACGTTGATGCCATCGACCGTGCTGTTGCTGCCGAGGCTTCGGCCGGCAGCCTCGATGTCGTACAGGGTGGAGCCGTACACCACGTTCGTACCGTAGCGGCTAAGTAGTTCGTCGATATACCTCGGATCGATACCGGCCTCCGCGCAGACGACCGACGGCTCGTCCACCAGTCGGCGTACGCTGTGCTGCAACGCGTCCAGGGTCCGGTCGCTGACGTGCTCCAGCGTCACCCCGCGCGGCGCGACCGCCACGAAGCGCCGCAGCTTCTCCGCCCTGCGCACCGTCCAGAAGGACTCACCGGAGCGGGGACCCGGCTGCGGGAAGACCCGGCCTTCGCGCCGGTAGAGGGCCTCGACCTGCCGGTCGTACCCGATGAGCGTCGCGCTGCTGGCGACGATCTTGGCGTGGCGGCCGGACAGCTCCTGCTGTAGGTAGTCGAGCAGGCTCTCGTAGTGCGAGTTGACGGCACCGAGGCTGTCGCGGAGCAGGTGCAACTCGTCCTGCAGTCGCAGCGACGGTGCGAATCGTTCCGCCGGCATCGGCAGCGGCTTGAGCGTCCCCTGACAGTCGGGCACCAGGCAGCCGTTGGGTGTCTTCGACCTGGTCGCGTAGGTGAAGCCGTGCCAGTCGAGCGAGCAGATCTTCTGCGGCGGCCCGACGAGACCGCGCATCGCCTGCTGCAGGCCGATCGCTGCGGCCTTGTCCAGTGTTCCCACCACCACGGTCGGGAGGAAGCGGAAGATCTCCTGGTCAACGATGTACACCGGCAGCGCCCCGCGCCTCCAGGGGCAGCGCGTGTTGGTGCAGTGATGTTCCAGCTTCCAGCGTTGCCGGTCGAACTTCATCCGCAGGTTCTCGTCGCGGCAGAACGGACAGTGCAGCAGCACCCGATACTTGTCCGGTACGCCCGGGCTGTCCGGACCGATCTCGTCGCCCTCCGGCCTTGGCACGATCTTGTTGGGCGTACCTGCCTGGCCGACCAGGAACCCGAGGCTGAACGGGGCGCCTTTGACATCGGCTACCCGACGCGCCACCGCATCCCGGCGTACCAGCTCCGCGCCGGCGAGCGCGTCGGCGAAGCGCTGTGTCTGTTGCAAGCTCAGCAGCCGGAGTGGAAACCGGGACCAGGCCGTCACGCCGGTACGCTTGCCGGTGAGTCGATCGAAGAAGGCCGTCGTCAACAACAGCCCCAGATAGGTCTCGGTCTTGCCGCCGCCGGTGGCGAACCAGACGGTGTCAACGAACTTCGCGTCATCGGCGGGTTCGGCGAGGAAGCGGATCGCAGACAGCAGGAAGCCAACCTGGAACGGCCGCCAGGCGTCGTAGCCGCGCTCCTTCGTGCTCAACCCGATCGCTTTGTTCATCAGCTGGAACGCTCGGCGGACATCCCGATTGGTCTCCAGTAGCTTCAGCCCGGTCCGAAGCCGGTCGAGCTCGGCGAACACGTCGGCGGCCGCCTTGTCCGCCTCGGCCCGCATATCGGGTGTCCAGCCCTCAGCCGTCTCCCGGGCGGCCAGCACCGATGAAGACCAGTGGGCATGGTCGTACGCTTCGAGGGCATCGACCAGCGCGGTGAGTTCCGGAACCGGGTCGGCGGCGAGCTGCTCGAACGACAACGTCGGCTCCGACCGGCTGCTATTCCAGTAGTCGGGGCGGACGGTCTGCACCGTGGTGGTGTCCGAACTGCGGAACACCCCGGGTGCGGGCACCTCGACACCGACATTGATGCCGTACGCCGGCACGTCGCGGTGGTAGCGAAAACTGTCCGGCAGGGCCTCCAACTGGAACGGGGTGGTGGTGAGACCCGCGACCTCCAGCTGCGTTTCGTACAGGTGCGGGTCGGTCAGCTCCCGCGACCTCTCCGGGCTGGTGTTGACCAGCTGTACGACCAGTTCGGTGTCCTGGTGCCAATCCTCCACGTCGACCCGGACTTCAGCCGTCAGGCCCGGCGCACCCACTGCGGCGAAGGCATCCCGCAGCTGCTCGGCGCCGAAGGTTCCACCGTCGGCGCTGGCCACGACGGAGACTTTCTCCTCGACGGGACCGGTACGCCACCAGCGCCGATCTGGGTCCGGACCATCCTTGGGGTCCTTGAGCCAGGCGCGGGCCCGCACCGTCACTGTCATCGACCACGGCGGTGCCTCGGCGGGACGGCACCGGATGCCGATCGCGCACGGGTCCAGCCGTTCAGCCCGGCTGTCGCCGGTGCCCTTACGCACCTCGTCCTCGCACGTGAGTCGCCCCAGCCAAAAGGTCTCCGCCGGCGCCACGTCCAGCCGATCCAGGCCGTCGCCGCGGCCCGCCGCGACCACCCGGCGATCGAGCCAGGAGACGAAGGCGTCGCACGCCTCCTCAAGCGGCTGCACCGCCTCGCCGCTCATCGAGTCTTCCTCCTCGTTGACGTGCCATGCCCCGGTTCGTTGGTTACGTACGGGCGCAGCGCCGCCGTCTCCATAGACTGCCGAAGCTTGCTCATGGCTTTTTCCTGGATTTGGCGGATGCGTTCGCGGCTGATGCCGTAGTCCGCAGCGATGTCGTCCAGGGTTTCTTCTGCACCGGTGTCCAGTCCGAACCTGCGGCGGATCACGTTGGCGGCTCGGTCGGGGAGCACGGTGCGGAGAATGCGATCGATCTCGCCGCGCAGTGTCGCGTGTTCGATGATCACCGCCGGGTCGGTGCGCCCATCGCGCTCCTCGTCGTGGATGAGGACGTCCGAGAGGCGAAGGTCACCATCTGCGCTGAGGAGCAGGTCGATGCTGAGCACCGGTTGGCCGAGCTCCAGCATCGCCTGCACCTTGCCCGGCTCCATGCCGGTAGCGTCGGCCAGTTCGTCGAGCGTCGGCTCTCGGCCCAGCCGGTCCGCACACTTCCGGGCTGTCCTCCGGATCTTCTGGACCTGATCGTGGACATGCATGGGTATGCGGATGGTCCGGCCGTGGTTGCCGATGCCCCGTTCGATGCTCTGCTTGATCCACCACGTCGCGTAGGTGGAGAACTTGTAGCCCTTGGAGCCGTCGAACAGATGGGCGGCGTGGATGAGGCCTGTGTTGCCGTCCTGGATGCGGTCGGCGAACGCGACGCCGGTCTGGCGGTATTGCCGGGCCTTGGCGATCGACACCACGAGTCGCAGATTCGCGCACACCAACGCCGTGTGGGCGCGCTGCCCCTCGGTTGCGCGGTCTCGCAGTGACCGGCGGTCCGCTGCTGACAGGTCCGTCCCGCCGGCGTCGAGTGCGGCCTGTGCCGCTGCGCCCTGCCTCATCAACGACCAGAGCTCCACCTCGCGGTCGGCGTTGATCAGTGCGTATCGGCCAATCTCCCGGAGATACTGGCGAACCGTGTCGTCGGGTAGTTCGTAGCCCTTTGCGGCGGACCTGACCGGTCCCGTGCCGGCTGAGGCGAGGAGGTCAACACCGGTGTCTGCCAAGAGACCGAGTAGCTCTCCGGTTTGTGCTGCGGTGAGGCTTCGCCGGGTTGCCAGCAGTGCGACGTCTGCACTGGTGAGCCTTCCCCCCG
Organism: Salinispora cortesiana; assembly: GCF_000484695.1. GTDB lineage: Bacteria > Actinomycetota > Actinomycetes > Mycobacteriales > Micromonosporaceae > Micromonospora > Micromonospora cortesiana. The sequence continues at coordinate 7,422 of NZ_AXVR01000049.1, read as the reverse complement.
TCCGAGTCCAGTCGCCGAGAAGGTCCTCGAACGCCTGGCCAACGACATCATCCGCGGGAAGGAAGACGGGAGGTGCAGGATCGTCATCGAACATCCATCCGACGTCACTGTCCGGGGTGTCATCGTCGCGTTCGAGCTCCGTACTGCTTGTGTCCGTCCCGGTGTTTGTCCCGGTGGCGGTGGTGGCCCGGGCTTCGGGTGCCGGGGTGGCGTCCGGAGGCTGCGTGAGGTCGCTGCTGGCGTTGGGCGGGGCCAGCGCCACCACCAGTGCATCGATGTCGCTTCGGGTTAGGCGGTGCCGGGCAACGAACTCCGCAATCGCGGCCTGCGCCTGGTGTACGTCCCGGTTGCCGATGATCGCTCGTAGTTCGTCTGTGAGTGCAGCAGAAGCTTTTGCGGATCGCGCCATTTAGGCGATGATGGCCGTAGTCATGCTTCCTCCCCTGGCTGGTAGCGCTCAGCGTAGGGAACGGATGTGACAATGAACAGGAATAGAACAAATGTTCCATAGCCTCGTTGGCGAGGTGGCGCGCGCCAGTGGCGTGTCCCAGCCTGAGCGCCGCGCCGTACACTCGGCCGATGCTTGAGGTGTCGGGGGACTTCGAGATTCACATTACGGCGCATGCTCATCACGCCGAGAAGCTGGCGGTGTTCGCCGCTGAGCGCGGAGTCAAATTTATCCACATTGTGCTTGATCGTGGTGAGTCGCAGTGGATCAGACGGTTGGCACTGGCCCTCGATGGTGCGTGGGTCTGACGAGGTGCACCTGATGCCCGTACAAATCAGAGACTGTACTTTTCAGTATCGTGCCGGCATTCCGGTGATTCGTGACCTGACCATCGAGTTTCAGCCCGGTGCGACGGTGTTGCTTGGCCCTGACGGCGCCGGCAAGTCCACGCTGCTGTCGCTGATCGTGGGGCTGCTGCGGCCAGATGCCGGCACCCTGCGGATCGGCCGGCTGGTCAGTCATGCCCGGCGTACCCGGTCCCGCTACCGTCGTTCGATCGGATGGCTACCGCAGCGCGTCGTGGCGATGCCGGGCTTGAAGGTGCGGGAACAGGTCGCCTATGCGGGCTGGCTGAAGGGGCTCAACCGCCGGGACGCCTGGGTCAACGCGGCGTACGCGTTGGGTCGGGTTGGCCTGCGGGAGCTGGCGGAACGATCCAGTAGGACGCTTTCCGATGGTCAGCTCCGCCGGGTCGGGATCGCGCAGACCCTGGTCCACGACGCGAAACTGATCGTGATGGATGAGCCCTCGGCCGGGTTGGACCCGCAGCAGCGGCGGGTGCTGCGGGAGGTGCTCAAGGGGGTCGCCAGCGACGTCGACCTGCTGGTGTCGACACATCAGACCGAGGACATCAGTGATATCTACCAGCAGGTGGCGGTGCTGGACCACGGCGTCGTGCGGTTCCACGGTGGGGTGCCGGAGTTTGTGGCGCTGGCTCAGCCAAACGTTGAGCGGTCTCGACGGGCCGAGGACGCCTACGCACAGTTGATCGGTGCGGAGGTATGAACGAGCGGGGCGTTGCCGGTCGGCCTGGGCAACTCCTACATGTGGTTGGCCTACCCAGGTGCGGTCGAGCCGTTCTGGATTCGGCACCTCAACGGGCTGTCCTTTGAAAGTTGCTGCGCGATCGCCTATCAGCCGGACAGCCGGGCGATGCTGGCCACCTCGCTCTTCGCCGTCGGCATCGGCGTTGGACTCGGCCGCACCGCCGGAGCAGATCGAAGTGGCGGTACGGGTGCGTCAACGACTCGACAACGAGCAGCAACTCGCCTGGTATCGCGCCAACCGCGCAGCGATGGCCGAATGCACCACCCAGCCGCGACTTGACCCAACTTCCTTCGCGTCGGAGCAGCCCCGGTGATCTGGTGGTGGCGGACTCGCGCTTTGACCGCGGTGACGGTCGCGTTCGCCGGGAGCCTCGCCGCCGCGATGGTGATCGGCGGTGAGGTGCTGCCGCTGCCCAGTCTGGCCGGGGCGTTGCGCGTGCCGATCGTGTTCGCGCTGTTGCTGCCGCTCGTCCCGATTGTCTTCCTCTGGCATGGCCTCGACCGCAGCAGCGGTGACCTGGAGGCCACCGCGTTCCGCCTGGTGGCCGCTCGGGACCTGGGTGCCGCTGCGACGATCGTGCTGGTGACCGCGATTCTGGTCGGCGTCACCTCGGCGACCGGCTCGTGGCAGCTCGGTCCCGGATACCTGCGTAACCTCATCGGGTGCCTCGGGCTAGCCCAGTTGGTCACCCCGATCATCGGCACCCGACTCGCGGCGCTGGCACCAGTCGGCGCGGTGACCGTCAGCGCGCTCTTCGGCACCGGGCGCGGTGGCCTGGTGCGCTGGTGGGCGTGGCCGGTCGCCGACACCCACTCCACACTTGCCTTCGCCGAAGCAGCACTGCTGCTGGCGATCGGTGTGGCGGTAACGGTGTGGCGGTTCAACCGAAGCGGGCCTGCTCGGCAAACCCGATGGCGAGTGGCCCGATAGCTGGCGTCCGCTGCGCTGACCCGAACGTCCTGTCTGGAGTCTGTCAGCGGGGCATGGTGGTGTACTCGGCGACCAGGTACGACCGGTTGGTGATCACCGCGGGGATCGTCACGTTCAACCTGCCCGCCGTCTTGGTCAGCACCTCTTCGTATCCCAGCAACGCGCCGGACCCCGGATCGATGATTACCGTGTACTGGGTGGGTAGGCCATGGAAGTCGGAGGTGATCGAGAACGCTTCCCCGGGCCGTCCGGCACGGTCGGTGACGGTGCCGGTCACCGTGATGCCCGGTAGCTCAGCGAGGAGTCTGAGTGCCGCCGCGCGCTGCGCCGGGTTCAGCAGCCGCACCCCCGCGAGTTCGGCAATAGACTCCAGATACTGCACCGGTGCCTCGTGGGCGGGCACGCCCGTGGTGAGCCACCGCCGCCTCGGCAGCGGTCAGACACTCCCAGGCGACCAGCCGAAGGACCTCCCGATCTGCCTCCGGGACCTGATCGAACGCGACCGCGGCGTCACGCTGACGAATTACCTCGTCCGCGTGATCAGCCACCACTACCTGGCCCGGTTCCGCCGCAACCCGCAGCGTCAACTCCCGCCACCGTCGACGCCCCCTGGCCTCGTTGGCCAGCACCACCAGTAACGAAAGACCACCCAAGAGCGTCCGTCGCTCCGGCCGATGGCCAGTGACCGGCCGAGCACCTGGCCAACGCGGTACGCCTCGGCACCACCGGCGATGCCCGGCTCGCTCCCGCGATCACCCGCCGCCTGGTGGAGCGGTTCACCACGAGTCCGCCCCGGTGCCCACCGCACCACGACCTCAGCCCGCTTACCCCGCGTGAGCTCGAGGTGCTGACCCTGCTCGGTGCCGGCCTGTCCAATACCGAACTCGCCCAGTAGCTCACGCTCAGCGCGGCGACCGTCAAGACCCACATAGCGCGGATCTTCGCCAGGCTTCACCTGCGGGACCCGGGCGCAGGCAGTCGTCCTGGCGTATGAGACCGATCTCGTACGCCCTGGCGACCTGTCCCGCTGACTCGGACGTACGGTCTGGACCGGGGTGCCCACTGCCGACGTTGCTACCGGGCCCGTGGACTTCCCGTCAGTGACTATGTGTTCTTGACGACGAGATAGACAGTGCCGCTGGCGGTGTCGAGGTAGACCTGGCCGTAGTACTTGATCGTGCTCACCGCCTCGGTGAACTCGTTGCTGCTCATCCAGGTCCCGCTTGCTGGTAGCAACGACCGCAGCTGATCGCTCATCTCCGGGTTCCAGCCCCCGCGGCGGGCTCCCACTGGTAGGACAGAACGATTCGGCTTGGGCGTCGGGGGAGAGGGTGACCAGGGCGTGGATGTAGATGGACGTATCCCGAGGTGGTCTGCAGAAGTCGGTGGCCTGGTCGGGGCTCCGCGCGCCGCGTAACGGCGTTGTGCTGACGACGCCGTTACGCGGCGACGGTGCCCTACGCGGCGATGATGTCGGCGACGAGGCAGGCGATGTTGTCCGGCGCGCCGGCCGCATAGGCCAGGTCGATCAGACGTTGTGCGGTCGGCTCGGGGTCACCGGACTCGGCGAGGGCGGTGTGCAGGTCGCCTCGGCTGACGACCGCGGACAGGCCGTCGGAGCAGAGCAGGTAGCGGTCACCGGCCAGGGCGGTGCGCAGCGCCAGGTCGGCTTCGACGGGCTGGCTGGCACCACCGAGCGCGCGGGTGAGCAGGGCGCGCTGCGGGTGGGCGGCAGCCTCCTGGAGGCTGAGCTTGCCGTACTCGACCTGGCTCTGCACCCAGGTGTGGTCCTGGGTGAGCTGCGCGAGTTCACCGCCGCGTAGCAGATAGGCACGGGTATCGCCGATGTGCACCAAGGCTAGTTGTGTCCCGTGACGTAGCAGCGCGGTCAGGGTGGTGGCCGGCTGGTTGTCGTCGGTGCTGGTGGCGTGCACCGTGCGATCGACGTCGTCGATGGTTGCGGCCAGCATGGCGAGCAGGTCAACGGCGGGCCGGTCGGTCAGCTCGAGCGTCTTGAGCGCGTTGACGGCCGCGTTACTGGCGGTGGCGCCGGCGCCCCGGGTGCCGTCGGCGACGGCCAGCAGCCGGTCGCTGGCGTAGGCGACGTCCTCGTTGCTGTCGCGCCCGTTGCCCTGGTCGCAGCGGACGGCGTAGCGGATGGTCGGGGTGGGGTTGGTTGCGGACATGGTGAGGCCCTCCTGGGACAGGTGTGCGACGAGGCGGGCGACGTGGTGTGCGCGGGTCGCGGTGTCGGCGGTGACCTGCTGCCAGTAGTCGGTGACCGCTCGGGCCGCCGCGTCCGGTTCCAGGTCGCAGACGGTACGGATGTCGGCCAGCGGCATGCCGATGCGGCGTAACTGGGCGATCAGCCGCGCGTGCGTCAACTGCTCCGGGTCGTAGAACCGGTAGCCGGACTCGGGATCGACCGCCGCGGGCGGCAGCAGCCCCACCTCGTCGTACAGGCGCAATGCCTTCGGTGTCAGCCGCGCCGCCCGGGCGAACGCGCCGATCGTCAGCAGCTCCACGGTGTCATCCTCCTCGTGCCGGCCGGGTGGCCGGCACGGACCACGGTGCTGCTTGCCCAAGGGGCAAGGTCAAGCGCTGATCCGTGTCGCGGCGGTTGGAGCCGGTCAGGGCCGTTCGATCCGCACCGGATCGCCGCGGACCAGCTCGTCGTGGGCGCGCCTTCGGGTGGCCACCAACGCCCGCCCGGCCGCCTCGTCACCGGCGGTGAGCCGTTGCCGTAGCAGCCGCAGCGCGATGCTGCGGTTGAGGCTGAACTGCCGCTCGGTGTCAACGACGACGACGGTGCCGGTCGGGCGGTGCGTGGCCCGCACCGCGGTGCTGGCCTTGTTGCGGTGCTGGCCGCCCGGCCCACCCGTGCGTACGGCAAGCACCTCCACGTCCGCCTCGGCGAACGGGGTGACCGGGGCGTCTACCTCGCATCGTCGGGCTGCGACATACCAGTTCTTTCTGCCGTGGCCGGCCCGGTAGGGGCTGGGCGCCTGCCAACACAACGTCCCGGTCCAGCCGTCGGCGAATGCCTCCACACCGTCGCCGGTGAGTCGGAGTAGCACGGACCGGTAGGTGCCGGATTGGTCGCCGACGATGCTGTCCAGGCGTACCACGTCGACGTTGTTGCGGGCGGCGTCGGCCTCCAGCCGGCGCAGCAGCCGGGCCAGCGCCCACGCGCACTCCTGGGGACCCCGACCGGCCGACAGCAGCAGGTGCAGGTTCATCGCTGCCCCCGCCGCCGGCGCTCGGGTCGTCGGTCGCCGCGCTGGGTGCCCCCCACGTCCGGGGTCTTGTAGGTGACCAGTGGGACCGTGGTCGCCACCGGGGTGGCGAGCCCATGGGTGACCAGGTCGCCGACCACCTGCTCGATCCGCTTGTACGCGGTCGGCGCCTCCTCGAACAGCAGTTGCCGGTCGCCGCAGACCACCAGCGAACCCAGCGGGGTGCGGCGTAACTCCTTGACCGTGTGCTTGGCCCGGCCTCGGCGCAGCGCGTCCGCCCGGGACATCTTGCGGCCCGCCCCGTGCGCCACCGAATGATTGGCCTGCGCGCCCGCGTGCGCGGCCACCAGGTACGACGGGGTGCCGCGGGTGCCGGCGACGAGCACGTCCCGGCCGTCGCCCGGCGCCGCGCCCTTGCGGTGCAGGTAGTGTCCGTCGCGTACCTCGACCAGGTTGTGGCATTGGTCCACGATCGGCGCCGTCGGCTCGGCACCCAGCGCGATCGCGGTTCGGGCGGCCAGCAGCCGCCGGTTTAGCGAACCCCAGCGCACGGCGTCGTCGTGTCGCGCCAGGTACGCGGCCGGGTCCTCGGCGGGTCCGGCGCCGCGCTGCTCGGTGTGCGCACGCAGAATCCGCTCGCCGAGGCCGCGGGATCCGCTGTGGACGACGAGGACTGTGTCGCCGGCGGTGAGCCGGAGTCGCGCGGCGTGGCCTGGGTCGAGGACCTCGCCGACGCGGGCGAGCTCGACGAAGTGGTTGCCCCGCCCGACGGTGCCGAGACCGTCGAGGTGGCCGGCGGGGATGTCACCGTCCAGCACGGACCAGGCCGGGTCGTCGGCGTCTCGGTCCGGGTCGAGCGGGCGGTCCAGGTCGGGAAAGCGGGCGGCGAGCCGCTCTGGTACGACCCGCTTCAGCGCGATCGGGAAGACGGCGATGCCACACCCGATGTCGGAGCCGACCAGATGGGGGTAGAGCACGGTCGAGGTCATCGCGGCGCCGATCGGGGCGCCCTTGCCGGGGTGTAGGTCCGGCATTCCGGCGACATGGACCATGCCGTCCAGGGCGGCCACTTGGCGGCACTGGTCAACGGCCTCGGACTCGACCCAGCTGGTCGGGGAGGTGAAGACGGTGACGGTGGCAGGGGTGGGTGCCGGCCGGGGCTCCGGCCGGACGGGTGGAACAGACAAGGACGCTCACTTCTCGCCAAGGGTTGGGTGGACGGCCGCCGACCGCGATGGCGTGGCGGCGACGAAGGTGCTGCCCTCACAACGACATGCCGCCAAGCGTCCCGGACGTGACTGTCGCCGACAACCGACTTTTGGGCCGGCCGGCACCAGCGGGGTCACCCCGCCGCCGAAGTGGGGCAACAAGAACGTCTCGGCATGGGCGGGTCCGGATGATCTCGACGGCCAGTTGGTGGTAGGTCGCGGGCATACCATTTTCCTAGGATGCTCTACGGGACGTGGCGTTTACCGGCGACCGGCGACCGGCGTCGGTGCGATGGCGGGTAGCTGCCGATCTGCGAATGCTGGGGTGGCTCGGTGTTACGCACCCACCGTGCCCTGCCCACCGGCCTGCAGTAGCTGGCTGGTGAAGACCACCTCGTGACTGACGTCACGAATGGTTGGTCTATGTCGGTTTGGTGGTGTGGTCGGGGGCATGGTGGTGGTGGAATCTCGGGGGGCGTGGGGGTGTTACACC
>NZ_AXVR01000048.1 GCF_000484695.1 Salinispora cortesiana | reverse complement strand
CATGCCCATTGCGAACGTTGCTCCGCCGACCCGACTCCTCGTCGACGCCGACCTCGTCGAGGTGGGCATCCAGTTCGGCGTCGAGCGCTGATTCCAGGACCGTGCGGGTGATCCCCGCGAGGAGCCCACCCGGACCGACCAACGAGACTCCATCGGCCTTGGCCCGCTCGACCAGCTGCTACGCGAACTCCACCTCCGCCGCCGACGGCTGCGGAAGCTGAACCGTGTTCTTCTTGTCTGCCATAACGTGGTCCTTCCTGGACAGGATCAACGTCCTGTCCAACGGACCACACCCAGGTCAAACACGGAAATCTACGCAGTCCCACACGTGGATGCCAATACCGCCACCAACGTCGGTGGTGGCATCGCCAATTCCGGTAGCGGCTCGATACAGGTCACGCGAAGCACTGTCAACAGCAACCGCAGTCAGGGGTCCGGCGGCGGGTTGTTCCTGGCGACCAGTGGGGCCAGCACCCTGACCAAGACGGAGATCTCGCGCAACACCGGCCAGGACTCCGGGGGCATCTTCACCGTAACCGGCCCACTCACGCTCCAGTTCGTCACCCTTGATGGCAACACCGCGACCGCCGGCGATGGCGGTGGCATCAGAATTATTGGCGGAACCACAGCCGTCGTCGAGGACAGCATCATCACGAACAACAACGCCGCCGCCGCTTCCGGTGGCGGGGTCAGAAACGGGGGCACCCTGCTGTTGCGACGCACGAAGGTCGCCGGCAATACGGCGAACCAGGGCGGCGGAATCGACAACGGCAATGTGGCCACCCTCTTCGACACGAAGGTCACCAAGAACGTCGCCATCACTGACGGTGGGGGCATCTTCAACGCTGGTACGGTCGAACTGAACACTGCTACCGGCACCATCGTTGTCGGCAACCGTCCGAACAACTGCGTCAACGTCCCTGGCTGCGCCGGCTAGCGATCTAGAATCGGCACCGACCCGCGAAGGGGGTCCCGGCCGATCCCCGACTGGTCAGCGGTCTGGGCCACCGTGCCCGGCCGCTGACCAGCGTCGGTTGCGTCGGGCACGGCGGCCACCACCCCCTGCCCAGCCGACTCGCGATATCCGAAGGCGAGCCGGACCGCGCCGGTGAGTTCGGGGCACAACCTGGATCATGGGTCGGGTGGCTGAGGAAGTGGCAGGGGCCCGGCACGAGGCGCTTTTCATGAGGCACCGTGGCCTGTTGTACGCGGTCGCGTACCGGACGCTCGGCAGCGCCAAGGAGGCCGAGGACGTGGTACAGGAGACCTGGCTGCGGTGGAGTCGGGTCGATCCGGCCACCGTCGTGGACCCCGAGGCGTTCCTGGTTCGGGTGACCATCCGGCTGGCGATCGACGAGCTACGCAGCGCCCGGGTGCGGCGGGAGGCGTACGTCGGGCCGTGGCTGCCGGAGCCCATCCGCACTCGACCGGACGTCGCCGACGAGGTGGCCCTCGCCGATTCCGTCTCCACCGCACTACTGCTCGTTCTGGAGGCGTTGTCCCCTCTAGAACGTGCGGTGTTCGTGTTGAAGGAGGCCTTCGGATACCCGTACGCCGAAATCGCGCAGCTCCTGGGCCGCAGCGAGCCGGCGGTACGGCAGCTTGCGCACCGGGCCCGGAAAGCGGTGGCGAGCCGCCACCGCCGCTATGACAGCGACCCGGTGACCCAACAGCAGGTGACCGAGCGTTTCCTGGCCGCCTGTTCCGGTGGGGACATCACCGCACTGCTCGGCGTGCTGGCCCCGGACGTGACGATGGTCAGCGACGGCGGCGGCTGCACGGGTGCACCGCGCAAGCCCATTCACGGTTCGGACCTGGTGGCCCGCGCCATCGTCGTGCTCTCCCGGCAGCAGCCGGCCGGTTCGACGGTCGGGGTGCTACCCGTCAACGGTGGCCCCGGCGTGGTGGTCCGCTGCGACGGGAAGACCGTGCTCGTGATGACCCTGCACCTGGTGGGGGGTCTGGTCCGGACTATCCACGTGGTCAGCAACCCGCAGAAGCTGACCGGGGCATTCGGGTGACCCAGCTCACCTACGGCCGCGTCACAACTCGGGTCCCCACCTCGTCCGTGAACGACTGACCAATACCCCTGTCCCGCGCACGGAGGCAACGATGTTCGCAACGTATCTTGTCGTGACCCTGCTCGCCTCGGCCCTCAACGGTTCGGCCGCCGCCGCCAACCTGATCGGGCACGAGTATCCGAAGACGGAGGCGGACCGCAACCGGGTGCCCCGGTCGTGGGTACGGCCACTAGGGGTGCTCCTCGGCGCCGGCGCCCTCGGCCTGCTGGCCGGTTTCGTCGTGCCAGTCCTGGGCACCCTCGCGGCGGCCGGTCTGGTCCTGTACTTCCTCGGCGCGCTGGGCGTACACGTACGGGCCGGCAATTTTCGGCTCGGCGCCTGGGCACTCTTCTTTATAGTCGCTCTCGCCGCGCTCACCGTCAGCCTCGCCTATCACCGGTGAAACCATGGATAGCCCACGCCGCTGCGCGTAGAACTGGCTACATGACCGACGCCGTGGGACCAGGACCGCAGTACGAAGCATTCGCCGACGAGTTCTTGGAGCACGCCCGTGAGGGCCTCTACAACGCTCACTACGACCGGCCGGCCTGCCTGCGGCTGCTCGGTGAGGTCGCTGGCCGCACGGTGCTGGATGTGGCCTGCGGTCCCGGGCTCTACGCCGAGGAACTGGTCGCCCGGGGTGCCCGGGTGATCGGGCTGGACCAGAGCCCGCGCATGGTCCAGTTGTGTCGAGAGCGCGTACCGACCGGCGTCTTCCACGTACACGATCTTGCTGAACGGCTGCACTGGCTGCCGCATGCCTCGGTTGACCTGGTCTTGTTCGCGCTCGGGCTGGAGTATGTCGATGACCGGACCTCGACCCTGCGGGAGTTGCGGCGGGTGTTACGGCCGGAAGGCGCGCTCGTGCTGTCCCGGCTACACCCCACCGGTGACTGGCTTCGGCACGGTGGCAGCTACTTCGACGTGCGCGTTGTCGAAGAGACCTGGAGCAAGGGCTGGCAGGTGCGCTATTGGCTAGCCCCGCTGGAGCGGACCTGCGAAGAGCTACATGAAGCGGGCTTTCTGATCGAGCGGCTGCTGGAGCCACGGCCGACCGCCGAAGCGGCGCTGGTCGATCGAGACCGCTACGAGCGCCTGCTGCGGGAGCCGATCGGGTTCCTCGCGATCCGGGCGCTGCCAGCCCCAGGGCGGTAGCGCCCGACCGGCGCTACCGCCCGCTGGGACGACGGCGGCACGTCTACCACGGGAGGCTTGCCTGGTTTGGGCATTATTTTCGCATTCATATCCTAGTGAGGTCAGTGTCGGTTTTAACTCATACGTGGTTGCTACCGCCGGCCTGGTAGCCGAGGAGCGTCGCCCGGCCAGCCCTGGCGTGGTGGCTTCTCGTCCGTGACGGGGAAGGAAACCGAGACCGCGATGAGCCATCAGAACCACACCCACCAGCCCGACCCGGATCGATCCGGTGGACGCCGGGCGAGGTCCCGGTGGTGGGCGGTCGGAGTGACCGGCCTGGCCCTCACCACCGCCAGTGTCGCCGCCGCCCCGGCCGCCGATGCTGTCGGACGCAACCGCACCACTGTCGCCGATCGGCCCTCCACCGACGAGCACCGCGGCAAACTCGAACGGCCGCAGAGCCATGTCCTACATGGCCGGCCCAGCGGCAAGCCCAGTGACCAGAGCAGGGAGGAACCGGAAAGGAAAGGTGGGAAGTCACCGGGCGTACCGGTACCCTGCGACCCCGATGCCCTGATCGCCGCGATCACCTTGGCCAACGCCCGCGGTGGGGGTGTGCTCGACCTGGCCCCGGACTGCACCTACCTGTTGACCGCGAACATCGACGGTGCCGGCCTGCCCGCCATCACCACCCCGATCACCCTCAACGGCAGCAAACACACCACCATCGAACGCGCCGCCGCGGCTGACCAGTTCCGCATCCTCACCGTCAACACCGGCGGCAACCTCACCCTCAACCAGCTGACCGTCACCGGCGGCCAGACCACCGGCGCTGGCGCTGACGGAGCTGGCATATTGGTGGAGGCGGGTGGAGCGTTGACCACTAGTCACAGCACCATCACCCGCAACATCGCCAGCGCCGCGGGGGGCGGCATCGCCAACAACGGCACCACCCACCTCCGGTCCTCCACGGTCGCGGCCGCAATACCGCCGCCCCCTTCGGGGGAGGCATCAGAAACTCCGGCCTACTCAACATCAGTAAGTCCGACATCCACGCCAACACCGCCGTGGTGGGAGCCGGAATCAGCAGTACGGGAACTGTTCGGATCGAACACAGCAGCATCTCCAAAAATCGCGCCCGAGAAGCCACCGGCGGCCTTTTCGTCGAGCGTGGCAGCGCCACCATCGCGGACAGTAGCGTTACGAACAACATCGCCACGGAGGTGGTCGGCGGCATCCTCGCGGGCCTGAACACACAGGTAACGCTCAGTTCGGTCACCATCGCCGACAACGAGTCCCTGATAGCAATCGCCGGCGGCCTGGGGGCGGACGATAATGCGTCCGTCGTCGTTGAAGACAGTGTTATCAAGAACAACAACGCCAGCATCGAAGGCGGCGGCATCTACAACCTCTCCGATCTGGTGCTACGAAACACGAAGATCTTCGGCAACCAGGCCGGAAGCCAGGGCGGCGGCATCTACAACGAAACCATCGGAACCGTGACCCTCTTCACCACCAAGGTCACCAAAAATATCGCCGGCGACGCTGGCGGTGGCATCTACAACGAGGCGGGCGGCACGGTGAACCTGAACACCGCCACCGGCACCGTCGTGGTCAAGAATCGGCCGGACAACTGCTCCGGCGACGTTCCCGGCTGCGCCGGGTAGCGCAAGTACGCCGGGCCCCGAGGGAGCCCGGTAGCGGATACGTTGCTCCGCATGACCCACGTCAACCAGGAGATCACCGCGGAGTTGATCCGGGAGCTGGTACGCGACCAGCACCCCGACCTCGCCGAGCGCCCAATCCGGCTCGGCGCGCGGGGGTGGGACAACCAGTTGTGGCGGCTCGGTGACGACCTGGCCGTCCGGCTTCCGTGGGCCACGGTCTTCGCGGACGTGCTGCTGCACAAGGAACACGCCTGGGTACCCACCCTGGCCCCGCGCCTACCGTTGCCGGTCCCCGTCCCGCAACGGCTCGGCGTACCCTCCGAACGATTTCCTCGGTCGTGGCTCATCACCACCTGGATTCCGGGCACCCCCGCCGACCAAGCCCCGGTCACGCGCCCCCTCGACGCGGCCAGGTCGCTGGCAACCTTCCTGACAGCGCTGCACCAACCCGCCCCCAACGGAGCACCTGCCGGCCGGGACCGGGGTGGGCCGCTGATTGACCAGTCCGAGCAGTTCGCCGGGGCACTCGCCGCCGCCACCGAACGTGGTCTGATCGACGAACCGGACGCGCTCCGCGCCGTCTGGCGGGACGCTGTAACCGCTCCGCCCTGGACCGGCCCACCACTCTGGCTCCACGCTGACCTGCACCCGGCCAACGTTCTCACCGCCGACGGCACCCTCTGCGGAGTGATCGACTTCGGCGACCTCTGCACCGGGGATCCCGCCTATGACCTCGCCGCCGGGTGGCTGCTGCTGCCCGCCGGCTTCGACCACTTCCAGGCGGCATACGAGCCGGCCCCCGACCCCGCCACCCTGCGCCGCGCCCGCGGTTGGGCGACGTTCCGCGCCCTCGACTGCGTCCTCATCGGGGACAACGGCGTCCACGGCCGCCCCGGCGGCAAACCCTCCTGGGGCCCACCCGCGCACGCCGCCCTCCGCCGCCTCACCGCCGCGGTGCGCAGGTAGCCGCCAGGATGAGGGTGGAGGGGCCAATCCAGCGCCCCCAATGGCGGCGCCGGTGATGCGATGATGCCCGTCATGGTCACGAGTTCTGTTCCGTTGGGACGGCCCTTCTGGACGTTCTGGAGCGCCTCAACCCTCGCCAACGTCGGTGACGGCATCCGACTGGCAGCTTTCCCCCTGCTCGCCGCGTCGCTGACCGCCAACCCGATCGCGGTGGCCGCAGTAGCCGCGGCCAAATCCCTGCCGTGGCTGGTGACCGGCCTCCTCGCCGGGTCGCTGGTCACCGCCGCGGTCGCCGCCGCCGACAGCGCCTGGTTCGCGATCCTGGTGCTGTACGCGGAGGGCCCCCTCGGCATCGGCGCGACCGGTTTCGGAATTCTGCTCACCGCTGGCGCCCTCGGCGGCCTGCTCGGCTCGTTCATCGTTGACCGACTCGTCGCGGGCCGCCGGCACCGCATGATTCTCACCTGCTCACTGGCCACCACCGCCGGCATCCCGGCGATGCTCGCCGTAACCACCCAGTTGTGGGCGGCGATCCTCGCCATCGTGATCACGAGCGGATCGTTCGCGGTGCTCAACGTCACGGTCGTGTCACTACGTCAACGGCTGGTGCCACGGGAGCTACTCGGCCGGACGATTGCGGCTGGCCGCACCCTCAGCTTCAGCGCCGCCGCCGGCGGCGCGCTGCTCGGCGGTGTCCTCACGGCAACGATCGGGATCGAAGCACCCTTCATCTTCAGCGGCCTGGTCGCGGTCCTGGCGACCGCCGCGTGGTGGGTCGTGTCCCGGCCCACCCCGAGCTGAGCAGGGATACTGAGGACGTGCAGCGCAGCGGGCAAGCGACGGAGGCGAAGCCGGCCGGGCTCTTCGTACACATGTCTCATCCACAGCCTGTGGACGCATGAGTTACCAGCTCAGCGCGATCATCGCGGACGGCGGGTTGCTGCACGGGGAGACCCGCGGGCTGGATCACGCGGTCCTCGGCAACCTGCGCCAGGATTTCGCCCTGCTGCCGGTGACCTCGCAGCTGGTCGAGGAGCTTACTGGGGCGCCGCCGGACTACGCCGTCGAGCAGCCCACCCCGGAGCGCCCGTTCACGCTGGTTCTCTCCGCCGCGCTGACCGAGACCCTGGTTGGCTGGTCGCGGCAGGGGCCGGTGGCGTACGTCGAGGCGGAGTTCACCGGCGGCGTCGGCCACCAGGCAGCGGCGGTGTGGCTCGGCGGTCAGCGGTCCTGGGGGCCGCGCTTCGACTCGGTGTTCGATCGGCCGCGTGGGCAGTGGCCGATCAACGCCGCCCTGGTCGAGGTGGGGGTGGAGCCGGGCCCGTGGGTTGACCTCTTCGCCGAGCTCGGCCTGCACGTGGAGCGGAACACCGCCGGCTGGCTGGCGCACGGACGTCGAGGTTTGGGGGTCGACTACTGGGACGAGTTGGTCGAGGAGTGGGAGCGGCGAGAAGCCGAGGCCAGCCAGCGCCCCGAGCCAGGTGGGCTCCGGTCCGGCGAGCCAGGTGGGCTCCGGTTCAACGGACCTCGATGACCTCCTGGCCGAGTGGCCAGAATGCCGCCGGTACGAGCTTAAAGTTGGCGATGCCAAACGGAATGCCGATGATCGTGATGCAGAGGGACACCCCGGCCATCAGATGCGCCAGCGCCAGCCACCAGCCGGCCAACAGCACCCAGAGCACGTTCGCCAGCCCGGAGGCGATGCCGGCCCCCGACTTGGTGACCAGGGTGCGGCCGAAGGGCCACAGCGAGTACGAAGCCAGCCGCAGCGAGGCGACCCCGAACGGGATGGTGATGACGAGGACGAAGCAGATCACCGCGGCGACGAGGTAGCCGAAGGCCAGCACGATTCCGCCACCGAAGATGAGCCACAGCACGTTCAGGACGAATCGAATCATGCTCCTAGCGTGACGCACGTCCGCCACCTCGCCGATCTCGCGCACCGCCTCCGGTGCCGGCCCAGGTCCATGAACCACTTTGTGCTCTTATCTACTGATGATCACTCCTACCCCGCTGATGCAGCTCGTAGCCGGCGTCTGGGGCTTCAAGACCCTCGCCGTTGGTGTCGAGTTCGGCCTGTTCACCCGCCTGGCTGGCGGACGGACCATCACCGTGACCGAAGCCGCCGCCGAGTTCGGGATGGACGAACGCCCAGCCGACCTGTTGCTGGCCGCCAGCGCATCCCTGGGGCTACTGGAGAAATCCGGTGCCGGCTACCGCAACTCCGAGCTGGCCGAGCAGTTCCTGGTCGAGGGGCGGCCGTACTACTTCGGTGCCCAGGTCCGCTACTCCGACCTGCACACCTACCTGCCCTGGCATCGCATCGGCGAGGCGCTGCGCGATAACCGTCCGCTGACCTGGGACCCGCAGCAGCAGTCCATGTTCGACACCACCGACCCGAAGCTGGTGGCCGAGTTCTGGGACGCCATGTTCTCCACCTCCCGCTTCACCGCGCGCGCCTTGGCTGAGGCGTACGACTTCGGCGCCCACCGCCGGCTGCTCGACGTCGGCGGTGGCGCCGGGGCCTTCCCGATCGAGCTCTGCCAGCGACTGCCGCAGCTCCAGGCGACGATCCTGGATCTGCCGCACGTCTGCGCCCGAGCCGAGGAGCGGATCGCCGAAGCGGGCCTGACCGATCGAGTCGGCGCGGTCGCCGGCGACTTCCTCGCCGACCCGGCACTGCCGGACGGGCACGACGTGATCCTGCTCAGCATGATCCTGCACGACTGGGACGAAGCGACCAACCGGGCGCTACTGGCCCGGTGCCACAGCGCGCTCCCCTCCGGTGGCGCGATCGTCATCTCCGAGCTACTCCTCAACGACGAGCGCACCGGCCCGCCGGAGGCCGCCCTGATGGGGATGAACATGCTTGTCGAAACCGAGGGCGGCAAGAACTACTCCGGCACCGAGTACGTCACCTGGCTCGGCGACGCCGGTTTCGTGGACGCCCGGGTTGTGGCCTTCGACGCGCCCGGCGCGAACGGCGCGGTGGTGGCCCGCCGGCCCTGACTGAGACCACAATTGAGCCTGGCGATCTTGAGATAGCGAAACGCCCGGCTGGTCCTTCCGGACCGACCGGGCGTTTCGCCTGCTCAGTGGCGGTGGTGGCGGGATTTGAACCCGCGGAGGGCGTAAACCCTCACACGCTTTCGAGGCGTGCTCCTTAGGCCACTCGGACACACCACCGCCGAGTAGGCTACAGGACCACCCG
Organism: Salinispora cortesiana; assembly: GCF_000484695.1. GTDB lineage: Bacteria > Actinomycetota > Actinomycetes > Mycobacteriales > Micromonosporaceae > Micromonospora > Micromonospora cortesiana. The sequence continues at coordinate 24,342 of NZ_AXVR01000048.1, read as the reverse complement.
ACGGAAGGCCCAACCGGTACGGCGCCGGGGGTGGGCTGGCAGAATCCCTGCCATGAGTACGCACATCGGCGCGAAGCCGGGAGAGATCGCCGAGCGGGTCCTGATGCCGGGTGACCCGCTGCGGGCCAAGTGGATCGCGGAGACCTACCTTGAGGGCGCGAAGTGCTACTCGACCGTCCGCGGGATGTACGGCTTCACCGGCCGCTGGAACGGGGTCGACGTATCGGTCCAGGGTTCCGGCATGGGCATGCCATCCGCCTCGATCTACGCGCATGAGCTGATCAACGAGTACGGCGTCCGGTCGCTCATCCGGGTCGGCTCCTGTGGTGCCCTGACCGAGGACCTCCAGCTCCGCGACGTGGTGGCCGCGATCGGTTCCTCCACCGACTCGAACATGAACCGCGTACGTTTCGACGGGCTGATCGACTACGCGCCGGTGGCCGACTTCGGGCTGCTGCGCACCTCGGTGGAGGTGGCCGAGCGGAGCGGCGTCACCATGCGGGTCGGGCCGGTTCTGGCGGTGGACGCCTTCTACACCGACCGGCCGGACCTCTACGACTCGCTCGCCGACTACGGCGTGCTGGCGGTCGAGATGGAGTCAGCCGCGCTCTACACCATCGCCGCCCGGTTCCGGGCCCGCGCGCTGACCATCCTGACGGTCAGCGATCACATCCGCACCGGGGAGAAGACCACCTCGCAGGAGCGGGAGCAGACGTTCAGCCAGATGGTGGAGATCGCCCTGGACACCATCATCGCCTGATCAACACGCTCACCCCCAGCCCCAGCCCCAGCCCCAGGACAAACCGGACGCCGGCCCTACCGGAAGAAGGCTCGCAGGACCGCCGCTGTCTCCGTTTCGAGGACTCCGCCGTAGACCTCGGGGCGGTGGTTCAGTCGGCGGTCGCGCAGTACGTCCCAGAGCGAGCCGGCCGCGCCGGTCTTCGGCTCCCACGCCCCGAACACCACCGTGGAGATCCGGGCCAGTACCAACGCCCCGGCGCACATCGTGCACGGCTCCAGGGTTACCACCAGGGTGCACCCGTCGAGCCGCCAGCGGCCGAGCCGGCCAGCTGCCCGGCGCAGCGCCAGCACCTCGGCGTGCGCGGTCGGATCCCCGGTCAGCTCCCGCTCGTTGCGGCCGGTGGCCAGCTCGGCCCCGTCCGGGCCGAGGAGCACCGCACCGACCGGAATGTCATCAGCGGCGGGCACCGGGGTGTCGGCAGCGGCAATGCTCCCCGCCCCGGCGACCGCGACTTCCAACGCCCGGCGCATCCACTCTTCGTGGCGCTGCCGGCGGTCGGCACCGCCCACGCCGGTCCGACCCACACCAGCGCCGACGGGCTCACACCTCACGCAGTTCCTCGACCTCGTCGGCGCAGCCCAACACCGTGCACGTCTCGGTGGTGACATCCGCCGGCAGCATCCCCTCGTGACCGCAGAGCGCGATCAGCTTTGTCCCGGACACCCCCAGGTCGGCGAGGAGGTCCGCGTCCCCGACCGGGTCCGCCTCCGGATCCGCGGCGGGTTGTTCGCTCTCCGGATCGCTGCCGGTGGCGCGGGGTCCCTCGGTCTCCTCCAGCCCGGTCACCGACGCCTTGAGGTCCCCGACCAGCAGCGCGCCCAGCTGGGTCTCCTCGGCGTACGCCGAATCCGAGCCGAAGACCCGCAGGTCCTCACCCTCGTCGAGGCGCAGGATCACCAGGTACTCGTCCTCGGCCTCGACGAAGAGCAGCGACAGGTCGGCGCCGGGGTCGACGTCGCGCAACCGGTCGGCGACCCCGTCCACGTCAACGGCGCCACGAAGGTTCACCTCGGCGGCGGTCCAGCCGCTCTCGTCCCGCACCACGGCCGCAGCAAAGTACGACACGGTTCCCCCAAACTTCCTCGGCGTAGCCCCGAAACCTTCGACCGTCCGCGGCTTTGGGTCATCGGTGGTCGACCCGGCCACCGACCGCAGACCGGTTGCCGCGTGACCAGCCCGGTTGCCGCGTGCCAGCTCCACCTGCTCGCTCGCCCAGGACGCGCGGACGGTCTTACGCGTGCACGTTAGCCGGTGGGATCGGCGAGCGACCGGCCAACGCCCCGACGGGCGGCCAATCAACGCCGCGGCGCCGATCGAAGCCGCCGCGAGAAGGGTGGAACGGGTGCCGGTTTCCCTACCAGAGGGGCCAGTCTCCACTGGCCATCCAGCGGCTCGCAACGACCGCCGTCGCGATGCTCCACCCACCACCGACGACGATCGCAACCCCGGTGGCGACGCCCCGGTCGCCGTGACGCACCAACACCAGGGCCGCCAGCCAGGCGAGGCCACCGGCGAACACCGTCCACCAGGCGTATCCACGCACATTGGCGCCGAGCAGCCCAAAGAACAGCAGCCAGGTGGTGGCGACGACGCCACCGAGAAGCACCGCAGCACCGTCGATCGGGTGGGGTTCGCGGTAGGTGGGCCGGGTCGGCGGCCCAGCGGGAAAGAGCCCAGACGGGTTTCGGGTAGGGCCCCCGTCGTACGGGTCGGTCACGATCGCCTCCTCCCCGGCTTCTCCCTCCCACCGTACTGGTCTGTCAGGATGGCCGGATGCCTGCGCCGTTGACCGGACGCCGCCCGGCGTACCCCCTGCTGCTCCTGCTCGCCGCGGTGCTCACCGCGAGTTGCGCGACGACCCGCCCCGGGGTGGAGACCGGCCCGGCCAGTCGCCCGGCCACCACGGATCCGACCCCCGCCACCCCGTCGGCCAGTTCGGCTCCAACGGCAACAGCGGCTCTGCCGAGCGCATCGGCGCCCGCACCGCAGCCGCCGCCCGCCGAGGTCCGGCACGTCTTCCCGGCACGGGCCAGCAACGCCTCCCACCATCCGACCCATTCGGGCTACCCCGCCACGGACATCTTCGCCGACTGCGGTGCGCCGGTGGTGGCGGTGATGGACGGTTCGGTGCTGGAGGTGAGCCGGGTGGACCGCTTCGACCCGGGTGGTCCCCGCGGTCCGTTCAACGGCGGCCTGTCCGTGGCGGTGCTGGGCGATGACGGGGTGCGCTACTACGGCTCACACCTGACCGAGGTCGCGGCGGGCCTCAACCCGGGCGTACGCGTCGTCGCCGGGCAGCAAACTCGGCACCGTCGGCCGGACCGGCAACGCGAACAACGTGTGTCACCTGCACTTCGGCATCTCACCGCCGTGTCCGGGGAAGGACGGCTGGTGGATCCGGCGGGGGGTGGTGTGGCCGGCGCCCTACCTGGACGCGTGGCGACGTGGGGTCAACCGCTCGCCCGCCGTGGAGGTGGCGGACTGGCAACGCCGACACGGTTGCCCGAAGGAGCCGTGAGTGTCCTGGCCGCAGCCGCTAGGTTGCAGGAATGACCGCCCGGGATCCCATCGCCGACCTACGCCGGATAGCTTTCCTGCTGGAACGGGCCAACGAGGCCACCTATCGGGTGCGCGCCTTCCGCTCGGCGGCGCAGGCCGTGGCCGCCCTGCCCGCCGCGGAGGTCGCCGAGTTGACCCGGGCCGGCAAGCTCACCGACCTGTCCGGAGTGGGCGCGGTCACCGCTCGCTGCGTGGCCGAGTCACTGGCGGGTGAGGAGCCGGTCTACCTGCGTCGGCTGGCGGCGACCGAGGGCACCGACCTGGACGCCGAGGCGACCGCGCTACGGACCGCCCTACGCGGCGACTGCCACACCCATTCGGACTGGTCCGACGGCGGCTCCTCAATCGAGGAGATGGCGTTGGCCGCGGTCGAGCTGGGCCATGAGTACCTGGTGCTCACTGACCACTCACCTCGGCTGAAGGTGGCGCGCGGACTGACCGCCGACCGGCTGCGCCGCCAGCTGGAGCAGGTGGGGCAGCTGAACGAGGCGCTACCGACGGGGTTCCGGATCCTCACCGGCATCGAGGTGGACATCCTCGCCGACGGCGCGCTGGACCAGGACGAAGAGCTGCTCGCCCAGCTCGACGTGGTGGTGGGCTCGGTGCACAGCAACCTCTCCGACGAGCGGGGGCGGATGACTCGTCGGATGCTCACCGCGATCGCGAACCCGCACCTGGACATCCTCGGGCACTGCACCGGCCGGATGGTCTCCAACCGGCCGGCGGGCGTAACCGGGCCGGGCGACCGGGGACACCGTCGGCGCACCCGAGGCGAGAGCGACTTCGACGCGGACGCCGTCTTCGCGGCCTGCGCGGAACGGGGCGTCGCGGTCGAGATCAACTCCCGGCCGGAGCGGCAGGACCCGCCGAAACGGCTGATTCGGCGGGCGCTGGAGGCCGGTTGCGAGTTCGCGATCAATACCGACGCCCACGCTCCCGGTCAGCTCGACTGGCAACGGTTCGGCTGCGAACGCGCCGCCCGCTGCGGCGTCCCCGCCGACCGGGTGGTCAACACCTGGCCGGCGGAGCGGCTGGTGGCGTGGGCCGCAAGCCGCTCCTGACCAACGGCGGCCGGCGCTTCCGCCGTCGAGGTCGAGGGTCCGGCTGCCGAGGCCGGTAGCGCGGCGGCGCGTGGCCGGCGACGGGGGCCGATCAGGCCCTGGGTGACGGCGACACCGAGCAGGACCACCACCGCACCGACCGGTTGGTGCCAGGTCAGCCGTTCGTTGAGGACCAGCGCACCGGCCAGCACCGCGAAGACCGGGATCAGGTAGGTCACCGTCGCCGCGGTACTCGCGCCGGCGACCCGGATGTTGCGGAAGTGAATCAGGAAGGCCAGTCCGGTACCGAGTGCGCCAAGCGCGACCATGCTGGCCAGGACCGAGCCGGAGAGGGCGGTCGGCATCGGCGGGACACCCGCCACGAACGGGGTGACAACGGTGAGCAGCGCCAGCGCCATCAACAGCTGGGCCGCCGACAGGGCCAGCCCGGAGTAGGAGCGGCCCGCGACGAACTTCTTCTGGTAAGGGATGGTCACCCCGTAGCAGGCCGCGGCGCCGAGGCACATCAGCTGACCGACGAAGTGCGCGCCACCCGCCCCCTGCCACACCCCAAGCACCACCAGTACGCCGACGAAGCCCAGCCCGAGTCCGACGGCCCGGGCGGCGGTCAGCCGTTCGGTGCGGAAGACCAGCACCGCCATGGGGAGCACGACCAGCGGTGTGGTGGCGTTCCAGATCCCGGAGAGCATGGACTCGACCCGCTCCCCGCCGTAGCCGAACAAGGTGAACGGAAGCGCCACGCCGATCCCACCGGTGACGACCAGATGGGCCCAGACCCGCGGCTCGCGGGGCAGCCGGTCGCGCAGCACCGCGAGCAAGATCAGCAGCGTCAACGCGCCGGCGCCGACTCGGTAAAGGGTCAGGTGCACGGGATGCAGCTCCCGTACCCCGATCTTGATGAAAAGGAAGCTAGAACCCCAGATCGCGGCCAACGCGAGGTACCCGGGCAGCCAGCTCCGCAGCGCTGCCCGGTCAGGGGCGGACTCGACTGTCACCCCTGACAGTCTGCCGGCCGTACACGGGCAAGTCTGGTGATTTTCAGACGTCGTGTCGGTAGTCACAGGGTCCTCCCGGCAGGCGACCAAAGGTCTCCAGAGCACCCCGGAATCCGCCGAACGCACAGGCGCATTCCGACTTCACGATCACGTAGGGTCGAGATCGTGGGACGAATCGACGATATTGCGAACCGGTACGTGGCGGATTGGGCCGCGCTGAGCCCGACCGGCGCCACCTACGTCGGCATCGGCGGCCACGATGACCGCCTCGACGACCTCTCGCCGGACGGCTACGCCGCCCGCGCCGACCTGACCCGCCGAGTCCTCGCCGACCTCGACGGCGTGCTGCCCCAGTCGCCGCCGGAGCAGACCGCGAAGGAGGCCATGCAGGAGCGGCTCAACCTGGAGCTCGCCCGGAACGCGGCCGGAGAGGTCGGCCGGGGAGTCAACGTCATCACCAGCGGACTGCACGAACTCCGCTCCGTGTTCGACCTGATGCCGACCGATGGCGAGGAGGCCCAGGCCAACATCGCCGCACGGCTCAACCACTTCGCCGAAGCGCTCGAGCAGTACCAGACCACGCTGCGCGAGGCGGCCGCGGCTGGCCATTCCAGCGCGCGTGCCCAGCTGCTCGAGGTAGCCAAGCAATGTGACAGCTGGGTGGACCCGGACGGGGACAACTTCTTCCACGGGTTGGCGGAACGGCTGGACGCGGGTGGCGCACTCGGCGCCGAGCTGCGCCGGGGTGCCGCGACCGCCACCGCGGCGACCGCCGAGTTCGGCCGCTTCCTCCGCACCGAACTGGCCCCGCAGGGCAGGGCGAAACAGGCCGCCGGCCGAGCGCACTACGAGCTGGCTTCGCAATACTTCCTCGGTGCCCGGGTCGACCTGGACGAGACGTACGCCTGGGGGTTCGAGGAGCTGGCCCGCCTCGAGCGGGAGATGGGAGCGGTCGCCGCACGGATCGTCGGCCCCGGCGCCACCGTTGACGAGGCGGTGGCCGCGCTGGACGCGGACCCGGCCCGGACCGTCCGGGGCAAGGAGGCGTTCCGGGACTGGATGCAGAACCTCGCCGACAAGGCGATCAGCGAGCTGCACGGCACTCACTTCGACATCCCGGAGCAGGTCCACCAAATCGAGTGTTGCCTGGCACCGACGAGTGACGGCGCGATCTACTACACCGGCCCGAGTGAGGACTTTTCCCGTCCCGGCCGGATGTGGTGGGCCGTGCCGCAGGGCATCGACGACTTCTCCACCTGGCGCGAGGTCACCACCGTCTACCACGAGGGCGTTCCGGGCCACCACCTTCAGGTGGCCCAGACGGTGCTCCGGGCGGAGACGCTCAACCGCTGGCAGCGGCTGCTCTGCTGGGTTTCCGGGCATGGCGAGGGTTGGGCTCTCTACGCCGAGCGGCTGATGGAGGAGCTGGGCTACCTCGAGGACCCGGGCGACCGGCTGGGCATGCTCGACGGCCAGGCGCTCCGCGCCGCTCGGGTGATCGTCGATATCGGCATGCACCTGGAGTTGGAAATCCCGGCCGACAACCCGTTCGGCTTCCATCCGGGCGAACGCTGGACGCCGGAGTTGGGCTGGGAGTTCATGCGGGCGCACTGCCGGGTCCCGGATGAGGTCCTCCGGTTCGAGCTGAACCGCTACCTGGGCTGGCCCGGGCAGGCACCGTCCTACAAGGTTGGTGAGCGTATCTGGCTGCAGGCTCGGGCCGATGCCAAGGCGCGCAAGGGGGCGGAGTTCGACCTCCGGGAGTTCCACCGGCAGGCGCTCGACCTGGGTTCCCTCGGCCTGGACCCGCTACGTCGGGCGCTCGCCCGGATCTGAGGGCGGACCGCGCCCGCACCCTTTCGCGGTGGCACCATCCGCTCCAGGCGGGCCCCGGGGAGGCAAGGGCGGCGGGGGTGAGGGGCCGACGCCCGACCTGCCCCTCACCCCTCGCGGCAGCCAGCCACCCGGCTAGCTTGGCTCTTGGTCCACTTTGGTTGTTGCCGGACTGCCGCCGGCCGGCGCTGCGGCAGAGTGCCGACCTGCGGCACCGCCAGTTCGCAGGAACAGCCGGAGGCCGACGACGAGGGCGATCAGGCCGAGGACACCTGCGGCGATCGGGCCCCAGAGCCGGGCCAGGCCAATCTTTAGGCGGTTCGACTTAACCGTCTCTACGCTGTTCTTAACGGTGTCGTCCGTGTAGCTGAAGTCGGCGTCGAGCAGGACGGTGGTGGGCCCGACGTCCGGACGCAGCTCCTTGCGCGGCTGGTCCCGCGTGTCAATCCAGGCGCCAGTAACCGGATCGACCCAGTACGTCCGGGTGTTGCTGTAGATGACCTTGCCGGTGGTGGCCTCCGGGGCGAAGGTGCCCAGCAGCACCTGCAGGCTCTCCTCCGGGGTGTACAGCTCCTCCTCCTCGATTCGCTGTTCGTAGCGGTACACCTCGATGCCCTCGCGGGTCTCGGTGCCTACATAGGCCGCCGGGAGCGCCTCCTTGAGGTCGCGGTCGAAGATCGGGTAGTCCTTTTTCTCCGCACCGAACGGGAACTTGTAGGTCAGCCCGGAGTATTGGACGTTGCCCTTCGGGGTCCCCTCGCTGTCGTCCTGCTTGAGCCACTGGTCATCCCAGGGGGCGGCAGTACCAGAGACGCGATAGAGGGCGAGCTGCGTGCTGTACGCGGTGATCGGGTCCTCAGTGTCACTACGGACGACGGTCTGGTAGACATCCCAGATCACCGCGTCGCCCTTGAGCTGCTTTGGAAGCCGATCCTTGGTCGCACCGGGCTGGGGAAGCACCTCGATCGTGGACCGCAGGGTGGCTCGTGGAACTTCGACGGTGACCGCTTCACTGTCGGCTGTGATCTGCAAGAACCGGGCGTTGGGCGCTTCGGCGACCAACGTCGTCGGCTTGAGGTCGTAGGGGAGCTTGGTTATGGCGGGGGCGACGTAGAGGGGCAGCCCGACCGCGAGGACCAGCAACAAGACGCCGAGCCCGAAGAGCGCGGCACTAACCCGAAGCTTCACTCTTCCTCCTATAATGCCTGCCGCCCTACGGCCTGTCGCCCAGGGCAATCGATCCATAACATGGCGGGAGGTTACTCCCCAGTCAACATTAAAGCGAACCCCCTGGATGTCCAGATGTCCGCAACCGTTACCCCGAGCCCGCCGCATCCCTCGATTACCGGCCGGCTGCCCGCCCTGGATGCGCTCCGCGCGATCGGCTCGGTAGCCGTCGTCGCCCACCATGTCGGATTCCACACCGGCGTGGGCCTGAACAGCCAGTGGGGCACCTGGTTGGCACGGATGGACGTCGGTGTCGCCGTCTTCTTCGTACTCTCCGGATTCCTGCTCTTCCGGCCCTGGGTGTCGAGCGCCGCCGCCGGGCTCCCCCGACCTGGCGTCCGCCGGTACTTCTGGCGGCGCGCCCTGCGAATCCTGCCGGCCTACTGGCTCACGGTGCTGGTCTGCCTGATCGTTCTGCCGCAGAACCGGCCCGCCTCGGCCGGTGACTGGCTCCGCCACCTGACCTTCACCCAGATCTATCAGGCCGATCAGCTTCGCGCGGGCCTCGGTCAGACTTGGAGCCTCGCCACCGAGGTCGTGTTCTACCTGATCCTGCCGCTGGTCGCAGTCTGCGCCGTAGGCCGGACCTGGCGCCCGGTCCGCACCCTGGTGCTCGCCGCCGGGGGCGCCCTGGTGACTGCGGGGTGGCTGACCCTGATGGGGCTCGACGTCGTCGACACCGCCGTCCACACCATGTGGCTGCCCTCGTACGCGGCCTGGTTCTGCGGCGGCATGGTCCTGGCGGTGGCGCATGTCGCCCTGCAGACCAAGACGGGTCCACCCGCCCTGCGCGTCCTCGACGACCTCGCCGCGGCGCCACTCGCCTGCTGGGCCTCGGCCGCGGGTCTGCTGGCGATCGCGACGACACCCATCGCCGGCCCGCTTGACCTCGCCGAGCCGACCGCCGCGGAGTTCGCCGTGAAGCTCACCCTCTATCTCGCAGTCGGAATCCTGATCATGATTCCGGTGGCGTTCGGCGAGCGGGAGACCCGGATTCACAAGGCCTTCGGCAGCGCCTCCGCCCGTTGGCTCGGCCTCGTCTCGTACGGGCTGTTCCTCTGGCATCCGCTGGTAATCGAAGTGATCTACCTGGCGGGGGACCGGCCGCTGTTCACCGGCAGCCTCCTCGAGACCTTCGCCCTGACAATGGCGGGTGGGCTGGCGCTCGCGGCGGCGAGCTACTACGGCATCGAACGCCCGGTCCAGGCGCTTGGTGACCGCCGTCGCTCCCGGCCAGCCACCCGTCAACCCGAGGACAGAACGCCGGCAGTCAATTCACCACATTGACCCCTATATTTCATGCAGGCATTGCCGAGCCGCCTCTCGAGCTTTAGTGTGACGCTAAATTACTCGAGAGCAGGGATCACGTGGAGCGCTTTTCCGCCACCCTTGGACATGCACTGTTCCTCAACTGGCGGGATACCCGGAACCCCGAGGGTGGCGGATCCGAGGTGTACGTCGAACGGATCGCCGCAGAACTGGCAGCCTGCGGCTTCCGGGCCACGTTGTTCTGCGCCGCGCATCGCCAGGGCCTCCCCGACGAGGTCAATGACGACGGAATCCGGCTGGTCAGACGGGGTGGTCGCCACACGGTGTACCTGTGGGCCGCGCTCTGCTATCTCGCTGGCGCACTCGGCGTCGGACCCCTGTCTCGCCGGCACGGCGGCCGGCCGAACGTGCTCGTGGACGTCTGCAACGGCCTGCCATTCATGACACCTCTATGGTCCCGACGGCCGATTGTCAAGCTGGTCCACCACATTCACCGAGAACAATGGTCCGTCGTGCTTCCCGGGTGGGCGGCACGGTTTGGCTGGTGGGTTGAGTCATCATTAGCCATACGCATCTACCGGCGCTGCCAGCACGTCACAGTCTCCGAAGCCACCCGTCAGGAGCTGGTCCAGCTCGGCGTACCGGCGAAACAGATTTCCGTGGTGCACAACGGCACCCCGCCGCTCCCGCAGACCGACGCGAAACGCGCCCCCTCCCCACTGCTGGTCACGCTCAACCGGCTGGTCCCGCACAAGCGCGTCGAGGTGGCGTTGCGGACGGTCGCCACTCTCGCCGACGAGATACCACAGCTGCGGCTGGTCGTCGCCGGCCAGGGCTGGTGGGAGGGGCGGCTCCGCGAGGTCGCCAACGAGCTGGGCATCACCGACCGAGTGGAGTTCCGGGGGTTCGTGACGGAGGAGGAGAAGGCGAACCTCCTCGCCTCGGCCTGGGTGGCGCTGACCCCGTCCCTGAAAGAAGGCTGGGGCCTGACCATCGTGGAGGCCGGCTCGGCGGGCACTCCCACGGTCGCGTTCCGGAGCGCGGGCGGCGTGGTCGAGGCGGTGGTGGATGGCCAAACGGGGCTTCTCGCCGATGACGTTGACGACTATGTGGCGAAGGTGCGGACCCTGCTGCACGACCACGAGCTACGACAACAGCTGGGCACGGCAGCCCGGGAGCACGCGGCGAGTTTTACCTGGCCGGCGGCCGGAAGCCGCTTCGCCGCTCTACTGGAGAGCGCGGAGTCGCCCCGCCAGACGCGTTCACGGGGCGCCCCGTCCTACCTGCTGCCGTAGATCTCGGGTGCGTAAGGGTCCGGCTCGTCGGCCTGCTTGGCCTCTTCGATCAGCTCTTGGGCCTCGGCGACCGCCTCCTCCTCGGTGGCCGTCGTCGCGGCCGCCAGCCCGCCGAGAGAAAGGATCCCGAGCACCGCCGCCACCAGGCCGGATACGGCCAAGGTCAGGGCTTTACGCATGCCAATCCTCCAATGTCTGAACCTCGGAGCGGAGGTTACCATGCAGTAGCCGGCTGGCGTAGCGCCGAAACAAGGCAGCCACCACCACCGCGATGGCGACAGCCATCGCCGCCACCACCACCCACCGAACCGGCGACACCACCACCGGGTTCGGTGGTACGGCTGGGTTGCGATAGAGGGCCAGAACCACCCCTTGGTGCACGAGCTCGAGGCCGGTGAGGGTAGCCGGATCCACCTGGTCCGCGCGGTGTTGCTGCACCAGCACCCAGCGCACCCCCGTCTCCGTCGCCGGCCGTCCCGCCCCGAGCAGGTGCCGAATCTCCCGCAGGCGCGTGTTTTCACCGGTCACCGCGACATCACCGACCCGGAGTGTGTCGTCGATTAGGACCGTCGCCGGTAGATAGCGAGGGGCCGGGTCCAGGACGGTCCGCCCGGCATTCCACGAGTACGCGCGGTAGCCGCTCAACGGCAACGCCAGGACCTCCCCACCGGGGTCGGCGGCCAGTAGCCCCGCCACCGCCTGCCAGTCCGCCGGGTAGCTGACCGGCCGCAACCGGCCGGCACCGCCGAACGCAAGATCCGGCATAGCCGCGACCGGCAGTAGCAACACGCCACCCAGCACCACCCCCGCCACCTCCCGGTTCGTCCGCTCCAAACGGGTCACGAGCCGCTCGGCACCCAGCGCCACGCAGACCACCAGCAGCAGTGCGTACGGCACCAGGAACTTCTGCCCGTCGCGAAGCAGCCCGGCCCCCGGTACCTGCGCCACCGCCCACCGCAGCCCGTCGGCGCTCCCCGGCACCGCACCCAGCGCGGCGAGCAGAAAGCCGGCCCCCGCCAGCACCAACAGCCGGGCCGAAACATCCGGCGACATCCGCCGCCGCAGTAGGCCGAACCCCGCCCCGGCCAGGGCCAACAGCACCAGGGTCACCAGCGGCACCAGGGGCAGGGCCCGGCTCGCCGGAGTGGCCTGAGCGCTCCAGATGCCCCCGGTGCCCGCGAGCGCCACCAGCGGCCCCGCCCAGTTCTCGCCCCGGGCCGCGAAGACGGCCACTCCCGCCGGATCGGAGGTTCCGCCCGCGCCGGTGACCAGGGCAGCGGCTACCCACGGGGCGTTGAGCAGGGCGACCCCGGCCACCGCGATCGCCGGCCCCCGCCAACGCCCCCGCTGTGCTGCAAGCAGCGACACCACACCGAACGCGATCAGGCCGCCGGTCGGGGTTATCGCAGCCGGCGCGGCGGCGAGCAGTACGCGGGCCACCGCGCCGGCCCGCCCAGCCCGCAACTCCAGCGCGGCCCGCACCAGCCACGGCAGGGCGGCATAGCAGACCAGCAGCCCCCACTGCCCGATCAACAGCCGCTCGGCCAGGTACGGCGTCCAGGCATAGCCAACTGCGGCGAGCAGCCGGATCCCGGTCCGTTCGGTCGGCACCAGGCGCCCGGCACCGACCGCCGCCAGCAGGACCGCCCCGCCCAGCGCCATCCGCTGCACCATCCAGCCCGGGACAAGCTGGGTGAGCACCGAGACCACGGCGTCCATCGGCACCGCCCGCGGCAGGCCCTGCGCTGGCGCCACGAGGTCCCAGGTCAGCGGCTGCCGGGGCACGAACACCATGTCGTAGTGCAACACGTAGCCCGGTGCCGCCAGTGGAGCGAGCACCACCGCCGTCACCACCGCCGCGACGGCGTACAACAGGAGCCGACCTCGAACCACCTGGGCCCGGTCGGCCGGTCGGTCATCCACTCACGATGCCGGCACCACCCGCCCGACAGTGATCGACCTGGTGCAGAGGGCGATGTCCGGAGTGCTGATGGTGACCTCGACAGCCTCTCCCGCACCGGGCAGCGGGAAGTACAGCTGGTTCAGTCCACTCCGCAACGTGATCTCCCGGGTCGCCTCGCCCAGCCGCACGGTCGCGGTAGCGTCGCCGGAGCTCAGGTAGCCGAACTCCACCACGTACTGCCACTCTTCCACTGGCGCTTCCAACGGAATCCGGGCCGTACGCCCGCTCTCCACCAGGTGCCCGCAGTCGGGCACCGCGCCCGGCCGAACCTTGACTCCCTCGATCTGGACCGGACGGATTCGGCCCTCCGCGTCGAAGGTCACCGGCAGCTCGGCCACCTCGACGAACTTCGGCCGATGCTCCGCCGGTCGGAAAAAGTGCGACTGAAGGTTGTCCGGCCAGAGGTAGCCGGCGACGACCCGATCGGGGACGACCGCGTCCAGAAAGACGGTGTCCGCTGGCGCGGCGGCAAGCTCGGCCTGGGCCGTGGCGAGGTACTCCCGGCCATGCTTGGTGCTCCAGTTTTCCCCAAACTGGACGGTGCTCCACGCCGCACCAAGCCCGACCGCGACCAGGACGGCGATGGTCGCAACCCGACCGACCGCGATGGAATCGCGCCCCCGCGGGATCCCCGGCAGCGGCCGAGGGGCGTACCAGTCCTGCTCGCCGGCATCGCGCAGCCCGAACAGTGCCACCCCGACACAAACCGCGGCGACCGGAACCGCATCGGCCACGAAACGCGGGACGGTGCCCACCATCGGGCCGAGCACACCACCGAGGCTGGTCACCGCGAAGAACGCGGTGACCAGTCCGAGGTAGCAGGCCAGCAGCAGCCAGGCCCACACCGCCGACCGGCGCCGGCGGACAGTCACCACAACCAGGGTCGCCAGCACCAGCCACGACAGCCACATGGCCACCGGATAGGGATCCACCAACGGCGGCCCGTCCCCGACGTGCGTCCACCGCCACGGCCCCCCGAGCAGAGCCGGCACGACGGTGACCCCGACCAGGTCACCGAGGAAGGTGAAGGCCGCACCGGACGAGTTCACCGGGTCCAGCGCACGAGCCGGTCGGGTCAGGTAGAAGGCCAGGTAGGCCCCGGAGAGCACGGTGAGCAACAGCCAGGCCGGCCAGTGCTGGCGCACCGCCGTGACCAGGCGGCGCCACGGCGTACCGTCGGTGAACAAGAAGACGGTCAGCAGGAACAACAGCGGCGCTGTCAGCAGCGCCTTCGGGTCGAAGAGCAGGCCGAACAGCAGCCACAGGGCGACTATCGCGAGGTGCCCACGGCGGCCGGTACGCAGGTACCGGACCTGCGCCCGCACCGCCAGGACCAGCGCGAGCTGCACCGGCAACAGGAGCAGCCCGACCAGCCACAGCGACGACACCTCCAGCGTCAGCGGGCTGAACAGGAAGAGCGCCAACGGAACCAGCAAGCCCCAGCCCGGCCGCAACAGGTCGCGCAGCAGCCGGTAGACCGCGATGCCCACGGCCGCCTGCCCCACCGCCAGCATCAGCACCCAGGGCCAGCTGGCGAAGCCGGCCAGCCGCACCATCAGCCAAGCTGCCAACAGACCGCCGGGCGCCGGGTGGTTGTTGAAGGTCTGCAGCAGGAAATCCGCGTCCAACCGGGCGTCAAGGGCCTGGGCGGCGAGCACGAACTCGTCCTGGGAGAACCAGCCACGCGCGGCGAGGCCGGCCCGCCAGGCGACCGACACCACGATGAGGGCGACCGCCACCGCTGCGACCTGGTCCGGACGAAGTCGCCGCGCGAACGCTCTCGGCTTGTCGAGCATCGACGCGGTGGGCTCTGCAGGTGCCACAGCCCCAGCCTCTGGCATTGACATGCTCGGCAGCCTGCCACACGCTTACACGCCGTGGGGGGTGGTCGTCCATCCACATTCGTCACATCGCTCGTTGCCGCCACCCCGCCCACCCCGGTCCCGGCTACGTCGCTCGACCGTCGTCGGCTGCCGGCACCCGTACCACCCGGCGGAACAGGAGCGACATGCGTGCAGAGGTGACCAGTGGTGCCGGAGCACAGCCGAATCGAGCCCGACGGCTGGACCAGAAATTCCGGCACCTCGCTATCTGCGTCGTCCTCACCGCCCTCGCCTTCCAACAGGCACCCGGGCTGATCGTCCCCGACACCAAGGTCGACCTGAACGTCAATCCCGCCGGGTGGCTGCTCCGCTCGCTGCACCTCTGGGACCCCACCGGCACCTTCGGCCAGCTGCAGAACCAGGCCTACGGGTATCTCTGGCCAATGGGTCCGTTCTTCCTGGTGGGGTCGGAACTCGGCCTGGCACCGTGGGTGGTCCAACGGTTGTGGTGGGCGCTGCTCTTCTGCGTCGCCTACCTGGGCGTGGTGCGGCTGGCCGGCAGCCTCGGCATCGGCTCGCCCACCGGACGCATGATCGCTGGCATCGCCTTCGCACTGTCGCCCCGGATCCTCACCCAGCTCGGCTGGTCCTCGGTCGAATCCTGGCCCAGCGCGGTGGCGCCGTGGGTACTGATCCCCCTGGTCGGCCTCGCCCGAGGTGCGCCCCTACGTCGGGCGGTCGCGGGGTCGGCACTCGCCGTGGCCTGCGCGGGCGGGGTCAATGCGACCGCCGTGTTCGCGGTGGTGCCGCTCGCTCTGCTCTGGCTCGCCACCCTCGCACCGATCCGCCGCCGGCTCAGCGCAATCGCCGCCTGGTGCGGCGCGGTCGCCCTGGCCACCGCCTGGTGGCTGGTTCCACTGCTCATTCTCGGGCGGTATAGCCCACCGTTCCTCGACTACATCGAAACCGCGCAGAGCACCACCAGCGTGACCGACGCTGTGACGACGCTCCGCGGCGCGTCCTACTGGGTGGCGTACCTAGCCTCCCCGGTTGAGCAGGCCATCCCCGGCGGCGCCCGGTTGGCCAACGAGCTTGCGCTGATCCTCGCCACGCTCGCCGTCGCCGCCCTGGGTGTGCTGGGGCTTTCCCGGCGCGGGATGCCGCACCGCCGCTTTCTCATCACCGGCCTGGTGCTCGGAGCCGCAGTGGTCGGTCTCGGGCACGTCAGCGATCTCCCCAACCTCCTCGCCGCAGGACAGCAGCAGTTCCTCGACGGGGTCGGCGCACCACTACGGAACACCCACAAGTTTGACGTCCTGCTCCGCCTACCGCTGGCACTCGGACTGGCCCACCTGGTCAGCCTGATCGTGCAGGCAGCGCGCACCGCGCCCGCCGAGCGACGCAAGCCGGCTGTCGCGCGGGCCTGGATCACCGCCGGCGTGACCATGGCAGCGGTCGCGGCGGTCGCCAGCCCGGCGATCATCGGCGGACTCGCCACCCCCGGAAGCGCGCGGGAAGTGCCCCAATACTGGCAGGACGCCGCCGACTGGCTGGACACGAACACCGGTCCGGGACGGGTGCTCGTCGTCCCCGGGGCCCGCCGCCCCGCCTACGACTGGGGCAGCACCACCGACGAGATCACCCAACCGCTGTTAGAGAGCAGCTGGGCGGTACGCAACTCCATCCCCTTCACCCCGCCCACCACCATCCGGCTCCTGGACACGATCGAAGCCACGCTCAGCTCCGGCGCCGGCTCGGCGGGCCTCGCCGACCTCCTCGCCCGCTCCGGGATCAGCCATGTCCTGTTCCGCGCCGACCTCGACTACGGTCGCTCCGACACGACCCGCCCCGCCGTGGTCCGCCAGGCCCTGCAGCGCTCACCGGGGCTGACCCGGGTCACCACCTTCGGCCCGGTCCGGGGTGGGCCGGAGGCGGTGGACGAGCTGCGCGACCAGGGGCTCGACGTGCCGGGACGGGCACTCGAGGTCTACCAGGTCAACCGCCGGGTGGAGCCGGTCGTCGCCTACGACCGGACGGATGTCGCCACCGTCGTCGGTGGCCCGGAGTCCCTGCTCGACCTCGCTGCGGCAGGCCTGTTGAGCCCGGCCCCCACGGTCCTGGCCGGCGACGCGGATGCCGGCGACGGCTACGGTCCGGTCGCGATGACCGACGGGCTCCGGCGCCGTGAGGTCTCCTTCGGTCGGTCTCAGGACAACGTCTCACACACCCGCACCGCGGACGAGCCCCTCGCGCCGTCAGCCCCCGCGCACGACTACCTGCCCGACTGGGCCGCAGACTGGTCCACAGTGGCCGAATACGAGGGCATCAGCTCGATCCAGGCGGCAACGGCACGCTCACAGGTCAGCATCCCCGGCGGAAACCGCTCCGAGCATCAGCCGTACGCAGCGATGGACGGCGACCCGACGACCTCCTGGCAGTCCGCCCCATACAGCCGCGGCGACCGGCAGTGGATCGAGGTAGCGCTGGAGAACCCGACCAACATCACCAAGGTGGAGCTCAGCTTCGACCTGACGGCGGACGTGGTACCGACCACGGTGACCGTCACCGCCGGCTACGAGAGCCGGACCGTGGAGAGCTTCGGCGATCGAATGACCTTCGACCTGGACGGCATCCACGCCACCCAGCGAGTCCGCATCTCCATCGACGACACCTTCGCCCTCCGCCCGCTCGGTGCCGGGGTGGTGGGGATCTCCGAGATCAGCATCCCGGGCATCCAGACCAGTCGCACCCTCCGGCTGCCGGAGGCACCCACCACCGAACAACCACCGGCCGTCGTCGTCTCCGCCGACCCCCGTACGCCCGCCTGCTTCCTGGCGGACGGGAAGCCGCGCTGTTCCACCAACGCGATCCGCGGCTCGGAGGATGGGCGCACGATCGACCGTACGCTCACCCTGCCCGCTGCCGGGACCTACGACCCGCAGCTGTGGGCCCGCCCGATGGACGGCCCCGCCCTGCACACGACCCTGGATGAGGCGGTGACCGCCGCCCAGGCACTGGGCCTCGCGCCCGAGGTGAGCGCCTCGTCAACCGGCGTCCCGCATCCGACCCGCCGCCCCGGCGCGGTGCTGGATGGGGACCCCGCCACCAGTTGGTCACCGGCGATCGGCGATGACGCCCCGATCCTGCGCCTCACCTGGCTCAAGTCCCAGGTGATCAGCGGCCTTCAGTTCGCCGTTGACCCAGCCGTCGCGGCCACCCGGCTCGGCAGCGTACGGGTGATCGCCGACGATGGCATCCGCGGCGGCCTGCTCGGCGAGGACGGAGTGCTGGCCCTGGATCCACCGGCCCGGACCAACGAGATCACCATCCAGTTCCTCGACCCACCCTCCGCCACCAGCATCGATCCGTACGGATTTCGGTTGCCGGAGCCCCTGCCGATCGCGGTCGGGGAGATCACCGTGCTTCCGGGCGCCCCCACCAGCCCAGCAGACCTGGACACGCCCTTGACGCTGGGCTGCGGCTCCGGCCCAACCCTGACGATCGGCGAAGGGACGGTAACCACCGCCCTACGCGGCACGATGCAGGATCTCCTGGAGTTGCGGGAGGTGCCGGCCGAGCCGTGCGGCACCGATAAAGAGTTGTCGCTCGGCGCCACCGAGCACCGCCTCGTCGCCGCCGCCAGCCAGTACGCCACGCCGACCCGGATCGCTCTCGTACCGCAGCAGAGCACGGACGTGATGGCCCCGAGCGCCCTCGACGTCACCACGTGGGCGGCGACCGAGCGGCGGGTACAGGTCGCTGAGCACGCTGTCGAACGGGTACTCGCGGTACGGGAAAACACCAACCAGGGCTGGCAGGCCACGCTCGCCGGCGAGCCACTGCGCCCCGTGGTCGTCGATGGCTGGCAGCAGGGCTGGGTGCTGCCAGCCGGCGCCGCGGGCGAGGTCGTCCTGCGCTTCACCCCGGACCGCCCGTACCAGGTGGCGCTCCTGACCGGAGGCGCCCTGCTCCTGGGCGTCGCCCTCCTCGCGCTGCTCCCCGAACGTCGCGGCAGCGGCCCGGCCCGGCCGGCACGGCGACCGCGACGCCTGGCCACCCGTTCCCTGCCCCTGCTGGCGGTCGGCGCGACTGCCCTGATCCTGCTCGGCGGCCTCGTCGGTGCCGCACTCGTCGCCGCTGGGGTCCTACTCGCCCTTCCCGGTTCGCTGCGCGAACCGCGGCCGAGCGACCCCCACTGGGTCCGGCTCGCCCCCCGCTTCGTCGAGTCCTGGCTCCCCGCCGCCCTCGTCCTGCTCGCCGGCTGGACGTACCTGGACGCCACGCAGCGGCACACCGCCGCCCTTCCACAGCTCCTGATGGTCCTCGCCCTCGGCTGCCTCTGGCTGTCGACCTGCCTTCGACGCCGGCCCGTCCACCGCGTTCCCCAGCGCCCCGCCACGACACCGTCGAGGGTGGACCTACCTACCCAGCCGCGGGGCGGCGTCGCCGGGGCCACCTCCTGGCGGGACTCCGACCCATCGGGGATCGTGTGAGCCGGCGAACCGACGATGTGGACGGCTCAGGGAGAGCTTCCCCGAACACTGCCGCCCGGGCACTCGGCACCGCCGGCCTAGCGGTGACCGCCGCGGGGCTGCTGGGCAACGGACTCGCCTACCTCGCCCCGGTGCTGGCCGCCCGCCAGCTCGACTCCGCCGAGCTCAGCGCGCTCGCCACCACGCTCGGCCTGATCGCCATCGCGAGCGTGCCGGGATTCGGCCTGCAACTCGCCGTCGCCGTGCACCACGCGAAGCACGGCCCCACCCAGACCCGCCGGGCAGCTCTGGTGACCGCCGCGCTCTGCGCGTCCGCCCTGATCCTCGCCACCCCGCTACTCATCCCGAGCCTGCGTCTTCCGGTCGAGGCCCTCATCCTCTCCGCGATCGCCACGGCCGCCATCGTGCTCTCCTGCCGGACGCTGGGAGAACTTCAGGGTGGGCAGCGGTTCGTTCGACTGGCCATCGCCATGGGGCTGCTGGCCGCCGGCCGGTACGGCGGCGTACTGGTCGGTCTGCTGCTCGACGCCGGCCTGACCGGATCCCTGCTGCTCGGTGCCGGGACCGCTGCGCTCACTCCGGTCGGACTCGCCGCCCTGGCCCGACCGGCTGCCCCCACGACCCCCTCCACGGCGCCACCGCTGCATGCCGGCCAGATCCTGACCGGCTGTGCCGCGATGCTCGCCATGCTCGTCGTCTCGTACGTGGATCTCTTCCTCGCCCGTCAGCTACTGCCGGCCGACGACTCCGGCGGGTATGCGGTGGGGACGGTACTGACCAAGGGCGCGCTATGGGCGCCGCAGGTCGCCACCGTACTCGCCTTGCCCCGGCTGGCCCGCGACGACCGGTTCAGTCGGGCCGTCGCACTCGCCGTAACCGCCGGCTGCGGCGTACTACTGATTCTCGGCTCGACGTTCGCCGGCACCCTGGCCTTCCAACTCGCCGGCGGCCCGGCCTACGCCCACCTGGGCCCGTTCGCGCCGCTCTTCGCCGCGGTCGGGGCGCTCTACGCCGTCGTCTTCGTCCTGCTGAACGCGGCGGTCGCCACCGGCGTCCGCTGGCCCGCCGCGCCGCTGTGGGTGGGCAGTATCCTGCTGACGACGGTCGCGCTGTGGACCACGCCGCGGACCGTCGCCGGGCTGCTCTGGCCCACCCTTGGAGCCGCCGTGGTCACGACCCTGGTCATGACGCTCCGAACGTGGAGGTCGACCCCGGCGCGAGCCGGCACGCGGGTGCCGGCGCCGCGGCGGGCGTCAGCGAGGAGCTGACCCGGCCGCCTCGCCCTCGGCCAGCCAGCCGCTGAGCAGGTGGTGACCGATCGAGTCCGGCCGGCCGAGCCGATGGCCCACCGCCGCCCACTGACGCAGCTCGGCGCGGGTGAACCAGCGTCCCTCCAGCAGCTCGACCCCGTCCACCCGGATCTCGTCGGACTCGGCGACGGCCCGGAAGCCCACCATCAGCCCCGCCGGAAACGGCCAGGCCTGCGACCCCTGGTATGCCACGTCGGTCACCACGACGCCCGCTTCTTCGGCCACTTCCCGCCGAACCGCGTCTTCCAGCGTCTCCCCCACCTCGACGAAGCCGGCGAGGGTTGAAAACGCGTCCTCGGCCGCCCCGGCGTGCCGGGCCAACAGGCAACGGCCGGGTGAGCCCGCCGCCTCCACCAGCACAATGATGGCGGGCTCGATCCGGGGAAAGTACAGCCGGGCACAGTTTGGTTCCGCGCACCGCCGGGCGTGCCCGGCGTCCTGGACACTGGTCGCCCCACCGCACGTGCCGCAGTACCGCTGCTGCCGGTGCCAGTGCAGCAGACCGCGCGCGTACGCCTGGAGGGCTGCCTCGGCTGGGCCGAGCCGCCCGACGAGCCCGCGCACATCTACCACCCGAGTCGCGCCGGCAGCCGCCAGTGCGGCGTCCTCAGTGAGCTCGGAGAGGTCCACCGCGAAGACCGCTTGCCCCGCCACGAAACCGAGGAAGACCGTCTCCGCCGCGGCGGCGCGAACCCGCGCCGCCACCTCGCCGCTCAGTCGTACCGGCACCACATCGTTGACCAGGCAGCGGTCCTGCCACAACGGCAGCACTCTGGCCGCTGCCGCGCCCAGTAGCGTCGCCAGCCGATCCGGATCGGCGCGGAGGGCACCGGCCCGGTCCACCCAACCACCGCCGTACGCCAGGGCTACCTCGTCCTCCCGCATGGACCCCACCGTCGCACGTCCGGACGGACACGCGAGGATCGGGGAGAGCCGCGACACGCGACGCGAGATGCGACCTGCCGCCACGCGCACATGTTGGTTACCGTAGTTTCCTTCCGGGTGTGATAACCGCCCGGGTGCGACGCCCTGATCGAGGTGACTGTGACCCTGTACGGCGACAATAATCTGCCCGCGGACGACCGGCCTACCGTGCAGGTAACCGCGGTGCAGTGGCCCGTTGAGGAGGCAGAGCAACCCGCCAAGCGTAAACCGGGCGGGAAGTGGGCCTTACTATCTGGCGGAAGGTGGTCCTTTCCACCTGGTGGGAGGTGGGCCCACCGCAGCTGGCTGTTGATCGCCACCGGGGTCACCACCGCGGTGCTCGCCTCCGCAATCGGCATCGGTGCCTACGCGTACGCCGGTGACGTACCCCGCGGCACGACGGTCCTCGGCGCGGAGCTCGGCGGTCAGAGCCAGGCAGCCGCGGTCGAGGAGTTGCGCGCGGCGGTGGAACGGCAGGCCGCCGAGCTCAACGCGCCCCTGCCGGTGGTCGTCGGCGAGCAGACTGCGGAACTGGTGCCCGCCGAGGTGGGTCTCCAGGTTGACGTGGAGGCCACCGTGCGAGCCGCCATGCAGGTGGAGGCGCACGTCTTCGAGCGCCTCGTCGGCTCCCGCACGGTGCCACCGGTGGTGACGGTGGATGTGGAGCGGCTCGACGCGGCGCTCAACGAGGTCTTGGGGGACCAGAGCCGCAAGATGACCATGCCCGGAATCACCTGGAGTGACCTCACCCCGAAGGCAACCCATCCGAAGCCCAGCCTGGAGCTCAGCCCGGAGGACTCCGCGCAGGCGGTTCGGGAGGGCTGGTTGAGCGGTGAGCCGGTCACCGTTCCGCTGACCGAGACCCACCCGATGACCACCGCCGAGGAGGTGGACCGGATGGTGACCGAGTTGGCGAAACCGGCCGTGGCGGCCCCGGTGACCCTGACGACGGACCAGGGCTCGGTGAGCATTCCGCCGGCGGCGATCGCGAAGAGCCTGCTGTTCACCGCCGACGAGGCTGGCACGTTGTCGGCGAAGGTCGACGGCAAGCGGCTCCGCACCGCCCTCGGCGACGACCTGGCCAAGGTCGAGGTGCCTCCGAAGAACGCCCAGATGACCCTCACCGACGGCAAGCCGAAGATCATCGACAGCCGGGACGGGAAGGAGCTGGACACCAGCAACCTTGGGGAGGCCCTGCTCGCGGTCCTACCGCAGGCAGACGGCCGCCGGGTGACCGGCACGCTCAAGACAAAGAAGCCAAAGCTCACCACGGAGAAGCTGGCCGACCTGGGCATCAAGGAGAAGGTGTCGACCTTCACCACCCAGTTCTCCGGCGGGCTCTCCTCGCCCCGCAGCCAGAACATCATCACCGCCGCCAAAGACGTCGACAACACGCTGGTGTTGCCCGGCGAGATCTTCTCCCTGAACAAGCACACCGGCGACCGGAACTACGCAAAGGGCTACCAGGACGCTCCGGTCATCCTCAATGGCAAGCTCGTACCAGGGGTCGGGGGCGGGGTTTCCCAGTTCACCACGACGCTCTTCAACGCCACCTACTACGCGGGGCTCGAGGATGTAGAACACAAGCCCCACTCGTACTACTTCAGCCGCTACCCGGCGGTCATCGAGTCCACGATCTTCTACCCAGATCTCGACTTCAAGTTCCGCAACAACACCGAGTACGGACTCCTGATCGACACCTCGTACACGTCGAACAAGATCACCGTTTCGATCTGGAGCACAAAGATCTGGGACAAGGTGAAGACGGAGTACGGCCCCCGCAGCAACATCACCAAGCCGAAGACGGTCTACCTGGAGCCGGGCCCGGACTGCATCGCCGCCAACGGCAGCAACGGGTTCAGCCAGAACGCCTACCGGGTGTTCTACAAGAACGGCAAGGAGACGAAGCGGGAGAAGTTCAGTTGGCGCTATGCCGCGGAGCCAC
This sequence comes from Salinispora cortesiana, assembly GCF_000484695.1. Classification (GTDB taxonomy): domain Bacteria; phylum Actinomycetota; class Actinomycetes; order Mycobacteriales; family Micromonosporaceae; genus Micromonospora; species Micromonospora cortesiana. The sequence continues at coordinate 843 of NZ_AXVR01000048.1, read as the reverse complement.
GCTTCATCTGCGGCCCGGAGCCCTCCTGAGCCCCGCACCCGCCTGAACTGACCGGGCCCTGTCGGCATTGCGCCGGCAGGGCCCTCGTCCTTCAACGGCGACCACAGCCTTGTCAGCGGCGGCCACAGCGCAGGGCACCCACCGGCACAGGGCACGGACCACACCGCGCAGGGCAACCCAACGCACCGCCGCCGAACCGCTGTTGTCGCCGACAGCTGCGGCGCTTCGGCCACGGCCAGGCCCACCGACCAGCCAGTAGTACGGCGGACCACGACGGGGATGAGGCAGAACCGGGTGCGCGGCCAGAACCCGGTGTCGTCGGGCCGGGGTGGTCGGTCCGGTAAGTATCGCCACCGCTGACGGGGCCCGCACGGTCCTGTCACGCTGGTCGGCGCCGGTCCGGGCTGGGCCGAGGAAGGCGATTCTTGGCGTTCGTGGGCGCGGTGTTACACAGCACCGGAAACAGGCAAAGCACCGGAAACAGATTCCGGGCCGGAAATAGGTTAAGGGCCGACCCGGGTAGGGTCGGCCCTCAACTGAAGTTTTGCCCGGCGGTGTCCTACTCTCCCACACCCTCCCGAGTGCAGTACCATCGGCGCTGGAGGGCTTAGCTTCCGGGTTCGGAATGTAACCGGGCGTTTCCCCTCCGCCATGACCGCCGTAACACTTATCGACATATCAAACACACCCAACACCACAGGGAATGTTTGTTTGCCAAGAGTTACACAGTGGACGCGTAGCAGCTTAGTAATCAAGTCCTCGGCCTATTAGTACCGGTCAACTGAACCCGTTACCGAGCTTACATTTCCGGCCTATCAACCCAGTCGTCTAGCTGGGGGCCTT
>NZ_AXVR01000047.1 GCF_000484695.1 Salinispora cortesiana | reverse complement strand
GATCGAACACGCGATGTCGGTCAGGACCCGGCCCCGGTCGTGGACCGGCTGGAACCCGGGTTTGGCCAGTACCCTCGATATGCCCGCGGTCAGGCCGGTACGGTCGGCGAGCATCCGCAGGCCCGCCCCCCCCACCATCGCCACCACCCCGTCACCGTCAGCCGTGACGCGCAGGCCCTTCGACCATCCGGTAAGCTCACGCACGTCGGAAGTGCCTCCTCGCAAGAGATCCTGGTAGATGTCGCAATCACCATTTTCCCTTGCCTGGCAGGCACTTTCGCCTTTCCGGACCTCACGAAACCGTTACAAGATCACCACCTGGTGAATGTCCCGGGCCAAGGATGATGACATCTCTTCGGCTGGATCGGTGCCGACCTCCACTCCAACGACCGCGGCACCTCCGCCGCCTACACCCGCCCCGACGGGTCTCGACGCCAACACCAAGACCACCTGCGCCGCCGTGGGGGAGGACCTCAGCTCCGCATTGGAAGAAGTTGCCGAAGCGGAGGGGATCGGCCCGTTGGCCGGGCACCTGGCAGTTAGCGCGCAGTACTCGGCCGGAGCGGCAGCCCTCTATGTGCACACCTTTACCGACAACGACCAGGTCAACAGCGCCGTCGAGGAGGTCGCGAACGCGCTGGCCGACCTGGCCGACACCTGGGCCGAGGCGCCAAAGAAGGCACCGAGCACGACGGACCTCACCATCGCCCAGCAGAACCTGACCACGGCCTGCGCCGCTGGCCAGGGAAGCTGACTGCAACAAGGAGCCTGTGTGGCGAGGAACAAGCCGCCGTTCGGGATGCAGGCGATGCTCCGGCTGGAACGCGGCACCGCAAGCGCCATCGAAACGCTGCGCCGATACGCCCCTCTCGCCGACGAGATCGGCGCCGACGGGATAGATGTCGATGACGAACGGGCGGACCTGCTGCTGTCGGGTTCTCTCGTCGCGGTGAGCGAGGAACGTGCCAGGCACGCCATGGCAGGCCCGCTGCTGCACCGCTTCGGCTGGCGTGAACAGGACTTCGTCTACTCGCCGAACGTCCGCTACGCGGAGACCCTCGTCCCCCCGTCCGGCCCGCCGGCCACCCGGCTGGTGATCGACCGAGCCGACCAGGAGATGGGCTGGGAAGGCGCTACCCACGGCACCGGCCGCACCCCCGACCGCACCCTGGGCATCGGGCCAGCCGAGACCGATATCGTCGGCCGGCTCTTCGTCGCCGTCCCGGCCACACCATCACCGGAACAGTGGCGGCGCTGGAGCCGTGGCTGCCCCGCGTCGAGCCCAGCGGCGCCGGCGTGGATCCGGGCGGGGCCGCCCTGGTGTATGTCGCCCACGGCGGCCTACGGACCGAGGCGGAACGGCTCGGTCCAGGCCCGGTCGAGACCGGCCGCATCGAGGGCGACGCCGACCACGTCATCGAGACTGCGACCGCCGCCGACGGCACGACCCTCTGGCTACGCTGCGGCGCCGACCCCGTCGACCGGCACTGGCCCGGCATTATCGAGATCCAGGAAATGGCGGCCCCCGAATACTTTCTGGACTAACCGCGGTGCTTTACCCCGACCAGTCAGACCGAGCGATACATGATAAAGAGTTTGAATATCATGCCCTCAATGTCTTCATGCGCCAGCGACTGCGCTCCCGGACCACAAAGTACAGCAGAGCCCGACCCTCAGTGACGCCTCGACCTCAACATCGGTCAATGCCACCGGGCACCCCGTCGAAGCCACCAGCTCGATCTACCCACTCCCGGGGCTGGCCGCCGGATGCACCGCAGCGCCGACGCCCGGAGCGTCCAGGAGGACGCCGGGGTTGAGCACCCAGGACGGGTCCAGCGCGGCCTTCGCGGCGCGCAACGCCAGCGCCACCGGCTCGGGGCGCTGCTGGTCGTACCAGGGTCGATGGTCGCGGCCGACGGCGTGGTGGTGGGTGATGGTGCCTCCGGCGGCGAGCAGCGCCGCGGAGACGGCGGACTTGATCTGATCCCACTGGGCGAGGGTGCTGCCCCACCGGCCGGCGGCGTAGACGCCGAAGTAGGGGACCGGCCCGTCCGGGTAGACGTGGGTGAACCGGCAGGTGACCACGCCGGCCGCACCCACCTCCCGCAACGCCGCGTTGACCGCGTCGAGCACCGCGGCCCGCAACGCCGGATAGCGATCCCAGGTACAGGCGGTCTCGAAGGTCTCCACGATCATCGACCGGGCCGCGAGGGCATCCCGCTGGTACGGCATCCGCAGGAACGACGACCGCCAGGTGTCCGTGGCGCTACTCCCCCGGGATGCCGACGCGTCGCGTTCCCGGGGTGGTTCGGGCAGCGTCCCGCCGTGGTCGCGGCACAGTTCGACGGCACGGTCCAGCGCGGGCTCGACCGGGTGGTCCGCGGACTCGAAGCCCAGCACGAGCATCCCGCCGCCGGTGGCCACGCCAGCGTTCAGCAGCGCCTCCGCCGGGTCGAGCAGCCGGCAGTTGCTCGGGTGCAGCCCGGACTGGGCGATCGCCCGGGTCGCCGCGACGGCCGCGTCGTGGTCGTCGAAGTGCACCGCCACGTCGGCCCGCCACCGTGGCCGATCCTGCACCCGAAGCCACGCCTCGGTGATGACGCCGAGCGTGCCCTCCGAGCCGAGGAACAGCCGGTCCGGTGACGGCCCCGCGCCGGAGGCCGGCAACCGTCGGGACTGGCTGGTGCCGGTCGGGGTGACCACCCGCAGCGCCTCCACCAGGTCGTCGATGTGGGTCAGGACCGTCGCGTAGTGCCCGCCCGCCCGCGTCGCGAGCCAGCCACCGAGCGTGGAGAATTCGAACGACTGTGGGAAGTGCCGCAGGGTGAGGTGCTGCGGGCGAAGGTGGTCCTCCAGCGCCGGCCCGAACACGCCGGCCTGGACCCGCGCCGCCCGACTGGTCCGGTCGACCTCCAGCACCCGGTCGAGCCGGCCGAGGTCGAGACTGATCGTGCCGGGGTAGCCGTCGCCCACCCGGGGCTCTACCCCACCGACCACAGAGGAGCCGCCACCATACGGGACGACCGCCAGGCCGGACCGCGAGCACCAGTCCAGCAGGTCAACCACGTCCTGTTCGGAGGTGGGGCGGGCGATCAGGTCCGGCGGGTGCCGTACCTCGCCGTGCAGGTTCCGGACCACGTCCCGGAACGCCTTTCCGTGCGCGTGGGCCGCCCGGTCGGCCAGCTCAGCCGAGCAGAGGTGCGCCAGCGCCGCCGGCGGGGTGACCCGCGCCGGCGGCAGGTCCAACTCGGCCACCGGCGGCGGTTCGTGCGGGGTCAGGTCAACGTCGGGTAGCAGGGCCCGCACCCGGTCGACCAGCCGCGCGGCCTCAGCGCCGGCTACCGCGTCCGCAACGTAGCCCCAGCCCCACCATGAACGGCGCTTCGCGGGCATCCAGTCTCCCCACCGTCACCGATATCGATGCAGGAAACCTACTCGACCGACGACGTGACCGGTATCCCATCGCCCGGCGCCGCTGACCCGTCAGCCACGGTCGGGGCCGGGCCCCCGCTCCGGTGCGGCTGCGTGGTGGAGGGCTTCGGCCGAGGCCGGGTGCCCGTCGTCGGGCAGCTCCGGCAGGAACCGATGCCGAGTCGCCGCCAACACCCCGGTGGCGAGCAGCAGCCCGACCACCATCGTCACCAGCATCGGGCTGGGTGCACCGGGCAGCAGCCCGGTGATCGACCGGGCTGCTGTGCCCAGCACCAGATAGAGCCCGCCCCACGCCGCCGCACCGAGCGCCGCGCAGCCCACAAACCGCCGGTACGACATCCGCAACCCACCGGCGACCAGCGGCAACAACGCGTTGAGGACCGGCAGGAAGGGCGCCACCAGCACCATTTGGCCGCCGCTGCGGCGCAACATATGCTCCGCCGCCACCCACCGCCGTTCGCCGATCCAGTCGCCGACCCGCCCGCGCCGCAGCCGGTCGGCGAAGCGACGGCCGACCAGGAAGCTCAGCGACCAGCCGGCCAGGCAGCCAGCAACCACTGTGCCGAGCACGGCGAGGCCGGCGCTGGGGCCCTGCGCCCCCACCGCTGCGAGGATCGCCACATCCCCGGGCACCAGCACCCCCAACAGCGGCACGGCATCGAAGACCATCACCAACCCGAGCACCCCCAACAGCAGTAGGGTGGGAAGCTCTCCGATCTGGGCCAGCCAATCCATGCCCGACACGTTAGAACCCAGTCGCCTCCCCGGGCATCCGGAGTGGCCCCCAACCGCCCCTGATTCCCACTCAGGGTCGCCGTCGGCGTCGGTCAGGCGGGCCGCAGCACCTGCACCCGCCGCACCGGGGAGTCGGCGGTCGGCTCGGTGGTCGGCACCAGATACTCGGCGACGACCGCCATCCCGTGGGCCGGTACATGCCCGCGGCCCGGCTCGCCGACCAGCACGTTGACCTCGGCGGACGCGACGCGGTGAAGGAAGGGCAGCATCCGCGCCGCCGTCGCCCGGTCGTACAGGACATCGCCGGCTACCAGCAGATCCAACTCGGTTGGGGCGTCGTCCAGCAGGTCCCGGTCGGTGGCCGCGATCCGCACGCCGTTGGCCCGCGCGTTGACTGTGACGGCGGCCACCGAGTACGGATCGGTGTCGGCGGCCACGACCTGCGCTGCGCCGGCCAGCGCGGCGGCGACCGCGACCACGCCCGAGCCAGCGGCCAGATCGAGTACCCGACGACCCTTCACCAGGTCGGGGTGGTCGAGCAGGTGCCGGGCGAGGGCCTGACCGCCGGGCCACACCGACGCCCAGTACGGCGGGGGCAGCGTATGCCCGGCTCGGGCCTCCATCCGCGCCCACCACACGATCGGATCCTCGGCGAGATGCAGCCGCAGTTCGGGCACGAACGGCACGGGCAACAGCCGCAGCCGGTCCAGGCCCTGGCCGGGCGCAGCGATCTCCCGTTCCAGGTCGACCAGCGCGGTCGCGGCTACGCCCACCGGGGCAGCATGCCCTAGTCTGGTCGGCCACCGTGCGGTGTTCGGCAGGTCCGCCCCGGACCGGTCATTTCGTTGCCTACGGCACTTCGTCCAGCGGATTGGCGCGCGGCCCGCTACTGTCGGGAAGGTACCGGGCGATCATCGGCCGCCGGCCGGGGGTTGCCCGCTTGGAACAGGGAGAGATGCATGGCAACCGGCACCGTCAAGTGGTTCAACGCAGAAAAGGGCTTCGGCTTCATCGAGCAGGATGGCGGGGGGCCGGACGTCTTCGTCCACTACTCGTCGATCTCGATGAGCGGTTACCGGGAGCTGAGCGAGGGCCAGAAGGTCGACTTCGATGTAACCCAGGGCCAGAAGGGCCCGCAGGCGGATAACGTCCGCCCGGCGTGACCTGGCACGGTGGCGGCGGTCGGACCAACCGGCCGCCGCCACCGTAGCGTGCATTCCCACGGGTGGGAGTGCGCCACAAGGCGTTGACCTGCCGATCGACCAGCGACCCTGGCCGCGGGTTGGCTACGGGCGAGCTGAAGAGGATCGATATTCCACCGTGGGCAGGACTACCGCCGACGGGTGCTGCGGATCGTGCAGGATCTCCCGCCATCCGGCTTGCAGGGTGACCGCGGTGCCGAGCGGATCGCCGGTGCCGGGGTTGCGCGCGTACCGGGGATGGGCCCCGCCGCAGATCTGCACCCGCAGTCGGTGACCGGCGGCGAACCGGTGGGCCACCGGCCACAACGGCACCACGACGCGGACCGCGCCCGTCGGGTCGGCCGTGAAGACGGTCGGGCTGATTCGGACCAGTCCATCGCAGATGTTCCAGGAGCGACCCCGACGATCCACGTCGCAGAGTCGCACGAAGACGTCGAGGTGAGGTAGCTCACTTCGGATGAAGACCTCCGCCTCGACCGGTCCGATGACCTCCATCGCCACCGGCAGCGCCGTGCTAGTCCAGGTCAGTACATCCGGGCGAGCCTCAACGGGCCGGTTGTCGACCGGGCCGGCCTGCTGGGCCACCAGCAGCGGGCCCCCCACCGATGGGGTGGGGTCGGCCGGGTCGTACCAGAAACCGTCCGGGGCTGAGGCTGGCGACGGCGCAGCACGCAATGCACCCTCCGGGTGCAGGTACCAGGGGGTCGGTGTGGCTGGGGGCGGCCAGTCCGGCAACTCCCGCCAGCCGCCGCCGGCGCCGCCGACGTGCAGACGGACCGGGGCACGAGCGCGCCCGGGGTGGCCACCCAGGTGTTCGTCGAGCCAGTCCAGTCCGTCGCGGAGCGCGGCGACGGAGAGCCCCGGGCTGCCGTGCGTCCACGGCCCGACGATGAGCCGGGGCGTGGCACCGGCCGCGCGCAGGGCCGCGAAGTCGCGCAGCTGGGCGGGGAGGAAGATGTCGTGCCAGCCACCGATCATGGCTACTGGGGCGCGCACCTCGGCGAGCCGGTCGCCGAAGACCCGGGCCTGCCAGTAGGCCGCGTCGGGCGTGTGGTGACGCAGCCACTCCTGGAAGAAGGGCACAGTCACGCCGGTGGTGACCCGGTCCGCCTCGGCCAACGGCAGGTGGGACAGGCCGGCGGCGAGCCGGGGCTGGCCACGCCGGAGTTCCCACTGCCGGGCGAGCCACCCGACGGTTTGCGCCTGGAGCAGCTCGACCCAGGTGAGCACGGTGTCCAGGGCGAAGGACTCACCCGGATACGTCGAATCGCGGGTGCCGGAGGCGGTCACCACCGCGACCATCGCCCGGAGGTCCGCCCCGGCGTCGGCGGCGACGGCCCACTGGACGAAGCCCTGGTAGCTGGCCCCGAACATGCCGAACTCGCCGTTCCACCAGGGCTGTCGCCGTAGCCAGTCGAGGGTGTCGAGGCCGTCCTCGCGCTCGTGTACCAGCGGGTCGAACCGGCTGCCGGAGCCATCGGTGCCCCGGCAGGACTGGATCACCACGTGGTAGCCCCGCTCGCCGATGAGCCGGCCGAGCAGCCGCATCGGCCCGCCCCGCCCGTACGGGGTGCGGATCAGCACCGTGGGCGCGACCGGGCGGTCCGGGGCGTAGTGGTCGGTGCGCAGCGACACGCCGTCGCGAACCCGGACCGGGATGTCTCGGGTCAGCCTGACCCGGCGGGTACGCGGCGGCGGCAGGCGCAACATGGCCGTGGCTGCCCGTGTTGCCAGCGCCGCGAACACGGCCTCAGCCGTTCGCCCGACGTGGCTCGGGGCGGGCAGCCCGGACCGCGTCGCGGTGTTCGCGGAGCGTGGCCCGGACGGCCGTGACGAAGCGGTGGACGGTCTCCAACTCGTCGTCGGTGAAGCCGAGCATCACCGCGTCGGTCCGGCGGCCGAGCGGTTGGAAGAACTCCCTCGCCACCTCGGCACCGCGGTCGGCGTAGTGCACCAGGACCTTGCGCCGGTCGGTGGAGGTGCGGTCGCGGCGGACGTGGCCGGCGCGTTCCAGCCGGTCGAGGAGGGCGGTGACCGAACCGGAGGAGAGGTCGAGTTGTTCGCCGAGGCGACCTGGGGTGATCGGGTCACCATGTAGTTCGGCGTCCATGACGGCGATCAGGGCCTGCAGATCGGTGGCACCGAGTCCGTGCAGGTTGGCGAAGGCATGGCCGACGTGTTGGGCGTCCACCGCGTACCGCCGGAGCTCGTTGGCGATCTCCGCGATCAGTTGCTCGCGCCGGGTATCGCGTCGCCGGTACATGCCCTGACCTGCCACGTCCCGATTTTCTCCTCACCCTGGTGATGTGGTTGCAGCATAGCGGAGGGACCGATAATCTCGCTTATCGAGATACTCGGCCGTCGGGTATTCCCGACGTGAGTAACCGAGCCGTCATCCCGTCGAGCCCACGAGGAAACGATGTCCGTCTTCACCCAGGTCGCCCGGGGCAGGTGGGCCGCGTGGCTCACTGTGCTCACCGCGATCGTCCTCGGTGCCGCGGTCTTCGGGCTGCCGAAGCCCGACAACCCCGCGCCCGTCTCCGCCACCGGTCTCTCCGACCAGTGGCAGTCCACCCAGGTCGAGCGGCTCCAGGAACAGCTGCCCGCCAGCGAGGTCCAGCCGGCTCTCGTCGTCCTCAGTCGCGCTGACGGCGGAGCGCTCACCGCCGCCGACCAGGAGACCATCACCGCGCAGATCGACGAGCTACGCCGGTTCGCGGTCAATGGGCAGGTGCCGCCACCACAGGTCGCCCCGGACGGCTCGGTCGCTTTGCTCGCCGTGCCGCTCTCCGCCACCGAGGGGCAGGAGCGAACCGTCGAGACCATTGACGAGCTGCGGGCCACGCTGGCCGACACTCCGGCGGCCCTCACCGTCGAGGTCACCGGGGCGCCGGCCTTCACCACCGACCTGACCCGGGTCTTCGACGGCGCGGACACCACCCTGCTGGCGGTAACCGCCGCCGTGGTGGCGCTGCTACTGCTGATCACCTACCGCAGCCCGGTCCTCTGGATGGTGCCGCTGGCGGTCGTCGCCGCCACCGAGCAGCTCACCCTGCGCGCAATCGAGACGATCGTGCCGGCGGTCGGGATCAACCTGCAGTCAGGGTCCGTCACCGGCATCGCCAGCGTCCTCGTCTTCGGCGCCGCCACCAACTACGCGCTGCTGCTGATCGCCCGCTACCGGGAGGAGCTGCGCCGCGAGGCAGACCGCTTCACGGCGATGCGAACCGCCCTGGGCCGCACCGCGGAACCCATCCTGGCCAGCGGCTCCACCGTCGTCCTAGGCGTTCTCACCCTGCTGCTGTCCGAGCAGGAGAACAACCGGGCGCTCGCCGTGGCCTGCGCCACCGGTGTCGTGTTCGCCATGTTCTCCGCGCTCTTCGTGCTCCCGGCCGCCCTGGTGCTCTTCGGCCGGGGCCTGTTCTGGCCGTTCGTCCCACGCCTCGGCAGCGCGGTCACCGAGGGCCGCCTGTGGGGCCGGCTCGGCACCGTGGTCCTGCGCCGCCCGGCCTCCGTCGCGGTCCTGGCGACGCTGCTGCTGGCCGGTCTCGCCCTCGGCGGCCTGAGCCTCCGCACCGGACTGTCGGAAACCGAGCAGTTCCGGGTCGAACCGGAGGCGGTCGCCGGAGCACAGACCCTGGCCACCGCGTTCCCCGCCGGGACCACCCAACCGGTCGCGGTGCTCACCACCCCGACCGCCGCTGCGGCGGTCACCGCCGCCGCCGCCACGGTGCCCGGTGTCGCCTCAGCTCGCCCGGGTAGCACCGGCGCCACCGTGGCCCAGGTCGACGTGGTGCTGGCCGCCGAGCCCGGCACCGCCGCCTCCGACCAGGCGGTACGGGAGCTGCGCACAGCGGTCGCCGCAGTACCCGACTCCGCCCCACCCGCGGTTGCCGGCACCGGCCCCTTCGACGGAGCCCTCGTCGGCGGCACCGTCGCCGCCGGCTACGACACCGCCGAAGCCAACCGGGTGGACCTGCGGCTGATCCTGCCAATCATCCTGCTGCTGGTCGCCGCCGTCCTAGTGCTGCTGCTGCGCGGCCTGCTGGCCCCGGTGCTGCTGGTGGTCACCGTGATCGCGTCCTTCTTCGCCAGCCTCGGGGCGGCGTGGCTGCTCTTCGACCACGTCTTGGGCCTCCCCGCGCTGGACAGCGGCGTGCTCCTGCTCGCGTTCGTGTTCCTCGTCGCACTTGGGGTGGACTACAACATCTTCCTGGTCACCCGGGCCCGGGAGGACGCCCGCCGCACCGGGACCCGCGACGGGATGCTCTCGGCGCTCCGGGTTACCGGCGGCGTCATCACCAGCGCGGGGGTGCTCCTCGCCGCGGTCTTCGCCGTCCTCGGTGTGCTCCCGCTGATCCTGCTCACCCAGATCGGAGTCATCGTCTGCATCGGTGTCCTGCTCGACACCCTGCTCGTCCGGACGGTGCTGGTCCCCGCTCTCGTGTTCCTGCTCGGCGACCGGTTCTGGTGGCCCGGCCGCCCGCCGGCTGTGGCCCACGGACCGACCCCGGCCACACCGGCACCGGTCCCCGCCCACGACTGACGGCCCTCGTTCGGGCGCCACCGCATGGACGTGGCGCCCGAGCCGTCAGTAGGCGAGACAGACGCACTCGGTCATCAGAGCGCGTACGTTGCCCACATAGCGCGGATTCGGGATGGTGATCGGGCCCTCCCCGCTCGCCACCGCGGCGTGGCCGTAGTTGTAACTGGCGATCACCGCGTTGAGCAGGCACGAGTTCAGCTCGGCCGAGCACAGCGCGGCGTCCAGCCGGTAGTCGCCGTCAAAGTACAGGTCGCCGATGTACTTGGTCAGCCAGGCCAGGTAGTTCGCACCGAGATAGGCGTTGTCGCGGTAGTCCCACACGTCGTAGCTCTGCCCGAACCGTTGGTTCATCCAGTCGGCGGTCGCGGGCATCACCTGCATCAACCCGATGCCGCCGTCGCAGGCGATGATCGTGGACTGCCAGCCGCTCTCCTGCCACGCCGTCGCCTTCACCAGAGTCGACGGAATCCGAATGTCCGGTGCGGAGGTCGGCCAGTACGTCTTCGCCGCGGCGTCGGCAAGTGCCGACTTCATCTGCGCGCGGGAGGCCGGCGAACCCTCGTGGCGGGGCGGGCAGCCGGTCGGCTCCGGCGGTGGCGGTGGCGGTGGCGCCTGCGTCTCCTGTGCGGGTTTCGCCGCCGCCGGAGACGACGTGGTGGCGGTGGGCTTCGATGCGGGCCGAACACTGGGTGAAGCGCTGGGTGAACTGCTGGGTGCGGCGCTCTGGCTCGGCGCGTCACCCAACTCTGTCCGCGCGAGTGGGGTGGCCGTCGTCGCAGTCGGCAACACCTCCGTGGTGCTGGTCTCCCCGGTCGGGCCGGTCGCCTCCGGGACGCCTCCCCCCGCGCACCCCACGGTCAGCAGCACAACAGCGAGCGCACCCACGCCGATCCGGAGCATCCTCATGTCTCCCCCTCCGACCGACGCAAGGTAGCAGTTGTCGATGCCTACCGCTGTCCTGTCATCCGCCGGAGACCCCCTGCGGCGGGCGCGACTCGGCTGCCGCCGGGCCCGCCGGGTCGACGGCGTCCGGGGCCACACCGACCGCCCGGTCCCGAGTCACCCACGCCACCATGAACACGGCCGTCCACGCCACGCCCAGCAGCACCCCGGACAGCGCGCTGCTGGCGGTGCTCAGGCCGAGGTACAGCCGGGCGCCACCAACCCCCACCACCCCGGCGGCAGCGCCGGTCCAGGCGGCGACCGCGACCGGCCAACGAGCACCCCGGGACAGCAGCCACGCGAGGGTGCACAGGCTCGCAGCAATCACGGCGGTCTGGGTCGGAAACAACACCGGCGGGCCGGACCGGTCGGGTTGGACCACGTCGGCGGCGACCGCCAGCACCACCAGCGGCATACACGCGCCGACGGTGCCCACCACGCTGAGCAGGTCCGCCCGCCAGGGTCGCTGCCGCCAGGCCACCCCCGCCGCCACCACCGACACGAACAGGATCACCACCGGGCCGCGCAGTGCCGACACCGCGGCCAGCGCCACCTCCACCGCCTCCGGCGTACGACGGGCGGCGAACCAGTCGGCGACGACGCCGTCCACCACCGACAACCCGCTCCGCCGGACCACCGCGCCGAGCCCCCAGGCGACGGTGAGCCCCGCCAGGAACAGCAGCAGTAGGCCGGCAACCAGGTTCAGCAGCAACGTCCACCCCGGACCGAGGAAGCGGGCCAGCAGGCCGAAGAGCGCCCCGTACCGACGGGACAGGCCTCGCACCGGGGGCAGGCCGCCCGCCCGGGACAGCAGCGCCCGAACCGGGTCCGGGTTTCGACCCAGCCAGCGCCCGGCCAGCAGCACCGCCAGCACCGCCCCGAGCAGCACCAGGACCGCGCCCGTGGCCCGGCCGAGCAGGTGTGAGACCGTCTCGTACGACTCGCCGGCCAGGTTTCCGGCGATCACCGAGCCCCCCACCCAGGTCACCACCCCACCCAGGTTCCAGGGCGCGAACCGTCGGTACGGCATCTGCCCCGCCCCGGCCAGCCGGGGCACCAGGGTCCGGGCGAAGGCCACCCAGCGGCCGGTGAAGACCCCGCGGCCCCCCAGTTTTCCGAGCATCGCGTCCGCGCGGCGCCACCGATGTGGCCCGATGCGGGCACCGAACCGGCTGGCCCGCAGCCGGGGTCCGTACCGGCGACCGGCCCGGAACGCCACCGCATCTCCCAGCACACCCGCGGCGATCATCACCAGCAGCGCCGGCCCCAGCGGCAGGGTTCCGGTGTAGGTGAGAAATCCGACCAGCAGCAGAGTGGCCTCCCCGGGCATCAACAGCCCGAAGATGAGCGCCGTCTCAGCGGCCACGATCAACGCCGCGACCAACAGGATCAGCCCAGGCGGCAGCTCCTGCAGCCGGCTCAGCAACTCATTCACCCGGACCCCCGGTCACGAGGGTCAGCTTGCCAGCGGTCGATCGCGAGTTACAGGCGTTTCGGTAGAGATCCGGGATACCCCTGGGTCGGCCCACGAATGACTCGGGGTGCCCCCCGACGCCGCCCCGAATCCACGCAGGCGGAAGGATGGAGGTCATGCAGCTTCGCACCGACCTCCGCAACGTCGCCATCATCGCCCACGTCGACCACGGCAAGACCACCCTGGTTGACGCCATGTTGCGGCAGGCTGGCGCCTACGGCGCCCGGGGCGAGGTGACCGAACGGGTGATGGACTCGATGGATCTCGAGCGCGAGAAGGGCATCACCATTCTCGCGAAGAACACCGGGGTGCGGTACGTGCCGGCCGACGGCTCCGACCCGGTGACGATCAACATCATCGACACCCCGGGGCACGCCGACTTCGGCGGTGAGGTGGAGCGCGGTCTCACCATGGTCGACGGGGTCGTGCTGCTGGTGGACGCCAGTGAGGGCCCGCTGCCGCAGACCCGGTTCGTGCTCCGCAAGGCCCTCCGGGCGCGGATGCCGATCATCCTGGTCATCAACAAGGTGGACCGACCCGACGCTCGGATCAAGGAGGTCGTGGACGACACCTACGAGCTCTTCCTCGACCTGGACGCCGACGATGCACAGATCGACTTCCCGATCGTCTACGCCTGCGCCCGCGACGGAATCGCCTCCCTCACCCAGCCCGCTGACGGCGCTGTTCCGCAGGACAGCCACAACCTCGAACCGTTGTTCCGCACTCTGCTCGACACCATCCCGCCGCCGACCTACGACGAGCAGGCTCCGCTCCAGGCGCACGTCACCAACCTGGACGCCTCGCCGTTCCTCGGCCGGCTCGCCCTCTGCCGGGTTCGGCAGGGCACGATCACCAAGGGCCAGACCGTCGCCTGGTGCCGCACCGACGGCAGCAGTCAGCGGGTGCGCATCTCGGAAATGCTGATGACCGAGGGCCTGGAGAGCAAGCCGGCCGACTCCGCCGGGCCGGGTGACATCATCGCCGTCGCCGGCATCCCGGAGATCATGATCGGGGAGACGCTCGCCGACGCGGAGGACCCGCGGCCGCTGCCGCTGATCACCGTCGACGAGCCAGCCATCTCCATGACCATCGGCACCAACACCTCCCCGCTGGTGGGCCGGGCCAAGGGTGCCAAGGTCACCGCGCGGATGGTCAAGGACCGGCTGGACCGGGAGCTGATCGGCAACGTCTCGCTACGGGTCCTGCCGACCGAACGGCCCGACGCCTGGGAGGTACAGGGTCGCGGCGAACTGGCCCTGGCCATCCTGGTCGAGCAGATGCGCCGCGAGTCCTACGAGTTGACCGTCGGCAAGCCGCAGGTCGTCACCAAGGAGATCGACGGGAAGACCTGTGAGCCGGTGGAGCGGCTGACCATCGACGCACCCGAGGAGTACCTGGGCGCGATCACCCAGCTGCTGGCCACCCGCAAGGGCCGGATGGAGCAGTTGGTCAACCACGGCACCGGTTGGATCCGGATGGAGTGGCTGGTCCCGGCGCGTGGTCTGATCGGGTTCCGCACCCAGTTCCTCACCGAGACCCGGGGCACCGGCATCCTGCACCACGTCTTCGAGTCGTACGAGCCCTGGTTCGGCGAGCTCCGGACCCGCAACAACGGCTCGCTAGTCGCCGACCGGACCGGCACCGCCACCTCGTTCGCGATGATGAACCTGCAGGAACGCGGCACCCTCTTCGTGGAGCCGAGCACCGAGGTGTACGAGGGCATGATCGTCGGGGAGAACTCCCGCTCCGACGACATGGATGTCAACATCACCAAGGAGAAGAAGCTCACCAACATGCGCTCGTCGACCGCCGACGAGACGGAGAAGCTGATCCCGCCCCGCAAGCTCTCCCTGGAGCAGGCCCTGGAGTTCTGCCGCGAGGACGAGTGCGTTGAGGTGACCCCGGCCGCGGTGCGGATCCGCAAGGTACTGCTCGACCAGACGCAGCGGGCCCGGGCGGCGGCCCGCCGCAAGCACGCCAGCTGAGGCCACGCCGGGGCGCCGACACCGCGAGACGCGCGGAGGGCGCCCCGGCGTACCAGCTACCCTCAGTAGGTGATCTTCGTCGGTGTCGACGCGCGCCTCGACCGGATACCCGGCACCGTCTCGGCCTACCTGGCTCGCCTCGACGCCATCCCCACCTGGACCCGGCACCCGGACACCACCCACTACGCGGCCAGCACGATGAAGGTGGCCGTGTTGGTGGCGCTCTACCGCGCCCTGGAGGACGGGCTCCTCGCCCCGGAGACCGCCGTACCGGTCCGCAACGAGTTCGACTCGGCCCAGCCCGGCGCCGCCCGGTTCGCCTGTACCCGCCCCGCCCAGAACGACGACGACGTCTGGGAGCGGCTCGGCGGTACCGCCCCGCTACGTTGGCTGGCCGAACGCATGATTGTCCGATCCAGCAACCTCGCCACCAACCTGCTCCTGGACCAGGTCGGTCTGCCGGCCGTAGCCGACGTCTGGGCCCGGGCCCGAGCCCAACGCAGCATCACCGGCCGCGGCATCGAGGACTTCGCCGCCCGCGCGGGCGGCATCACCAACCTGGTCACCGCCGCCGACCTCGCCGCCCTCCTGCGCGACCTGGCGCTCGGCGCCACCCGGCCCGGCCCACTGGCCACACCGGAGAGCTGCGCCGCCATGCTCGACCTCCTCGTCGCTCAGGAACACCGCGAGGATCTCGCCGCCGGCCTGCCCGCCGGCACCCGGATCGCCCACAAGAACGGCTGGGTACGTGGTGTGCGGCACAGCGTTGGCGTCGTCTACCCGACGACGCGCCCCCGTACGTCCTCGCCGTCTGCAGCACCGGCGACCACCCCGACCGCAGCCGGGACGAGGATGCCTGCCAGCTCATCGCCGACATCTCCGCCCACGCCTTCGCCCAACGCCACCAGCTCGGCTGAGCCGGGCCGCCGCCGTCTCGGAGGGCAGCCCAGCCCACCCCGCCACGGTGTAGGTCACTCCAACAGCTGCGCCCGCAACGCCGCAACCAGTTCGTCGTCTACCCCAAGCCCGTCCCGGAGGTACGACCCGAACGACCCGTACACCCGCCGTGCCTCGTCGTACCCGGCGTCCAGGTACTCGTCGCGTACCTCCAGCACCGGCCGCACCACGGTGACGTCCAACTCCGGGCTCCGTCGACGCATCCCGGCGAGGAGCACCTCCCGCAGGCTCTCGGTGAGCGCATTGTTGGCGAGGTAGTCCGCCCGGATTGTGGCCTCGTCCACCCCGAGGGCGTGCAGCAGCACCGCCGTCAACCAGCCGGTGCGGTCCTTACCAGCCGAGCAGTGGAAGAGCAGGGGCAGGTTCGCCGTCTCCGCCGCCAACCGCACCGCCGCACCGTAGCCGGCCCGCGCCGACTCCCCGGTCACGAACCAGCGGTAGATGGATCGCATCGCCGCCGGAGTGCCCTCCTGCGCCAGTTCCGCATACGCGCTGAGGTCGTGGCCGAGCAGCACCGCCGACAGGTAGGTGAAGACCGGATGCGCCACGTCGTACACCGGCAGGTGGATCACCCGAGGCTCCCCCGGCAGCCGGTCCGGCGGGGCCACCGCCACCTCCGTGGCGTCCCGCAGGTCCACCACACAGGCCGGCATCAACTTCGCCAGCACCGGTAGGTCCTCGTCCGTCAGCCGCCCCAGCGCCGGGGTGCGCAGCAGCACCCCACCGCGCACCCGGCGGCCCCCCGCACCGACCAGACCGCCGAGGTCACGTGCGTTGGGCGCGCCCACCAGCGCCAGCTCCCGGCCGGTCATGCCGGTGTTCCACTCCGCCGACGGGCCCCACTCGCCCGCACACCCGCCGCAGTACTCCACGCGTCCACGCAGACCCCAATCGCCCGCCGATCCCTCCAGGGTGCCCGATGACGATCACCGTGGTACACCCCGGCACGGCGGCACCGACCGCGGCGGGCCGTTGCGCCGCCGAGCTGGACCAGGTCCCGAGGTCGGTCGGTCCTCGGTCGCGGACCTGGGCCAGGTCCGACGTGGGGTCTCAGTCGCGGACCTGGACCAGATTCCGACGTCGGTCCCGGGACGACTTCACCAGGCTTGCCACCGTCGCCAGCGTCAAGGTACCCAGGATGACCGTCAACGAAAGCCAGATCGGGATGTGCGGGGCCCACCCGACGTGCTCGCCTCCGTTGACGAACGGCAGGCTGTTGTCGGCCAGGGCTTCCAGCACCAGCTTGACGCCGATAAAGCCGAGGACCACCGCGAGGCCGTAGCTCAGGTAGATCAGCCGGTCCAGCAGGCCGCCGAGCAGGAAGTAGAGCTGCCGCAGACCCATCAGGGCGAAGACGTTCGCGGTGAACACCAGGTACGCCTCCTGGGTGATACCGAAGATCGCCGGAATCGAGTCGAGCGCGAAGATCAGATCTGTCGTGCCGATCGCGATCATCACGACCAGCATCGGGGTGAACACCCTCCGCCCGCGCTCGGAGGTGGTGAGTTTCGCGCCGTCGTAGTCCCGCGAGATCGGCAGTGCCCGGCGGCTCCACCGGATCAGCAGGTTCTCACTGAAGTCATCCTCATCCGGATCGCCCTGCCGAGCGAGATTGATCGCCGTATAGATAAGGAAGGCGCCGAAGATGTAGAAGACCCATGAGAACTGGGAGATCAACGCCGCGCCGGCGGCGATGAAGCCACCACGCATCAACAACGCGAGCACGATGCCGATGAGCAGGACCTTCTGCTGGTAGACCCGGGGCACACCGAAGCGGGCCATGATGATCACGAAGACGAAGAGGTTGTCCACCGAGAGGCTGTACTCGGTGAGCCAACCGGTGTAGAACTGCCCCGCCGCGCTCGGCCCGGAGACGAGCCAGAGTCCCGCACCGAAGATCAGCGCGAGGGCGACGTAGAAGCCGACCCAGAGACTCGACTCCCGCATGCTGGGTTCGTGTGGGCGACGACCGATGATCAACAGATCGATGATGAGAATCGCGGTCAGTGCGACGAGCGTTCCCGCCCACACCAGTCCGGACACGTCCAAGGCTCAACCTCCGGCAGACACGCAACAATCGGCACACCGTACGCCCGGGAGGGGTGGGTGTGCCGATGACGCCGACTATGGTGACTGTCGGAGGTCTCTTCCGCCACCGCCCCTTCCGGGGCGATGACCGACGGGGCCGGGTCAAGTCACCGGGTTCGGCAATCGACCGTGCTGACGACTCCATCGCGGGGGAATACTCCCCTCCGCCGTTCATTGTCGCCCACCTTGCGTAGCCACCGCACGTTGGGCGGCCGGTGTCCCCCCTCACCCCGCGAACTGCCTGGTCACGGCGGCACGGCGACTATGCGGGCGGCGCGGCAATGCGGGCCGTGCGGCAATGCGGGCGCAAGTACCACCCGGGAGGCTGTCGAGCTGCCCCACCAAGAAGACCGAGGAGCCCGGGCAGGTGGTAGGCGGTCCGGTTGGCCCTTGGCCGATCTTGACTACCGCCTCGACGCCATTGCGTCATCCGGATGCCCGGACGGTAGGCCGGCTCAGCCACCGTGCGAAGCTGCTCACATGGTGCTCGAAATCGCATTGATCGACATACTGCCAGGACACGAGGATGCCTTCGCAGCCGCGTACGCCGAGGGACACCCGGTGCTCGCCGACACGCCCGGCTGTCGCTCGGTGCGAATGACTCGCGGAGTCGAGTCCCCGTCCCGGTTCGTACTACTGGTCGAGTGGGACTCGGTCGAGGCGCACGAACAAAACTTTCGCGCCTCCGACCGGTTTGTCCGGTGGCGGGAGCTGATCAGCCCGCACTTCGCCAAGCCGCCGCAGGTCGAACACTTCACCGACGTGCCCGGCGGACGATGACTGCCCCGACGGCCGGTGTACCAACGGCCGGGCCGGTCGGTAGGTGACCAAACAGTGACCCGGGTGCGACCAACGATGTCACACCCGGCACTTACGGTATCCCCACACGCGCCGGCCGCTGGCCCCGATGCGCTCGGGGGCACCGGGTCCCGTTGGTCGGGCCGTGCCCCACCCCGAGTGCGCCGCTGACCCCGGTGACCCGCGGCGTGACATCAGACATGGGTCACGACACCCCTGCGGCATCCATCCCGCGCAGCTCCTTCTTCAACTCCGAGATCTCGTCGCGAATTCGGGCGGCCAACTCGAACTGCAACTCCCGTGCAGCGGCGAGCATCTGGCCATTCAGCTCCTGAATCAGCTCAGCCAACTCCGCACGGGCCATTCCCTCCCGGGCCGGCCCGGCGGCGGCTCGGCTGCGGCTACGGGTCTCCTTCACCGGTGCCTTACCGCGAGAGAGCTGCCGGGCCGCTCCACCGACCCGGGTGTCGGTCTCCTCCGCCTCCCGGTAGATGTCGTCGAGAATGTCGTGGATCTTCTTACGCAGCGGCTCCGGACTGATGCCGTGCGCCTCGTTGTGCGCGATCTGTTTGGCCCGGCGCCGGTTGGTCTCCCCGACCGCCTCCGCCATCGACGGAGTGATCTTGTCGGCGTACATGTGCACCTGGCCGGAGACGTTACGCGCCGCCCGCCCGATCGTCTGGATCAATGACCGGCCGCTGCGCAGGAAGCCCTCCTTGTCCGCGTCGAGGATGGCGACCAGCGACACCTCCGGCAGGTCGAGCCCCTCCCGCAGCAGGTTGATGCCGACCAGCACGTCGTAGTCACCCTTACGGAGCTCCCGCAGCAGCTCGACGCGGCGCAGCGTATCCACCTCGGAGTGCAGGTAGCGCACCCGAATACCGTTCTCCAGGAGATAGTCCGACAGGTCCTCAGCCATCTTCTTCGTCAACGTGGTGACCAGCACCCGCTCGTCGCGCTCGGTACGCAACTTGATCTCGTGCATCAGGTCATCGATCTGGCCCTTGGTCGGCTTGACCACCACCTCCGGGTCAACCAAGCCGGTCGGTCGGATGACCTGCTCCACGTACTCGCCCTGTGCGTGCTCCAGCTCCCAGGAGCCGGGGGTGGCCGAAAGAAAGACCATCTGGCCGACCCGCTCCAGGAACTCGTCAAACCGCAGCGGCCGGTTGTCGGCGGCGCTGGGCAGTCGGAAGCCGTGGTCGATCAGCATCCGCTTGCGGGACGCGTCGCCCTCGTACATCCCGCCGATCTGCGGGATCGTCACGTGCGACTCGTCAACCACGGTGAGAAAGTCGTCCGGGAAGTAGTCGAGCAGGCAGTGTGGCGGGCTGCTGGGTAGTCGGCCGTCGATGTGCATCGAGTAGTTCTCGATGCCGGAGCAGAAGCCGACCTGCCGCATCATCTCGATGTCGTACGTCGTCCGCATCCGCAGCCGCTGCGCCTCCAGCAGGCTGCCCCGCTGCTCCAGCTCGGCCAGCCGCTCGCCCAGCTCAGCCTCGATGTCACGGATCGCCCGCTCCATCCGCGCCGGCCCGGCCGCGTAGTGCGTGGCGGGGAAGATCAGTAGGTGGTCAACCTCCCGGACCACATCACCGGTGAGCGGGTTGAGGTAATAGAGCCGCTCCACCTCATCCCCGAACAGCTCGATCCGGACCGCCAGCTCCTCGTAGGCGGGAATGATCTCCAAGGTGTCGCCTCGCACCCGGAATGTGCCCCGCTGGAAGGCCATGTCGTTGCGGCTGTATTGAATGTCGACCAGCCGACGCAGTAGCTGGTCGCGATCCAGCTCCTGACCGGTCACCACCCGGACGGCACGGTCCAGGTACTCCTCTGGGGTACCCAGGCCGTAGATCGCCGAGACGGTGGCGACCACCACCACATCCCGACGGGTGAGCAGCGACATCGTGGCGGAGTGGCGCAGCCGCTCCACCTCCTCGTTGATCGAGGAATCCTTCTCGATGTAGGTGTCGGTCTGCGGGATATACGCCTCGGGCTGGTAGTAGTCGTAGTAGGAGACGAAGTACTCCACCGCGTTGTTCGGCAGCAGCTCGCTGAACTCCTTGGCCAGCTGGGCACAGAGTGTCTTGTTCGGCGCCAACACGAGCGTCGGGCGCTGCAGCCGCTCAATCAACCACGCTGTGGTGGCGCTCTTGCCGGTGCCGGTCGCGCCGAGCAGCACCGTGTGCCGGTCACCCCGCCGGACCCGCCTCTCCAGATCGTCGATCGCGGCCGGTTGATCGCCGGCCGGCTGGAAGTCACTGACGACCTGGAAACGGCCGTCAAGCCGGGGAATGTCGAGCGCCATGGCCCCACCGTACGCTCGGTGACCGACACTCCGGGGCGACTACCAACCTTCGGTGATCAGCTTCGATATTTCGTTGTCGCCCCCCACCTGGCGAGCTACGCTTCTCGGGTAAGCCGCTCGCGGCGGCCGACCGGGCCGGCACCGGGCCCAGGACGGCCCCCTACCCCCGGCACGTGGTCGCAGCACCCGATTCCGGCGTGCGCACCCGACGTGGTCGCGCTGACCGCGCTGACCGGCCGCCGCGAGCGCACACACGCGTCACCAGGGACCGGCCGACTCCGTTCAACATGCCGTGGAGTCCTCCGCCCGCACCAGCCGTACCCGCCGCACTCCCCGGCATCGGCCCCCGCCCCACACCCAGTCCGCCTCGACCGCCTCCGACGACACCCAGACCGGCCAGTTCCCCCGGGTCACCGGCCACCGCCGGACCATCCTCCGTACGCTCGCCGCGGTTTCCCTGCTCGCCGCCACAGCTCTGGTCCTCGGGCTGAGCTGGGTACCCGACCCAGCCGAGTCATCCCGCCTGCCAACCGCCGACGAGCGAACCCGACTCGCCGCGGTACGGGTCACCAACTACCGCGACCTGCGAGCCGGGGTACACCTGACGGCGGGGACCGGAGCCGCCCGAACCGACTTGGTCGGCTGGGTCGACTGGTCCCGCCCGCTGCTCTACCTCGATCTCGGTGGTCCGGGCATGGGTGCCCAACAGGGTCTACTCCAGGCGACGCCCACAGTGCTGCTGCTCCGCCCGGACCACACCACCCCGGCGCCCCTGTCACCAGCGCCCCCGCCTCTGGTACCCCCCGCCGATGGCTGGCGGCTGGCGACGCCGCCGGCTACCGACCACCTCCGGCCACTGCTCGACCTGCTCTTCGCGCTCGCCACCGACCGAGCCGACCCACCGGCGCGGGAGACCGCACGGTGGATCGCCAGCGCCGGTGGGACAGACGTCCTCGCCGCCGGGCTACCGCCGGCCCAACCCGGTGCACCAACCCCGTCCGCCACCGATGTCCACTGGTGGGTTGATCGGGAGGCGCGGCTACACCGACTAGAGGCCCAGCTTCCCGACCTCGGCCCGGTCACCGTACGACTGAACCGCGCCGACCGACCGACGCTACGTCCGGTGGAGGCCCTCGGTGGGCAGGCCGGCACCCCCCGGCCACTCAGTGCTGCCGAACGCCGCCGCCTGGCGTCACTCCCCACCCAACTCCGCACCGCGGGCGAGACGCGAGCCACGCTCACCGCGCTACTCGGCTCGGCAGCCAACCTTCGGGGGACAGGATGGATCAACTGGAGCCGACGCAGCGCATACCTCGCGGTGGATGACCTTGACTCCCCACGTCGGCGAACCCTGATCCGGCACGAACGTGGGCGCACCACCCAAACCGAGCTACCAGCAGCCATCAACTCCGGTGTGGACCCCGTGCAGCCACCGCTGCCCATCCCCACCACCGGCTGGGAGCCCGCTCCCGACGCCGGGCTCGCAGCCCTGCTTGACGCCGCGCTGCGCGCGGCGACCCCCGCCGAAGAGGGCACGGCGCGACGGATTCGGGGCGATCGGCTGGCCGACACCGAACTCGACGTGGTCGAGGTGGTGGCGGCCGTCGGCAAACCGATTCGCTACTGGCTCGACCGATCCGGGCTCCCCCACCGGCTCCAGCTCGCGACGGCGGCCGGGACCTGGGCGCAGGTGGACCTCATATTCGACGACGGCGCCGCCAGCTGACCCCTCGACGTGCACCGGCCGGGCGATGCTCGTCACGGCCGTCCACCGGGCCAGCCCGCCTCCCGGACGTAGAGGCGCACCGGGCGCGCCGGGTCGGCACTGCCGTGCACCCGTTCCGGCCAGCGTGGCGTATCCCGCCCCGTCTCGGGCAGCCGGGGAAACCCCGCGTCCGCGAGCTGTTCGGCCAACGCTCCGTCCGCGTCACCAAGGCACGGCACGGTGAGCTGGATCTCGATCACGTCCACCGGGTCGGGTTCCGGAACCGCCGTCGAGCCGATGTGGGCGATCCGCAGGTCCGCTGGGGTGACAGCGCGACGGATCCGGGCGGCCAGCCGAGCGTACTGCTCGGGCCAGCTCGGGTCGGCCTGGACGCGCTCGGGCCGGGGCGGCTGGGCCACCCGCCGGTCGCGGAGATTGACCGCGTAGGGCAGCAGCCGGTCGGCCCAGAGCGCGTCAACCGCGCGGTGTAGCTCGTCGCGGGTTCCGTCGTTGGTCAGCAACACGTCCGCTGCCGCTCGGCGATGAGCGTCGTCGGCCTGCGCGGCGATCCGCCGCCGCGCCTCGGCCGGCGTCATCCCCCGGTCGCGGGTCAACCGCTCCAGTCGAATCGACAGGGCCGTCTGCACCACGATCACCAGGTGGTACGTGGGCGCGAGCCCCGACTCGACCAGCAGCGGTACGTCGTTGACGACGACCGCGTCGGGTGGCGCCGCGGCTACCAGCTCGGCCGTGCGGGTCCGGACCCGCGGGTGGATGATCGCCTCCAGGGCGCGGCGACCCGGTTCGTCGGTGAAGACCAGGGAACCGAGCGCCGCCCGATCGAGCGCCCCGTCGGGGCCGAGCACCCGATCACCGAAGGTGTCGACGATCTCGGCGAGCCCTTCGGTGCCCGGCGCCACCACCTCGCGGGAGAGCCGGTCGGCGTCCACGATCACCGCGCCCAGCCCCGCCAGCCGGGCCGCTACGGCGCTCTTGCCCGCGCCGATCCCACCGGTCAGTCCCACCATCAGCACCGGACCAGTCAACCGGATCAGTCGCCAGCACGCCACACCGGTCCCGGCTCATCCCCCGTCGGCAGAAACGGCGGGGCCCCGCCGGCGATCTGTCGATCACCAGGCGGGGCCCGTCGTTAGTACCGGCTCTGGTTCGCCGCGGGGCGGCCAGAGCCCTTGGATCACTTGCCGCCGGCGAGCTTCTCCCGCAGGGCGGCGAGCGCCTCGTCGGTGGCGAGGGTGCCGGACGGCTCCTCCGCCTGCCGGCTCGGAGCCGCGGTCGTCGTGGTGGTCGGGCCGACGGCCGGCGGGTTGGCCGCAGCCTCGGCGTCGGCGGCGCGGGATGCCTGCACCTGCTTCTGGTGGGCCTCCCAACGCTGACGCGCCTCGGCGTACTGCTGCTCCCAGGTCTCGCGCTGCTTCTCGTAGCCCTCGAGCCACTCGCCCGTCTCGGGGTCGAAGCCCTCGGGGTAGATGTAGTTGCCCTCGGCGTCGTAGGTCGCCGCCATGCCGTAAAGGGTCGGGTCGAAGTGCTCCTCGCCCTCGACGAAGCCCTCGTTGGCCTGCTTGAGCGACAGCGAGATCCGGCGCCGCTCCAGGTCGATGTCGATGACCTTGACCATGACCTCGGAGCCGACCTGGACGACCTGCTCCGGGATCTCCACGTGGCGCTCGGCCAGCTCGGAGATGTGGACCAGACCCTCGATGCCGTCGTCGACCCGGACGAACGCGCCGAACGGCACCAGCTTGGTGACCTTACCGGGCACGATCTGCTGGATCGCGTGGGTGCGGGCGAACTGACGCCACGGGTCCTCCTGGGTCGCCTTCAGCGACAGCGAGACCCGCTCGCGGTCCAGGTCGACGTCGAGGACCTCGACCTCGACCTCCTGGCCCACCTCGACCACCTCGGACGGGTGATCGATGTGCTTCCAGGAGAGCTCGGAGACGTGCACCAGGCCGTCCACGCCGCCCAGGTCGACGAAGGCGCCGAAGTTGACGATCGAGGAGACAACGCCCTTCCGGACCTGCCCCTTCTGCAGCTTGTTGAGGAACTCGGTGCGCACCTCGGACTGCGTCTGCTCGAGCCAGGCCCGGCGGGACAGGACCACGTTGTTGCGGTTCTTGTCCAGCTCAATGATCTTGGCCTCGAGCTCGCGGCCGACGTACGGCTGGAGGTCCCGCACCCGACGCATCTCGACCAGGGAGGCCGGCAGGAAGCCGCGCAGCCCGATGTCGAGGATCAGGCCGCCCTTGACCACCTCGATGACCGAGCCACGGACCACGCCGTCCTCGTCCTTGATCTTCTCGATGGTGCCCCAGGCGCGCTCGTACTGCGCCCGCTTCTTCGAGAGGATCAGCCGCCCCTCCTTGTCCTCCTTCTGGAGAACAAGGGCCTCGATGTGGTCACCGACCGAGACGACCTCGGCGGGGTCCACGTCGTGCTTGATCGACAGCTCCCGAGAGGGGATGACGCCCTCGGTCTTGTAGCCGATGTCGAGCAGGACCTCGTCCCGATCGACCTTGACGACGGTGCCTTCGACAATGTCGCCGTCATTGAAGTACTTGATGGTCTCGTCGATCGCGGCGAGGAAAGCCTCTTCGCTGCCGAGATCGTCGACGGTGACCTTGGTGGCGCTCGAGGGGGCCTCGATGCTGCTCGTCATGTGGGCGGTTGCTCCGGTCGGATGGTTGTCATCACGGATGTGAGCCGCGGTGACCTATTCGCGCAAACGGACCCGCCGCCGGACACACCGAACGATCACTGCGCGGGATCATGATGTGGCTCCGTCGACCGCGCACCTGCTCCCTACCGAGGTACACAATCCGCGAGCGCGTCGTCTAGCCTACCCTCTGCATTACCACAGCGTGCAAGGCCTCCCACCCACTCACCATCGCGCCACCTGCAAAAGCGGATTATCGTCGAATAACGCGCCCGGCCTGTCGCCCGAATCACACCGGCCCCACCGGTACCAGCCCAGCAGGCGCGCACTGCAGCACCGAGGCCGCTCCCTCGCCCGCTCGTTACCAAGACCACGCTTCTGCCGCTGGGTCATCGGTGGCGGGCCGCTCGGCGACGAAGATGGCGGTGCCCGGGATCAGCCGGCCCCGCAACGGGCTCCACTGGCCCCAGGTTTCTTCGTGCCCCGGCGGCCACTCCGGTTCCACCAGGTCGCGAAGGACGAAGCCGGCGGCACTCAGTTCCCGGATCCGGTCGCCGACGGTGCGGTGCGCCTCAATGTAGGTCGGCGCTCCCGCCGAATCCTCTTCCACGTAAGGGCGGCGGTCGAAGTAGGAGTGCACCGCGACCAGGCCGCCCTCGCCGGCGTCATCCAAGAAGACCCAGCGCAACGGATGGGTAACCGCGAAAACCCAGGCTCCGCCGGGTCGCAGTACCCGAAACACCTCGCGCATCAGCGTCGCCGAGTCCGCGACGAACGGAACCGCACCAAACGCGGAATGCACGGTATCGAAGACGCCCGGCCCGAACGGCAACGCCAGGGCGTCAGCCTGTACGAGTGGCACCTGCACGCCCGAGCGCTCGGCGGCCAGCCGAGCCTGCCGCAACATGCCGGCGGACAGGTCGAGAGCCGTAACCTTTGCCCCCTGCCCGTCCAGCCAGCGGGAGCCCGCGGCCGCGCCACAGCCCAGCTCCAGGACCCGAGTCCCGGCCACGGCACCGAGCAGCCTCGCCTCCGCCTCCCGCAACCCCTCGGGACACCACACGAGATCAACGTCCCCGAGAAACGCGCCGTGCTCCGCCTGATAGCTGTCTGCGTCCTGGTCCCACCACTGTCGGCTCGCCGCTCGCCCCTCAGCCGCTGACACCACACGTCGGATGACCGCCGGTTCGGACTGCTGCATCCTGCCAACGGTACGGATCGTGGCAACCCGGGCGCGCAGCAGCCGTCGTTTTCGTCCAAGACCCCGACGGTGGCGGTGCCTAGCATGGGCGGCGCGCTCCACCACGGTGCGTCGGCCCGGCACCACGGCTGTTCGATCGACATGGTGACGCTGGTCGCCTACCCATGGGAGCACGAGACATGCGTGAGCTGGTCTACACCGGGTTCATCTCGCTCGACGGCGTCTTGGACTCCCCCGGCGGCGGGCCGGGTGAGGAGCACCGCAGCGGCGGTTGGGTGTTCAAGGACATCGAATTCCTACCCGAGGTCTTCTCGCTCAAGGGCGAGGAGCTCCAGGAGACCTCGGCGCTGATGTTCGGCCGCCGAAGCTACAAGGCGTTCGCGCCGATCTGGCGCGACTCGGACGACCACGCTGACTACCGGGAACTACCCAAGTATGTCGTCTCGACCACGCTGCCCGACGACGCCCTCGTCCCGGGATGGGGACCGACGACGGTCCTACGATCAACCGACGAGGTTGTCGAGCTCAAGCAGCGCGAGGGCGACGCGATATTCATCCATGGCAGCGCGGAGCTCGCCCGACGGCTCTCCGACGCCGGGTTGATCGACCGGTACCACCTGCTCTGCTTCCCACTCCTGCTCGGCGCCGGGAAGAGCCTGTTCAGCACGGCGGACAAGGCCAAACAGGTACTACGTCTGCGGGACACCGCGGCCTACCCGAACGGTGTCGTCAAGCTGCTCTACGACGTCGTCCGCTAACCCAGCTCCAGGGCGATCGGGCCGCCAGCGCCCGCGCGGAGTTGCCGCGCCGTACGGCCCACGTACCGGCGCAGCGCACGAGCCAGGTGCGGCTCGTCGACGTACTCGAGCCGGGAGACGACATCGGCTACCGGGGCGGCGGCGGCCAGGAGTGCCGCCGCCTCGCGTACCCGTTCGACCTGCCGTACGGCGCCCTGGGTGAGCCCGGTCGCCGCTCGGAATCGACGTTCGACGGTCCGCTGCGAAACCGTTGGCCGATGGCCTCGGCGGACCGCGGTGACGATCGGGTCACGGACTATGGCTCCCGTACGGACCAGGCGGTTTACCAAGGCCTCGGCGTCATCCGCGCCGGGAGTCTCCCAGCGGACGCCGGCCAGCCGGAAGGTCCGGCGGGTGGTGTCGGGAAGCTCGGCGCCGCCGTCCACAAGAGCCGGCGTCGACACGGCCCGTAGCGACGTGCCGACGGCGAAGTCGATCCCGACGAAGCTCGCGCCCTCCGGCACCGGTGCGGCGCTGGTCTTCGTCTCGGGTCCGGTGATGGCCGCGTACGCGATGCCCTGCCGCTCCCAGAACACCAGGCCCCAGCAGACCGTCGCTACCGAGGTCATCTCCACGACCCCGGTACTCGTGCCGGACCACACGGCGTCAATCCAGGACGAGTCGGACCCGCGGGTCTGGAGTTGTAGGGCCACCGGACGAGGATAAGGGGGCGCTCACCGTACCCTCGCTGACTCACCGGGAACTGGACAAGGCGAACCGGCGCACCGCGCGACCTGCCGTTCCCGGATGCCGCTTTGGCGGGGCCGTCGGGCCGTTTCCGCGGATCCGGACCGGGTATCCCGGACCTGGCCGGACCGGCTTCGGACGGGAGGTGCCACGCCGTGAGCCGTCGGAACGACCCGCAGCAGACGTACCGAGACTTCACCACGGCGGTGAACATGCGCCCTGGTGAACTGTCGACCTGGCTGGAGACCGAGAAGTCCAAGCATGTGGGCTGGCGGAGACGGGGTGACCAGGGCAGTGAGACGGTCGGCCACCGCTCCGGCCGACGGATCCTCGACCTGCTCCGGCGTCGGCGGAGCGAGCTCTCCGAGGACGACTACCGGCACATGCGGAAAGTCGTCGGCTATGTCCGCCGGCACATGGCGCAACGGCCCAGCGGCGACGTTCGGGACACCCGGTGGCGATACTCCCTGATGAACTGGGGGCACGACCCGACCAAGGGCCCGCTGCCGCCACCGGGAGGCCCGTCCCGCAAGGCGCTACGGCGGCACGGTGCCCCACCGAGGGAACGCCGGGGCCCCGGCCGGTAGCGAGCCGATCAGTGGTCGGCGCTGTTCCAGTCCCGCCCATCGCCGACCGACACCTCCAGCGGCACGGACAGCGGGTACGCCCCGCCCATCTCCCGCCGGACCAGCGCCTCCAGCACCTCCCGCTCCCCGGGGGCCACCTCGAAGACCAGCTCGTCGTGCACCTGCAGCAGCATCCGGGAACGCAGCCCGGCATCGCGCACCGCCCCGTCAACGTTCATCATCGCCACCTTGATGACATCGGCGGCAGAGCCCTGGATCGGAGCGTTGAGCGCCATCCGCTCCGCCATCTCCCGCCGCTGCCGGTTGTCGCTGACCAGGTCAGGCAGGTAGCGGCGACGGCCGAGGACGCTCTCGGTGTAGCCGTCGCGCCGGGCCCGGGCCACCACCTCCTGCAGGTAGTCGCGCACCCCACCGAAACCGGCGAAGTAGGTCTCCATCAGCCCGCGCGCCTCCTCGGCGGTCACGCCGAGCTGCTGGGAGAGGCCGAACGCGCTCAGCCCGTAGGCCAGGCCGTAGTTCATCGCCTTGATCTTGCGCCGCTGGTCGGGGGTGACCGCCTCCACCGGCACCTGGAAGACCGACGAGGCGGTCGCGGCATGGAAGTCGCGGCCCGAGTTGAAGGCGTCGATCAGGGCCTCGTCCGCCGACAGGTGGGCCATGATCCGCATCTCGATCTGGCTGTAGTCGGCGGTGAGCAGGCATTCATACCCTGCGCCGACCACGAACGCCCGCCGGATCCGCCGCCCCTCCTCGGTGCGGATCGGAATGTTCTGCAGGTTTGGCTCCGTGGAGGAGAGCCGCCCGGTGGCCGCCACGGTCTGGTTGAAGGTGGTATGGATTCGGCCGCCGTCGGAGACCGACTTGAGTAGCCCGTCAACCGTGCTCTTCAGCTTCGCCACGTCCCGGTGACGCAGCAGGTGCCCGAGCACCGGGTGCGGGGTCTGCCCGTGTAGCCACTGCAGGGCGTCCGCGTCGGTGGTGTAGCCGGTCTTGATCCGCTTGGTCTTGGGTAGCCCCAGCTCGCCGAAGAGGATCTCCTGCAGCTGCTTCGGCGAGCCCAGGTTGAACTCTCGCCCGACCGCCTCGTAGGCGCCCTGCGCGGCGGCCTTCACCTCCGCGGCGAAGTGCGCCTCCAACTCGGACAGGTACTGCGTGTCGGCGGCGATGCCGGTGCGCTCCATGCCCGCGAGAACCCGCATCAGCGGCAGCTCCACGTCAGCCATCAGCCGGGCCGACTGCTCACCGTCCCGTGACAACTCCGCGTCGATCGCTTCGGCGAGATCGAGGGTGGCCCGGGCCCGCAGCATCAGGTTCTGCTCGGCCGCACCGTCATCGCCCAGGCCGTCGAGGGTGAGCTGGCCGGTTTCCGGCAGGTCAACCCGCAACTCCCGGTGCAGATACCGCAGGGCCAGGTCGGTCAGGTCGTAGGAGCGCTGGTCGGGCCGGGCCAGGTAGGCGGCGATCTGCGTGTCTCTGGTGATGCCCCGGATCGACCACCCGCGGGCGGCGAACGCGAGCACCGCCGGCTTGCTGTCGTGCAGCACCTTCGGTCGACTCACCTCTGCCAGCCACCCTGCCAGGGCGATCTCGTCGGCGGCGTCGAGTCGGCCGGGGTCGAACCAGGCCCCGGCCCCGGCGGCGGTCGCCAGCGCCATGCCGGTCACGTCGGCGAGGTGCCGCCGGTTGGGCCCGGTGTCGAGCGTGACGGCGAGGCCGACCGGCGTGTTCGGTGCCGCGTGCTCCCCCAGCCAGGCGGCGAGCGCCCCCGGCTCGACGAGGAGCTCACCCGCCAGGTCGAAACCCGACTCGGCCTCCGGCTCAACAGCGTCCAGGTACTGGTAGAGCCGATCCCGAAGGATGCGGAACTCCAGCGTGTCGAAAACCTGATGCACCGCCTCCCGGTCCCAGCCAGCCCAGCGTGTCTCCGCCAGTGGCAGGGGCAGCTCTAGGTCGGTGACCAGGCAGTTGAGCTCGTGATTGCGGATCACGTCGGCTAGGCGCTCCCGCAGGTTCGCCCCGGCCTTGCCCTTGATCTCGTCGGCCCGGGCGACGACACCCTCGACCCCACCGTAGGCGGTGATCCATTTGGCGGCGGTCTTCGGGCCGACGCCCGGGACGCCGGGCAGGTTGTCGCTGGTCTCGCCGACCAACGCGGCGAGGTCCCGGTAGTGCTGCGGGGGTACCCCGTATTTCGCCGTCACCGCAGCCGGGTCCATTCGGGCCAGGTCGGAGACGCCCTTGCGAGGGTAGAGCACCGTGACATCGTCGTCAACGAGTTGGAAGGCGTCCCGGTCGCCGGTCGTGATCAGGACCGACATCCCCTGTTCGCGGGCCTGTCGGGTGAGCGTGGCGATCACGTCGTCCGCCTCGTAGCCCGCCATCTCCACCGCCGGGACGCGCAACGCCGCCAGGATCTCCTTGACCAGGCTGACCTGACCCTTGAAGTCGCTCGGGGTCTCGCTGCGGCCCGCTTTGTACTCCGCGTATCGCTCGGTGCGGAAGGAGTGTCGGGAGACGTCGAAGGCCACGGCGATGTGCGTCGGCTGCTCGTCCCGAAGAACGTTGATCAACATGGAGGTGAAGCCGTAGACCGCGTTGGTCGGTTGCCCCGTCGTAGTGGAGAAGTTCTCGACCGGCAGGGCGAAGAACGCCCGGTAGGCCAGGGAGTGTCCGTCGACGAGGAGCAGGCGCGGCTTCGTGGCTGTCACGGTGGCGACTCTAGTCCGTGCCGCCGACATGCCCGGGTGGCGGCACCGGGACGCCAGCGCGGAAAGCCGGATCCCGCCGTGGCCAGCAGCGGCCGGTCGTCCCCGGGCGGGACAACCGGCCACATGGGCGGCGACGCCGATCAGGCGACGCCTAGATACGCCTCCTTGACCGATGGGTCGTGCAGCAGGTCCTGGCCGGACCCCTCCTTGACGATCTGGCCGGTCTCCAACACGTACCCCCGATGTGCCCGGGAGAGCGCCTGCTGGGCGTTCTGCTCCACCAGCAGGATCGTGGTGCCCTGCTGGTTGATCTCCACGATGATGTCGAAGATCTGCTGAATGATCATCGGGGCGAGCCCCATCGACGGCTCATCCAACAGCAACAGCTTCGGCCGAGCCATCAACGCCCGCCCGACCGCGAGCATCTGCTGTTCGCCACCGGAGAGCGTCCCCCCCAGCTGACGACGCCGCTCCGCCAGCCGCGGGAACAGCTCGAACACCCGCTCCAGGTCGGCGGTGATCCCCGCGTGGTCCCGCCGGGTGTACGCCCCCATGTCGAGGTTGTCCAGGACCGTCATGCCCGGGAAGATGCCCCGCCCCTCGGGCGACTGGCAGATGCCCCGCCGTACCCGTAGGTCGGCTCGGAGGTTGGTGATGTCCTCCCCGTTGAACCGGATCGTTCCCCGGCTCGCCGGCCGGAGTCCGGAAATTGCCCGCATGGTGGTGGTCTTACCCGCACCGTTCGCGCCGATGAGAGCAACCACCTCACCCTCATTGACGTGCAGGCTGATCCCGTGTAGCGCCTCGATCCGGCCGTACCGGAGGGTCAGATCGTTAATCTCAAGCAGCATCTGCGGGCTCCCCCAGGTACGCCGCGATCACCTTCGGGTCATCCCGCACCTCGGCGGGTGCCCCCTCAGCGATCTTCTTACCGAACTCCAACACCACGATCCGGTCGGTGACCCCCATGACGAGGCGCATGTCGTGCTCGATGAGCAGCACCGTGAAACCGCGATCCCGAATCCTGCGGATCAGTTCGAGGAGTTCCTCCTTCTCCGCCGGATTGAAGCCGGCGGCCGGCTCGTCCAGGCAGAGCAACTTCGGCTCGGTGGCCAGCGCCCGCGCGATCTCCAACCGGCGTTGGTAACCGTAAGGGAGGTTGCGGGCAAGGTCGTTGGCGCGGTCATCAATGCCGACGAAGCGCAGCAGTTCGTATGCCTTACGCTCGCCGGCGCGCTCCTCGAGCGTGTGCCGGGAGATACCGAACACCTGAGCCGAGGAGCGGCGAACCTGCTGCCAGAACCGCACCAGCCCGTTGGTCGAGTCGACCGTGGGCAACTCCTCCGGCTTCGGCTTGACCCGATACAGCCGGAACAGCGCACCGACCACACTGGTGCGGTGCTGGGAGTCCGCCCCAACCAGCACGTTCTCCAGCGCGGTCATCTCCGGGAAGAGCCGGATGTTCTGGAACGTCCGGGCGATTCCCATCTGGTTGATCCGGTGCGGCTTCCGTCCGCTGACCTGCTGTCCGTCGAACCGAACCTCACCGGAGGTCGGCCGGTAGACCCCGGTCATCGCGTTGAAGCAGGTGGTCTTGCCAGCCCCGTTCGGACCGATGAGCCCGAGGATCTCACCCCTGTGCAGGTTGAAACTTAGATCGTCCAGCGCCACCACACCGCCAAAGCGGAGCGTGACCCCATCCACCTCAAGCAGCACCTCGGGCTTGGCCGCGTCCTCGGGCGATGTCTTCTGCTTAGGCAACATTTACCGGAGCCTCCTTCGCCCTGTCCTGCAGCTCGCGCGTTCGTCGCCGACTCGGCAACAGGCCCTGCGGGCGCAGCAGCATGATGAGTACCAATGCTAGGCCGAAGGCGAGGACCCGGTACTCCGAGAAGTCGCGGAACCGCTCCGGCAGGTACGCGAGCAGGAAGGCGCCGACCGCCACACCCGCCATGTTGCCGGAGCCACCGACCACCACCATCGCGACGAACAGAATGGAGAGCTGGACGTTGAAGGTCTCGGGCTGGATGAAGGCCGACCGGCTGGCGAAGAGCAAACCGGAGAACCCGCCCAGGGCGGCACCGATCGCGAACGCCCAGAGCTTGAACTTGAACGGGTAGACGCCCATCACCGCGGCGGCGTCCTCATCCTCCCGGATGGCCAGCCACGACCGCCCCACCCGGCTGTGTTCCAGCCGCCGGACCAGCAGGACCATCAGCAGCACCACGCTCAACGCCAGCCAGTACCAGGGCTTGATGTCGAGCAGACCGAAGACCTTGTTGTCGGGCGACGGTGGGCCCTCCGGGCCGGGAATGCCGGGCACGCCCTGCGCCTCGCCGGCCCACCCCGAGTTCTTCGCGACGATCCGAATGATCTCGCCGAAGCCCAACGTCACGATGGCCAGGTAGTCACCCCGAAGCCGCAGCGTCGGCCAACCGAGCAGGACGCCCGCGACCAACGAGAAGGCCAACGCGATCGGGATGCAGATCGCCCATGCGATCGCCCAGTCCTGGGAGAGGCCGAACTGATCCTGCAACGCCCCCACAACCGGCGACTCGGCCGACCCGAACAGCGCCACGCTGTAGGCGCCCACCGCGTAGAAGCCCACGTAGCCGAGGTCGAGCAGACCAGCCAGCCCGATCACGACATTGAGCCCGATCGCCACCAGGACGTAGAGGGCGCAGACGAAGAGCACCCCAGCCCAGTTGGCACCGCCATCGATGGAGTCGGTCCGGAACCAGTCAAGCCCCGGGATGATCAGATTCGTCCCCGGGATGTCGCCGAGGAACGGCAGGTAGTAGAGGAAGGCAACGCCCGCGAGCAGTGTCAGCCAACGCTGCCAACGAGGCAGCGCACGCCACCGGTCGCCCATGCCCCCCAGAACGTGTCGGCGCCGCTCGTTGAATTGTCGTAGTGCCTCTGTCATGCCCTCGCCTTTCCGAGAGACTCACCGAGCAGGCCGGTCGGGCGGAAGATCAGCACCACCACGAGCACCACGAAGGCGGCCACATCCTCCCAGGTGGATCGAGTCAGCGTCGCCGCGTACACCTCGATGACCCCGAGTAGTAGGCCACCGAGCAGCGCGCCGCGGAGGTTACCGATACCACCGAGTACCGCCGCGGTGAACGCCTTCAGCCCGACCACGAAGCCGATGTCGAACTTGGTGATCCCGTACCGCATGTTCCACAACAGGGCCGCGGCGCCCGCCATCAGACCACCCAGGACGAAGACCAGCATGATCACTCGGTCCTGGTGCACTCCCATCAGCGCGGCGGTGTCTGGGCTCTGTGCCACGGCCCGCACCCCACGGCCGTACCGCGTCCGGTTGATGAACTGGTCCAACCCGTAGAGCATCGCGAGGGCGGAGGCCACCATGATGATCTGCACGTTGGTGATGTCGGCACCCGCCACCGAGAGCACTGTCTCCTGCTTCAGCAGCGGCGGAATCCCGATCACGAGTCGGTTCTCGGTGAAGCCACGCCCCGAGAAAAACCCTGCCATCCACAGCGCGAAGATCTCCACCAGGACGAGCGAGAGCCCGATGGCGGTAATCAGGAAGATCAGCGGCGGCGCGTTCATCCGGCGTAGTCGCCGGTAGGCGACCCGTTCGACGGTGAGCGCGGTGGCGCCCGAGGCCAGCGCACCGACCACCAGACCGATGAGCAGGTAGACGATCGCCATGCCGATCGGAGGGTTGTCGGCCACCCCGAGCAACGACCAGGTACCGAGGATCGCGAAGGTACCCACCATGAAGATCTCAGAGTGCGCGAAGTTGATCAGACGGAGCACACCATAGACGAGCGTGTACCCCAGGGCGACGAGGGCATAGATCGCCCCCTTGGACAAGCCGTCAACAGTGTGCTGGGCTAGGTCGCCGAATAAGGCATCGAAATTCACGGGTTTCTCCCCTTTGGCACCGTTACGCGGCCGGGGAAAGCCCCGGCCGCGCAACGGTCATCCTGGCTCAGCTGAGCTTGATCTCCTGCTGGGCCGTGATCTCACCGCCCTTGATCTCGTAGGCCCAGATCACCACCCGGGACTTGTCCACGTCACCGTTGTCGGCGAACTTGAGGGACTTCGAGACCCCCTCCTTGTCATAGGAGTCGACCCACGCCAGCAGATCCGCACGCGTCGTGTTGCCCTCGGCCAGGCCCTCGATCAACACGTTCGCGGCGTCGAAACCCTCGGCACCGTAGGAGCCCGGAGGATTGCCGTACTCCGCTTCGAAGTCAGCCGCGAAGGTGCCACCGGCCTTGTCCGGCGGCAGGCACGGGCAGGTCACGATCACACCCTCGGCACTGGCCCCGGCGCCCTCCGGGAAAGACGGGTCGTAGAGACCGTCGAAGCCGAGGAAGGTCGTCGTGATGCCGGCCTCCCGCATCTGCTTCACCAGCGGAGCCGCCTCGTTCGTGTAGCCGCCGTACGCGATCGCATCCGGCGCGGCAGCCTTGATCTTCGAGATGGTGGCGGCGAAGTTGACCTGCTTCTCCTGCACCTGGTCGGTGCCGCCCGCCAACGCACCAAGGGCCTTGGTCAACTCGTCGGCGATGCCGGCGCCGTAGGTGGTGCCATCATTGATCACGAAGACCTTTTTGGCCTGCACGACATCCCGAAGGTAGACGGCCGCGGCGGCACCCTGGACCGCGTCGTTACCGACCACCCGGTGGAACACCTCGTTACCACCCGCGGTCAGCTCGATCGCGGTCGCCGACGGGCTGACCATCACCATCTCGGCCGCCTCGTAGACCGCCATCGTCGCCTTGCTCTCACCGGAGAACGCGCCACCGATGACGCCCAGGAAGGACTCGTCGCCGGTGACCTGGTTCGCGACCGGCGTGGCCTGGGTCGGGTCACCCTGGGTGTCGAACTCCTGCAAGGTCACCTCGCAGTCCGGGTTCGCCTCGTTGTGCTGATCCACCGCAAGCTTTGCGCCGTCGCGCGACGGAATCACCAGACCCGAGTTCGGGCCGCTGAAGGCACCGAAGATGGCGATCTTGCCACCGCAGTCACTGCTGCCGCCGGCGTTGTCCTCCTCCGCCTGACAGCCCGCCGCGGCAATGAGGGCCGCCGACAACCCAATGGCGCCGAGCGCCCGT
>NZ_AXVR01000046.1 GCF_000484695.1 Salinispora cortesiana | reverse complement strand
CCCCGTCACCGTCAGCCGTGACGCGCAGGCCCTTCGACCATCCGGTAAGCTCACGCACGTCGGAAGTGCCTCCTCGCAAGAGATCCTGGTAGATGTCGCAATCACCATTTTCCCTTGCCTGGCAGGCACTTTCGCCTTTCCGGACCTCACGAAACCGTTACAAGATCACCACCTGGTGAATGTCCCGGGTCCAGGTGTGGGTGAGTAGGCCGTGGGACGGTCGCATCCGCGACCGTCCCACGGCACCGGTCCCCACCTCCACCTGGTGCAGAAGCTCCTGGCCTGTGGACGAGCCGGAGGTCGTGCCCCTACGCTGGCCCGATCAACGCCCCGGTGCCCGACGTGGGTGGACGAGAGCCGCCGACCGTTGCGTCGGGCGTGCGGTTCTTTGTCAAACGTGGCCTGTCCGTGCGGACCAAGGGCGTTTCCATGCGCACCAACTCAGGAGAGCACAGCGGGCAGGGCGCTCATCCGCCGGATCATCCACTCTGACTCCCACTGGACGGCGGTGTCGGCGCTTAGGCGGGCCCGGGGGAACCGTCGCAGGAACCCACGCACCGCGATCTTGGCCTCGAGTCGGACCAGCGGGGCGCCGATGCAGTAGTGCATGCCGAGGCCGAAGGAGAGGTGCCCGTGCCCTCGTCGCTCCGCGTCGAAGCTGTCGGCGCCCTCGCCTGGTTCTCGGTTCGCGGCCGCGATGCTGAGCTGCACGGGGGCGCCCTTGGGGATGAGGTAGCCGCCAAGCTCAATGTCCTCCAGGGGAAAGCGCCAGGTCGGGTGCGGGAACGGTGGGTGCACCCGCAGGGTTTCCTCGATCCACGCGGTGATGTCCTCGTCCGACTTCGGTCGCTCGTGCGGTGGCCGACGTAGGGCCTCGTACAGCGAGGTCGAGATCAGGCTCCCCGTGGTTTCGTAACCAGTAATGATCATGCCCAGGGTCCAGACGATGACCTCGCCCTCGGTGACCGCGGCACCCGGTCCGTCGGAGGCGGCCAGCAGGCCGGTTATCACACCGTCGCGTAGCCCAGCCGGATTGCGTACCCACTCCTCGACCGCCCCGAACAGGCCTCCGATCGCCTCTCGGCGGGCGGCGTAGTCAGAGGAGTACAGCATGATGTCAGTGATGCTGCGCAGTCGGTGCTCTGCCTCTGGGGGGAGGCCGAGCATCTCGGAGATGAACGCCAGCGGGATCTTGTGGGTGTAGTTGGTAACCACGTCGACCTCGGCGTTGCGTCCAGAAGCCGCCTGGCTGAGCTCGTCAAGGAATCCCTCGACCTTGCCGGCGACCTGCTCTCCCCATCGTTCGGTGTTACGAGGGCTGAGCACCGGGGCGTGGATTCGTCGGATCCGGGCGTGGTTCTCGCCGTCGCTCATGATCATCGCCCGCGCGTACTCCGGAGGTGGCTGGGCGGTCACCATCAACCCTGGCTGACGCATCCACTCTGGGACCAGGG
Organism: Salinispora cortesiana; assembly: GCF_000484695.1. GTDB lineage: Bacteria > Actinomycetota > Actinomycetes > Mycobacteriales > Micromonosporaceae > Micromonospora > Micromonospora cortesiana. The sequence continues at coordinate 37,143 of NZ_AXVR01000046.1, read as the reverse complement.
TGATGTCCTTCCCCATCTTGGGGTGCGTGAGAGCCTGCTTTACCAGCTCGCGGTCGCACACGACCCAGGCATGCCGACCGAGGTATGGAATGCGTACGACCGGTGCGATCCGGGCGGCCGCGATCAGATCCGGCATGCAGTCAAACAGCCCGGGATCGACTGGCATGGTTGTCTCGGGGGCTTCGCCCAATTCAGCGTTCGTGGTAGCACTCATTGTGTGGGACCTCCGGTAGGGACTCGACCCTGGGATTCAGCCATGTCCTCGATCAGCTCGGCCGCTCGTTGCGGGGCGTCGTAGCGTTGGTGCTCGCGGGACAGCGCGCGGGCTCGCTGCCGGTAGCGCCCGTCGCGCAGTACGGTGACCACGGCATTGCGCAGGGCGTCCGCTGAGACCGCACGGCGGGGGAGGACGACACCCGCTCCGGACCATGTGATCCGGGCCGCGACGTCGGGATTCTCCTCGGTCGCCGGCGCGGCGACCAGGGGCACACCGTGGGCGAGGGCGGCGTTGACGCCGTTGTAGCCTCCGTTTGTCAGCATCACGTCCACGTGTGGCAGTAGGTGGTGGTAGGAAACGAACCGCTCCAGCCGGACGTTGCCGGGTAGTGGCTGGAGCAGCTCGACATCCAGATCGCTTCCCGTGGTCACCACAACCAGGAAGTCCTCGCGTGCCAGCGCCCGGACTGCGGGAACCAGCAACCGGTCGACGTCGTTTGCGGTGGTGCCCTGGGTGATGAGCACCACCGGCTTGCCGGCATCCAGTTCGTGCCACCAGGTGGGCGGGTCGAACCTCTCCGGGGGCATTCCGAAGAGCCCGCCAATGAAGTGCGTCCCCGGTAGGAGGTCGCTGCGGGAGAACTCAAAGGACGGCACGGTGGTCACCAGATACAGGTGTGGGGGGCGTGCGATGTTCTCCATCGCTCGTGTTCTCAGCCGTGGCAGACTCACCGTTGCTCGGACGTGATCGGCCTCCCGGCGTAGGTCCCGCATGGACATGTGGTCGCCGACGAATCGCAGCAGAGCGTTCCGGGCTCGTCCGAGTTGAGACGAACTGGGCTGCAGTCCCAACCCGAGCGGTGCGGTGTCCCGACTGCCCAGGATGTAGATCGAGTTGCTCAGCCAGGCCAGCGGCAGACCGGTCCGTTCGCTTGCGAAGCACGCGCCGTAGCACATGTCGTCGGCGAGGATGCAGTCGGCGGGAAAGCGCTCGAGTACGCGGAGCAGATCGGTGAGCTGGCCGGGTGCGGTGCGGTAGAAGATGTCGCGCACGCCGATCTTGAAGCTGGCGAGTCCGGTCAGGCCAGCGTGGCTTGGAAACGCCTCCTCCCGACTCCTGCCGCCGAAGTCGAGTGCCTCACTCATGGGCTCGAATCGCGCCCCGGCCTGCTCGACCTGGTCCTGGAAGGCGCGGCCGGTATACCACCGCACCTCATGTCCACGTCGAGCTAGTTCGCCCGCGACATCCACCATGCTGACGATATGTCCGGGTGCCGGCGTGGTAGCGATCAGTACTCGCATCAACATCGCCTCCATCGGGCCTTGCTTCACCGTCCGCCAGTGTCACCGAGTGTCGGGGTCGTGAGCATCACCTCGGGGCGAATACCACGTGTCCACGTAGGATGACGGCACGGTGCGGCTGGGTGAGAACCCCTGGTTCGTTGGGCAAACCACCTGTGGCCACGCTCATCGCGTGATGTGCGGACGATGGCCTTGGCGGAATGATTATCGAGAGGTCGATCTCGGCATCGCCCTTCGAGCACATCTCCTGTGCTGTGCGCATCGTGTGAGAGGAAACCTGTGGTGGCAGCCTTGCGAAACAGTGGCGGGCCGGATCTCGCCATTAATGGGCAGAAGCGGGTCACTGTGATAGGCGCGGGCATCGCCGGGCTGGTGACGGCCTACGAACTGGAGCGCCTCGGACACCAGGTCGAGATTGTCGAGGCGAGCCGTAAGGTCGGTGGCCGAATCTACACACACCGGTTCGCCGTCGATGGCCGACCTGGGCCCTTTGCCGAACTGGGGGCGATGCGGATTCCCGCAGGGCATAGACTGACCAGGCACTACATCGCCCAGCTTGGTCTCCAGGACCAGGTTCATCGGTTTCAGACGCTCTTCTCCGATGACGCTGCCTATCTGCCCAGCTCTACCGGCTACGTCCGGGTCGGCGACGCGCACGAAACGCTGGTCAAAGAGTTTGTTGCTGGGCTGCCGAACCGGCGCTACCGGGAGAACACACTGCTCTTCGGTGCGTGGCTGGATGCCACGATCAGGGCTGTCGCACCCCGCCAGTTCTACGACGGCATGCACAACGAGATCGGTGTGGAACTACTCGACCTCATCGATGGCATCGATCTGACGCCGTATCGATGTGGTACCTCGGGAAACAGAATTGACCTGCATGCCTTCTACGCTGACCACCCGTTGATCCGGTCACTCTGTCCGCCGCACCTGGAACGCTTCCTCGACGACGTACTCGACGAGACCGGATCTAACATCATTCGGCTGCGGTCTGGAATGGACATATTTCCCCAGCGGCTCGCGGCCCAGATACGTGGACCGATCTCGATGGGCCGCGAGGTGGTGGGAATCGAGGTCCACAACGACACTGTGGTGCTCCACGTTCGGCAGGGTGCAAAGATTGTCACGACGAGCTGTGACTATGTGGTCTGCACCATTCCGTTCACGGTGCTCAGGGGAGTGCGCCTGGTCGGATTCGACGACGACAAACTCGACATCGTTCACCAGACGAAGTATTGGCCGGCCACGAAAGTCGCCCTGCACTGCCGCGAAGCGTTCTGGAAGAAGGGCGGAATCAGCGGCGGTGCCTCCTTCACCGGTCGGCACGTTCGGCAGACCTACTATCCTCCTGCTGATGGTGATCCGGCGCTCGGGGCGGTGCTGCTTGCCAGCTACAGCATCGGGCCTGATGCCGACGCACTCAGTCGCCTGAACGAGGCTGACCGTAACGCGTTGATCATCAGGGAACTCAGTGAAATGCACCCGGAGCTGCGTGAACCCGGAATGATCCGCAACGTGGCAAGTCAAGCTTGGGGCCGGTACCGGTGGTCACTCGGGGCAGCCACCGTTCGGTGGGGGCAGGAGGCAGCACTCCGAGAAGCGGAGCGACGAGAGGCGGCACGGCCGCAAAAACGACTGTTCTTCGCGGGTGAACACTGTTCGTCAAAGCCGGCCTGGATCGAGGGTGCAATCGAGTCGGCCATTGATGCCGCACACGAAATCGAATGGCATGAGCTGCGCGCCGACCGTCAGTTCGTCACCACCAGGTGGAGCCGTTTGGGGAAGCCGGCATGAGTGTTTTCGATCTGCCGCGGCTGCACTTCCGGGGAACGGCGACGACACACCTGCCCACCGGTCCACGTAGCGGCCTGGTGGACCTTGCCACGAACACGGCGCTCACCGAGGACGGCAGGGCATTTCCCGTAGCGCGTCCGGCGCACGCCTACCACGACTATCTCGACCGGTTGGGGCCGCGCTTTGACCGCACCGGCCGCTCCTGCGCCGACGGACCCTTCAGCGCGGCCAAGGGCAGGGACTTCGCCGGAAACGGGCACTTCTCGGTGGACGCGCGGATCGTCGGCGTCGAGGTTCGCGCGAGCGAGATCGATACTGCGGACCCGGTGATCGGGCGGACCGTTGACATGTGGGGGCACTACAACGAATACCTTGGCACAACGGTCAACCGGGCCCGAGTCTTCGATGTTGACCCGGCTTCCGACCGGACCACGACGCTGATGGTGGGGCAGTTTGGCTTCGGGCGCGACGGGCGTTCCCATGACGTCGGCTACCTCGCCACCGGATCCGTGCATGGTTTCGTGCCGCCGAGGTGGCACAACGCGGACCACGCCATCGACATCGACGACCACTGGCAGGCCAAGGATCTGCGTCGGTCCGTCGTGCACCAGTTCGTCGTGACGAAGGATGAGCTGACCTGGCTCGACGAGGCAGCAGCCTTCCCGGCCGTGCGGTTACTCAGAGGCACCGATGCAAGCGGCCTGGTGGTGCAGTTCTCGCTCAGCCACATGTCCGTCCCGACCGCGCCCGACCAGCCGAGCCGGTGGCAGCTGAACGGGACGATAGCCCCCTGGCACCAGGACGAACTGCGCACCTACCCGGCAGGTCGCCTGCTCGTCCCGGACAGCCGAGGTCCGAGCGGCACCAAGGGTGCGCTGCACAACCTGTCCGTCGAGCTGACCGATAGCCACGCCGTCCTAAATATGATCACGGCGGTGCCCGCCGACGGGAACGGGCCGGTTGACCTCGGGGACCTCGAGTTGCGTACCGCCGGCAGTGATCGACTGGTGGCCCGCCTGCCCCGGGAGGCATATCTCGGCCAGGCGTTCATCCTGGCCTGTGGCCTGGTGACCGTTCCCATCGAGATGTCCGCCGAGGCCGCGTCCGAGGAGCCATTGATCCTGGTCGCCAGCGGACCCGGCGGCGTGGTGCGACAGCTGCGGGAACGGGAGATCAACGTGCAGGTCGACGAGTCGGCTCGCATCCTTGAGCACCCACGAGACGCCGAGGACGCCAACCACGACAGTGAAGTGCCCGTGCGGTCCTTCGTACGGGGTCGTCCGCGCGCTGTCCACGAGATCGGCGTACGGCAGTTCTTCAACCCCCGGGCTCTGCCCGGTAGGGCGGCAGCCTGTTCCCCCAAGGCCCGCTGTGCCGACGTCGACGTGCTCCGGCTGCGTCCGGGACGGCTGAACCAACCCGGAAGCTGGTCGAGTGCCTGCGTTCTCGGCACCGACCAGGAGGGATATGGATGGTTCACGCTGCGGGGTGCGGCGGCTGGTACGGCCTTGGTGCTGTTGTCGACCGACGCCGACGACCTGCCCTGTGACGTGGACGCTCCCGGCTCCGCGGCGCTGGCCTACGACCATGACGACGACCTCGGCTATTGGCCGGGCGCGGGCTACCTGTCGATTCGCGTCCTACCCGACGACTGGCGGCTGGCCGGGCTCGAGCAGAAGGACGTGACGTTCGAGCTGGTCTACCGGGAGGTCTTCGCCTTCTACGAGCACCTGTTCTCTTTCATGAAAGCAGAGGTCTTCAGCCTGGCGGACCAGTGCAAGGTGGAAACGTACGCCAAGTTGATCTGGCAGATGTGCGACCCCAGGAACAAGGCGAAGACCTACTACATGCCGCCAACGCGAGATCTGTCTGAGCCGAAGGCTCGGCTCCTGCTGAAATATCTACGTGCACAGCAGGTTCCGGATGTGGTCCTGCTCACGGCGCCGGCGTCGGCGACGAGCCGCCGTAGCCACCGGATAGCCACACGTGATCAACTTGTGCGGGTGCTGCGCGAGGCGGCGGCGGTCGAATTGGCCGTCATGCTTCAGTACCTCTACGCAGCCTATTCCGTGCCCACCTACGGCGTTGGGCGGGAGTACGTACGGCGAGGTGTGTGGACGTCCGAGCAGTTGCTTCTCGCCTGTGGTGACGGCGGCGAGACCCTTGACGAGGGTGTCCGTAGCATGCTGTTGAACATTGCCCGTGAAGAAATGATCCACTTCCTGCTGGTCAACAATATCCTTGTGGCGATGGGCGAGCCCTTCCATGTACCGCGGATTGACTTCGCCACGATCAACCGCGAGCTTCCCGTACCGCTGGACTTTTGCCTCGAAGGCGTAGGAATCGGTAGCGTCGAGCGCTTCACCTTGATCGAACGACCCGAACGTCATGTGCCCGACGTGCTTCGAGCTGACGGTGTGGCGGCTCAGGAAAGCGGCTACACCTATGCCTCGCTGAGCGACCTCTACTCCGCGATCCGGGTGGGTCTACAAGACATCCCCGGCCTCTTTCTGGTCGACCAGGGCCGGGGCGGCGGGGAACATCACCTGTTCCTACGGGAATCGGTCAGCTGCCGCTATCCCGACTACCAGCTTGAGGTCGACAACCTATCGAGTGCGCTGTTCGCAATCGATATCATCACCGAGCAGGGCGAGGGTGGAGTACTTACCGCCGGGCCTGGCGAGGAGTCGCACTACACCTCGTTCCTGCGGATCGGCGAACTCCTCCGGGGCGCCGTGGTCCCGGGGGGCGATTCGTGGCACCCGGCCTACCCCGTGCTGCGGAATCCGACGCTTCGGCATGGAGAACGGTCCATGGAGACGGTCACTGATCCGGACGCCCGAACAGTCATGGCACTGTTCAATCACGCGTACTTCATGGCACTGCAGCTCATGGCGCAACACTTCGGCGAGCGTCCGGACGGGAGTCTGCGGCGGTCCGACCTGATGAACGCGGCGATCGACATGATGACTGGCCTGATGCGCCCCCTGGCAGAGCTACTGGTGACGCTCCCCTCGGGACGGCGCGGTCGGACTGCCGGACCGTCGTTCGAACTGGTAGAACACCCCGCACCGGTGTCCCGCCCAGACGCGGCCCGACGTGGCATCGTCCGGCGTCTCGACGCCCTCGCGGCGGAGTGCCGCACATCTTCCTTGGTGCCGACGCGGGTGGGCGAGATGAGCGCCTTCTGGGCCGACCACTTTCGGCCGTGATGGTGACCGGGCTTCCCGCGGTGCCTGATCAGCTACCCGGGCCGACCTTCTGGAGGGAGAGCGCATGCCATCCGCGACGTTGCCGCGATTCACCCTGACCGGCTGGACCAGGGAAGACATCATCAATCCATATCCGGTGTACCAGCGCTACCGGGAGGTCGCCGCGGTACATAGGGGCGAGGCCGGCGGCGGTGCCCCGGAGACCTTCTACGTGTTCTCCTACGACGAGGTTTCCCGGGTGCTGTCGAGTAGTTGCTTCGGTCGGGGGAGGTCCCTCGACGCCGCAGCGGCATCTGTCCCGGTACCGACCGAGCAGAAGGCCCTCCGCGCTATCGTCGAGAACTGGCTGGTGTTCATGGACCCGCCACGTCACACCGAACTACGCTCGCTACTTAACCGAAGTTTCTCTCCCCGGATCGTCACCGGACTGCGGCCCCGGATCGCGCGGATCGCACAGGAGCTCCTGTCACGACTGGGCCAGCAGGCGGAAGCCGACCTCGTCGAGGGTTTCGCCGCGCCGTTGCCGATCCTTGTCATCGCCGAGCTACTCGGGATTCCAGCGGAGCGACACCGGTGGCTGCGTGCGAACGCGGTGGCGCTACAGGAAGCCAGTTCCTCCCGTGCACGTCGGGATGTGGATGGTTACGCACGGGCTGAAGAGGCCGCACAGGAGTTCACCGACTACTTTCGGGAGCAGGTGTGCCTACGGCGCGGCAGCACCGGTGATGATCTGATGACGATTCTCGCCAACGCGCAGCTACGCGGTGCACCAGTAGGTCTGGACGCAGTCGTGGGGACCTGTGTTCACCTACTGACCGCCGGACACGAGACCACCACCAATTCGTTGGCGAAGGCGGTGCTCGCGCTTCGGGCACATCCAGCGGTACTCGAGGAACTGCGTCGCACTGACGGCCTCACGGCCGATTCGATCGAGGAGTTCCTGCGCTATGACCCGCCCGTTCAGGCCGTGACCCGATGGACCCACCAGGACACCACTATTGGTGATTGGGACGTACCCCGTGGTAGCCGGGTGGTTGCGCTGCTGGGCTCGGCGAATCGGGATCCGGCACGCTTTCCGCTGCCTGATGCCCTGGACCTGCATCGCCCTACCGACCGGCAGCTTGGGTTCGGCCTGGGCATCCACTACTGCCTCGGTGCGACGTTGGCCCGCACCGAGCTCGAGATCGGGCTCCAGACGCTACTGGACGGTCTTCCCACCCTGGGCGACTCAGCCCAGTACGTCGACTACGCCGACGACATGGTCTTCCACGGACCGAGTCGGCTGATACTCATCAACCCAGGAGAGAGGTTTCGCTCATGACCACAGTGTCTTCCCAGCCCGTGCCGCGGGCGGTCGGTGAACTCTACGACCGTCTCACCCTGAGCGCCATGAATGATGGCACGTTCAACCCCAACGTACATATCGGATTCTGGGATTCACCGGAGTCGGGTGCCTCGGTCGACGAGGCGATGGACCGGTTGACCGATGTGTTTATCGAGCGCCTGCGGGTCAGCGCCTCGGACCATGTTCTCGATCTGGGTTGCGGGGTCGGTGGGCCGGCACTGCGACTGGTGGCGCAGACCGGCGCACGTGTCACCGGCATCAGCATCAGTAAGGAGCAGGTAAAGAGCGCCAACCGGCTGGCGGCCGAGGCAGGGGTCGCCGATCGTGCCGTGTTCCAGCACGGAGACGCGATGCGACTCCCGTTCCCGAACCAGTCCTTCGATGCCGTGATGGCGCTCGAGTCGATGTGCCACATGCCGGACCGGCAGCAGGTGCTCACCGAGGTGCGCAGGGTGCTTGTCCCGGGTGGCCGGCTCGTCCTGACTGATGTGTTCGAGCGCTTCCCGCGTAAGGAGGTCCGGCATCAGGGAATTGACAAGTTCTGCAACGATCTCATGTCGACCACGGCCGACATCGACGACTACGTCGCCATGCTGCACCGTGCCGGTCTGCGGATGCGCGAGCTCCTCGACGTTACCGAACAGACCACGCTGCGCCTGGCGGACGAGCTGGCCAAGTTGCCCGTACTGCAGGAACGCCCCGCTGCTCTGAACGAGGGCAACTTCGAATTCTCCGATGACGCTTTCAAGCCGTCCGACCTGGAAGGCGTTGACGACTTCGGCTGCCTCCTGGCAACGGCGGAACGGCCGTAGCGCAATTCGGTGCCGGGGGGCGGGTTCGATGCCTCCCGGCACCTGAGGGGCACCCGATTTTTGGCACGAGGGAAGGCGAGACGACATGTCTGACTCCGGTGAGTGGACCGACGTGTTGATCGTGGGCGGAGGCCCGGTCGGAATGGCGTTGGCGCTGGATCTGAGGTGCCGCGGAATCGACTGCATGGTGGTCGAGTCGGGTGACGGCGAAGTCCGGCATCCCAAGGTGAGTACGATCGGTCCGCGCTCGATGGAGCTGTTTCGCCGTTGGGGCCTGGCAGATGCCATCCGTGGTGCGGGCTGGCCCGCCGATCATCCGCTGGATATCGCCTGGGTCACCCGAGTCGGTGGCCACGAGGTGCACCGGTACAGCCGGGGCACGACGGTGAGCCGTGGACCTTTCGTGCACACCCCGGAGCCGGACCAGATATGTCCGGCGCACTGGCTGAACCCACTGTTGCAACGCGCCGTCGGCGTGCACCCCACCGGCCCGCTGCGGCTCAGGACGACGGTGGAGCGCGTACGCCAGACGGCCGACCACGTCGAGGCGACCCTTGTCGAGGGCGGTTCCGGCCGGACCAGCACTGTCCGGGCACAGTTCCTGGTTGCCTGTGACGGTGCTGCCTCTCCCATTCGACAGGCATGCGGCATCGGCGCTCGCCCCCGGCACCGGACACAGGTTTTTCGGAACATCCTCTTCCGGGCCCCAGAGCTCAAACGGCAACTCGGCGATCGGGTTGCCGTCGTCTACTTCCTCATGCTGTCATCCACGTTGCGCTTCCCCATGCGCTCGCTGAACGGCAGTGACCTCTACAACCTGGTGGTCGGTGTGGACGCCGCGGCCCAGGTTGATGGCGAGTCTTTGATCACTGATGCCATCGCCTTCGAGACTCCGGTGCAGCTACTCAGTGACAGTGAGTGGCACCTCACCCATCGTGTGGCCGACAGCTATCGAGCGGAGAGGGTGTTCCTCGCGGGCGATGCGGCCCACACGCTCTCACCCTCTGGCGGCTTCGGCCTCAACACCGGGTTCGGCGATGTCGCCGACCTGGGCTGGAAGCTTGCCGCCGCGCTTAGTGGCTGGGCCGGGCGCCACCTACTCGACACCTACGAGACCGAGCGCAGGCCGATCGCGCTGGAGAGCCTGCAGGAGGCGAATCTCAACCTGCAACGCACGATGCGTCGGCAGGTTCCGTCCGAGATCCACGCCGATGGTCCCACTGGTGAGTCGGCTCGTGCAGAAATGGCCCGCGAGCTGGTGCGTGGCGGAGCACATCGTGAGTTCGACGCACCGGAGATTCATTTCGGGCTGTCGTACCGATCCTCGACCATTATTGCTGACCCGTTGGCTGCACCACGTTCCGGCAAGCCGGACACGCACTGGCGCCCGGGCAGCGACCCCGGCTACCGCGCCGCACATGCCTGGTGGGACGCCAACACATCCACGCTCGACCTTTTTGGTCGTGGCTTCGTTCTGATGTCCTTTGCCGAGAGCGCAAGCCTGTCCGGCTTGGAACGTGCCTTCGCCGAACGGCAGGTACCGCTGACCGTGCGACGCGGAACCGACCCGGAGGTCGCCAAGCTATACGAGCGCCCCTTCGTGCTGGTCCGCCCAGACGGCCATGTCGCATGGCGGGGCGACGACCTGCCTGCCGATCTGGCGACCTTTGTTGACACGGTTCGCGGCGAGTCCTGAGCTGCCTACGTTGTCGGAGTTCTGGGGAAGTGGTCTGTTCGGGGAGGCCGAACACAGATGGAGGCAGTGGTGTGAAAGGAATAATCCTGGCCGGTGGATATGGTACCCGGCTGCATCCAATCACTTTGGGCGTGTCGAAGCATCTTCTGCCAGTCTATGACAAGCCAATGATCTACTATCCGCTATCCGTTCTCATGCTCGCAGGTGTTACGGATATAAAGATCATCTCTTCGCCGGATGATCTTCCACTGTTCCAGCGACTGTTGCGGGACGGCTCTCAGCTTGGGCTGTCGCTTAGCTACGCCGAACAGGACAAGCCTCGGGGTTTGGCCGACGCCTTTCGCATCGGCGCCGACCACATCGGCGACGACTCGGTTGCCCTCGTTTTGGGTGACAACATCTTCCACGGCCCAGGCTTCAGTGACCTGTTGCAGCGCATCGTGGTAGACATCGACGGCTGCGTGTTGTTCGGCTACCCCGTACGCGATCCGGAGCGTTACGGAGTGGGTGAGGTGGACGGGCACGGACGGCTCGTCAACCTGGTGGAGAAGCCGTCCCGACCCCGTTCCAACCTGGCCATCACGGGGCTCTATCTCTATGACAACGAGGTGGTCGAGATCGCTCGTGATCTCCAGCCCTCCGACCGCGGTGAGCTGGAGATCACAGATGTCAACCGTGCCTACCTCCAGCGAGGAAAGGCCGAGTTGATCTCACTGGGGCGCGGCTTCGTATGGCTGGACACCGGAACTCACGACGCGCTGACCGAGGCGAGCCAGTACGTGCAAATCTTGGAGCACCGCCAAGGCGTTCGGGTCGCCTGTCTGGAGGAGATCGCCTGGCGCATGGGTTATATCGATCAGGATGCCTGCCACCGTCTTGGTCGCCAACTCGCGAAGTCACCCTATGGGCAGTACGTGATGGAGGTGACCGCAGCCGCCTGGCGTCGGACCGCCGTCGCCTCGTAGTTACCCCGATTCGCGTGCCTCTGAGAGTTGGTGCTACCCATGCCACTGATTCTATATATTGACCGTGATCGATTGATTTCGGTGGGCAGGAGACGATAGTGAGAATTCTGGTCACCGGCGGTGCCGGATTCATCGGCTCACACTACGTCCGCTCCCTGCTGGCCGGCGAGCTGGCCATGGACGACCCCGCCGGAACGTTCGATGCCTCCGTCACCGTCCTGGACAAACTCACCTACGCCGGCAACCGGGCCAACCTGCCAGCCGCACACCCACGCCTGGACTTCGTGCAGGGCGACATTTGTGATCAGAAGTTGCTGCGGGACCTACTCGAAGGTCATGACGCCATTCTGCACTGTGCTGCCGAATCGCACGTGGATCGCTCGGTTGAGGGTGGGGCAACCTTCGTACGCACCAATGCGTTGGGCACCCAGTCGGTGCTGGAGGCGGCGGTCGCAGTCGGCGTACCGCGGGTCGTGCACGTCTCCACCGACGAGGTCTACGGATCCATCGAACATGGAGCATGGACCGAGTCGTGGCCACTCCTGCCGAACTCACCCTATGCGGCCTCCAAGGCGAGTGCGGACCTCATTGCCCGTTCCTACTGGCGTACCCATGGTCTGAACGTCTCGATCACCCGATGCTCTAACAACTACGGGCCCTACCAGCACCCCGAAAAGTTCATTCCGCGATTCATTACCAACCTGCTCGAGGGGCTGCCGGTGCCGCTGTACGGCACCGGGGCGAACGTGCGGGAGTGGCTGCACGTCGCCGACCACTGCCGCGCACTCCACCGGGTACTCATTCATGGCCGCCCCGGCGAGGTGTACAACGTGGGCAGCGGAACCGAGTTGACGAACCTGGACCTGACCGAACGCCTGTTACCACTGTGCGGCGCGGACAAGTCCATGATTCGTTACGTCACTGACCGTAAAGGCCATGACCAACGGTATTCCCTCGATGACACCAGAATCCGCGAAAGTCTCGGCTATCGGCCGCAGGTGGCCTTCGCCGACGGGCTGGCCGAGACCGTCGCCTGGTACCGCGACAACCCGCAGTGGTGGAAGGCCGCCAACCTCGGCGAACCCAGGACCCTCGCGGCAGCCAGTCGGCGGCAACAGGGGTGGTCCGTGGACCACGCATCCGTATCGACGACCAGGAGTCACTGAAATGACGACCCGTGTGTGGGACTACCTACCGGAGTACGCCAAGGAAAGGGACGACATCCTCGACGCGGTCCAAACCGTGTTCGGCTCGGGGCAGTTGGTGCTCGGTGCGAGCGTCCGCGGCTTCGAGCAGGAGTTCGCCGCCTACCACTCGCTGCCGTACGCCACCGGCGTCGACAACGGCACCAACGCGTTGAAGCTGGGCTTGGAGGCGCTTGGCGTCGGCCCCGGGGACGAGGTCATCACGGTCTCCAACACAGCGGCTCCCACCGTGGTCGCCATCGTGGGGGCCGGAGCGACACCGGTCTTCGTTGACGTCCGCGAGGACGACTTCCTCATGGACACCGACCAGATCGCCGCCGCCATCACGCCCCGGACTCGCGCGATTCTGCCGGTGCACCTCTATGGCCAGTGCGTTGACATGGCGCCACTCACCCGGCTCGCCGAGGAGCGCGGCCTGAGAGTCCTGGAGGACTGCGCGCAGTCGCACGGTGCGCGTCACCATGAACGTCTCGCGGGCACCATGGGCGACGCGGCTGCTTTCTCGTTCTACCCCACCAAGGTCCTTGGCGCCTACGGCGATGGTGGAGCTGTGATCACCGCCGACGAGTCGGTCGACCGCAACCTCCGGCAGCTGCGGTACTACGGCATGGACAAGGTCTACTACGTGGTCCGTACGCCGGGGCACAACTCGCGTCTTGACGAGGTGCAGGCCGAGATTCTGCGGCGCAAGCTTGGCCGATTGGACGAGTACGTCGCCGGGCGCAACGCGGTCGCCCGGCGGTGGGAACAACTGCTCGGCGACCTCTCTGGCCCCGGTGGACTGCGACTGCCGACCACCAACCCGGGCAACACCCACGTCCACTACGTCTATGTGGTCCGGCATCCACAGCGAGATGCGATCATCCAGGCGCTGCAGGCGTATGACATCTCGCTCAACGTCAGCTACCCGTGGCCGGTACACACCATGGACGGCTTCGCGCACCTCGGCTATACCGAGGGCTCGCTGCCGGTGACCGAGCGGCTGGCCAAGGAGATCTTCTCACTGCCCATGTACCCGTCCCTGCCGGAGTCGGAGCAGGAGCGGGTGGCAGTGGCCCTGCGTGAGGTGTTGGCCGGACTGTGAGCCCGCACCAGAACCCCGGAACCAAGAACCGGCAGCGACAACCGTTCCCGGAAGGAGAATCCTGATGCCAGAGGAGAAGTCCACGAACAGTGGGCATCGACATGAAGACATTCACGGAGTGACGGTACGCCGGCTCGCCATCGACGGTGCCGCCGAATTCACGCCCTCCGTCTACCGAGACGAGCGAGGGTTGTTCGCATCGCCCTACCAGGAGTCGGCCTTCACCGCGACGTTCGGCCGGCCGCTGTTCCCAGTACGCGATCTCAGCCACAACGTGTCGGCTCGTGGCGTGCTGCGAGGCATCCACTTCACCTCGACGCCACCAGGGCGAGCGAAGTACGTCTACTGCCCGTACGGGAAGGTGCGGGACTTTCTCATCGACCTGAGGGTCGGTTCGCCCACCTTCGGCCGTTGGGACAGCACCGAACTCGGCGGTGATACCGGCCGAGCGATCTACATCCCGGTGGGAGTCGGCCACGCCTTCCTGTCGTTGGCCGATGACTCCATGATCGTGTACGCCATGTCCAGGGGCTACGTCGCGGAGGACGAGCTGGCCATCTCGCCGCTGGACCCGGCACTGGGACTGCCGCTGCCCGCCGGGATCACTCCGTTGCAGTCCGACCGGGACCGGGCCGCCCCCACGCTCGCCGAAGCGCTGGATCGCGGATTGCTCAGTGACTACGGAACGTGCCGGGATGTGGAGGCAAAGCTGTGGCAGTAGAACGTCCCCTCATCGTGCTGCTCGGTGCGACCGGCTTCGTCGGCTCCGCTGTGCTACGCGAGCTCGCCATCCGCGATGTTCGGGTGCGGGCGGTCGCGCGCGGCGCGGCTTCGATCCCCGCAGGTGCCCGCGCCGAGATCGAAGTGCACACCGCCGACCTCACTGAGCCGGGCCGGCTGGCCCAGGCCGTGGCCGGCGCGGACGCCGTCATCCATACCATCGCCTACATCGCCGGCTCGACAACCTGGCGCATCGACGAAGGCAACCTGGCTGCCGAGCGCGTCAATGTCGGGCTGATCCGTGACCTCGTCGCGGTGCTGCGTGACGGTGACCGGAACCGTGCGCCCCTGCCCGTGGTCTTCGCGGGCGCAGTCTCGCAGGTCGGGCCCATTGACAAGGAGGTACTCGACGGCAGCGAGCCCGACCGCCCCCAGGGCGAGTACGATCGACAGAAGCTCGCCGCGGAGCAGGTGCTGCTGGACGCGCACGCCGAGAAGACCCTGCGAGCTGTGTCGATACGGCTACCCACGGTGTTCGGGTATGGCCCGCGTTCTACTGCCCGGGACAAGGGCGTCGTGTCCACCATGGTGCGACGGGCTCTGGCCGGCGAACCGATCACCATGTGGCACGACGGCACCGTGCGCCGGGACCTGCTCTACGTTGAGGACGTGGCGCGGGCGCTCGTCGCAGCGGTTGATCACAGCGATGCCCTGGCTGGGCGCTCGTGGCTACTCGGGTCCGGGAGTGGGCTGCCCCTGGGTGAGGTATTCACCGCGGTGGCGAATCTGGTCGCTGAACGCACCGGCAGGCCGCCGGTGCGGGTCGTCTCGGTTCCCCCGCCCCCGCACGCGGAGCCAGGCGACTTTCACCACATCACGATCGATGCGACCCCGTTCCGGGCCGTCAGCGGCTGGCGCCCGCAGGTGCCGCTGACCGAGGCCCTGCGGCACACGATCAACTTCTGTGTCAGTGGTGTCGAGGCGGAGCTGTCATGACCCGGCGGTATGCCGTTCGCCCGCTGCCGGCCCGGCGGCCGGTCAGGCAACCTCCCGTCCGGGGCACTCGATGACCGCGCCGACGGTGCTGCGCCGACGCGCCGACGACACTCTGGCTCAACGGCTGGCTCGCTCGGCGGCTTGGCGGGCCGAGGGCTTCGGGCTGCGCACGGCCGAGGTCGCCGGATGGCTCGCGGAGCGGGCGCGGGCTCATCACTTCCAGGTCGAGCGAATAGCGCTGAGTGACCTGGATGGCTGGTTCTTCGCGACGGACACCGGTAATCTGCACCACCACACCGGCCGATTCTTTTCGGTTGAGGGAATCGATGTCAGCCATAGCAATGGAGTGATTGGGCGGTGGCAGCAGCCGATCATTCGGCAGCCCGAGGTGGGAATACTCGGCATTCTGGCCAAGGAAATCGATGGTGTCTTGCACTTCCTCCTTCAGGCGAAGATGGAGCCCGGCAACCGCAATCTCCTACAGTTGTCACCGACGGTGCAGGCCACGCACAGTAACTACACGGGCGCACATCGGGGAGCGCCGGTTAAGTACCTGGAATACTTCACCGACCCCAGCCGTGGAACTGTTCTGACCGACGTCCTCCAGTCGGAGCACGGCTCCTGGTTCTTTCGGAAGTCCAACCGCAATATCGTGATGGAAGCGGTGGGCGAGGTGCTGGTGGACGACGACTTCTGCTGGCTTACCCTTGGGCAGATCGGTGAGTTGCTGCGTCACAACAATGTCATAAACATGGATGCCCGGACGGTTCTGGCCACTTGTCCGGTGATGCCAACCGAGCCGGCTGCTCTATGCACCGACACGGAGCTGCGGTCCTGGTTCACCGTCGAACGGTCCCGCCACACCCTGACCGTCGAGCGGGTTCCGCTGGCTGGTATCAAAGAGTGGAAGCGTGGCGACCATACTCTCGGTCGGGACGACGGCCGATACTTCCGCCTGGTTGCCGTGGCGGTCGAGGCGGGCAACCGTGAGGTTGCCCGCTGGTCGCAGCCGCTGTTCGAGCCGACGGGCATCGGTGTGAGCGCCTTCCTGTTCCGCCACTTCGCGGGTGTGCCGCACTTGTTGGTACAGGCAAAGGTGGAGGCTGGGTTCCTGGATACCGTCGAGCTGGCACCGACGGTGCAGTGCACGCCAGACAACTGGTCGCACCTGCCGCAGCCGATGCGCCCGTACTTCCTTGATGTCGTCCGCGCGGCAGGGCCCGATCGGGTCCGCTATGCGGCGCTGCATTCCGAGGAGGGCGGTAGGTTTCTCAACGCCGAGAACAGCTATCTGTTCGTCGAGGCCGACGAGACGCAGGCGCCGCTCGACCCGCCCGCTGGCTTCCGCTGGGCAACCCCGGGGCAGCTCAACAATCTCGCCCAGCACGGCCACTACCTCAACGTCCAGGCCCGCACCCTGCTTGCCTGTCTCAACGCCGGTGCGGTGCGTCTGGATCCCTCCAGGTGCGGGGCGACGTAGTGGACTTGGGCATCGGCGCGCGCACCCGGTGCTGACAAGCCTTGCATTACATGATCCCAAAGGCCTTGAAGCTTCACTCGCTGCTGAATGTGCGGCAGGGAGAAATATTCGCACTCCTCATTAGGGGGTGATCCCGTTTGCACGCCGGGTTGGTCGCCCCTGTCGGACGATCAATAGGGGCGCTTGGGCGATAGGTACTGCCTTGACGCAAATGACCGAGTGGTCGTAAGGTGAATGCCGGTCTGACACCGAGCAATATTTCACTACGCTGCACTACACTTGCAGATAGCCTGGACGACGAGCCCAGACCAAGTAAGGGTTCGATGGTTATCTACTCTTGGGTGCTCACATGTCAGAACCGCAGATCCCGAACAGTGGACGCATTATCGATCACTGGCTCGGCGGCACACATCACTTCCCAGTTGACGCGGCGGCAGCGACTGAATTCGCTGGTCTCTATCCAGGATTCCCCCAGGTGTACCGCAACCTGCGGGATTTCGTCGGGCGCGCCGTCCGAGTCGTAGCCGACGAAGGGGTCGAACAGTTCCTGGTGCTCGGGGCGGGAACCCCCACCCAGGGCAACGTGCACGAGATCGTGCCGAGCGCTCGTGTTCTGTATACCGATATCGACCCCGAAAACATTGCGTTTGGGCGCGAGGTCCTTAGTGCCCTGCCGGGCGTGGACTACGCCTACTGTGACGCTGCGGCGCCCGGCACCCTTGATCAAGAAGCAGCGGAGCGCATCCTCGACCCCACCGCACGGATCGGCGTGGTGTTAGTCGGGCTTTCGACTTCTCTGGAGGACCGGGAGCTCCGGAACGCGCTTTCCGATCTCTTCGACTGGGTGCCTCCCGGTAGCCTCCTGGTGGCGGATTTGACGGTGAGGCCCTGGCCTCCTATCCGACGATTCTGGCGAAGATTCTTGAGCAGGCTGGCCGGCCGCTGTATCTCCGGGACCTGGACCGAATCCGACCGCTACTCGGACGTTGGCGACCGACCGACGACGGCATCTGCGCGGTCGACGTCTGGCGCAGTCCGAAACCGCAGCCTGACCAGGTGTTCGTGTATGGCTGTGTGGCACGCAAGCCCGCTGACTAGCCGGTCCAGACCCGCCGCCGCAGAAGCCGCCTGGAGGAGCCGAGACGTTTAAACACCGAGACCGTTGCGGGTAGACCGCGCCCGGTGGAGGCTCGTCGTGACGGCGGTGCGGTAGAGCCGGATGTAGCGAGCCGGCGGGGTTGGTGTCGACCGAACGTTGCCGACGGGCCGAGCCTCGGGGCAAGCTGTTGCGAATTCCGGCGCTGGACACGATGGCGGCGTAGGGTGTGCCCGACGGAAGCCTGTGCTGCGGGTGGTAACCGCGGGTTTGGTGTACGGCTGAGTCTTCGTAGCTGGCAAACCCGAGGAGCGACATGCCGAGCATGGGCCAAGAGGATTCAGTCGATTCGAACTCAGTTGGGCTGAATCCGATGTTCGCGCGCCCAGGGGAGTCCACCGAGCTTGCCCGATTCTCGATCCCAGATGCCGGCTCATTGCCAGAAACCGCGTACCAAATCGTGCACGACGAGGTGGCTCTCGACGGGAACGCGCGACTCAACTTGGCAACGTTTGTTGGAACCTGGATGGATAGTTATGCCGAGAAGCTGTTTGTCAAGACGTTTGACAAGAATCTGATCGACAGAGATGAGTATCAGGCGACTGGTGCAATAGAGAGCCGGTGTTTGGTTATGCTGGCAGATCTCTGGCATGCGCCGGATCCGCAGAGTTCCATCGGTGCGTCCACGACCGGCTCCTCGGAAGCGTGCATGTTGGGTGGCTTGGCGCTCAAGCGCCGTTGGCAACATGCCCGTCGCAGCGCGGGCAAGTCGGCCAGTTCTCCCAATCTGGTGATGTCCAGTGCGGCTCAGGTGTGCTGGAAAAAGTTTTGCAACTATTGGGAGGTCGAGCCCCGAATTGTCCCGATCTCCGACGAGCACAGAGTCCTCGACGGTCATGACCTCGGTTCATACGTGGACGAGAATACGATCGGCGTCGTGGCGATTTTCGGCGTGACGTATACCGGCATGTATGAGCCGGTCAAGCGGATCGCGGCGGCGCTGGATGAAATTCAGGCATCGCGGGGGTTTGACATACCAATTCATGTGGACGGAGCTACTGGTGCATTCGTCGCGCCCTTTACTCAGCCCGAGATTGTCTGGGATTTTCGCGTAAGTCGGGTAGCGTCAATAAATGTTTCCGGCCACAAGTATGGCCTGACATATCCGGGTCTGGGCTGGGTGCTCTGGCGAGATCCGACGGTACTGCCCGAGGACCTGCTATTCCACGTGACCTATCTTGGCGGCGAGACGCCGACGATCGGTTTGAGCTTCACCCGACCGGGAGCCCAGGTTTTATTGCAATACTACCTCTTCCTGCGTCTCGGTCGGGAGGGCTACCGGCGGGTGCAGCTGGCCATGCATGACGTTGCGCGGTACCTTTCGCAGGAGTTGGTAAAGATGCCACAGCTCGAGCTGTGGAGTGACGGTAGTGATATTCCTGCGCTGACCTGGCGCCTCCGTGAGGGATACACAACCAATTGGAACCTGCACCACCTGTCCGATCGTTTGCGCATGAAGGGCTGGCAGGTCCCCACCTACTCGTTGCCCGACGATCTGGCGGAACTCACCGTACAGCGGATTGTTATTCGCAATGGGCTCAGCCGTGACCTTGCCGAGGTCTTCGTCGCCGATCTCCATGCCGAGATGGCGTACCTTGACTCATTGAACGCTCCAATGCCGACTGTTGGCCAGCGATCTGGGTTCCACCATTGATCACCAGGGAGCACGATGGTGACCAGTTAGGGGAGTGCCATGCCTCGTTCAGCCGGCGGGGCGCCAGCCTAGCTGCTGGCGAAGGTCAGTGTGCTCGGGCTGGCGATGCTCAGTCGTCGCGGTCCTTGCGCCTAGCCGATGCGTCGAACCGATGGCGACCGATGGCAGTGAGAGTGACCACCACACGGCGGAGGGCGGCTCCACCAGCTCGGGCTTGGTGTCCAGCGGCGTTGGGCCCGTGAGGCTGGTGGCGCACGGAAGCGCCCAATCCCCCGCGGACCGTCGATGATCCGCCTACCGTGATTCTGTGGATGCGGGGGCGGAAACCGAGACGGGCGAGAACCGCCCGTGGACGCGGGCCCAGAAGTGGACAATTGTCGCTGCTGGTCTTGGTGTCTTCATCACCCTGCACGACGTGCTGGTAGCGAATGTGGCACTACCCCGAATTCAGGCCTTCTATGACTTGGGGGAGTCCGGGCTGCAGTGGATCGTCGCCGCCTACAGCATGGGAATGGCTGTCGCCATCATGCCCGCGGCCACCGTGGCAGACCGGTTCGGGCGGCGGCGACTGTACCTGACCGCAGTGGTGGTCTTCATCGTGGCCTCGGTGACCGCCGGACTAACCTCCACCTTCACGGTTATGCTGGTGGCGCGGGGGATACAGGGAGTGGCTTCGGCCGTCATCACCGTCTCCGCGCTGGCCCTGGTCTCGGCGACTTTCCCCCAAAAGCGGCAACGCTTCCTTGCCCTCGGGCTCTTTGCGGCGGTCGCGGACATCGGGCTGGCGCTCGGTCCGCCGCTCGGTGGGATCCTGACCGAGGTTGCGAGCTGGCGGGTTGTCTTCTTCGTCAATGTTCCGGTCGCCGTGCTTGCGGTCGGGCTCACCCTTCGGTTCGTGGCCGAGTCACGTGAATCCGCCCGTCGTGTTGTCGACCTGCCCGGGCAGCTGCTGTTTGTGATCACAGTCGGAGCGTTTACTTTTGCTGTCATCGATGGCCATGATCTGGGCTGGGGATCGCCGATCATTCTTGTAACGTTCGTGGCCTTCGCCGTGGGCCTCGTTTCCTTCATCGTCCGCGAGCTCCGCACCCAGTCACCGATGATGGATCTTCGGCTCTTCACCAGCCGCGCCTACCGGCTGGGAAACATGGCCATATTCTTTGGCTTCTTCACGGTGTACGGTGCCTTGTTGATCGTCACCCAGTACTTTCAGAACGTCCGGCTCTACTCCCCGGTGGAGGCGGGGCTGCTTATCCTGCCGTCCTCCCTCGCATCGGTGGTGTTCTCCCCGGTGGCTGGCTACATCGCGGCCCGCCGTGGTCCCCGCCTGCCGGCTCTCGCCGGCCAGGTTCTGCTCGTTGTCGGATTGGCCGTCATGGTGGTCGGGGTGGCGCAGAGTGTCATCGCCACTGTGCTGGGCTTCCTGCTCCTGGGCGCGGGTCTCTCCCTGATCATCCCGCCGGTGCAGGGGCTGGCGTTGAATTCGGTGCCGGTGGAGCGAGCCGGCATGGCCTCGGGCATCGTGGCCACCCAACGAGGTCTCGGATCAACCGCCGGCTACGCCCTGATGGGAACGATCGTTTCGGTATGGGTCAGTGTCGCCCTCGACGGTGACCTGTCCAGGACCATTCCCGACGGTGACGAGCGGGCTGCTGTTGTCGAACAAATCGTTGACGACACCAACCCGAACGCTTTTGAGGCGATAGTAGGGCCCGGTCGACCAATCGACCATCCCGATTCCGATCAGGTGACGACGATTCGTACGGTCGCAGACCGGACCTTCGTGCGGGGTATGCAGTTCAGCTTGGGGCTCGCCGCCCTGGTCGCGCTGTTCGTCCTGGTGGTTCTCATCCGGCGCTTTCGCGACCCCCAAGATCGGTAGGGTGTGGCCTACCTCGTGGGTTGGCCTGCCCCGCGGACCGTCGACGGGGCTGTTTGCGATGTGATGCCTCCGCCTCCGCCGGAGGACGTACGGCTGGCGGTCCAGGGTGGGCGCCATGCTGATGATGGATTGGTTCGGAATCGAGAAGGCGTTGCCCGCTACAGATGGTTAGCTGGAGAAGTACGTTGACCACCGGACGGACAAGAGGAGCAGTGCGTACGTGAGCGTTTCGTCGAAAGCCAGCAAGGAAAGCAAGCAGGCAAATTCCCAGGAGAAAGGGCTTTCCGAGGTCGAGCGCGCCGCCATCAAGGACCGGGCGGCGGAGTTGAAGTCGGAGGCTCGCCGTAGCAAGAGCGCGAACAAGGCGGCAGCCGACGAGAGAGACGTCCTCGCAAAGATCAGCAACATGGCGCAGCCAGACCGTGCCATAGCCGAACGCCTGCACACCATCGTCACCGAGACCGCCCCCGAGCTGGCGCCGAAGCTGTGGTACGGCCAGCCTGCCTATGCCCGGAGCGGAAAGGTGGTCTGCTTCTTCCGCAGCGGGCAGGGAGACAAGCAACGGTACTCGACGTTCGGGTTCACTCCAGAGGCGAAGCTCGACGAGGAGCACGGCCTGTGGGCGACATCGTTCGCCCTGGCCGAGTTGACCGACAAGGCCGAGGCGACGATCAAGAAGCTACTGCGGGCTGCCCTGGGCTGACTGTCTCAGGTGCCACCAGCTCATCGTCGGGCCGCTGGCACCGCCAGCCAATCCGTCCGGCCTCGGGCGCTCCCCGGCGACGGGGAGCGCCCGAGGCGACGCGGGTGGATCAGGCGTCTCGGCGGTTTAGGAGGAAGGCCGCGAGCACCAGCAGGGCAGCGGTCCACAGGCCGAACACTCCGAAGCCCTGCCAGGGCGTGAGAAGATCTCCCTCGTGCTGGATGGCCTGGCCGATCAGGAGTCCGGCCTCGGTCGGCAGGTAGGCATGGGCGTACTCGCCGAATTTGCCGGGCAGTAGCTGCACCAGGGGAGCGAGCACAAGCACAAACATGATCACGCTGGTGATCCCGGCCGCGGTACGCCGCACGATGGCACCGATAGCGAGGGAGAACAGGCTGAGCATCGCCAGGTAGAGGCCGGTACCCACCACCGCCCGCAGGGCACCGGGGTCGCCCAGGGATGCCGCAACCTTCTCGCTCAGCATCGCCGCGCCGATGAAGAACGAGACGAACGCCGCCACCAGGCTCACTGCCAGGACCACCAGGCTCAGCACCGCACCCTTGGCGGCGAGCATGGACAGCCGGCGGGGCTTCGCCAGCAGGCTGGCCCGGATCATGCCGGTGGAGTACTCCGACGCGATGACCATGACGCCCAGGACGCAGATGGCTGGTTGGCTGATCAGGAAGCCGCTGCCGAGGATGACAGCCGTCGGATCACTGGCGATCAGGCTGCGGTCGCTCGCCGCCGTTTGGTCCCAGTTAGCGACGGTCAAGCCGACGAGTAGCGCGGTGAAGGATGGATACAGCAACGCGAGTAGTCCGAGCGACCAGCCGGTCGAACGGACCGATCGGAGCTTTGTCCACTCGGAGTGCAGCAGGCCACCGAAGCTGGCGCGGCTGGCCACCGTGCTGGCGGTGGGGCGGGCGGCGGTCGCGGTCATTCGGCACCCCCTCCGGACTTCGGGGCGTCGGCCTCCCGGGTTGAGCCGGTGCCGGCGTACTCCACGCTCTCCCGGGTCAGCGCCATGAACGCCTCCTCCAGCGTGCCGCGTTGCGGGACCACCTCGTGTAGAACGTGTCCACCGGCCGAGGCGATCTCACCGATCCTTGTCGCGTCCATGTCCTCAACGCTCAGCTCGTTGTCGTCGTTGCGGGTCACCGCGCCGCCGGCCCGGGTGATGGCCGCGGCCAACTCGCCGGCGTTCGGGCTGCGGACGAGCACCGTCTGCTTCTTGCCCTGCTCGATGAACTCCTGGGTTGGGCAGTCCGCGATCAGACTGCCGCGGCCGATGATAATGAGGTGCTCGGCAGTCACTGCCATTTCGTTCATCAGGTGGCTGGAGACGAAGACGGTTCGGCCCTCGGCCGCCAGCTGCCGCATGAAGGTGCGAATCCAGAGGATGCCCTCCGGATCAAGCCCGTTGACCGGTTCGTCCAGCACCAGCACGGCTGGATCACCGAGCAGGGCGGCGGCGAGCCCGAGCCGCTGCCCCATGCCGAGGGAGAAGCCGCCGGCCCGCTTGTGCGCCACTTCGCTGAGCCCGACCAGGTCGAGTACCTCGTAGATCCGCTTCTTGCTGATGCCCTGTGACTGGGCCAAGCAGAGCAGATGGTTGTAGGCGGTCCGGCCCGGGTGCACGGCTTTGGCCTCCAGGAGCGCGCCGACCGCGGCGAGCGGGGTGGTCAGCTCCCGGTATCGTTTGCCGTCGATTGTTGCGGTGCCGCGATCCGGATGGTCGAGACCGAGTATCAGGCGCATGGTCGTTGACTTGCCGGCGCCGTTGGGGCCGAGGAACCCGGTTACCTTGCCGGGCCCGACCGTGAAGGACAGATCCTTCACGGCGACCTTGTCGCCGTAGCGCTTAGTCAGGTTCTTGGCTTCGATCATCCGTTCCGTCCTGAAGAGGCCGATGGTTGGGAAATGGGGGATCCCCGGAGCCGCCCCCGTCGCCGGTGTCTCTTTCCGGGCGGCGGAACTGGGAGAATCGCAGCGCGTTGCCGGCCGGGTCGCGGAATGCGCAGTCCCGAACACCCCAGGGCTGGTCAGTCGGCTCTTGGATCACCGTTGCGCCCCCGGCGCGAAGGTGCTCGAAGGTCGCGTCACAGTCCTCGGTGCGGAAGACCAGACCGGGCAGCAGGCCCTTCGCCAGCAGCTCTGCCAGGGCATGCTGGTCGGTGGGGGAGGTTTCCGGGTAGACGACCAGGGACTGCAGAACGATGTCGGCATCGGGCTGCCCGGACGAACCAAGGGCAATCCAGCGCAATCCCTCGAATGTGTGGTCTTGGTGAACCTCAAGGCCGAGAACATCCCGGTAGAAGGTGAGCGCACGTTCATGGTTGTCTACGGCGACGAAGCGCTGCGCAACCTTGACTCCCATGTGCTTCATACTATGAACGGCGGGCCCACCGGCGCTTCTTGATTCCTGATGGACCTGGGACGAATTGTGGTTGACCGGCATGTCAGCTGCCTCCGGTTCGCGCGTGCTCATCCGATTGCTCCTTCCGATGGTGGTGGGTGGGTCTCAGGTCGTGGCGAACTCGACCAGGACCCGGCCAAGCACCTCCATCTCGATCCGGTGCCAGGAGCCGGGAAGTTCCCTTCCCGAGCCGTTCGGCAGGGCTGCTGCCGTCGCCTGGGCCGCGGCACGCAGCCAGTCGCTGGTGCCGTCGCTGTTGACCACCAGCGCGGGAGTCCGCAGGGCGGCCAGCCGATCGACCGGGAGCGTGTAGTCCCCACAAAGAGTGGCGTCATAGGCGAGCGTGTGCGCATTCGCTTCGTTCGTTGCCCAGAGCGGGCCTTGCCGCCACTGGGCGATTGCCGTTGGGGGTAGGTCCATCAGCACGTTCAGGAAGTACTCCGCAGCCGCGCCGCGTTGGTCGTCAGCGACCAACGCGCGCAGCCGGTCGGCGGCATCAAGGGGCGGCCGCGGGTGGGCGCCGACCCGGAAGTACGGCTCGTGTAGGGCCAGTTTGGTGATCGCTGTACCCGCCAGGGCCGCCTCCAGCGCAAGGTTCGCGCCGCACGAACCAGCGAACACCACCGCGTTGCCACCCGCCTCCTCGATCACGACGGCGAGGTCCTCAATTTCGCGTTCGATGGCATATCGGGGGGAATCTCCGCTCTGCCCCCGTCCTCGGCGGTCGTAGACGTAGGTGGTGCAGTGCGCTGTCAGCTCCGGGACGAGCGCGTCGAAAATCGTGTGGTCGCGAAACGCGCCGTTCAGGAGCACAATCGGCGGCCCTGTGCCGGCCCGCTCGTACGCGATCGTGGTGCCATCTCGCGAAACAACCTTTCGCATCTTATTCTCCTCGGTGTCTCCGCATCGGTGCTCGTATTCGATTCCTGGCCGGTTCGTTGACCTCCCTCGATGCGTGGTCGGCCGCCGAGATTTCCACACCGGTGGGGCAGCTTTCGCTGTTTCCGTCACGGTGTTCACGCGATTGTGTGGTAGGCAGGTCTGTCCGGGCTGCCCGGCATGGACAAGGTCGGCAAAGACGAACTCCGCAAGGGGTAGAAAAGCGCCCTTCTGGCAGTCTGGCCGGGGTCAGGGATGGCGCACCGTGAATTGGCTGGGGGGCGATAGCGGTGACGTCTCCTCCAGCCCCGGATCGCCCGCGAGGATGGCGGCCAGGAGCCGCTGTACGCGTGGTCCTGGTTCGACGCCGAGCTCTTCGTTGAGGATGGAACGGAGGCGGTGGTAGGCCTGAAGTGAGCGGCCAACGTGACCGGCACGGTACATGGCCATCATTCGTAGCGCGCACAGGTTTTCGTTCATCGGGTTCCGCGCGGTGACGAGTGTCAGTTCGGCCAGCAGGTCGGAGTGCCGCCCCAGGGCCAGGTCCGTTTCGATCCGGCGTTCTAGCGCACAGAGCCGGCTCTCCTCCAGTGACGCCGCTTCGATCTCCAGGATCGGGCCCATTCGGACATCGACCAAGGCTGAACCGCGCCAGACCTGGAGTGCGCGGCTGAACTCCTGCGAGGCTCGGTGCTGGTCGCCCGCCTCGGCCGCGGTGCGACCGGCGGCAAGGTGGCGGCTGTAATCTTCGACATCTGTTTCACAGGCGATGCCCTCGAGTAGGTAGCCGTTGTGGCGGGTGCCGATTATCTGCCGCGCTTCCGGGCTGCCGTATCCGGCCGTGGCGAGTGCGTTTCGCAGCTGCAGAATGTATGTCTGCAGGGTTGTGGCGTGGCTTCGTGGTGGACGGTCTCCCCACAGTTCCTCGATGAGCGTCGGCACGGTGACGACGCGTCCGACGTTCAGTGCGAGTAGGGCGAGCACTTGACGTTGTTTGGGCGCGCTGGTCTCCACCGGCGTGCGACCGAAGTGGAGCGAGAGTGGGCCTAGCAGCCCGAAGCTTAAAAGTGTCTGGTCCCTTTCCACCCGATCTCCTCCGTGTAACGGATTATCAACGTCAAGCCTTTTGTGTTGGCCTGGCGGCAGGCTTGGGTTGACACATAAATGGAGCCGAATTGTTTGATGAAGCGAGTCCGGTGGCATGCGCGTACCGGGCTTGGAAAATGATTTTCAGGGGCGCGACAGGTGGGCGCGGCCAGGTATTCTATTTTCTCCCCCCATCGATCCAGTCACTGGGTGCCGCAGTAATTGCGTAATATTGTGCCATGATCCAGCGATCCAGGGAACTGGTGATTAACTCGGTGCTCACAAGGTAGAAATGTCGGTTCCAGGTGAGAAAGGTATTTGTAGGTTTCGGTGGAGGTTTCATCGGTTTTGTCACGTGTTTCTGAGCGGTTGGGCTACCTGTCGGTAGGGCTGGTTGTCGTTTTCGGGTAGCGGTTCAAAGTGGGAGGTGGTTGCCGGTTTCTGGTCAGCTGACGTTCTGGGTGCCCATGGCGTAGCCGATGTAAACATGTCTTTAACGCCTTGAATCATGCTTTCCGGCTACTTGGGTGTCGCACCTGTCTGGAACGGAGCGCGTCGGCTGTGGCCAGTTGCGGTCGTTGATGCTGCGATGAATCCTGCCGGCGTGTTGCCAGCAACAAATTGCTACGCCCCTTTCGCTGTCGGTGATTGCCGGCTCGGGCCCGGTCCCCAGTGCTGCTTGAGTTGATCCCGACGGAGGTCGGTCACCCTGATGGTTGCGACGATGCAGTGAGGTGCGCATGGACAGTGCAGTCGAACGGGCAATCGAGTATCTCTGGGAGCGTTACGACAGGCCGCTGACGTTGACTGAGATCGCAGAGAGCGCTGGGCTTAGTCGGTTCTATTTTGCCCGGCTTTTTCGCGATATAACCGGGATAACTCCCGGTCGGTTCCTGGCCGCTATTCGGATTTACCAGGCCAAGCGTCTTCTCCTCGAGACCCCACTGCGGATAACGGATGTTTCTGTGCTGGTGGGGTACAGCAGTCTCGGCTCCTTCAGTAATTGCTTCACATCCAGTGTCGGGGTCTCACCCGGCCGCTTCCGTCGTCTTTCGCCCACCGGTGCGACCGAGTTGCCCGGCCTGTCGCCGGCTACCCGCGCCGGCTCTGGGGCGATCGCCGGGACGATCAGCCTGCCGGAAGGGCACGGTAACGCCCAGGTGTATCTGGGCGCGTTCCCGACCCGGATCGTGCAGCACCACGCCGTCTCGTCGATGGTCGTTGACGTGCCGGGCGGCCGTCCAACCTGTTACCACCTGCCGTACGTACCCGACGGCACCTGGTTCGTGCACGCGGTGGCGGTGGCCGATGGGGTCAGCACCGAAGCCCGCCGTCGCACCGCCCTGATCGGTATGCACCCCTTGGTGACGGTCGACGCGGAGGGTGTGACCAGTGCCGCGGTCCGCCTGCGCCGGCGGCGGGCGATCGACCCACCTGTGCTGCTCGCGCTACCGGAACTCACGCCCCGACCCGCCCCGGCAGTCGGCGGGTGCCCGGCCACCACGGCGCGGCAGACACCGAAGTGCCGGTCCGGCCGTCCTTCATCCGCGTGACGTAGCCAGCTTCGTGCGTTCCGCGGACCCACCCCGCAGACCGGCACTGACGGGCTGGCACGAACGCTGCCCGGACCTGTGGGTTCGCCTCCGGCCGCGCGGCCTGTTCGACTGACGTCACCAATGCGGTTGAACGCCCCGGTCAGTCGGCTGTCCCGAATGTAGCCCGAGGAAACTGATCAGATGCGGCAGCGGGACCCTGGCCGGGGCAACGTCGAGGATGCCCGTCGGCGCGGTCCCTGAGCACCATGGCGGGACCGGCGCCGGGGCGCTTCGGACTGACGCCAACCGAGCGGCGAGCGCTGCTCCCGGTGCCCCCCCCCAACGGTTCACACACTCAGGAAGTGGTGATCGACCGTGACCTCAGCCGTACTGCTTCAACCGCGTTGCGGCACCGCACTTACCGAGCGGCTCGCACGTTCGGCAGCCACTACCGAGGGCGCCGGGATCGCGACCTCTGACGTGCTGGGCTGGCTCGCCGCCGAGCGGGTAGCGTGCCGCACCCGGGTGCGGCGGGTCCCGTTCGCGGAGTTAGATGGCTGGTCGTTCCGGGCGGAAACCGGGAACCTGCGACACCGCAGTGGACGGTTCTTCACGGTGGAGGGTCTGCACGTCGTCCGACCGGATGTGGGTACCGAGTGGCAACAGCCGATTATCGTGCAACGGGAGATCGGCATCCTCGGGATCCTGGCGAAGGAGTTCGGCGGAACGCTGCACTTCCTCATGCAGGCGAAGGCGGAGCCGGGTAACCCCAACCTGGTGCAGCTGTCGCCCACCGTGCAGGCCACCCGGAGTAACTACACGAAGGCGCACGGCGGGACGGCGGTGAAGTATCTGGAGCACTTTCTTGATCCATCCCCAGGCCGGGTGCTCACCGATGTCCTGCAGTCCGAGCACGGCGCCTGGTTCTACCGCAAGCGCAACCGCAACATGATCGTCGAGGTAACGGGTGAGGTACCGGCTGACGAGCGCTTCCGCTGGCTCACGCTCGGTCAGCTTGGTTGGCTTCTCCAGCAGGACAATGTGGTCAACATGGACTCGCGAACAGTGCTCGCGAGCGCACCGCTGGCGTATCCCGAGCACGGCGCCATCTGCTCCGACACCGAGGTGGCTTCCTGGTTCACCGGTCAACGGGCCAGCAACGAGGTGTGGGCCCACCGTATGCCGCTGGCGCAGGTAGCCGGCTGGTGCCGCGACGAGCACAGCATCTACCGTCCGGATCAGCGGCACTTCCGGGTGTTAGCGGTCACTGTTGAGGGTGCGAACCGAGAGGTTTCGAGCTGGAGCCAGCCGCTGATCGAGCCGGTGGCCCCGGGCATTGTGGGTTTTGCGTACCGGACTTTCGCCGGGGTACCGCACGTTCTCGTGCACGCCCGGGTGGAGGGGGGCTTCCTCGACACCGCGGAGCTGGCGCCGACCGTGCAGTGTGTCCCAGCGAGCTACACCCGAGTGGCTGCGGCGCAGCGTCCCCCGTTTCTTGACCTGATGCGGGATCCGCCTCCGGAGTGGGTCCGGTACGCGGCGACACATTCCGAGGAGGGCGGTCGCTTCCGTAATGCCGAGAGCCGTTACCTCGTGGTCGCCACCGACGAGGCGGCGACGCCGACCGAGGCGCCGCCCGGCTACCACTGGATCACTCCGGGCCAGCTCAGCTGGCTGGCCGGGCACAGCCGCTACGTCAACGTCCAGGCCCGGACCTTGTTGGCGATCCTGCAGACCCGGGCTGCCGATATCGGCCAGGACTCATGGTGAGGTTCGGTGCGGGCCGCGATGCCGCGGCCCGCACACTGCTGCGGTGGTGCCCCTCGGCCTGATCCGGGCGCCTGCCACACTCGCCGAACGGCTCAGCTGGTCGCGGTACCAGCAGCCCCGCCGCCGACTTCTCGGATGACCCGGCGCATCGACTCGCCGTCGTTGGCGTGTGGGAAGTCCTCCGCCGGTATCGTGACCCCGAGGAATGCGCACAGTGGCGCCCATCCCTGCCGCACGTCATAGGTGAGCAGGTTGTCAGGGGCGACGGAGTTGACAACCTCCTCGTTGTGCCGGCGAAAGACGCTGATGGCGTGAGCCTTGTCGGCGAATCGTCCACCGAAGAGACCATCCCAGACCATGGTGTTGACGAATCGGTATATCCGGGCCGGCACAGAGCCGGGTTCCGGTGGATTGTCGCGGTTCCGTATCGCGAATTGGTACAGCGTGTCGTATGTGCTTCGGTACCATTCCTCGCTGTCCCGAATGGTCAGGATCACCTTCGCCTCCGGGAATGCCTGAGTGATTTCCTTGTGGTAAACGGCGCTGGGTCCGTCCACCGCGGAGACGAAGCCGTTGAACAGTTCCTCCCAGTCGGGCCGCTGTCCGTCGCAGACGACCCTTTCCCACTGCTGGAGCCGGTCCGAGTCGTTGACGATGTCGAACATGTGATAGCAGGGTCCGTAGCCGAGGCGCTCCAGCGCGAGCTTCAGCGACGTGGTGCCAGTCCGGCCCAAGCCAGTGTTGATGAGCCGTAACATGTGAACCTCCTGTCGGTGTCGGTGTCGGATTGGCCCGTAGTCAGCGCCAGTCCCCTGGGTCCTGGCGAGTGGATATGTTGATGCAATTCCAGAGACCTACCAGCCCGACATGCATGATCAATGCGCTGAGCTCTGGCTCGGTATAGTGCCGGGCAGCCTCGTCCCAGACCGCATCCGGCACCGGATCCGCCCGGTCACTGAGGCGGGTGGCGGCCTCGGCGAGCGCCAGCGCCGCCCGCTCGTCATCGGTGAAACAGTCGGCCTCGCGCCAGGAAGCCACGATGGGCAAGCGATTGTCGATCCGCGCTGCGGCCTCCGGATCAGCCGGCAGGATCCAGACTCGGCCATTGAGCTGGCTGACCCGCATCCGTACCAGGTCGAGTGTCCGGACCGGCACGCCGACCTGGTTGATCACTTTACCGAGCTCGAGTAGGGGCGGCAGCGCGTCGGGTACGACCAGAGACGGGTTGTTCATCCGCGATGCCATCAGATTCTCCCGGGGTTAGGGGACGTTGTCTCGCACGTCCGGCGGCGTCGGCGAGCGCACGGTGCAGTCGCGTGTCGGAGTACTGCCCGGCCTCCCACTGCACCCCCAGCACGAACGCGTGCCCGGTCGACTCGATCGCCTCGACGACTCCGTCCGCGGCCCGGGCGGTCACGGTCAGACCCGCACCGACTCGGTCGACGCCCTGGTGGTGGTGGCAGGCGACGGTGGGGACATCGGCGCCGAAGGCAGCGGCAGCGAGGCTGTCGGGCTGGATGTGCAGGTGGTTCGAGCCGAGGGTGAAGGTCGCGGTCTGGGGGCAGTGGCCGTCGTGGTTCACGGCCTCCGGCAGGTGCTGGTGCAGGGTTCCACCCGACAACACGTTGAGTACCTGCATCCCGCGGCAGATGGCTAGGACGGGCCGGTCGGCGTCGAGTGCTGCCCGGAGCAGGGCCAGTTCGACCCGGTCCGCGCCGGGGCTGCCGCATCGGGTCCTGGGGTGCCGGGGCTGCCCGTACAGCTCCGGGTCCAGGTCCGGCCCCCCGGGCAGCAGGAGACCGTCGAGTTGCGGCACGAACTCCTCGGCACCCGGCAGCAGCGGAACCAACAGGGGGGCGCACCCCGCGGTGGCGAGCATGTCCACGTGGGCCTGCAGCGCCAGGCTGACGGTCGTGTCGAGCCCCTGCACCGTCACCGGAGCAGTTCGTGCGCAGACCCCAATCACTGGCCGTGCCGCGTAGTCGTTCCGCAGTGAGCTCATGTGCACCCCACCATTTTTCGGAGGTCGCACCGTCGGGGGCAGGCCGCCCACAGATCGGTGGCAGGACAGTTGAAATGCAGCAAGGGTGGTGTGGTCGATTCCGTACGCGTCGGATCATTCGACGACCACCGGGTGAACCTATAACGGTGCTCTGACCAATGGCAACGGTCGGGTGTGCGGCGATCGGCTACTCGCCCGGAAAGCGGTTGGTGGTATGGCGGAGTCTTCGTTCAACCGCCGGCGAAACGCAGTCGAAACCGCCAACCATTGTTCGCTGTTTCGGCCGGCGACAGCGTTGTTGAATCAATTCGTCCTTGACCAGGACTGCAGAGGATCTCGGCAGACTGCGAGCGGCCGGCCCGATTGTCGATTCCCTCCTCACACGGCGGTCGACAACCGCGGGTCGGCGAGGCCGCGTGCCTGGCCACGTACCCGTCCAGCAGGGCGGTCACCATTCGGAAGGACGACTATGGCAACGATAGAGGTTCCGGTTCTTGTCGTGGGCGGCGGTGGATGCGGCCTGGCTGCCTCCGTCTTTCTGTCCGACCACGGTGTACGCCACCTGTTGGTGGAGCGGCACCCGGGTACGTCGAGAATGCCGAAGGCGCACTATCTCAACCAGCGGACGATGGGCATCTTCCGCCAGCATGAGCTCGATGCTGAGGTGGTCCAGCAGGGGGCGTGCCTGGAGGAATTCGGCAAGCTGCGCTGGCTGACCTCGCTCGGCGGGGGAGGCCCCCTCGACGGTCTGGTCATTCAGGAGATGGACGCGTTCGGCGGCGGCGCGTTGCGGGAGACCTATGAGGCGGCTGGGCCGGTACTACCGGTCAAGCTACCCCAGGTCCGGTTGGAGCCGATCCTGCGGCAACACGCCGAGCGGCGCAACCCGGGAGAGATCCGGTTCGGTCATGAACTGGTCAGCTTCGCCGAGGAAGGCGACCGGGTGGTAGCCCAGGTCCGAGCGGTCGATACCGGCGAGGTCACCACGGTGGCGGCCCGTTACCTCATCGCGGCTGACGGCGGCCGCACAGTCGGCGCGGCGCTCGGCGTACAGATGCTGGGCCTTCCGGGGTTTCTCGAGGTCACCACCGCCTACTTCACCGCAGACCTGTCGCCCTGGTGGCGCGAGGGCACCCTGCTCACTCACTTCCTCAATCCGCACGACCCCGACTTATCCAGTAACCTCATCGAGATGGGCCCCACCTGGGGCAAACACTGCGAGGAATGGGTCCTGCACTTTCCGCCGGGTGACCCGCAGCGCTACCCCGCGGAGAGCATCGTCTCCAAGATCCGTGAGGTCCTCGGGCTGCCCGGCCTGGAGCTCACGCTGCGCCAGGTCACGAACTGGTCGGTGGAGTCCCTGGTCGCCGACCAGTACCGGGTCGGTCGAGTGCTGCTTGCCGGTGATGCCGCCCACCGACAGCCCCCCACCGTCGGGCTGGGACTGAACACCGGGATTCAGGACGCACACAACCTCGCGTGGAAGCTCGCCGCGGTACTCGCCGGCCGCGCCCCCGACAGTCTGCTCGACACGTACCAGGCCGAGCGGCACCCGATCGGTCGGCACAACGTCGACTGGGCGGTCTCCGCGGCCCTGCACCACCACGCGATCCTCGAGGCCGTCGGGGTCGGTCAGCACACCGCGCCGCAGCGTCGGGAGCGAGCGTTCGCGGCGTTCATCGACCCATCCCCGATCGCCGCGGCGGCGCGGGCCCGGGCCGCCGAGCTGTTCGCCACCCACCGGGGTGGATGTCAGGCACACGACGTCGAGCTGGGCTTCGCGTACGAGCAGGGTGCGGTCGTCCCCGACGGTAGCCCGCCGCCACCGCGGGAGCCGCTGCGCGACGTCTACCACCCCACCACCCGGCCCGGGCATCTGCTGCCGCACGCCTGGATCAAACGTGCCGGCCGGATGCTGTCCACCCACGACCTGACCGGCTCCGCCGGTAGCTTCGTGCTGATCATCGGCCCGAAGGCGGAGCGATGGCGGGCGGCGGCAGCGGCGGTGGCGGAGAAGCTCTCGGTCCCCATCAGCACCATCGCCATCGGGGTCGATGCGGAGTTCGTGCCCGCCGACGACCGGTGGCCACGGGTCCGGGAAGTCACCGACGAGGGCGCCATCCTGGTCCGCCCCGACAATCACGTGGGGTGGCGCAGCAGGGGCGCTGGCGCGAACCCGACCGGTGAGCTGGCCGCAGCCCTCGGCCGCATCCTGGAGAGCGCGCGGCCAACACGAACCTGATCCCGGCACCTGCGCCTACCTCGCGCCCGCCCGGCCAGCCAGCCCGGGCGGGCGTGGGATACTTCCCCGGCGGTTTCCCGGGTGGGGTGGGCGAGGAGGGGGCCATCCCTCAGGTCAAGGTGGCGACGGTCTTTCCGGCCAGTCCCACGAGCACCTGGTCAACGGCTTTGTGCGCATCGGCGATACACGTGCCGACCCCCACTCCCTCGTACGCGGCGCCGCAGACGGCGAGCCGCGGCACGCCACCCACCGCCGTCCGGATCCGGTTCACCCGATCCAGGTGGCCGACCGTGTACTGGGGCAGCGCGCTCGCCCAGCGGGTGACCCGCGTCGCTATCGGGGCACCGACCGCCCCGGTAGCCGCGGCGACCTCGGCGGTGACCAGCCGGACGAGGTCGGCGTCGTCGCGGTGCAGCGCTGCCTCGTCGCCGACCTGCCCGACCGAGCAGCGCAGGATCTCCACCGCACCCGCCAGGTGCGGCCACTTCACCGTCGAGAAGGTCACCTCGTTGACGGTCCGTCCGTCCACCGCCGGAACGCGGTAGCCGCAGAGCCCGCGCGCGGCGAGCCCACCGGCGAATGCCGTGCGGGGATAGGCCAGCGTGATGATGCCGACACTGGCGTACGGGAGCTGCCCGAGTTCGGCGGCGGCCGAAGCCACTCCAGGTACGCCAGCCAGCAGCCGCCCCGCGGGTCCGGCAGGGACGGCGACAATCACCGCGTCCGCGGTGAGGTGTTCTGTCCCGGCGTCGGCGTTGACGGTCAACCGCCACCCCTGCTGCTCCGGAGCCAGGCCGGTGACCTCGGCCCCGGTTCGTATCTGCGCGTCGGGTGAGTCGGCGAGAACTGCGTCGACCAACACCTGGGGTAGGTTGCCGAGCCCGCCGGTCAGGGTACCGATCCCGGTCGGCGGCTCCTGCCCGTCCGGTGGCGGCGGGGGGATCAGCGAGCCCGCCGCCCGGACTAGCGACGGGTATCTGCGAGCCGCGTTCGCCAGCGGGGCCAGCATGGCCTCGAAGGAGAGCTGGTCGGAGCGGCCGGCGCAGACGTCGCTGAGGAACGGGTCAACGAGGCGGTCCAGTAGCTCCTGGCCGAGCCGTTGCGAGACGTAGGCCGCAACGGAGACGTCGCCGTCCCGTTCGGTCGGTGGCAGCTCAAGG
Source organism: Salinispora cortesiana (assembly GCF_000484695.1). Classification (GTDB taxonomy): domain Bacteria; phylum Actinomycetota; class Actinomycetes; order Mycobacteriales; family Micromonosporaceae; genus Micromonospora; species Micromonospora cortesiana. The sequence goes on along the minus strand of NZ_AXVR01000046.1, from coordinate 1,831 downwards.
TCACGGCGGGCCGCGGCCACCCCGTCCGGCGAGAGGATGCCGGACTCGGCGAGGGCGTCCAGGTCCGCAGGGATGCCCATGAACTGGCTGGTGGGCAGGGGCCGGAGCGCACCCCTGCTCCAGATCGCGGTCGTGGTGGCGCCGGCCAGGGCGAGCTGATCGCCGAGACCGGCCGCGTTGATCAATCGGGTGGTCCTGGGCCGTCGGGCATACAGCCCTTCCGCCCCCTCGTCAACGAGGACGCCCGCCACCTCTGATGCGGACAGCTTCCCGCCGAGCCGCGGTGTTGCCTCGAGGAGAGTGATTCGTACCGGCTCGTTCCGGAGGTAGAACGCCGCTGTCACCCCCGTGATGCCGCCGCCGACGATGACCACGTGGGGCGCCGTACCTGCCCGATCCTGTTCGTTGTCCACCATGTCGCCTGCTCTTTCGTGGGCTGCGATGTCGTAGCAGTCTCGCCGTGCTCCCGCGAATTCCGGTCGAGTAGGAGTTGACCCGGGCAGGGGGTGGTGGTCGGCGGGTGGCGCTACGCTCCGTCCTCCTGCTTGCGCTTGAGTTGTTCGGCGAAGAGGCTCCACTCCTCGCTGATGCTGTCCGCGAGTGGGGCGATCACGCTAAGCCAGTGCGGCGGGATGGAGCCGGCTACCTCCCGCCAGCGATGTGGGGCACCGGCGTGCCACGCCATCCACCGAATGAACGCACGGCCGCCTTCGGTGTACCGGATGGATGGATCGGTAGCCAGTTTGTTTGCCACCCCGGCCCAGGTCAGCGGAGTGGTCGTGCGTCCCGGGCGCCGTAGGGCACCACCCCGGGGGGCCGGCAGCGTGGGGGTGGGCACCGCGGCCCGCCGGTCTGGTCCCGCCGGCGGCTCGACCGGGGGAAGACGGTGCCCGGTGCGCTCCGGACTGATGCCCCGGCGCAGCCGAGCGCTCACATCATGGACGGTGCCCAGCGACACGTCGGCCTCTCGGGCGACCTGCCGCAGCGGGGCGTTCGGGTGGGCGTTGAGGTAGGCGGCGGCGCGACGCCGGCCCTCCACCGCGGTGACCGGACGACGCCTTCCGTCCCGACCGATCCGCTTGCCGCCGGCTTCGGCTGCCCCCGTCGACCGGGTACGCAACGATGCGATCGTCTTCGCGCTCAATCCGGTGATGGCGGCGAGGGCCCGGTCGGACCAGTCCGGATACTCCGATAGCACCCGGTTGGCGCCGGAGAGCCGGTCGGGTCGGGACAGCGGTAGCCCATGAGCGATGTTTGCCTGCATCGCCAGGATGAGCGCCTCGGCGTCGGTGCAGTCCAGGAAGCGTGCGGGGATGACGTGGTCGCCGCGGATCCGGGCGGCCTCGAGCCGGTGTAGCCCGTCGATCACCCGCCAGCCCTCCTCCTGAACGAGCAGCGGCGGTAGCTGCGTGGTGCCGCCCGCCTCCACGAGAAGCTGGACGTGGGCTCCGCTCGTGCCACCCTGCCGTAGCCGCAGGCTGGGCGACAGTGCGTCCAGGGGAACGTCTCGGGCCGGCAGTCGTTCGAAGCTTTTCAGGTCGAAATCGTCGCTACCCGTCGATTCGTCGCTGCCCGCCCTGGCGAGCCTGAAGCCTTCCGCGGCCAGCGCAGCTTGCCCGTGGTGACGAGACATCCGGTACGCCCTCCTCGGTTGCCGTTTGGGCCGAGGGTGGCAGGGGCGTCTTTAGCCGTAGTCGAGACGGGGTGGACCGGCGGCCGGCGCCGGCCCGCTCGGTGCTGTTCCGTTCTGGGGGGTGCCGAACCAGCGGGTGAGGGCGTGGGTGAGGTCGTGGGTGCTGCCGGGTGCGGTCCAGGCGAGGTAGCCGTCGGG
>NZ_AXVR01000045.1 GCF_000484695.1 Salinispora cortesiana | reverse complement strand
TGTTCACAGCGTCGGACCCACTCCGCGATCGCGGTCAGCGAGTTGTGGCCGGCCGCGCTCATCGCGCACACCCCGATCGCCAGCAACGTCGCCAACCGGTACCGCACACCACGAGGATCACGAGGGTCAGCGACCTGCGCCAACCGGTCCAGCAAGCCCGCAGACGGCGAATCGGCACCGAGGCAGGCAGCCGCGACGTGACCCGCCCCGGCAATGAGCGATGATGACACAGCGAGCACGACACCTTTGGTGAGTCTTGAAGCGTAGACAACTTCATGATCCACAGGTGTTGTGCTCGCTCCTTACCCGGGCACAGCCCCCAGAACAAGATCAGACCAAACAGGACAGTCGCGGACTACTCCGGGGCCCTGGCCCCTGATTGAGGAAGCAAGACGTAAGTCAACGCTTGATCTGGCGCAGATCTGGCACATACCTGGCTCAGAAGAACCAAGATGACAAATGCCCCGCCTGAACGAAGCCGTCGAAGAGCTGCGTAACGGCGGTGGTGAGACCCGACAGTTTCAGTCACGTCCGGACAGGGACAGCGTCAGCATGGCTACCGTCGATTCGATGCGGAAGTGTAAGACGGTCGCGGTTGCGATGTCGCTCATCACCCCTGGAAGGATCACAACGTTGCCCTACACGGCGGTTGGCGGTCAGCTCAAGCCCGCCCAGAATGTCGTAGACGGCAGGAAACGTGCTGCATCCGGCCAACACCAAGGCCATTGACGCGGCGCTGCTGCTGACCGGGGTGCTGGTCTCCAAAATCGATGTAGCCGGGCTGGGCCGATGCGCTACGCATGCCCTACTATTCGCTAGATGACAGCTGGAGCTGAGCAGAGTGGCCGGAGACGCAGCTGGGTGACGCCAACCAAAGCTGCCTGGCTGGGAAGCGCTTTGGTGGCACTTCTATTGGCTTGGCCAATTAACATTTTTGCGCCGGGTGACCATGAGAAGATAAGTTGCGGAAACGTATTGGAAACCGATCTAAATCCCTGGCGGTCACCCGACTCGAGCCGCTACTATTGGGAAACGGCTTTTCGGACCTGCAACTCAAAGCGCATTGACCGAATTGGTCGATCCGTCGGGGTCATCTCGTTGACGGTCCTGGCCGTCACGCTAATGGCCGCGCGTACCCGTCGTCGGAATGACGGCAGCTATTAAACTACTCCACGCATCGAGGCCAGTGCGATAGGTGACGGTCTGGCTTGTCCGGATCGGACCGGAGACGCCAACCCATCGACAAAGAATCACTAGCTAGAGGGATCGCAACGTCAACCCGCGGCGGAGCGGGGCGAGTGCGCCCTGGTCGCTCATCACCCCTGAAGGAATCGCAACACCTGGTCGGCGGCCTGGGCGCGCAGCGTCGCGGCAGTAGGTCGCTCATCGCCCCTGGTGGGGATCATTCCTATGCTTGGAGCCTGCCGATTTCATTCTTAAGCCAGGTCAGTGATTTGAGTAGCAGGTCTTGTTCGAACTGTTGTGGCTGGCCGCTATCTGGTTAATACTCGGCCATGGCGACCGGCCGCGTGGCCTGGCCGGTGACCTGCGGAGCCCAGGCAGTGCCGGGCAGAGTAGCTACCGAGCCCAAGATCGAAGTTAGGTTGTGCCCTGACTGTGCCCGATGATCTTCAGCTGGCGTTTTCGCAGCTCAGGGGTGACTTGAAGTGGGCCGGAGGTACCACCATGCGAACCACAGTGCGACGATTGTCGGTGAGCCGCTTCCACTCAGGATGGCCGGTCCAAGGGCGTCAGCCCGATGATCCTCGGACGTCCGCCGTCAGGACGCGGTGAGCAGTCGGATCTCGCAGCGGATACCGCTGGCCTTGGCGAGCCGACCATCACCGGTCACGAGTGGGCAGGCCATCAACTCCGCCGCCGCGACGTAAGCCGCGTCGTACGCCGTGACATTGCCCCGCATCTGCCACATCCGGTCCACCAGCATCGCGACGCCAACCTCGTCGATGACCAACGAAGGCAGGGTGTCGATCGCCTCCTGAGCCCGGTCAAGGCCGAGCTTCCCACCGAGGACCTTGCCTCTGATCACGGACATGACCTCGACCAGAAGATGACTCGGCGCGGCCCATTGCGGATCTCCGGTCAGTTCCGCCCGCGCCGCGTCCCCGACCGGCCCATCATCGACCAGAGCGTCGGCCAGAACCGACGCATCCACGACGATCACGCGGCGCTTCCCCACGGTCCGCGCTGCTCCCGCTGGTCGTTCAACTCTACGGCACTCTCCCCCAGCAGAGAGCGAGCACCGTCGGATCGGCCGGCGAAGCGATCAAGGGCCGCCGTGTTGCGCAGCCGTCGAGCCTGCGTCTCCACCAGTTCCAGCAGGTATGCCTGGAGTGACTGCCCGCGCGCCCTGGCCTGGGCTGCCAGGGCGTCTCGCACTTCTTCCGGCACGTCCCGAATCTGGAGAGCAACCATGCATTCATTATGCATGCAGCATCGCTCGCTCGCCAGGAAAGACTCGGACCCTCGATCAACTGGTTCGCATGACGACCGCGGTACGGCCAAGAGCCGCAGGTCCGAGAAGTGTGTGGGCCGGAGGTACCACCATGCGAACCACTTCGCCACGATCACCGGCGCCCCGCTACCACTTAGTTTGCCCAGCTCACGCGGATCGGGTGGTGCTCAATGAACCAGCCCGACCGACCAAACCGCCGGTACGGTTCGCCGGTGCGGAAGAGATCAACCCGTTCCAGCCCGTTCTCGATCTTCACGACGATGCCGCCGCCTGTTCGCCGGAATCCGGCCTGGCCAGCCGGGCGACCCATGTCGCCATCGAGCATCTGCCTCCGATCCGAACCAGTCCCTGCCGCCTGCTTGTTCTACACGACAGGCTCAACGGCCCAGACCACGGTCTCGCCGGTCACAGTTGTCATAAGACATCTCCTTTTTAAGGAGTTACGCCTTTTGCCTGATGGCCTCGCTTGAACTTGATCAAGAGCATGGCCACGGGATGGCCGTCTGCTGGGTCACGTTGATCTGGAACATGTCCAAGAAAATGACAAATGTTACGGGTCAAGGCCATGCACCGAGTTTGCTGCTGGATGGGCTGGGGCCATGGCGCTGGTGCATTCGACGAGTAGATCGGCTGAGGCGGACGACGCCACCGACTCGACGGATGTCGACCGTCCCGCCCATTCATTTCAATCGTTTCATGTCAACCGGTAGAGGAGTCACTGTCGACCAGAGGAGGGTCACAATGCACCCTCCAGGCTGCGCCGTCGGCTGGCCTGGTTACGGGTAGGCGGGCGCCGGTCCACGTCAGTTTAATGGTGATGCTGATCCCGGCGGTGGCCGTCCTCCCACCCCGGTTCCTTCGGACGAAACCGGGGCCATGGCGCCGTGGCCGCGTTTTGTCGATAGCTCCCGTCGACCGCCGGGAGAATCAACTGAAAGGAACATATTATGTCTGCTGTTGCGATCGAGAAGTCCTGGAAGGACGTCGAGTTGCGTGATGCGGCAACCGACCACCCGGCCGGCACCGGCTTCGGCGAACTGACCCTCGAAGAGCTGCGCGAGGACCGCACCATCTACGCCGCGAGCAGCGGCTGGGTGTGCACGCTGACCATCGAATGCGGCACGGTCGTCTGCGCCTGCCAGTAAAGTTTGTCGTGGTGCCGGGGTGCGCAACCGCCGCCCCGGCACCCTTTCCGCAGGAGAGCCATGTCGCTTGTAAGTCAGATCACCATTCCTTCCTCCCGGATGAGTGCCTATCTGCACGAACGTTCGATCGATGTCACGGTGCATGACATGGCGCCGGTCCGATCGGTGGGTCCGCTGATCGAGGCGTGGCGCGATTCCGCGTTTCTCGACGAACGCGTATTCGCGCTCCGACTACGCGAGATGGGACTCACCCGCGACGCGTTCGGTCAGCTGCTCGAGAGCGAGGACTTCGAGGTTGGCGAAGACGTACTGGACTGGACGGCAGAGTTGGTCGCCGTCCTGGCCACCGAGACCAAGGACGTTGCCGGGCTGGACCTGTCCACGAAGTTGTGGTCCCAGGGCTTCGACCGCATACCCTTCGCCGGCCTACTCAATCGGTTTCTCGGCTACTACGAGCAGCGGCTGCGGGATCGGATTGGCCCTACCCTCGGTCTGGTGCCAGCGGCCGGAGGGCTGCGCCGGCCGCTGGCAGAAAGCCTGGCGAATCGGCTGCTCACCATCTGCACCCGGACTCTGCTGCTGGAGCTCAATGTCGCCCGAGTGCACGGCCGCCTGACCGGTGCCACCCCGGAGCAACGCTACGACCATTACGACGAGGTCCTACTTGCGGACGCCCGCTATCTGAACGCGCTCTTCGACGAGTACCCAGTGCTCGGCCGCTGCTTGGTCGGGTGTGGACGAGGATGGGTGGATCACGTCGCCGAGCTATCGGCACGGCTCGCCGCGGACGAGGAGCTGTTGCGGGCCGCCGGTCTGCTCCCGCCGACGGCTGATGTGGTGACCGCTGTCCGGCTCGACCTGGGCGACCCGCACAACGGCAGCCGCACGGTGGCCCAGCTTACCTTCGCCGACGGCACCGACCTCGTCTACAAGCCGCGGCCGGTCTCCGCCGAGAACGCGTACGCCGACACGGTGGCCGAACTAAATCGGCTCGGAGTCACGCCCGCCGTGACGGCCCCGCGGGTCCTAAACCGTGGCACCCACGGCTGGTGCGAATTCATCCGCCCCCGGCCCTGCGCCGACGCGGCCGAGCTGACTCGGTTCTACCGGGGAGCGGGCTCGGTACTGGCGGCGATGCTGTTGCTGGGCGCGGTTGATATGCACATGGAGAACGTGATCGCTGCGGGCCCGTCGTTCAGTCCGATCGATCTGGAGACCCTGCTACAGCCCGGAAACCCCGCCGGTATTCCGGACGACGCGTACGGCCGCGCCGTGGACCTGCTCAACCAGAGCGTACTGGCGATCGGAATCCTCCCCGCGCGGGCGTTTGGAGGTCGGCGGCGACAAGGCGTCGACGTGAGTGCGCTCGGCGGTGGGGAACCCCAGACCGCGCCCCGACCGGTGCCCATGATCGTCGACCTCTACACCGACACGGCACGGGTCGAAGCGGTCGAGGCGACAATGCTCGGCGCACGGAATCGCCCGACGCTGTCAGGGTCGGGTATTGATCCCTCGGAGCACGTTGAGGACGTTGTCGCCGGATTCCTCGAAGCGTACGACATCATAACCGCACATCGCGACGTGTTCGACCGGCTGCTCACCGGCTGCCGCAACGTGGAGATCCGCTACCTCGCCCGTCCCACGCGGCGCTACAGCGTATTTCTGACCGAGAGCTACCATCCCGATTACCTACGCGATGCCCGGGATCGAGACCGGTTGCTCGACAAGCTGTGGACTGCAGCGGCCGCTCGCCCTGACCTCGTTCCGCTCCTCGAGTCGGAAAAGCGTCAACTGCTCAACGGCGACGTCCCCTGCTTCCGCACCTTCGCCGGGAGCCGGCAGATCGGCACGGCCGCCGCCGTTCTCGATCGCGAGTTCTTCCAGGCACCCGGGACCGTCGTGCTCGCCGACAGACTGGCACGATTCGGGCCGGTCCATCGCGCCGCGCAAGTACGGATCATCCGCGACTCGATGGGCACGATGGCGGCGCCCCGAGCTGCGGTCCGGTCGGTCTCGCCGCAGACCCGAGCGGCGAGCCTCGACCGGCCGATGGCTGCCGAGTTGGCCGATCGAATCGCGCGGAGGCTGGCCGACGAGGCCGTCCTAGGGGTTGACGACGCTGGGTGGATCGGTATCAGCATCGAAGGCATTGACCAGGAGACGTATAGCTACAAGCCGCTGTCCACCGGCCTCTACGATGGCGTCGCCGGTATGGCGCTCACTTTCGCGTACGCCGCCCGGCAGTTGGGCGACGAGCGGTATCTGGACCTGGCCCACCGGGCGGCTAGGCCGGTGGTCGGATATCTCCGCTACCTTGCCAAGCACCGGATCGTGGAGACAGTCGGCGCGTACAGCGGCATCGCCGGGCTGCTCTACGCGCTCGATCACGTCGCCCACGCCACCGGGGAGCCGACCTACCTGGCGGCGGTCGAGGACGCGCTGCCCTGGCTGCGTGAGTGCGTCACCCGGGAAGAGTGCCCCGATCTGATCGCCGGCCTCGCCGGCTCTGCGGTGGTCGCGCTGTCCCTGTACCGACGGCACGGCATTCCGGCTCTGCGCGAGATAGCGGCCATCTGCGGTGAACGGCTGGCCGGGTCCGCAGTCGATGTCGAGGGCACGGCCGGCTGGTACGCCACCCGCACCGGGGTGATGCTCGGCGGGTTTTCGCACGGATCGGCCGGCATAGCCTGGCCGCTGTACGCGCTCGCGGAGGAGTTCGGCGATGATGCGCTGCGTGAACTGGCGGGTCGGGCCGTCGCCTTCGACCGCCGCCTGTACGTGCCTTCCGACAGGGCATGGCGGGACCTGCGCCCGGAGATGGCCGACGTCGACGGGCACCCCGCCCTGTGGTGCCATGGCGCGGCCGGCATCGGGCTCTCCCGGCTGTTGATCCAGCGGCACCACCGGGACGAACAGCTGACGCAGGAGGCGCGGGCAGCCGTAGCGCTGGTGTCGACCCACGGCTTCGGGCACAATCACAGCCTCTGCCACGGTGACTTCGGTGCCCTCGCTCTACTTGATCTTGCGGAACGAACCGGGGCCGGGCAGGCCGGTCACGACGCGCTGGCAGGTTCGGTGGTCCGTGACATCCAGGACAGCGGGGTGCGCTGCGGGCTCACCGGAGGGCTTGAGATGCCCGGCCTGATGCTCGGCTCCGCCGGGGTCTGCCTGAGCCTGCTGCGACTGGCCTGGCCGCAGGACGTCCCTGTAGTGTCCTGGCTTGAAAGCCCTCGTGACCGCGACGCGCGCTGAGCCGGTGCATGGCGGTCGGCGCTCCCACCGTCTGCTGCACCGCAGCGTGGTCGAGCACCGCAGCGCGCTGGTTGTTGTTGGTTTGTCCGCGTTGGCAGGGGTGGCGGTCCAGCTCGTGCAGCCGTTCCTGATCCGCCGGGTGCTGACGGCGGTCCAGGCATCTGAGCCGTACGGCGCGGCGGCGGTCGCGGTGCTGGTCGTCATGGTGGCCGGTGCGGGACTGAGCGCAGTGCAGCAGTTCCTGTTGCAGCGCACCGGCGAGTCGATCGTGTTCACCGCCCGACGCACCCTGATCGAGCATCTGCTCCGGTTACCGGTCAGCGTCTACGACGAGCGACAAGCCGGTGATTTAGCGTCCCGGGTGGGAACCGACACCACCCAGTTACGCTCGGTTGTCGCCTCGGGCATGGTCGATCTGGTAAGTGGGCTGCTGCTGGTGCTGGGCTCGATGGTCGCCATGGTCCTGATCGACCCGCTGCTGCTCGGGGTCAGCCTCGTCCCAGTGCTCATCGGCGCGGTGGTGGTACGCATGTTGGGTAGGCGCCTGCGCGCCCTCAGCGAGACCCTCCAAGCGGAGGTCGGCGGACTGACCGCCGCCGTGACCCGCGCCCTGGGTGCCATCCGGACGATCCGGGTGGCCAACGCGACCCGGCGGGAGGCCGCCCAGGTGGTCCGGGTAGCCGACCGGGCGCGGGCAGCCGGCGTCCAACTGGCCTTGGTCACCGCCCAGGTCGGTCCCGTCGTAAAGCTGGCAATGCAGGGCTCTTTCGTCGCGGTGATCGGCGTCGGCGGCTACCGCGTCGCCCAGGAGGCGATGTCGGTCGGTGACATGGTGGCGTTCACTCTCTTCCTGTTCACGCTGGCCCTGCCGTTGGCGCAGGTTGGGGAAGCAGTGGCACAGGTTCAGAGCGGCCTGGGAGCGGTAACTCGGATCCAGGAGATCCTGGATCTGCCCGACGAGGACCGCACGATGCCAGCCCGTCCCGTCGCGGCGGCCCGCTACCGCGGGGCACAGCCGCTGCTGGAATTCGACCGAGTCTCTTTCCGCTACCCCAACGGCACCGAGGTACTACGGGAGGTCAGCTTCCGGGTCCCCGACGGGGGCACCACAGCCCTGGTCGGTCCTTCGGGTGCGGGAAAGTCCACAATCCTGGCGTTGATCGCCCGGCTGTACGAGGTCTCCGGCGGCTCGATCCGTCTGCGTGGCCGGGACATCCGTGACTATCCGCTGGCAGAACTGCGAGCCGCCCTGGGGTATGTGGAGCAGGAGGCGCCGGTGCTGGCAGGGACGGTCCGGGACAACCTCACCCTGGCCGCCCCACACGCCGCGGAGTCGGCGATCTGGCGGGTGACCGACGCGGTGAACCTGGCGGAGACGCTGGCGCGTAGTCCTGCCGGCCTGGACGCGCCGGTCGGCGACGCCGGGCTGCTGTTCTCCGGTGGGGAGCGGCAACGCCTGGCGGTCGCACGGACACTGCTCACCGCGGCGCCGCTGCTGCTGCTTGACGAACCGACTGCCCACCTGGACGCGCGCAACGAACACGCGCTCCAAACCACCCTGGCGGCCTTGGCCGCGGGCCGTACCGTGCTGGTCGTCGCGCACCGGCTGGCCACCGTCGCCAGAGCCAACCAGATAGTGGTGATCGACGCGGGGCGGGCGGTCGCCGCTGGACGACACGACGAGCTGATCACCACCGATCGGCTCTACCAGGAATTCGCGACCCGCCAACTGCTCAACTGAAGGGATACGCGCATGCTTAGCGTTCTGGACCAGGTTCCGGTGTTCCGCGACGGCAGCCCGGCGCAGTCAGTACGGGATTCGGTCGACCTCGCCCGAGCGGTGGAGTCCTTCGGATACCGCCGCTTCTGGGTTGCCGAGCATCATGGCAGCGCGGCAAACGCCTGCGCTTCGCCGGAAATTGTGGTGGCCACCGCCGCAGCGGCCACCACGCGGATCCGGGTGGGCAGCGGCGGCGTCCTGCTGCCCCACTACAGCCCGTTGAAGGTGGCTGAAACGTATCGGACCCTGGCGGCGTTGTACCCGGGCCGGGTCGACCTCGGGTTCGGCCGGGGCGTCGGCGGCCCGACGGCCATGGCGGGGTTGCTCAACCCGTACGCGTTGGCCACCGACGAGGCGTTCCTTCAACAGGTCGGCCGTCTTCTCGGTTTCCTGGGTGATTCGCGCGCCGTCACCAGGGTCTCGGTGACCCCAGAGGTGGCAGAGCCGCCAGCGCCGTGGCTGCTGGGTTCTGGAGCGGACAGCGCCCTGATGGCCGGCATGCTAGGCCTGCCGTTCTGTTTCGCCCAGTTCATCGCGGCCGAGGAGAGTCCCAAGGCGATCGCTGTCTATAGAGAGGCATTCCGGCCGTCACCCTGGTTGGACGAACCGCGGGCGATGCTCGCGCTGCGGGTGCTCTGCGCCGACACCGCCGCCCGAGCGGAGGAGTTGGGCACCTGTTTCTGGATGTCCTGTACCACCGGCTGGCGCGCCCAGGTGCAGCTCGACGACGACTATCGCGGCGGCGCGCCGAGCCTGGCCGACGTCGGCCGATACACCCTGACCGCAGAGGACCGGTCACTGCGCTTGAAGCGGCCGTTCCTACAGATCTCCGGTACAGCCCCAGAGGTGGGTGCGGAGATCCGGCGGCTCCAGACGGTGTACGACGTGCCGGAGGTCATTCTCACCACCAACTGCCCGGGGGCGACCGCGCGGCAACGCTCGTATGAGTTGTTGGCCACTGAGTTCGCGCTTCTGGCGGGAGCCGGCCAGGCTGATTGAACGATTCACCGGTAAGCGGCACAGTAGGCAAGGTCGGCCGGTGGGGCCAGGTCATCGGCCGTCAGGCCAGCGACATAGGCGCACACCGCAGCCTGAACCCGATTGGCCACCCCGAGTTTGTTAAGGATACCGCTGACACAATCCTTGACTGTCGAATTGCTAAGGAAAAGCCGCCGGCTGATGCCCGCGTTGGTAAGCCCGAGGCCGAGTAGTTTTAAAATCTCTCGCTCGCGCTGGGTCAGTTGCTCGACCTTGTCGTCAGCCGTCAGGCCGGGGACGCTCGACCGGAGGACTACCGACCATACCTCGGGTGCCAGCACGGTGGCCCCGGTAGCGAGCGCCCGCACCGCGACGACCAACTGTTCCGGTTTGCTGTCCCTGAGCAGGAGGCCGGACGCGCCTGCTCGTAGTGACTCAACGACCACTTCGGACGGTGCCAACGCGGTGAGTATGGCGACCGTCGGCGGTGGCGTGAGCGTGCAGAGCTGGTTCAGGATAGCCACGCCGTGCGGTTTGGCGGTCTGCGCGTCGACCAGGACAACAGCCGGCCGACATTCCTCTGCCGCCGATCGCGCGTGTCGCCCGACCGAGGTCGCCACGACGAAACCACCAGCGGTCTCCAGGATCATCTTGAGGCCGACACTCACCAGGACTTCGTCGCCTACCACCAGAACGTCCGTCACAGCGTTACCCCCGCACACGTTGTCGACTGCAAACGCATCTGCGTTTATGGTCGCGATACAGAATGATATTATCTGATCGCCTCAATTCAAAGCAATGACTCCTATGTGCACGGTGGGGAAATTCACTTTAGGGTTATGTTTAGCGCGTCAGGCCCTGCGCAGGGGCGATCCGTGTCGCCCGCCGGGCCGGTGCCACGCTGGCCAGCACCCCGGTCACGATGGCCGCGATCAACAGCAGAGCCAGCTGCGCCCAGGGCAGCCGGATGACCGGTGTGGCCGTCGTGCCTACGGTGGCGGTCACCCCGACCAGGCCCACCGGAGCGCCGATCACGACACCGGTGGCGGCACCGACCAGCGTGATGGTCACCGCCTCGATCGCGAGCACCGCCCGCAGCCGTCCGCGCCGGGTGCCGAGCGCCCGCAACAGGGCCATCTCCTGCGTACGCTCGATGACCGACAGGCCCAGCAGGTTCGCGATGCCGAGCAGCGCGATGATCACGGTCACGCCGAGCATCGCGAGCGACAGCCCGAGCAGGATGGCGAGCACGTCGGCGATGTCGCTGCCCTCGGTGATGCCGCCGCCCAGCTCCACTCCCGGGTCACGGGCCGCGACTGCGTTCGCTTTGTCGGCAAGAGCGGCACGGTCGAAACCGGGACGTGCCACCCCCCAAACCTCCGTGGAGATTGCCGTCACCCCATGGGCCGTGAGCGTGTCGGCGGAGGTCACACCGAGCAGCTGACCGGTGGTGTCGGCTAGTCGGGAGGCGCGGGCGACGAACTGCAGCGTCCGGTTTCCCACGCCGACGCTCACCGGACTGCCTTCTGACAGGCCGCGCGCAGCCAGGTAGGCACCGGGCAACAACAGGACCGGCGGGCCGGCGGACGCGGTGAGTTCGGGCGCCAGCCGGCTGGCCAGTACGGCGGGCAGGGCCGCGAGCCGGGCCGGGGTCGCCTTCCCGATTTCGGAGAACTCGGCATCCACGGTGCCCACCGTGGCCGTGACGGACAGCTCCGGTATCACGGCGAGAGCCCTGACCGTTTTGCGGTCGACGGGACCGCCGTCGGTGCGCGCGGTTACCGCTACCGGGTACCGAGCCTCCAGGTCCGCGTCCACGGTGGCCCGTCCGGTGGTGGCTGCCACGGCCAGACAGGCGATCAGGGCCGAGCCGACCACCACGGCCATCGCGGCCGCGGAGGTCCGCCGGGCGTTCTGGCTCAGGCTGCTCCCGGCCAGGCCGGCGGCGACTCCGAAGCGCTCCAGCAGCCGGGCGACCGGCGGCAACAGCACCGCGATCAGCCGGGGTAGGGCGATCAGGAGACCGGCCGCCAGTAGCAGACCACCGACGAGGGCCAGTGGCAGCGAGACGCCGATTCCCGCCACGGTCAGCACCGCGATGGCGATGACCGCAATTGCGGCGCCGGTGACCAGGCGACGCCCGCCGTGGACCGCACCAGCCGGCGGTTCGGCGGCCTCCTGGAGGGCTCGGACCGGCGCGACCTGGGTGGCGCGTCGCGCCGGCAGCCAGGCTGCGGTCAGCGTGGCCAGGATCCCGACCAGCACACTGCCCACCAGGGCCACTGGATTCACCCGCAGGCCACCACCGCTGATGTCCAGCAGGCCGGCCCCGAGGTAGCCGACGCCGATCCCCGCCGCCGCGCCCACGAGTGCGCCGACCGTGCCCGTGATGGCGGCCTCGGCCAGTAGTACCCGGCTCACCTGGCCCCGGTGCCCGCCGACGAGCCGCAGCAGGGCGATCTGCCGGACCCGCTGGACGATCACCACGTGGAAGGTGTTGGCGATGACCAGGACGGAGGCCAGCAGGGCAACCGCAGCGAAGGTCAGCATCAGTACGATCAGTTGGGTGTTGCCCCCGGCGAAGCGCGCGGCGGCCTGGTCGGCCGCGACGGAGGCACTCATCGCCGAGGTGCCCGCCGGCAGCGCGCGCTTGATGGCATCGATGGTGTCCGCGATGCGGTTCGGGTCGTCGATCGTGACCAGGGCCGCAGGCGGGACGTCGCCGGGGAAGAACGCTGGGTCAGCGTAGAAGCGGAACGACGAGCCGGTCAATGGCCGGAACCCCAGGTCGGTCGAGCCCGTCACGGTGACGGTCACCGGCTGCCCGTCGTCCTGCCGGAAAGTCAGCGTGTCGCCGACGCCCACGCCGAGCTCGTCGAGTGTCCGCTGATCCGCGACGACCTGCCCGGCTCCGGTCGGCCAGGAGCCGTGGTCCAGGTCGAACCAGCGGACGGCGGCGGTGGAGGCCAGGCTCTGCACGTTCGCCGAACCGCGTCGGTCGCCGCCGAAGACGCTGGCTGTGCGTGCGTACTGTGGGTCAACGCTGCGGACGTTGGGGACCGCCGCCACCGCCCGGTACCAGCCCGGGTCGCGGACCGAACTATCCGCGTCGAGGACAATATCGGCCGTGGTGAGCGGTGCCGCCGCGGTGAGGCGCAGCCCTTCGCCCGAGGTGGCGGCGAAGGTGGCCGTGGCGGCGAGGAAGCCGGTCGCCAGAAGCACCGCGGCGATGATCGCCAGCAACCGTGCCGGGTAGGTGCGGACCTGCGCCCAGGCCAGTACGAAGATCATCGTCATACCGTCACCGAGGCCAGTGAGGCCAGAATGGTGTCCCGGTTTGGCTGACGTAGCTCATCATGGATGCGACCGTCGGCCATTACCAGCACCCGATCGGCGTACGTCGCCGCACCGGGGTCGTGGGTCACCATGATAATCGTCTGCCCGTACTGCTGTGCCGCGTCGCGCAGGCCACCGAGCAGGGCCCGTCCGGTGGCGATGTCCAGCGCGCCGGTGGGTTCGTCGGCGAAGACGACGGCGGGCTGGGCCAGCAGGGCTCGTGCCACCGCGACGCGTTGCTGCTGTCCGCCGGACAACTCAGCCGGACGGTGTTCCAGCCGGTCGCCGATCTGCAGCGCGTCGGTGATGACCCTTAGCCGCGCCGGTTCGACCGGCCGGCCGGCGAGCCGTAGTGGCAGCGTGATGTTCTGTCGGGCGGTCAGTGTGGGCAGCAGGTTGAACGCCTGGAAGATGAAGCCAATCCGGTCCCGCCGCAAGTCGGTCAGGGCTCGGTCGTCCAGGCCAGCCAACGAGGTACCGGCCACACTGGTCGAGCCCTCGGTGGGCGTGTCCAACCCGGCCAACAGGTGCATCAGTGTCGTCTTGCCGGAGCCGGACGGGCCCATGATGGCGGTAAACTCGCCGGCCGCGAAATCGGCGGAAACTCCGTCCACCGCCCGCACCGCGGACTCGCCAGCACCGTACGTCTTGCGGACGTTCCGGCAACTGACCATGTCGGCACGCTTCGTCTGCGTCTTCACCTCACCGACCGTAGGGAAGCGCACGGCCGGACACATCCGTCCCCGGCATCGAGTGTCGTCCGCGACCGATACCTTGGTCTCAAGGCTTCGGTATCGTCCGGGAAGACCGCGATTCCGTTGTGGCGGGCCGCTGCCTACGCTGGGGGAGTGCCGGTCGAGACGAAGCAGACGCTGGCGGTCGACGCCGGCATCGCGCTTACCGCAGTGGCCGGCTGTCTGCTGCTTGGCCTCGCCGGTCTACCGGACTGGTACTGGTCGGCAGCGGTCGCAGTGCCGCTGGCGATCCGCCGTGTCGCGCCGCTGACCATGCTCGCCCTCGTGACAGTCATCTCGGGTACGCACGTGCTGGTGGTGCACCGCTTTCTGTTCCCCGGCGACCTCGTCGGCCTGGTCGCCATCCACGCGGTCGCCGCGTACGCGGCGGACCGGCTGCGCCACGCCGGCTTGTTGCTCGGCGCGGCCGGGGCCTTGGTGGTGGCCGGCTACGCTCTGCACGACCGGCGGCTCGGTGCCATGCTGCCCGGCGTCCTGATCGCGGCAACGTCGCTCGCCGCATGGTCGACCGGCCTGATGCAGCGCCAGCAGCGCAGTGCCGTCGACCATGCCGAGCGCCGTCGGCGACTCGCCGAGCAGGACAGCTCCATGCGCGCCCAGCTCGCCGTGCACGAGGAGCGAACCCGAATCAGCCGGGAGATGCACGACATCATCGCGCACTCCCTGGCCTCGATCATTGCCCAGGCCGAGGGCGGCAGGGTCGCCGCCCGCGCTGACGCCGTGGTCGCCGGTCCACTGTTCGACCGGATCGCGGGCACCGGTCGGGAGGCCCTCGCAGACGTCAAACGCTTGCTCACGGTGGTCGACCGCGACGACGACGATCTGGACGCCAAAGGGCTGCGCGAGTTGCCCGCGCTGCTGACCAGTGTCGCCGCCGCCGGTCTCCAAACGACCGTGACGACGGACGGCGCCGAGCAGCCCCTCGGGCCCGGCACGGACCTCGCCGTCTACCGGGTGATCCAGGAATCGCTTACCAACGTCATCAAGCACGCGCCACGGCAACAGGCGCACCTGTACATGCGCTGGCGGCCCCGGCTACTCACCGTCACCGTGACGAGCCCACTGACCGGGCAGGACAGCAGCGTGCTGGTGGAGGGGCAGGGCCTCTCCGGCATCCGGCAGCGATGCACCCTTTTCAACGGAACCTGCGCCATCACCGCCGACGCGGAGTTCACGGTCACCACCACATGGCCACTCGCCCAGGAGGGAAGGCGGTCATGACCGAGCCGCTGATCACGGTGCTCATCGCCGACGACCAAGACCTCGTCCGCACCGGATTCGCCCTGGTCGTCAACTCGGCCCCCGACATGCGGGTGGTCGCCACCGCCGCCACCGGCGCGGAGGCGGTCGCCCTTGCCGCCGAGCACCATCCAGACGTCATTCTCATGGACATCCGGATGCCGCACACCGACGGGATCACCGCCACCCGCGCCATCCTCGCCGCCCCCGGACCCACCCCGAAACTCGTCGCGCTGACCACGTACGACAACGACGACTACGCGACCCGGATCCTCAGCGCCGGAGCCAGTGGCTACCTGCTCAAGGACGCGACCGCCGAAGGACTCACCGCAGCCATCCGCACTGTCTACCGAGGCGGATCGGTCATAGCACCCTCGACCACCCGACGGCTGGTCGCCAGTCGGACCGAGCCAGGGCCAACCCGGAGGACCGCCGCCATCGATGGGTTCACGGCCCGGGAACGCGACGTGTTCGACCTGATCGTGGCGGGAGCGAGCAACGCCGAGATCGCCCAGCGGCTGCACCTCGCCGAGGTCACCGTGAAGACGCACGTCGGCCGGGTGCTGGCCAAACTCGGCGTCCGGGACCGCGTCAACATCGTGATCTGGGCCTACCGCAACGGCGCCGTCCGCTGACTTTGCCCAGCCCACGAGTGTCGGGCGGTGCCCGGTGACCCTGACTCAGCCGACCGAGCAGCCGGTGCGGTTCGCCGATGCGGAAGAGACCATCTCATTCCAGCTTTCTCGATCTTCATGACCATGCCGTCGCTCGGGCACAGGAATCCGGCCGTGAGGACGTCTTGGTGGAGTTGGCGTTGTCCGCCGCAGTATTGTCCTGGTGGACTCGCTGGCAACCCTCGGTGATCCATCCCGCTCTACGGGCGGGCGCGGACCTGACGGACATCGCGAGAGCCATCGGTCTCGACGCGAGCGAAGTCATCCGGCGGTGGCGGCGATGGGCTGATGCCCAGACGCGGCTGGACATCAGCGGCGTCCGTCCGTGGACCCGTCGAGGTTCAGGCCATCGAGCGACGGCTCGGGGTGGGGGTGGTTTCGATGACGCCGACCCGGCTTGCCCGAGACGTGAGCACGGTGCGGGGCCGGGATTGCTGCTTGTCGTCGTGGAGTCATATGGCCGCCGTGGCGTTGAGGTTCGGTGAGCATCCTGAGGTCGCCTGTGTATTGCCGCGGTCGGTTGACGGGATGCTGGTCGTCGCGTCGGCGGCCAGGGTCGAGGACAAGCGTGCCGGTCGGAGGGTGCGGTGGTCGGCCCGTACGGCGTTCGCGGCTAGGGCAGTGGCCAGCGTGGCGGCGAACATCGCCGCCACGCCGAGCCTCGGCGCGCGGATCGTGGCGGCATGGCCGGCGGCGGCGCTGAGACACTCATCGCACTCGGCGTGGCCCGCAACCCTACATCGGGCTCAGCGGCCCGATCCTGCTGCACACCACCGACGGCTCCGTCCTTGACCGGTCGGCGAGCTCGGGCCGCATGACATCCGGCTAAGCCCCCACATGCTGCCACGACTGACCGTCACCGGGCCGGGTGATGTCCTGCTGGTCGTGGAGAACCGGCAGGCGGCCGAAGCGGTCTGTGACGCCCGGCCCGATCTGCCGGTCGTCTGGTGCCACGGGCAGCCGCCCGATGCCGTCGTGTCGATGATCGTCCAGGCGGCGCAGCAGACCTCCGGGGTCGTCATTTGCACGGATGCCGACCTCGGCGGCGTCCGCATCACCGCCCGCATCCACGACAAACTGCGGTTGGACACCACCATTCACATCGTGGATGTCGGCACCGTGCCACACGAAGAAGGTCGGCCCTTCAACGCCCACAGCCGCAACCACCTGCAGCAGCTCGCACAACGCCCGGATGAGGTCGGCGCCTTCGCGAAACGCTGTCTGCACCGGGGATACGCGATTGAGCAGGAAGCCACAACCCGGTCCGCCCTTCAGGCTGTGTTGGATAGCCATCGACCTCCGGCCGTTGGCCGGCGTCGCCCACCGGCCCCAGCCGGTGGCTCAGCTGCGGGACAGTGCGCTTCCGGCGCGCCGGAACATCCGATTTAGGGCATCCGCCCCGCTATCCACATCAGCTGTTCGGACAATTTTTCAATAACCCGAAGTTGAGGCGTTCGCAGGATCTGACAGGAGCCGGTTTGGTAATGCAGGGCACTTCTGGTTGTGAAAGTGACATGCCGCTATGGGCCGGTCAGCTCTCCCGGTCTCGGATCGCCGCAGCGGCAGCGGTGAGGAGTTCGTCGTCCGGATGGTGGTGGACTGCAAGTTCGAGGACGGCTCTGGCTTCGGCAGCTTGGTCAGCGAGCGCTTCGGTGAGGGTGACGGCTGCGGCCACGAACTCACGCGCGACAGCTTCCTGGTGTCGTGCGAGCCACGGGTATCCAGTGTCGGCGGCGAGGGGTCCGCAGTAGGCGGTGACCGCGTGGTGCAGGGCGGCGACGTTGGCAACGGGGTCGGAGACCCTTTTCGCGGCGGTGATGGCGTCGCGCATGGTCCACAGGTCTACGTCGAAGACGTCGCGGTTGAGGGTGTAGCGGTGCCGCTTTAGCTGCAGGTACGCGGCGCTCCCGCCGACTGAGCGGAAGACCTGGCGCAGGTTGTAGGCGTAGGTGTGCAGCCGCTGTATGGCCAGGCGGTGCGGTGGCTCGGGTAGGAGGTCGTCGAGGACCTCGTTTTGGTGGGCCGTGCCTCCTTGGACGATGAGGTAGACGAGGAACTCCAGGGCCTGGGGGCGGAGGTGTTGGCCGGCGGGGACCCCGAGGATGGTCGGTGGGCCGAGCACGCGGACACGCACCCGGTGCGCTCCGGCATCGGCTTCTTGTTTGGTCGGTCGGTGCGTCGGGTGGCCTCCGGGTGGGTCAGCGCCGACTACGGGGGCAGTCCCGGGTGAATTCCCGGGTTCGGCGTCGTTCATCGATGAGATCAGCCAGAAACCCTGACCAGAGAGGAGGCAACTTCCAGGGCGCACCCCCAGGAGAGGGTGACGCCGGCTCCGCCGTGTCCGTAGTTGTGGATCACCTTGGTGCCATCGATTCGGCGCTCTTCGACGCGGACGTATGGTCGGGTGGGCCGTAGGCCGACTCGGTGCTCGATGACCCGGGCCCTACGAAGGCGCGGTTCGATCTCGGCACAGCGTGCGACGATCGCCGCAGCGATGTCCGGATCGGGCTGTGGGTTCCACGCGTCGGGTTGGGCGGTGCCGCCGAGGACCAGTGTCTCGGCCTGCGGATAGAAGTGCAGCAGGTCCGGTGAGAGTCCGGTGTCTTCGGAGAAAAACTCGGTGATGCCCGGGTTCTCGACTACGACGAGCTGCCCGCGGATCGGGGCCAGGTCGGGGTCGGGCACGAGGTCGTGGGCGCCTATCCCGGTGCAGTTGACGACCACTGGGGCGACATCAACGGTCTTATCGAGTGAGTCGACCCGGCGGATCGCGATCTCGCCGCCAGCTTTCCGGAGCCGCTCTCGCAGGTAGCCAAGGTAGACCGGCATGTCGACCAGCGGAGCCGTGTAGCGCCACCCGGTGGCGAAGCCGTCCGGCAACTCGTCCGGCTCACACATCCGGAATCCATCAAGCTCGTTTCCCCACTCCGGCGGTTCGACCGGCTTGCGGGACGCCTCGGTGCCGGAGACGAGCCGTACGCCGGTCACCGTGTCGGTCGCGAGTTGCCGCAGGATGTCAAGCGTCTGGGCGCTCCAGACGCGTACCCGGCCGACAGGTTCGACGAGGTACGGGCCCCACATCGCCCCGGCCGCGTACGAGGTGGTCCGCTCGGGTGACTCGGCTGCCCAGATCTGGACCCGCAGCCCGGCTTCGGCGAGGCAGATGGCGGTGGTGAGGCCGGATACGCCAGCGCCGACGACCAGAGCGTCAAGATCGGTGCTCGTCATCGTTTGACCGTAGTGTCAGGCCGGTTGGTGCGCCAGTGCCTTTTCAAGGTCGGGGAGCACGTCGGCGACGCTCTGGTTCCGCTTCCGTCGGCGGAACTCCTGCTCGAGGGCAACGAGGAGTGCGGTGCTGCGGGGTGAGCGGACCTGCTCGAGCCGGGGTAGGGCCATCCTGGTCACGGCGCAGGCATCCTCGAGTTTGCCGTGGGCGGTGTAGCCGAGGGCGAGCCAGGCACCTTCGTAGAGGGCTCGCCGCTGGTAGGGAGCGTCTGGTGGGCGGGCGTAGGCACCGGTGCGTAGGAGCGCCCCGCCTTTGCGAAGCAGGGCCCGCCCCTCAGTTCCGCTGTCACCGGCCACAATCTGCCGACCGGCGAGGATCATCGCGTAGCCGGCCTGGCAGTCGAGGTGGTTCGGGGTCAGGTAGTACATCCACTCCGGGTCGCGGTCGGGATGCCGCTTCGCGAGTTGGTCCCGGGCTTCGGCCCAGGTGCGCTCGCACTGCCCGACGTCTCCGGCTACGGCCTGCGCGTACGCGAGGCGGGACAGCACAGACGCTTGGACGCTGGCGGCGGACCGGCCGACGACCCGGCGGGCGGCGTCGCCGAGGCGCAGGCCGTCGTCGGCGTCGCCGAGAGAGGCGGCCTGGAAGGACAGGTCAGCGAGGATGTGTCCTTCCATGGATCGGTATCCAGCGTCGTGTGCGGACCGTAGTCCGGTGAAGAAGTACCGCTGGGCCAGCCCTTGCTGTCCGGCGTCGAACGCCTTCCAGCCAGCGAGTTGGGCGAGGTCGGCGAGGGCAACCAAGAGTCGGCGGATCGTGGCGTCCGTATGGCCGCCATCGCGGAGTACGAGCAGGACCGCACGAACCTGGGCGCCGACGTAGCCGAGGCCGGATGCGCCGCCGCGCTCGTCGTCGAGTAGCTGTAGGCGCGGCACGCTGGCTTCGATCTGGTCGACGAGCGGGTCGTCTGGTGTCGCGGCCGGAAGCACGGTCCCGCCCGCCGGAAGGTGTACGTCGAGGTAGATGTTGACGGCTTGGGCGAGAGCGGTCCCGGAGACGGAGAGGAACATCCTTCGGTCCACCAGTCCTCCCAACAGCCAGTCCTCGGCGACCAGCATGGTGTTCGTGAGTGTCCACGGCCCGTCCAGGCCGGTGCTGGCGGCCATGACCAGGGTGCCATCCGCCGTGTCGGGTTGCCCGTGCCAAAGGTCCCCTGCGGTCACGATGCGGCCGAGGCGGCGGGAGATGACGTACGCGCTCAGCGCTGGCAGCGGCGGGCGGGGGATGCCGCCCGCGTCGCGCCAGTGGTAGGGCGCGGTTTCGGCGAGGGTGCCGGGCCCGAAGAGTCGGTTGATCTCCCGGGCGAGGGTACGCGGGGTGAGGCCGGCTTCGGTCATGTGCGCGGCGAGGGTCTGGTTGGTGCGGTCAGGTGGAGATCCCATCGGCTCCTCCGGAGGGTCAACCAGGAGTACCGCGAAGGTACCGGATCGTGCTGGCCACCGGGGTCGGCGAATTGACGCTCTTGACGGTTCCATCCACTGCCCGAGCGGTGCCGGTTCGCGGTCTGCTGGGTGCGTCCCCGCCGGCGTACCGCCAGGAGGGCTGCGCCGGCGGGTGAATCCCGACGGGCGAGCGGAGGACCTGATGCGTACTTCGGCGATGACCCAGGCCAAACCTCCATGGGACTGGGAGTTCGACTGGCACCTCACGAACCGCTGCAACTTCTTCTGCGAGTACTGCCACCCGCAGATCCGCTACGTACTCAACCGCAGCCACCTCGACGAACCGGCTCCGGAGTTGGTGGTCCGGCGCTTCGACGAGTTAAACAGGGTCTGCCTGGTGCACATGTCCGGTGGGGAGCCCTTCATGTTCCCCGGCTTCGTCGAGCTGTGCCGGGGTCTGGCCGGTAACCACTTCATCAGCGTCAACACCAACCTCGCCTCCGACGACGTGGCGGAGTTCGCTGACCGTGTCCCGGCCGCCCGGGTGGCGAAGATCGTCGCCGCGATACACCAGCCCGAGCGCGAGCTTCGGGGGCTGGAACTCGACACCTACGCCCGCAACTACCTGATCCTGCGACGCGGCGGGTTCGACGTGAACGCCCTGTACGTGCTGTACCCGCCGCTGCTCAGTCGACTTGCCGCTGACCTGGATCGGTTGCGCGAATTGGGCGTGGACCATGTGCGGGCCAAGGTGTTCAAAGGCGTGTACGAGGGCGTCCGCTATCCGGAGGGCTACACCGACGAGCAGAAGGCGCTGATCCTGGCCAACTCCGGCGAGTACGTCTTCAACCGGCCCTACCTCGACGGCATGCTCTCCTTCCGGGGCCAGGCATGTACCGCCGGTGTCACCTCGTTCAAGGTCACCGTCACCGGTGACGTGCGCCGATGCGCTTCCGTGCCGACCGGCTACGGAAACCTCTACGACGGCACCTTCCGGCCCGCCGATGCCAACGAACCCTGCCCCGCCAAGCGGGTGCTGGTTCTCTCGCAGTGCCTGTCCTACCTCGTTGAACCTCCGATCCGCCCCGACCAGGGCGTCGACCCAGGCGATCTCTGACCCGAAGGACATCCCACATGCAGATCTCGATCCGTCATGCCTGCGTCGACCCGGACGACCAGCCGTTCGACGTCGCCGAACGAAAGGGCGTCGGCCATCCGGACAGCCTTGCCGACCTGCTCGCAGACGCCTTCTCCCAGCGCTACTCGTCCTGGTGCCTGCGCGAGTTCGGCGCAATACCCAACCACTGGGTGGACAAGGTCAACCTCGTCGGCGCCGCCGCCGATGTCCGCTTCGGTGGCTTCGACATCCTCAAGCCGGCAGACGGCTACCTCTTCGGGAAGATCACCGATCGGGTCGGTGCCACGCAGGTGCCGATCGAGGAAATCTTCCGGTCCGTGGTCCTCGATGTGCTACCGGCCGCGCTGGGTGACCGCCGGATCCTCGAACACCTCCGCCTGCACATCAACAACACCCGTGGCACCGCCGTTGACCATGACCCGAAGTTCTACCGCCCCGACACGGCGTCGGCCATCAACGCCGTGCTCGCGACGGAGTCAGTCGCCAACGACACCGTGGTCTGTGTCGGCACCAGCCGGCGCGGCCTCGCCGCCGATCTCGCGATCCGGCTGGAACGGCGACTCACCGACGAGGGGTTCCGACGGGTCGTACCCGCTGCCGGAACCGACGTGAAGGTCATGGTGGTCCGGATCAATTCGGCGCTGGAAGTCACCGCTGCCGTGCCGTTCCATCCCGAACTGGTCGACTCCTGGCCGGCATACCGGGCAGCGCTCGCCGAGGCTCAGAGCGCCGCCTCCGCCGAGCTGAAGTCCCTGCTCGACCAGGAGCCCCGAGCCTGGAACACGACCGGCCTGTCGCTGCACCTCAACACAAAGGATCTGCCGGGTCGCGGATACCTGGCACCATTCGGCACCTCGCTCGGCAAGGGCGACTGCGGCGCGGTCGGACGGGGCAACCGGTACAGCGGCGTCATCGAGCCGCTTCGCCCGGCGAGCGGCGAAGCACCCGCCGGCAAGAACCCAATCCACCACGCTGGCAAGATCTACACCGCGCTCGCCGCCGAGGCCGCCGAGCGAGTGCTCGCCGAAACCTCGGCGTATGCCGAGGTCACGATCACCGCACGCAACGGTGGCCAGCTCGATGACCCGGCGCACGTCCTGGTCTCGGTGGACCGCGAGGTCGACGCCACCACCGTGACCGAGATCGAAGAAGTGGTGCGCCGCGCCGTCGCCGGGGCCTCCACCTTCGCTGCCCGCTTTCTCGCCGCCGAACCGCTGGCCCGGTTCCGCAACGGAGTATCGCTATGACGACGAAGACGTTGTCCGAGGTGCACCAACGGCACATCGCCGCCCTACGCGACCAGCCCGCGGTCGTCGATTCCGAAGGCCTCCGCATCGGCTCGCAGTACGTGATGTTCTTCGCTGAGGCTGAATTGATGCGCGAGCACGTCACCCGACTCACCGAGGGGTTCGCCCGCCCCAACGTCCTGGAGGTCGGACTCGGGCTCGGTGTGTTCGCCACCCAGCTGTCGAAACGAGAAATCGGCTCGTACACGGCGATTGAACCGCACCCTGGTGTGGCGCTGATGGCACGCACACGGGTGATCGATACTCTCGACGCACCGGCGCGGGTGTACATCGACCCGTGGCAGCTCGTGACGCTGCCAAGTGGCGTCTTCGACGCGATCATGTACGACACCTGGCCGCCGGACGGCCACGCTGACTCCGACTTCACCGAGTTCGTCGTTGACGTCGCGGTGCGCTGCCTCCGCCCGGGTGGTCGGTTCAGCTTCTTCCACAGCGGCACCTCGATCGGTCCGGCCCGCCGGAATGTTCTCGACCGGCACTTCGCGCAGTGGACCGCCTACCCGCGCACCATGCCCGCCGAGCAGACCCCACACCACTGGACCAAACCCAGCCGGGAATTCCTGATCCCGATCGCCACGAAAGGCGGTGCCCGATGACCTCGCCGCTCGCCTCGGCGGTTTCCGCGCAGCAGATCGACCGGTTCGCCGCACACGGATACCTCGTCCTGCCGGGCCTGATCCCACCCACCACGATCCAGGACCTCCGCGTCGAGGCTGACGCCCTCCTCGGTGACCGGCTCGCCAAGATGGTGGCGGCCAGAACGCTCGACCCGCGGGTCACCTGGTGGCGCCTCGCCAACGGCAAGCCGTATGTGCTCAAGGTCAAGCCCGTGGTCGACCTATCTCCGGCGGTGACGGCGGTGGCCGACAGTCCCACGCTGCTCGCCGTCGTCGCCGACCTGCTCGGCGCGACCCCAAAGCTGATGGACAACAAGCTGATGTACAAGCAGACCGTCGACCTCACCGCCGGATGGGCAGCGCTACCGGTGCTCGGTGAAGCGGTCCGTAAGCACACCGACGCCGCCTACTACGCAACCCGGGGCTACCGACGCGTGGTGACCGTCGCCGTCTGCCTCGACCGGTGCACCGAAACAGCCGGCGCGCTCCGTGTCTGGCCCGGCAGCCACCGCGACACCATCGAGATGATCCCGACCGCCTGCCAGGGACCCGTCGTACCCGACACCGTCGCGCCCGACACCGCGGCCGTCACCCTGGTCGCCGCACCCGGAACGGTTCTGGTCTGGGATGCGGCCCTGGTCCATGCCAGCGGGCCAAACACCTCCGGTCATCCACGCCGACTACTCGTGCTCGGCTACAGCCACACCAGCCCGGACGACGGGGAACGCCGATGAAGATCCTTATGCTCGGCGGCACCCGTTTCGTGGGCCGTCACATCGTGGAGGAGTGTCTGCGGCGCGGAGACGACGTCACTGTGCTCTACCGGGGCCGTTCACCATCGCCCTTCGCCGGGCTCGTGCGCCACGTGTTGACCGACCGGCGCGCACCGACAATCGAAGCCACCACTGTCCTCGCCGAACCGTGGGACGGGGTCATCGACACCAGTGCCGGGGACGTTGATGACCTGCGCCCCGTTCTGCCCCTGCTCGGCAACGTCCACCAGTACATCCTGCTCTCCACGTGCGGGGTGTACCGCAGAGCATCCGCCAGGCACGGCCTGACCGAACGGGCACCGACGATCGCGGCTGACGCCTCCCACCCGGTACGTGCCTCCGCCACCCGCAAACTCCGCTGCGAGCGATACCTCCGACGTCGCCTCGACCGGATCAACGTAACCCTGCTCATCGCGCGCCTCGGCCTGGTCATCGGCCGATACGACGACAGCGCACGCCTCGCCTACTGGCTGGAGCACGCACTACGCGGGGGCGATGTCCTGGTCCCGATGGATGACCGCCAGCCCGTCCAACTTATCGATGCCAGCGATGTCGCCCACTTCCTGCGTGACGCCGTCAACCAGCAACTTGCCGGCGTCGTCAACGTCGCCGGCGCCCGAACCACCGCCCGCACCCTGGTCGACACGGTCCTGACCCGCGCCAGCCGAGCTGTTACCCCTTTCCGAGTCGGCGAGGACTTCGCGCTCACCCACCGCCTACAGCCATGGACCGAGGTCCCCCTGTGGTTGCCCACCAGCAGCCCCGAACTGGCACTCATGTCGGTCAACAACAGCCGGGCCGCCAGTGCCGGCCTCACCTTCCGGCCCCTGCCCGACAGCGTTACCGACGCGCTCGGCTGGCAGGCGTTGCGGCGCGGCTGGTCACAGCGTTGGCTCGATCATGCCCGTGAGCAGGACCTGATTCACCGGTGGCGGGGGTAACGGCATGCTGCCCTACACCCAATCCGCGCCGTTCCACTCGCAATGGGGCGAGGATCGCTGGCTCGCCGAGCACTATCACCTCCCGACGCACGGCGTCTTCGTCGACATCGGTGCCGGCGACGGCGCACGCGGCAGCAACAGCCTCTACTTCGAGCGCCGTGGCTGGCGTGGTCTCTGCGTGGACGCCGATCCCCGCAACCACCAACGACTCCGGCAGCGCTGCTGCGCCGTGGAAACCTGCGCCGTATCCACCACCCCCGGACTCTGGCCTTTCGGCATGTACGCCCACAAGCCCTCGTGGTCCGGTCTGCAACGGCGCGGCACCGACTACCAGGAGATCCTCGTCGCCTGCCGACCCCTGGAGGATCTCCTCGACCAGTGGTGCATCGACCAGATCGACCTGCTCAGCATCGACGTCGAAGGCACCGAACTCGACGTCTGGGACTCCTTCGACCACACCCGGCACCGGCCCGCCCTCGTCATCGTCGAATTCGACGACAAACACCCCGACCGACACCGCCGCACCATCCACCGCCACCTCGGACCGGACACCTACAAGGTGGTCCACGAGACCCCCGCGAATCTGATCCTGCACCGAGCGGACCGGCCATGGCGGCGACGCCGATGAGCAGGCGCGGTCTGCCGATCTACCGGCTACTCCCCTCCGGCAAGGTGCTCGTTGTCTGCGGTCGTGCCGACGACGCGGCAGCCTGGCAAGACCTGCTCGGCCCGACCCGATGCCTCGCCCTCGCTCTGGACGACGCGCCGCCCGCGGCCCGGCGCCGGCCCCTGCGCGGTGCCTCCGACCACCTCTCGTGGCAACACCACGCCATCAGCGGGCTCGACGGCTCCGGCTGGCTCGCCGGACCGGCCGACGCCTTCGACCCCGACAACACCGCGGCGCTCCTTCTCCCTGACCCACTCGATCCGCCGCGCTCCGGGGCCCGGCAGCGGATCGGCGCCAGACAACCCGCGTGGCAGTTCTTCGAGGACAAGACCGTGGTCGACGCACTCTGGGATGCCGCCGGGGTGCCCCGAGCTCAGTCAATCGTCGGCGATGGCACTGCTGACCTCGCCAGACTCGGGGCCATCGTCGATCAAGGCACTGGGGTCGTCTGCTCCTACCAGCCGATTGGTGCCGGACCTTCCGCTGGCGGCGATGGCATCTGGTGGTGGCGCGGCGGTCTACCACCAGAGACCATCCCCACCGTCGAGCCCGGCACCTGGCGAGTCCGGCTCATGCCCTTCCTCGAAGGGGTCCCGGTACGCCTGCACGGGCTGGCCCTTACCACCAGGATCATCCCCTTCCCACCCATGGAACTCGTGACTCTGCCCCGGCCAGGACGAGGCACTTTCCTCTGCGCTGGCGCTGTTCCCACCCTCAACGACGCCGCTGAGTTCGCCGAACAGACCGATCGAATCGGGGCCAGTCTGCGCGAGCGCCTCGGCTACCGCGGTGGCTTCTCCGTTGACGGCATCCTCACGGTCAACGGATTCATCCCCACCGACTTCAACGCCCGGCTCACCTCCGCCATGGAAGCCGCGCCCTCTGACCGTCGGGTCCTACTGCACGCCGTCAACCTGCTCGCGCGAGAGGGAATTGAGCCCGACATCAGTGCGGTCGAGCGACTGGCTGAGGAAACCTTCACCGCCGGGACCACCTGCACAATCTTCGGCGCTGCTACCCGCGCCAACGAACATGTCCCGCCGGAGACATCGATCCGCTGGGTTGGCGATCGACTGGTCGCCGACCCGCTGGGGGCTGACGGAACCCTCGTCATCTCCCCGTCCCCGCGCGGCTGGCTGCTGACCGCGACCCTTGTCAGCGACCAACTCCCGGACGGTGGCAGGGTCGGGCCCTGGGCACCCGAGGTATTCCGGCTCAGCGACGAAGTCCTCGGCACCGACTTCGGCAACCTCGCGCCGCCATTCGACACGCAGCCCACCGCCGGCCTGCCCTGGACACCGGCACCCATCTTCAGCCCACGACGGAGCGTGCCCGTCAAGGGCACCGCTGGATTCGCCAGCGGAGCGGATCGACGACCAGGATGACCGGCGGATCGATCCGCCGGACACGAAAGGTCAACGCAGGCGGTCGAGGGCGGCTCGCAGGCGCGCAACGGTTCGCTCACGTCCGAGGATCTCGATCGACTCGAACAGCGGCAGCCCGACAGTACGGCCGGTCACCGCGACCCGTACCGGTGCCTGCGCCTTGCCGAGCTTGAGTCCCCGTTCCGCACCGATCACCTCTAGCGTCGACTTGAGCACCTCGGCCCGCCACTCGCACGTCTCATACGCCTCGACCACGGCCGCCAGTAGCGCCGGGGCGTCGGCTTTCATGGCCTTCGCCCACGCTGCCTCGTCGGCGGTCGGCTCATCGAGGAACAGGAAATCGACCATCGGCACAATCTCGGAGAGCACCGCGATCCGGGTCTGCGCCAGTTCGGCGACAGCAGCGAACACGTTGGCGTCGTATGCCTCCGGCCGCCACGGCGCATTCTCACCGATCAACCACGGCTGGCACGCCTCGACGAACGCCTCAACCGACAACGCGCGGATGTAGTCCCCGTTGAAGGCGCGGAGCTTCTTCACGTCGAAGAACGCCGGCGAGGGGTTGACGTCCTCCAGCCGGAACTCGGTCACGATGTCGTCCCAGGGCAGGATCTCCCGGTCACCGGACGGCGCCCACCCGAGCAACATCAAATAGTTTCGCATCGCCTCGGCGAGGTACCCCTCGGCGCGGAAGTCCTCCAGGGCGACCCGGTCGCGGCGCTTGGAGAGCTTCTGCCGCTTCTCATTCACCAGAATCGGCGCGTGTACCCACACCGGTGGTTCCGCCCCCAGCGCCTCCCAGAGCAGCTGCTGTTTCGGCGCGTTGGGCAGGTGCTCCTCAGCCCGGATCACGTGCGTGATCCCCATGACCATGTCGTCAACCACGTTCGCCAGTAAGAACACCGGAGAGCCGTCGCCGCGCGCGATCACGAAGTCCTCGATCAGCACGTTGTCAACGGTCGGCTTGCCCCGCACCAAGTCGACGATCACGGTCGAGCCCTCGTCCGGCGTACGGAAGCGCAGAGCGCGGCCTTCTCCGACGGTTTGGCCCCGACTGCGGCAAAAGCCGTCGTAGCCCAGGTATTCGCTGCCCGTACGCGCGTTGACCTGATCCCGGGTGCAGTCGCAGTAATAAGCGCGCCCCGCCGCGATGAGCCGATCGATGGCCTCCCGGTGGTGCTGGGTGTAGTCAGACTGGAACAGCGGGCCCTCGTACTCGCTCGGGCCAATCCCAAGCCACTCCATCGCATCGAGAATGCCCTGAACCCATTCCGGCCGGTTCCGCGCCGCGTCCGTGTCCTCGATCCGCAACACGATCGTTCCGCCCGACTGTCGGGCCAGCACCCAGTTGAACAGAGCGGACCGGGCATTGCCGACGTGGAACATACCCGTCGGGGAGGGCGCGAAGCGCACGCGGAGATCGGAACTAGCCACGGCTAGCAGGCTACCGAACCACCGACGGGCCAGCTGACTGATATCCGGGGGCGGAGCTTCCCGGAGGGAACACCAGGTTGTCCTCGTCGCCGGGGCACGGCGGCGAGGTACGGGGCAGGTCCGTTCGTCAACGCCCGCAAGCTGGCCTCCGCATCTCGACCAACACGGCGGGCACAACGCCGTCCCATCCACGAACACCGTCACCTTGGAGTAAACCGTGTTCACACATCGACTCTCATCACCACCGCCGCTGGCGGCTACCGCATCTTCGACGTCTCCCGCTGACAGCGACGGGCTTGACCTCCAGTTGCGGGTCCTGCTGGGGCTCCCACTTGGCGTCCCGCTTCAACAGGACCCCCGAACGGACCCCCGGTTCGGCTCACAGCCCAGGTCAGGGCCGCTGTCAGCAGCGTCTGTCGTGCTGCGACAGACCCTCCGACTGGGTCTCTCCCCCTCGAGCTGGTGGTGACGCATGCCTGATCCGTTGCTCCGAGTCCAGTCCCAGCTCACCGACCGTGATCTCGTCCTACTCGGCTGGCTGGCCGACCACGGAGTGCTCACCTCCTTCCAGGTCGCCGAAGCCCTCTACCCGTCAATCGACTATGCCCAGGAACGCCTGCGGGCGCTGACGCAGAAGTTGGGGGTAGTGGACCGGTTCCGGCCGCAGAAGCCCGACGGCGGCTCCTACCCCTACCACTACGTGCTGGCGCAACTTGGCGTCGAGGTCGTCGCCGCGCAGCGCGGCGACGACCTGCCGCGCAGAGACCAGGCCCGCAGAAGGCGGTGGCACCTGACGAGACGGGCGAACCTGCCGCACCTGCTCGGGGTCAACGGCTTCTTCACCGCTCTGGCCGGTCACGCCCGTACCCATCCCGGTAGCGCGTTGGTGCGCTGGTGGCCGGCGGGGCGCTGCCAGCAGATGGGTGCCTTCGCCGAACCCGACGACAACGACATCGCCGTGCGCGTCTACCAGCCAAGGTCACGGCCGGACGGACACGGCATCTGGGTCGAAGGCGACCGCAGGGTGCCGTTCTTCCTGGAGTACGACCTCGGCACCGAACGGCCGCTGTCCCGCCTGGTCGACAAGATCGACGGATATCGGGACCTCGCGCACGTCACCGGCCGGATCTGGCCGGTGCTGTTCTGGCTGCACTCCCCAGCCCGCGAGCGGCACCTGCACCAGGAACTCGCCGCGACCGGAACCATCTACCCGGTGGCCACCGCCGTGCACGCCGAGGTCACCGGCATCAACGCGGCCGAAGCCGTGTGGTGGCTGAACCGCCACCACGGGGCGCCGATGCGCCTGGCCGACCTCCCCGCCGCCGGCAGCGGCGCTGAGCAAACCACCTGACCCCCGCCAAGCGCCGAACCACGCACGGCGGCCGGACACGCGCGCACAGGCGGGGCGACAAGGACCGCCCCGCCGCTGACCCCGACGGCCCCGCCCAGGCGCGGCGAGCGGTAGCTGTCCGCGCCGGCTCCCAACGATGGAGGGCGGAAGGAACCTCTGCGCTCGCGGTGACAGCAAGCATTCGAAACTGTCAGCGGCTCTCCAGGAGCCCGTGTGAGTTGTGGCGAGTCGCTGACAGTCCGAATCACTTCCCGGTGACAGCGCTCGGAGGTACCGTCCCCGCCTCCCGGACGCCAGATACAGCGACCCGCCACGAGTCGCCTCTTCCGCATCAATCAGATCAATCGCGCCACTCCGTGTAAGAGAGGAAACCGCATGAACGAAGGACTCCGACCCCCGCAGCTTCACATGCTTCTCGGAGGACCGTGGCCACCCCGTCGTATGACGACGAAAACGCCGTCCGGAGCTATCCTGACGAACCGTATCCCGGTACCGCGAACAATAACGGCGGCGCGAAACACGTCCCCACCAACAAGAAGGAAACGATGATTCCGATGCGGATCGTACGTATCGACACCATTCCCATGACCGCCGAAGACCTCGATAACGCCGCCGAAGCCCTCGCCGTCCTCCTCAACCACTTCCGGCACGAGCACCCCGACCTCGCCTGAACCTAGCCCAACGGCGGCCCACCCCGCGTGTGCCCGCCCACGGCCACCCCACCACCCGATCTCAGCGAAGGACCCCCATGGCAGGCAATCCCACCCCCACCAGCCCACCGAAGCGGCGTGGACGACGCGCCCCCACCACTCCGCCGGAAGACTCGACCGGCCCATGCCGGGTGTGCATCTACATCCGGCGCTCCACCGACGACGAACACCAGCCCTTCAGCCTGCTCGCCCAACGCACCGCCCTCAAGAAATACGTCGACAACCACCCCGGCTGGGTCATCGTCTGCGAATTCGAAGACGACGCCTCCGGCGCCACCACCGAACGCCCCGGCCTCAAGAAAGCACTCGACGCGGCGAAAGCCGGCCTCTACGACATCCTACTCGTCTACCGCGTCGACCGATTCAGCCGCAGCCTCGCCCACTTCGTCGACCTCGCCGCCACCCTCGACGCCGCCAACGTCCGCTTCTCCTCCGCCACCGAACCCGTCGACACCGGCGGCGCCATCGGCCGCATGATGCTGCAATTCCTCGCCGTGTTCGCCGAATTCGAACGCAACATGATCATCGACCGGGTGAAAAGCGGCATGACCGCGAAAGCCAGCAAAGGCCAATGGGCCGGCGGAACCCGCCCCTACGGCTACCTCGTCGATAAAGACACCCAACGCCTCGTCCCCCACCCCGACGAAGCACCCATCCTGCGAGACATCTTCCACCTCTACACCCGCGACCGACTCGGCACCCGCGCCATCGCCACCGACCTCAACGCCCGCGGCATCCCCAACCGCACCGGCAAACAATGGTCCGGACACACCATCAACCGGATCCTGGACAACCCCGCCTACACCGGGGACATCGCCTACCGCGACGTCTACGTCCCCGACGCCCACAAGCCACTCATCGACCGGGACACCTTCCGCCGCGCCCAGGACATCGCCAACGCACGAGGCGACATCCAAACCCAGCGGGCCAAGTCCGACTCGGACTACTACCTCACCGGCCTACTCACCTGCCCCCAATGCGGACAGCGCTACATCGGCACGTCCGCCAAAGGCCG
This sequence comes from Salinispora cortesiana, assembly GCF_000484695.1. Taxonomy (GTDB): domain Bacteria; phylum Actinomycetota; class Actinomycetes; order Mycobacteriales; family Micromonosporaceae; genus Micromonospora; species Micromonospora cortesiana. The sequence goes on along the minus strand of NZ_AXVR01000045.1, from coordinate 8,700 downwards.
GAACCGCCGCTACCGCTACTACACCTGCTTCACCCGCACCCGCTACGGCAAACACGCCACCTGCACCGCACCCCGACTCCCCGCCGACGACCTCGACCACATGATCCTGCAGGCCCTACACGACTTCTACACCACCGCCGAACCCGTCCTCGCCGCCATGATCGAACGCGCCAACTCCCAGCACGACAGCACCACCGACGACCGACGCGCCGAACTCACCGCCATCGCCCACCAGATCACCACCACCGAGAACGCGATCGACCGTTACCACACCGCGTTCGAAAACGGCACCATGGACGACGCCACCGCCGGACCCCGCATCCGCGAACTCCGCCACCGGCTCGCCCAACTCCACGCCCGGCACACCGAACTCGACGCCGGCCTGACCTCGCAGCCCGAGCCTCCACCGCCCGGCACCGTCGCCCGCATCCGCGACCACCTCAGCACCATCATGACCAGCGGCAGCACCACAGAACGCAAAGCCGCCATCGAGACCCTCATCGCCGAAGTCCAACTCACCGACCAAGGAGTCGTACCCGTGTTCAAAATCCCCACAGACACGACAATGCCCCCGCCCGAAACGGACGAGGGCATCTCGAAAGAACCACCGGTTCGCACAATGGTGCGGTCGGTGGGCCGCCTGGGACTCGAACCCAGAACCTAAGGATTAAAAGTCCTCAGCTCTACCATTGAGCTAACGGCCCGCTGGGGCACCAGGTTACCCGATCGCCGGCTCCGCTCAGGGGCCGCCTGGGTGGTACGAGATTGGCTTCCGGTAGGTGCGGCGGGGCGCCCGTGGCCCCGCCCGTCCGGTTGGTAGCGTCCGTTGCTCGATCTCGCGGACCCGAAGGACACCGATGGGCAAGAACAGTCGTGAGCGCCACAAGGCCAAGCGGAAGGCCGCCGCGGCAGCTCAACGTCGGCGGGCCGCAGCGACTGGGCAGGACGACCCACTGGGTAGGTATGACGGGTCGAGCGTGCCGACGCAGCGGCAACTCGCGGACCAGATCATCAACCAGGCGATGTTCGCCCGGCAGCACGACGATGCCGCCGAGTTCGAGGACTGCCTCCGCCTACTGATCACCGGCCCCGGCGGCGCCGCCGGGCTCCAGGTTGTCAACCGGGCGCTGCTGACCTACCTGCTCCGTGAGGTCGAGCAGGCATGGCGGCGCGGGTGGCAGCCGGCCGAGCTGGTACGGGTGGCCCGCCGTGAACACGCCGCGCGGCACGGGCGGCTCATGATCGATGTCATCGCGGCGCAGATGCGTGGCCACGCCGCGGCGACCGTCGATCCGCGGTGGCAGTCGCAGCTAACTTCCCTCGACGCGAGGGTGTGGTGGGAGCACGACGACCACTATCCGACCGTGTGGGGCGAGCGGCAGGGCCTAGACCGAAGCGCGGTCATCGAAATCATGATCGACGTGTGTTACCTGCTCGCGACGCTACCGCCGATCGAGCAGGTCGGGCCGATGCCGGGCACCGCCCAGCCTGCCAGGACAACACCACCGGCCGACCTGGATCAGCGAATCCTCGACCGGGTTCGGGCCCTGCTGGCCAAGGCGGAGTCCACCGACTTCCCGGAGGAGGCGGAGGCGTTCACCGCCAAGGCCCAGGAACTGATGGCCCGGCACCGCATCGACCATGCCCTGCTCATCGCCGCAAGCGGTGAACGCGAGCAGCCGGTCACCCGCAGAGTGGGCATCGACAATCCGTACGAGGCACCGAAGACCCTGCTGTTGCAGGTGGTCGCCGAGGCCAACAGCTGCCGTGCGGTGTGGAGTAAGCGCTTCGGTTTCACCAGCGTCGTCGGTTTCCCGGCCGATCTGGAGTCCACCGAGCTGCTGTTCACCTCGCTGCTGGTGCAAGCTACGCGAGCGATGACCCGGACCAAGCCCAGCACCGATCGGTACGGGCGCAACACGACCCGCTCGTTCCGCCAGTCGTTCTTGACCGCATACGCATCGCGGATCGGCGAACGACTCGAGGCCGCGACCGGCGGGGTGGACCAGGAGATGGCCGAGTCGGCGCAGGCCGCCCAGTTCCTTCCGGTCCTCGCCGCCCGCGACGACGCCGTACGCGACGTCTTCCACCAGCAGTTCCCCGAGCTGACCCAGCAGACAACGACCATCAACAACCGGGCCGGCTGGGCGTCCGGCCGGGCCGCGGCCGACCAGGCCTCGCTGCACGGGCGCGAGTCCGTCACGCCCCGCTGATCAGCTACCACCTGGCGGACCCCCCCCACGGCCGGTCGCGGCTCGGAGTCACGGCGGCGGGGTCGCGGCGGCGGCGTAGCCGGCTCAGGTCCGCGCCGGGGTGGTGGCACCGGCGTCACCACCCGCTGTGAGCAGCCGGAGGCCGAGGTCGGCCGTGTCGAGGGCGACGAGGTCCCGGTTCCGCTCGGCCCACCGGCCGGACGACAGGTCTTCGTGGAGTGACCTGACTGCCCGCTGCTCCGCCTGCGCTCCCACTCTGGTCCAGACCGACACCGCCCGGCGTACGTGTTCGTCCAGGTACGCCTCGGGCCGGCGCCAGTAGGCCTCGAAGAAGCCGTCAGCGCAGTCCCATGGGACGAGCACCGGTTCGGCGCGTCCGCCGATCGCACGGGTCAGGTCGGCGAGGGACGGCCAGTCCACGAGCAGATCCCCGAACTCGGGTAGGTAGTCGCGGGTGAGCCAGAACCGCTGAGCCCAGCCGGTGTCCTCAGCGTCGTAGGTGAACACCACCACCCGACGCGCGACCCGCCGCATCTCCCGCAGCCCGGCGACCGGGTCCCACCAGTGGTGCACGGTGCTGACCGCCATCGCGGCGTCGAAGGACTGGTCCTCGAACGGCAGACTCTCCGCAGCGGCGGCCACGCATGGCGCCGCGCCCGCGGGACGCTGCGCGCGCATGACCGCCGACGGTTCCACCGCCGTGACCTCACGGTCGTGGGGTTCGTAGGAGCCAGTGCCCGCCCCAACGTTCACCACCGTGCGGGCGTCTCCCAGCGCGTCCCAGATCCGGGCGGCGATCCGTGGCTCGGTGCGCCGCGTCGCTGGGTAGGCGGACCCGATCACGTCGTACAACTGCGCGCCGAACACTCTCAGCTGCTCCGCTGGTGTCGTCCTGATTCCCATTGCCCGTGCCTCCAACTCCCGGTCGATGGCCGTCACCATGGCGGCGGCGCGGTCCCGCTGGTCCAGCAGCAACCCGCGCAGCCGACGCAGGTGCGCGACCGCGTCGGTGGTCGGATCGTTGACCAGGTCCGCGATCTCCCGCAGCCTGAAACCAAGCCGCCGGTACGCGAGCACCTCCCGCAGCCGCTCCACATCCCCTGCCGAGTAGGCCCGGTGCCCCACCGCGGTCCGCGTGGATGGCCGCAGAAGGCCGATCTCGTCGTAGTGATGCAGCGTGCGGACGGTTACGCCGGCCAGCTCGGCCGCCTGCCCCACGGTCAGGTGATCCTCCACGGCATCGACTATGTGACATGCCGCTACGTGAGGGGCAAGCACAAGGTGCTGAGCCACCCGCCGTGATCTGGACTGTCCGGTACCAGCGCTGGCCGCCCACCCCAGCCGCTCCTTACCTATCCTTTGGGTCGAGAGTTGGTCTCGAAGCCAGAGATCTTGCACTGTGTCGATGCCAACTCGTCGGAAGCCGCGACGGCCTGGGCTGCCATAGCGGGAGAGGTCGATGATGTCGGGTGTTGAGGTCAATATTCTCGGCGGCGTCGAAGTGATCGGACCGCGCGGTCCGGCCGAGTTGGTGGGACGACGGCATCGGGCCTTGGTGGCCGCCCTGGCCCTGCGGCCCGGCGCGGTGCTGCCGCTGTGGCGGCTCGTCGAGGCGCTGTGGGGGGAGCGTCCACCGCGCACCGCTGTCAGGTCGCTGCACAGTCACGTGGCGCGGCTGCGTCTCGCACTCGACGCGAGTGGGTTGGGCGGAGTGCTGCAGACCCAGGAGCCGGGCTACCTACTCGCCATCGATCCGACGGTGGTGGACGCATGCCGCTTCGAACAGCAAACGAGGGCGGCCCGGGACGGCCTGGCCGCCGGGGCCAGTTGGGCTGCCGACGCCTTGGAACAGGCGTTGGCTCTGTGGCGCGGTGACGCACTCGCCGACGCGGAGCCGATCGGTTGGACGGCAGCCGAGGCGGCGCGCCTGGAGGACCTGCGGCTTGCCGCACAGTTGGACCACTGCGAGCTACTGACCTGCCTCGGCCGACCGGATGAGGCGCTCGGCGAGGTAGAGCGGCTGTTGGCAGCAGATCCGACCCGTGAACGGCTGGTGGGCCTGCGCATGCTCGCCCTGGCGGGATCCGGGCGGCAGACCGAGGCGCTGAACGCCTACCAACGGCTACGCGTTCGGCTCGCCGATGAGCTCGGGGTAGATCCGTCGCCCGAACTGACAGACCTGCACACCGCGCTGCTCCGTGGCGCCGCGCCTGGTGAGCTGCGGGCACCGGGTACGGTCCTTGGCCGGAACGAGGTCGCGGCGACGGGCCGGGCCTCCGTCGCGGCGACGCCACCCCGACCGGCGCAGCTGCCGGCACCGGTGGGGTACTTCACCGGCCGCGTCACCGAGCTGGGTGAGCTGAGCAGTGTCATCGAGATAGGCCACGAGGGTGTCCGGCCCGTGGTGCTGATCAGCGGCCAGGGCGGGATCGGCAAGACGTCGCTTGCAGTGCAGTGGGCCGCCAGCGTCACCGACCGGTTTCCGGACGGTCAGCTCTTCGTCAATCTCCGTGGCCACAACCGGGCCGATGCGCTCGCCCCGGCCGAGGTGCTGGCAGTCCTGCTACGGTGCCTCGGGGTGCCGGATGATCGGCTTCCTGCCGGGCTGGCCGAGCGAGTCGCCCTGTACCGTACGATCCTCGCCGACCAGCGCATGCTCGTCGTGCTCGACGACGTCGGCTCCACCGAGCAGGTGTTGCCGGTGATCCCCGCCAGCGCAGCGAGCCTGCTCGTGGTGACGAGTCGAAACAGCCTCGTCGCCCTGGTGACGCACACCCGGGTACACACCATCCTCCCTGACCTGTTCAGCCAGGACGAAGCAACCGATCTGTTGGCAAAGATGCTGGGCGCCGATCGGGTAGGCCGAGAGCGTGACGCGGTGGCCGGGCTCGCCGAGCTGTGCGGTCGGCTTCCGCTCGCTTTACGGATCGCGGCGGCAAAGCTTGCGCTGCGCCCGGATCAGTCCATTGAGGCGCTCGTTGAGGACCTGTCAGACGGCGACCGGTTGGCCCACCTGTCCGTCGAGAACGGCAGCCGCGACGTCAGTGTGGTGTTCGCCAGTGCGTACCAGTCGCTGTCCGTACCCGCGATGCGGCTGTTCCGGCTGCTCGGCCTGCATCCCGGGCCGCACATCGGTGCAGCACTGGCTGCCGCGCTCTGCGGCCTGCCCGCCGACGTGCAGCGACCCGCGTTGGCCGAACTCGTCGCAGCGCATCTGATTGCCGAGCCACGGCCGGGCCGATACCAGTTCCACGACTTGGTCCGGCTCTTCGCGCGGCGGTGTGCGCTGGCCGACGAGCCCGAGAGTACGCGTGCCGAGGTGGCCGAGAAGTTGCTCGACTGGTATCTCGTCGGCGCCGAGACGGCCACCCAGGTGCTCGACAGCAACCTCGACCGCGTAGCCGCGGCGCTGCGTCATCCGGCACCGGAGCTTCCCTTTTCCGCCACTCGCGAGCAGGCGATCACCTTTCTCGCGTCCGAACGCGAAAACCTACTGCCGATCGTGCGGTACGCGGAGGAGCACGACCAGCCCGCTGCGGCATGCCAGCTGACCTACCTACTGACCAGCTACTTCGACGTGCATGGCGACTGGTCCGAGCGGGTGGTGATGTGCCAGCACGCGGTCCGGGCCGCCGGTCGGCTCGGCGATCCGGTCCTCGAAGCCGAGATGCATCGGGCACTCGGCGTGGCCTACCGCACGACACACCAGCTCAGCCGGGCACTCGACAGCCACCACCAGGCGTTGGCGCTGTTGCGGTCGCTCGGGGACGACGGCGGCTTGGCCTACGTCTACAACAACATCGGCGGGGCGTTCGTAGAAATGCGTCGCTTCACCGAGGCGATCGAGGCATACCAGACCGCACTGCGGCTGCACGACCACTGTGGGAACCGGGCCGGCGCGGCGACCGCCCAGCGCAACCTCGGCTACGTCCATGTCCGGATGGGCCGTGCTGATCTCAGCTTCGCCCCGCTGAACGCGGCGTTGGCCACCAGCCGATCCATCGGTCTTCACCGGCTCGAGGCGAGCACGTTGAACAGCTTGGGCGAGGCGCACCTGCAGCAGCTGCGACACGATCCGGCGCTCGACTGCTTCCACGAGGCCTTCGCCGTGAGCCGCAGAGCCGGCGATCACCGCTACCAGATGGTCGCGCTGGGCGACCTCGGACGCACCTACCTGGCCCACGCCAACCCCGCGTCCGCTGTGGAGCATTTCGAGCGGGCATTGACGATGAGTCGGAGACTGGGTCACCGGCACATTGAGGCACGCACCCTCAACCAGCTCGGCGAAGCGCATCTGGGCCTGGCGAACCTCGACGAGGCCCGCCGATGCCTGACGGCAAGCGCCAACCTTCGGCGGGCCGTGCCCGACCTGTACGAGCAGGCACACGTGCACAGCAACCTCGGCGACCTCGCGGAGCTGACCGGCAGCCGAGGTGCCGCACAGTGCCACTGGTCAACAGCTGTTCGCCTCTACCACGAGGCGAACGCGACCGATGAGGCGGAGCAGCTCGCCGGCAAGCTGGCCGACGAAGCCGATCTGGGTGCCGTCCCCGTTCTCCCACGATCCCTCAGTCGTCGTCGACGATGCCCACGGCCACCTGATCCTGGGTGATTCTCCCGTTCGAGGGTGCGTAGAGGTGAACGTAGAAGTATTCGTCGCCCTCCACCTCCCGGTCGTCCCGGACCGGGATGCTGAGCTCCGCTGTTGACGACCCGGCCGGTATGGTGAGTTGCCCGTTGGAGATTCCGGTGTAGTCCGATTCGGCCGTCGCGGTACCACTCTGGGTGGCGAAATGGACGATCAGGTCGACCGGCGCCGGCTCCGATATGATCACGATCAGCCGGCAGCCTACACATGACTCGAGGCAATGTGGCTTACCAAGGGGCGTGACCGTGACGTCGTCGTTGCGGATCGTGCCCAGACCGACCGGGTCGACAATTACCAGCCCGACCGGGTTGAACAGCTCTAGTGTGAACACCTCGTCCGGCTCGATTCCGTAGTCGCTCACAATGTCCACGACGACGGTGTGGTTGGTGGTTTCACCCGGCAGCCAGGACAACTCACCGGACACCGGCGTGTAGTCGAGTCCGGGTTCAGCCACCGGCATCGCGCCGCCGGGGTCGGCCCCCGTCGCGAACTGGACGGTGCCCCCCGCGCAGCCAGCCGACGTCACCGTGAACGTGATCTCCGCCGGGAAGAACCCGCCCTCGAACTGCGTGGCATCGCTTACGCCAATACTGCGCGGCGGACAGATGTCGTCCGCGACAGCCGGACCAACCGAAATAGTGGTCATCGCCAGGACCAGTGTTGCGCTGACCGCAACCAGCCGTGTCATGCCCTTCAAAGGGTCCACCTCCTTGGTGCCCGATCGGCGCTGGTCGAACGGGTCGCCTCCAGGACTAGCCCCTGCCGGTTGTGGCGCGGTTGTGGTGCCGTCCCGCTTCCGCGGCGTGCCCACCGCAGGGACAGGGCAGGCCACCCCCACAACAGCGCCACAACCTCCGCGCAACAGCGGTGCCGTTGGTTGGGCGCATCGGGAATCAGGCCCGGCACGGCACGGTCCATCGAACCGTGCCAGAAAAGGAGAACTCATGCTCAGGCGACAAACGAAGGTGCGTGCGATCACCGCGATGCTGGGGCTTCTCGGTGCCACGTTCGCGTCACTGGCGGTGGCTCCCAGCGCCGCACAGGCACGGTGCGCCGGCGTCGGCAACAGCATTACCAGCACCCTGAACATTGGCTCCGCCGTCGCCGTCCGCGAGACCCCGGTCGCCGGCACCTGCAATGACAACAACTACTACCAGGGCACCTTCCAGAGCAACTATGCCGGCTGGCGGGCATCCGTCTGGTTCGAGCGGGACGGGTGGCAGAGCCGCTTCGGCCCCTACGGTACGGCCGTTCAGTACTACTCCTACTCCGACACCAGCACCCCGGTTCCAGGAGCCACCGCCATGCACTTCTGCCTGGACAACGGAGTGACCTGGTACTGCGGCTGGGGAAACAACTACATCATCGCCGCCGGTGTCACCCACAACTTCACCGGAATCAATCAGGGCTCCTGATCTCACCCGGGGCTCCCGGGACGCCGCTGACCGGCGTCCCGGGAGTCGGCGCGCGCATCCGGCCACTCCTCACCCCTGGCGGGGGGATCACGGGACTGCGTAGATTTCCGTGTTTGACCTGGGTGTGGTCCGTTGGACAGGACGTTGATCCTGTCCAGGAAGGACCACGTTATGGCAGACAAGAAGAACACGGTTCAGCTTCCGCAGCCGTCGGCGGCGGAGGTGGAGTTCGCGTAGCAGCTGGTCGAGCGGGCCAAGGCCGATGGAGTCTCGTTGGTCGGTCCGGGTGGGCTCCTCGCGGGGATCACCCGCACGGTCCTGGAATCAGCGCTCGACGCCGAACTGGATGCCCACCTCGACGAGGTCGGCGTCGACGAGGAGTCGGGTCGGCGGAGCAACGTTCGCAATGGGCATGGGGCGAAGA
>NZ_AXVR01000044.1 GCF_000484695.1 Salinispora cortesiana | reverse complement strand
GGGGTGGCGACTGGGGAAAGGCCGGCCACTCGGGCTGGAAGAGCGATGGCCATGGTGACAGGAAGGACAAGGGCACCAAGGACAAGGGCACCCCGGTGCCCTGCGACCCCAACGCGCTGATCGCCGCGATCACCGCGGCGAACCAGGCCGGCGGCGGCACCCTACGCCTGGCCGAGAAGTGCGTCTACACCCTCACCATCAACCAGGACGACAACGGACTACCCCAGGTCTTCCAACCCATCACCATCTACGGCCAGGGCGCCACCATCATCCGGGCCGCCGCCGCCGACGACTTCCGCATCTTCGAGGTCATCACCGGCGGCGACCTCACCCTCAAAGACCTCACCGTCGCCGGCGGAAGGCTCGAGGGCAACAACGACGACGGCGGCGGCATCCGCGCTGGCGAAGGCACCCGACTCACCCTCGAACGCGTCACCGTCCGGGACAACATGACCCTCGGCGGCAACGGCGACGGCGGCGGCGTCTGGGGTGACCGGAGCAAGGTCACGATCACCAAGAGCACCATCACCCGCAACACCGCCGGCGACGAGGGCGGTGGCGTCTCCAGCGACCAGAGCACCTTTACGATCAGCAAGTCGAAGCTGACCAACAACACCGCCGGCACCACCGGCGGCGGGTTCTCCAACGACAATGGTTCCGCCACTATCCGCCACACTCTGATCAGCGACAACACCGCTACTGACGGTGGGGGTGTGGACAACGACGGTGACATCTCCGAGATCGTCCACAGCACCATCACCCGCAACACCGCCAGCGGACTCGGCGGCGGCATCTACGACAACGGCGAAGAGTCGCTCCTGCTCCAGCACGTCAAGGTCGCCGAGAACAGCGCCACCTCCGGTGGGGGGCTCTACCTCACCACCGATCTCGGTGCCACCGTGGAGGACAGCAAGATCGTGTACAACACTGCCACCACCACCGACGGCGGCGGCATCGCCATCGTCGGCGAACCCGTGGTGGCCCTGCGCCGCACCACCGTCTCCGGCAACCAAGCAGCCGGAGTCGCCGGCGGCATCTTCTTCGACCCGAGCGACCCCACCACCGTCCTCACCCTCACCGACGTCCGCGTCACCGACAACATCGCCCAAAACGAACCCGGCGGCGTCTACAACAACGGCGTGATCAACGTCTTCGGTGATATCACCATCATCAACAACCGACCCACCAACTGCACCGGCAGCCCCAACCCCGTACCAACCTGCTTCGGCTGACCGACCTACTCGAGGCGCCCCGGCGGTGACCGCCGGGGCGCCTCCCTGCTCGCGCCGGCCCGCCGTCCCCGCCGGAAGCAGGGCGATAGTCTCTGGCCATGACGATGCGCCCAATCCGGATCATCGGCGACCCGGTGCTTCGCACACCCGCCGCACCGGTCACCAGCTTCGACGCCGAGCTGCGCGCGCTGGTCGCCGACCTGATGGACACGCTGCTCGGCGCCCCCGGCCGAGCCGGGGTGGCCGCCCCACAGATCGGCGTCTCCGTCCAGGTGTTCGTCTACGATGCCGACGGCCACCGCGGCCACCTCATCAACCCCACGCTGGAACTCGGCGACGACCGCCAGGACGACGACGAGGGCTGCCTGTCGATTCCTGGCCTGTACTTCCCGACCCCACGCGCCATGCGCGCCACCGCACACGGTGTAGACCAGTACGGGCAACCGTTGACCATCACCGGCACCGGCTTCCTCGCCCGCGCTCTGCAACACGAGACGGACCACCTCGCCGGTCGTCTCTACGTGGACACGCTGCGCGGGGAGACCCGCCGCCGGGCCCTGCGGGAGATCCGCGCCGGCCGCTACGCGCCGCGTAGCCGGTGACCGCCGCCTCGCCGGGGCACCTACCGATTGGCCGCGCTCACCTCATCGTCCCCGACGTTGCCGCAGCCACAGGCCGAGCGACCCGACCGCCACGAATACCAGCACTGAGCACACGAACACCTTCACCACCGGGCCACCATGCCACGGCTCTAGGCTGACCCGGTGCGCCTGGCCACCTTCAACCTGTTGCACGGGCGGTCGCTCACCGACGGGCTGGTCGAGTCGCAACGGCTTACGGCCGCCGTCGCTGCCCTTGACGCCGATGTCCTTGCCCTCCAAGAGGTCGACCGGGGGCAGTGCCGCAGCGGCTACCTGGACCAGACGGCTCTCGCCGCCCATGCCCTCGCCGCCGGTGAACACCGCTTCGCCGCCGCCGTCGTCGGTGAGCCCGGCGGGCAGGTCCGCCCGCTGACCCACGACGACGACGGCCAGGACGAACCCCGCTACGGCGTTGGCCTGGTCAGCCGCCACCCGGTCCTCTCCTGGCAGGTCATCCGGCTGAGGCCGGCACCGGTGCGCACGCCGATCTACGTACCCGGACCCCGCGGTGGCCTCGTGCTGCTCCGGGACGAACCCCGCGTCGTGCTCGCGGCGGTTCTGCGCACCCCGCACGGTCCCTTGACCGTCGCCACCACCCACCTGTCGTTCGTTCCCGGTTGGAACGCCCGCCAGCTACGCCAGAGCGTCCGCGCGCTGCGGGCCCTGCCCGCTCCACGGATCCTGCTCGGTGACCTCAACCTGCCCGCCGGGGCGGCCCGACTCCTGACCGGATGGCGTACCCTCGGCCGCCGATCCACGTATCCGGCTGGACAACCCCGCATCCAACTCGATCACATCCTCGCCGACCGGCAGGACCTTCATCGACTCCCACCGGTGATGGCCGTGCAAACCCCACTGTCGGTTATCTCCGATCACCGACCCCTCGTGGTGGACCTCGGTTGACCGGCGGCGCTGGCGTGGTGTTGGGCTCGCGTTGCTCACATCACCCGGGGGCCGGGCAGCAGGTGCCCGAGGAGGAGTTTGAGGATCAGTAGCGGCGCCAACCAGGCGAGCGCTGGCGGGGTGGGCAGAAGTGTGACCGCCGCAACCAGTAGCCCGGCTGCGGCGGCGAACGCCAACGGGCGTTTCAACATCGGAGCGGCGGTGGCGACCAACACGGCGGCGGCGAGGGTACCGGCGTAGAGCGTGATCGCGGTCGACCACGGGTACGCGGGCAGGATCAGCGCCAGGACGGGCAGGTGGACGTGGGCCGCCACGAAGATCACCTGTCGGCGGGCGGCGGTCGCGCCGGTGTGGAACCGGCGCGACACCGAGGCGGTGGCGTTGACCACGGCCCCGCCGAAGATGTCGAAACCGAGGATCGCCAGCACCACGACGATCGGGGGTGGATAGCCCGCTGCGGCGCCGATGGCTGCGGCGACGCCGGCGCCGACGACCGCGGTGAGGTAGCTGAGCCACCGCTCCACTCGGGTGGCGCCGGGGGCGATGAGCAGGTCGTTGAGCCGCGAGGTGGCGCGTCGCGGCAGGGGCATGGGAGCTGTCATGGGCATCTCCATCCTTCACTCGAGCGGTGCAATTTCGTTCACTTTAGTAGACAGATATGCACCTGTCGAGGGTGGTCTACGACGCACCGGGACCGTTGTCCGGCAGGGCGATCACGCGTACGCCGAGGGAACGGGCCACGGCGGCCGAGTCGTCGGTGCTGTGGTCGTCCACGACGAGCACCTCGATGGCCGGGTACGTCTGGTCGAGCACGGCGCGCAGGCAGACCTCGAGTGACGCGGCGTAGTTGTAGCTCGGCACGATGACCGAGACCAGCGGGGTGGAGTTCACAGCGCCTCCGCGGGCTTGTCGTACAGCCGCCGGAACGTCCTCGAGGACAGCAGGCCGAAGACACCGACGCCGGCCGCGACGGCGATCACCAGGTTGAGCAGGAAGTGCATGGCGACGAAGTAGGCGACGAACACCGGGCCGCGGCGGGCGGCGACGAACCGGTACATCGGCCAGTCGAGGCGCAGGTAGCCGGCGAACGCGACCGCGGGAAGCAGCGCCCAGACCGCGCCACCGACTGATTCATGCTTGGCCAGCGAGGGGCAGAACGCCGGCCTGATGACACCGGACCTCGACACGCAGGAGTGGGCGCTATGCCCGCCTTGCTCGACTTGTCGATATCTGTGAGCTTATCGGCGCGGTCTGGCTCACGCTGGTGGCCAGTGCCAGCTGGGTGCTGGCCGCGCCGGGCGGCTGGGACCTGCACTTCACCGGCCTCGGCCTGGTGTACAGCAACCTGTACGTGCTGATCGCGCTCGCCGGGCTGGTCCTGCTCGCCGGATGGCTGTCCCGGCGAAGTGCCGCACGCGGTGAGCCCGGGTGGCGTTACGGCCCGGGTGCGCCGGACGGCTTCCGGATCGCCGTACCCGAGTAGAGCTGGTCGATCGTGTCCCACCAGTGGCGGAGGCCGTCGCGGCCCACCGGGTCGGTGCCGAGCACGTCGGCGATGCGATCCCGCAACAAAATGATCGACAGCTCGTGGGCCAGGAGCACGACCGAGAGCTGCGCCCGGTCCGTGTCTTCGGCAACCGCACCGCCCTCGGCCATCCGACGCACCAGTGAGTCGGTGAACTCCTGCAGCCGGCGGTACGCCTCGACCGAGCGTGCGGAGTCGCCGATGAGCAAGTGCGCGAGGTAGCGGGTGGTGGCCGGCGCCCGGAGCGCGTCGGCCGAGGCGAGAAAGCGGTTGGGTGGACCGACTCCGTCGGTGTCGGCGAGCGCCTCCAACGCGTTGCCCAACAGGCCCAGCACGTGGGTGTCCACCGCGGCGACCAGACCGTCACGGGACCCGTAGTGTTTGATGATCAGCGACTGTGAGACCTGCGCCCGCTCCGCCACCTGTTTGAGTGATGCCGCCGCCGGCCACTGCTCGCCGAACAGCTCCAGGGCGACATCCCGAATGATCGCCCTGGCGGTGCGATCCTCGGGTACATACATGTTCACCACCGTAACAACCCGGGTGCTACGCACCCCGGTCGACCTCGCCACGCCCTGGCGCCGCCGGCCCACGCCCCCTGCCCGTACCGCCGCGATTCGGCGAGGCGTGGCGGGACGGATTGCGGGTACAGGGCGAGCACCAGCGACGGTGAAAGGTGGTGCCAGCGTAGTGAAGTTCCTGGCGATAGCGACCTACACCACCCAGGGGGTCAGTGGACTGGGCAAGGAGGGCGGGACGCGGCGGGCCGAGATGGTCCGGGCGCTCATCGAGAACTCCGGCGGACAGGTGGAGTCGCTGTACTTCTCCTTCGGCGAGCATGACGTGTACGTCTTGTGTGACCTGCGGGACAACGTGGTCGCGGCCGCGCTCAGCATCGCCGTCCGCGCGGCCGGTGGAGGGGAAACAATCATGGTGCCGCTGTTGACTCCGGAGGAGATTGACGAGGCAGCGAAACTCCCGGTCACCTACCAGGCGCCCGGCCAGGCGGAGTAGGGCCGGCCAGCACACCCTGCCTCGCCCCGACTCCGCCGGTGAAGGTGGGGTGGCATCTCCCGGGTTGACCAGCGCGGGAACCCCGCCCTGACCTCAGCTGCGGCGGGCGAGCGGATGGGTCACGTCCTTGCTGAGGCAGGTGGTTCCGTCTGGGCTGGCGAGCGAGTCCGACTGGTATCCCTCGCTGTGATAGAAGTCGAGGTTCCGCAGGCTCTTGACGCCGGTCGCCAGGAGAATCCGATCGCAATCGGAGGTGGCGTCGGCCTCGGCGGTGCGCAGCAGCCACCGGCCCAGACCTTGGCCGCGTAGGTCGGGCACGACGGCGAGCCGACCTACGTGCCAGTCGGTGTCGACGCGGCGGGCGCGGACCATCCCTAGGAGCCGGCCGTCACGCCACAGACCTGTGGCGTGCCACGTCGTGAGCCATTCGCGTACCTGTTCTGGCGACTCGTGTAGGGCGGGTATGTCCATGGTCTCGTTGACGAGGGCCTCATCCACCCAGCAGCACCGCTGCAGTACCGTCACCTCGGGTGCGTCGTCGCCGCTCAGCCGCCTGACGTAAGACCCTGGCAGCGGTCCGGATCGGCTGCTGACCCGTGCGTTCTCACGCAGTGGCCGCAGGGCGTTTGCGACCCGTACCAGTTCGTCCAGCAGGTCGAGGCCCGCCCGGTCGCGAGCCGCGTCGGGTAGTAGTCGTCCCTCCGTCGTTGCGTCCGTGAGACGGATCGCGACCGTGGCACCCAACGGAACCAGGCGCAGCGTGGTCACCACCTGCTTGGCGTGCTGAACCGATCGGGTGCCCGCCGACGTGTTGCCGTAGCTGACGAAACCGATCGGCTTCCACGCCCATTCGCGGCGGAGATAGTCCAGCGCGTTTTTCAGGGTCGCTGGCATCCCGTAGTTGTACTCCGGGGTGATTGCGATGAAACCATCCGCCGGGTCAACGATCGAGCTCCAGCGCCGTGTGTGCTCATGCTGGTAAATGCCCGACGACGGGTGTTCCTCCTCGTCAAGAAACGGCAGGTTCACATCGCCGAGGGTCACCGGCATCAGCTCGACGCCGAGCTCCGCGGCGCGTGGGGAGATCGCTTCGACCAACCACTGGCTCACGTGGGGACCGAAAGCGCCTGGGCGGGTGCTGCAGATCAGCAGAAGAACGCGAACCGGCTTAGTTGACATGGAAACGAAGTGTAGGTGCTAGATTGATTACATGTCAACTAAACCGTCGACCGGAGCCGTACGCTGGTTGAACCCGGACCAGGAGCGCGCATGGCGGGCGTTCCTGCGCATCACGGTCGCCGTCCAGGCCGGCACGGCGCGCGACCTGGCCGCGATCGGGCTCTCCGAACCCGACTACGAAGTACTGAGCACCTTGTCGGAACGACCCGGCCACACCAGCACCCTGGGGGAGCAGGCCGACAAGATGGGCTGGTCACGCAGCCGGCTGTCCCGGCACGCCACCCGGATGGCGGCGCGTGGTCTCCTGAAACGCACACCCGACCCGAACGACGGCCGGGGCTGCTTCCTGGTGCTCACCGCACCGGGTCTGACTGCGCTCGAAGACGCCGCACCGGCCCACGTCGAGTCGGTACGACGCCACTTCATCGACCGGCTCACCCCCGCAGACCTCCTCGCCATCGAACAGATCGCCCGCAGGCTGGAAGAGCCCGGAGTCGGCGAAGATCGGCCCGGCGACGTGACAATCGGTCGGTAGCCCCATCCAGGCGTCCATGCGATCTCGGTTTGACCGCATAGCCCGAACTCCGATTAGGTGAGGCTGTGCTAACTACTGGTTCCACGCCGGCGCTGCGCGCTCCGGCAGACCCCGACGATCGACGGGCGTTGGGATGGTCGCCGTGGCGGACGGTGATCGGCTTCGGTGTGGTGAGCCTGGCCGCCGACATGGTGTACGAGGGCGCCCGGTCGGTGTACGGTCCGCTCCTGGCGTCGTTGGGTGCCTCCGCACTGATCGTCGGCTTGATCACCGGCGCTGGTGAGGCGGCCGCGTTGGCGCTGCGGCTGGTGTCGGGGCCGCTGGCCGATCGAACCCGCCGCTACTGGACGTTGACGACCGTCGGGTACGCGTTGACGGCGGTGTGCGTGCCGCTGCTGGCGGTGACCCCGCGCTTGGGTGCTGCGGGACTGGTGGCGGCCGCGGTGTTGATCGTGATTGAACGGCTGGGTAAGGCCGTGCGGTCACCGGCGAAGTCGGTGCTGTTGGCGGATGCGGCCGGCGCGGTGGGGATGGGCCGCGGGATGGGCGTCCACAAGGCCCTGGACCAGGTCGGGGCGTTCGCCGGCCCGCTGCTGCTGGCAGCACTCACCGCCGCAGCCGGTGGGCTCCTGTGGCCGGGGCTGGCCGGGCTGGCGGTGCCGGGGGCGCTGGCGATGGTCCTGCTTCTGCTCCTGCGCCGCCGCGCCGGCATCGCGCACCCGCGTGACGTTGCCGTCGACAACCGAGACAGGCGCGATGACCCTGCCCGGCGGGCCTCGCTGCCGGCGTCCTTCGGATGGTTCGCGGTGGCCTGCGCCCTGTGCACCGCGGGGCTGATGACCTTCGGGTTGATCGGTTTCCACCTGGCACAGACCGGTCTGGTGCCGGCGGCGGGGGTGCCGCTGCTGTACGCGGTGGCGATGGTGGCGGCGGCGGTGGCCGCCCTCGCCACCGGTGCGGCCTACGACCGCATCGGAGCTCGGGTCCTGCTGGTACTGCCCGTGCTGGTAGCAGTGGTGCCGCCACTGGCGTTCACCAACGGGTTGGCGGTGGCCGCCGGCGGGGTCCTGGTGTGGGGTGCCGCGCTGGGGGTGCAGGACTCCACTGTCAAGGCCTTCGTGGCCGACCTTGTGCCCCGGGCGCGCCGGGGCACCGCGTACGGCGTTTTCGCCGCTGTCCAGGCCACCGGTGCGCTCGTCGGCGGTGTCGCCGCCGGCGCTCTGTATGACTCCTCCCGGGCCGGGCTCTTCGCTGCGGTCGCCGCCGCGCAGGCCGCCGCGATGCTCATCCTGGTCCGCGTGTTGGCCGGTGCCCGCCACCGGTGACGGCCGGCCCGGCTACCGGGCGACGTGCTGGTTGGAGCGGTTCCTGCAGCCACCGCCGACTACACCAGCACCACCACCTGCCCCCACAGCCAGTCCGCGGCCACCACCATCACCATCGCCGACCCCGCCGACCCCGACCTACCCATCACCGGGGCCAGCCTGCCCCGTCTGCTCGGTGCCGCCGCCCTGCTCATCCTCGCTGGCGCCACCCTGCTCCACCGCACCCGCCGACCCCGGTCACCCCAGCCGCGGTGACCGCGCCGGGACCGGGTCTGCAGAAGGGGGGGGGTAACCCCCGGCCCGGCCGGTGGCCTGCGGGATGGTGCTGCGCTGCGCGTTCGAAGACGCTCAAAGCGCACCCGGCATCGGGCCGGGTGCGCGCCAGCGGACGGAGCGAGGCATGAGTACCATCACCGCACCTCACCGCGTGCAGACCGAGTGGCATCGGCCGCTGCTCGCGAACGCGGTCTTCATGTTCACCGTTGCCCTGGTGTCCGTCGGGGGCCTGCTGCTTGACGACCGGCACCTCGTCGGCGAGCCGGTCTGGCTGAAACCGTTGAAGTTCGGGTTCGCCATGGGCGTGCACGCCCTCGTGCTGGCGTGGCTGCTCGGCAAGCTCCACCGGGGCCGACGCGTCGGCTGGTGGCTCGGCACGGTCTTCGCGTTCGCCGGGGTGCTGGATGTCGGAGCCGTCGCCTACGCCGCCGCCAACGGCACCTTCAGCCACTTCAACGACAACAGCGACCCGGTGGCCCGCACCGTACAGGCGTTGTTCTCCGTCGGCATCATGCCGCTACTGCTCACCACCTTCTTCGTGGCGATCCTGCTGCTGATCCAGCGCGTCGGTGACCGCGCGCTGACCCGGGCGCTGCGCGCCGGGCTGGGCCTGGCGGTCGCCAGCATGGTCGTGGCCCTGTGGCTGAGCGTCGCGGAGGAGACGCCGCGGGTGGTGGCCGACGCCAACGGCCAGCAGGTGTCCCTGATCGGCGCGCACGGCATCGGCGACCCCGACGGCAACGGAATGGCGGTCACCGGGTGGAGCACGACCGGTGGGGACCTGCGGGTTCCGCACTTCGTGGGAATGCACGCCATCCAGGGGCTGCTGCTGCTCACCGTGGCCCTGGGCGCCGCCTCGGCCCGGCGGCCCTGGCTGCGCGACGAGCGGACCCGCGCCGACCTCGTCGGCGCCGCCGCCCTCGGCGCTACCGGGCTGTTCGTGGTGCTCAGCTGGCAGGCCGGCCGAGGCCAGTCAGTCCTGCACCCCGACCTGGCGAGCATGACCGCGTTCACCGCGGTCGCCGCGCTCACCCTCGCGGCGGTGACCGGTGCGCTCCGGCGGGCGCGCCTCCGACCGTTGCCCACCCCATCCTGAGAACCTTTCGCACATGCTCTCCTCTCAGGTGCCGGTGCGGCGCCGCTCGACACCAACACCGGTACTGCCCGCCGGCGCGGCTGACTTCACCGAGGCGTGGCTGGCCAACCGCCGGCTCAGCGCACACACCCGAGCCGCCTACCGGCGGGACGTCGCCGGCTGGCTCAGCTGGTGCGCCGACGCCGACGCCGACCCCTTGCAGGCGACATTCCTGCACGTCAACGCGTACGCCCGGTGGTTGGAGTCGATGCCGAACGCCCGCAGCGGCAAGCCACTCACGCCCGCCACGGTTGCCCGTAAGCTCTCCGCCCTGTCCAGCTGGTACGACTTTCTGGTCAAGCTGCGAGCCGTCGAGACCAACCCGGCGACCGGCGCGGATCGCCCCCACGTTGACCGCGACCACTCGGCGACCATCGGGCTCACCCCGGAGGAGGTCAACGCACTGCTCACCGTCGCCGACAGCGCCACCGGCCCGACCGCCGCCCGGAACCGGGCCGCCGTGGCGCTCCTGGTCGATCTCGGGCTGCGGGTCGGGGAACTGGTGTCGTTGGACGTCGGCGACCTGGGCACCGAGCGCGGCCACCACAGTGTCCGCTTCACGGGTAAGGGCGGCCGGGCCCGGCGACGGGCCCTCACCCCGAGCTCCGTGGCGGCGGTGCACGCCTATCTGGCGCTGCGGGCCGGCGTCGCGGGTGTGCCGGTGCACCGGCTGACCGGTCCGCTGCTGGTGACCTCGACCGGAGCCCGGCTGGACCGGCACTCTGTGTTTCGGCTGGTCCGCCGGCTGGCCCGAGAGGCCGGCATCCCGGGGTGGGCGCGGCTGTCACCGCACTCGCTGCGGCACTCCTTCGCCACCACCGCCCGCGCCGAGGGCGTGCCGTTGGAGGACGTGCAGGACGCGATGGGGCACGCCGACCCGCGTACCACCCGCCGCTATGACCGCGACCGGCACAACCTCGACCGGGACCCGGCGTACGCGATCTGGGCGGCCCGGTCCCGCCGCCGCGGCTGACCCGCCGCCACGGCGCAACCGCGCCCGCCGGCACCTGTCAGTCCAGCTGCGGCAGCACGTGCTGGCTGAAGTACGCCAGGTGATCGACGTCGAACTGGTGGGGTGTCTGCAGATAGAGCCGGCTGATGCCCGCCTCGGCCAACTCCCCGATCCGGTCGACCACCTGAGCTGGGGAGCCGACCAGCCCGTGCTCCATCATCTGCGTGGTGAAGAGCCCACCGACCGGTTCCGCCCGCTGGGCCACCTCGGCGGAGTCCCGGCCACAGACGAGCAGGACAACAGCCGAGCGGCGCAGACTCGACGGCACCCGGCCGGCCTTCTCGCAGGCCGCGTCCACCCGCGCGCCCTGCTCCGCGATCTCCGTCAGGGTCGGGAAGGCGTAGTTGAACTCGTCGGCGTAGCGACCCGCCAGGCAGGGTGTCCTGGTCGGTCCTTTGCCGCCGATGATGATCGGCGGACGCCGCTGGGCGGGTTTCGGTAGCCCCGGCGCGTCGGTCAACTGGTAGTGCCGCCCGGGATAGGTGAACAGCTCGCCCGGCGGGGTGTTCCACAGGCCGGTGACGATGTCCAGTTGCTCCTCGAAGCGGTCGAACCGTTCGCCGAGGGCGGGGTAGGGGACACCGTAGGCGCGGTGTTCCGGCTTGTGCCATCCGGTGCCGAACCCGAAGTCGACCCGCCCGTTGCTCATCTGGTCGACCTGGGCGACCGTGACCGCCAACAGGCCCGGGTGCCGAAACGTCGCCGAGGTCATCAACGAACCGAGTCGGATGCGTCGGGTTTCCCGGGCCAGCGCGCCGAGGGTCACCCAGGTGTCGGTGGGGCCGGGCAGCCCCGCGGCACCGGCCATGGCCAGGAAGTGATCCGAGCGGAAGAAGCCGTCGAGCCCGAACTCCTCCACTGCCCTGGCGGTGGAGGCGACCTGCTCGTAGCTCGCCCCCTGCTGGGGGTTCGTGAACACATGGCACTGCATGTGCCCAGTTTCCGGCGAACCGGTCCACCTGTCGGCGCAACAACCAACATCAGGGTTCCTGCCCCCGACAGGTGGGTCACACCCCGTAGGAGCGCAGGAGTCGGCGGGTCCGTTCCGCGATCGGGAAGGGCTTGTCGGCGGGGCAGGGGTAGAGGTCCTGCTCGACGATGGCGAACATGTCGGTGTCGAGTCGTCGCGCGGCGGCCAGCACCGGTTCCAGCTCAGGGAACCCGCTCGGGGGCTCACACCACACCCCCCGGGCCACCGCGGTGGCGAACGGCTCGTCCTTGGCGACAACATCGGCGAGCACCACGGGGTCGACCTGCTTGAGGTGCAGGTGGCCGATGCGCTCGCCACAGCGGTCGAGCAGCCGCACGCTGTCCCCGCCCCAAAAGGCGTAGTGCCCGACGTCCAGGCAGAGGGAGACCAGTTCCGGGTCCGTCGCGTCGAGGAAGCGGGTGACTGCCTGCTCGTTGTTGATATGGGTGTAGGCGTGCGGGTGGAGCATGACGCGTAGCCCGAAGGAGTCGCGGACCTGTCGTGCGAGCCGGTTGGTCAACACGGTCAGGTCATGCCACTGCGCCGCCGTGAGGTGCGGCTCCTCGACGAACGCGCCAGTCCACGGGTCGCGCCAGAGGCCCGGCATGATCACGACGCAGGAGCCACCCACTGCCCGTACGAGCGCCGCCGTCATCGCCACCCGGGGCCAGCTCTCCTGCCAGCCGCTGTGACCCCGGTGCAGGGACGTCGAGATCGTCGCTGCGGCGACCCGCAGGCCGCGCAGGGCGGTTTCGCCGGCGAGCCGGGTCGGGTCGGTCGGCAGATACCCGTACGGGCCGAGTTCGATCCACTCGAAGCCGGCCCGGGCTACCTCGTCGAGGAAACGTGGCCACGGAACCTGCCGTGGATCGTTGGCGTACCACACCCCCCAGGAGTCCGGGGACGAACCAACCTGGATCCGGTGGTCCGGACCGTGCGGCGGACTCATCGCCGACCACCTTCCTTCGCGGTATCCGACCGCAGGTCGCCCGAGTCCCACTGGTGCTGGTCCTCGACGGCGCGCCGCAGTTCGTCGGTGGTGACATCCCCCAGGTATGTCACCCGACCCACCCGAGTCGGCGTCGGGATGCGCTGCTGGCCGCCCCGGTGTCGGGCGGTGTCGGACAGGGCAGCTGCCAGCCGTTGCGTGTCCGCCATCGCGGGGTGCCACACGTCCAGGCCGAGGGAGCGGATCAGGCGCAGGATCCGGTCGCGGACGAAACGCCCGATCAACCCCCGCCGCCAGGCGATCATGCTGGTCCAGGCGATGTCCAACGCCACCGCATGGCCGTGCGTTTCGATGGGTTCGATGCCCGGCGAGATGTTGTGCCCCAGGTAGCTGGCCCGGGCCGTCTCGTGTTCGAACGGGTTGCGTTTCAGTTCCCGCATCATCCACGAGATCGATCGGCTGAGGATCTCCTCGGAGGCGTCGTCGGTGGCCCGGAAGCGCTCCTCGGCGACCCGCGGTCCGTGCTCCTCGAGAATCCGGAACAGGGCAGCGTCTCCGGCGACGGCGACCTTGATGATCTCCGCGAAGCCGTCCCTGATGGCGTGTTCCTGCAACGTCCTGAAGAAGCGGGCGTCGGTCATCGACGACCGTGCCGGATGGTAGAGCCCGGCCCGGTTCTTCCACCCGGTGTTCACGCCGCACTTCAGGGCGAACATCGAGTCAATGGCCGCCACGAGGGTGGTGCCGATGAAGTCCCACGACACACCCCGCCGGTGTTCGCCGGCCACCAGACCGAACACGTCGTGCAGCACGCCGCCGCCGATTGCGATCGGCGGTTCCCCGAACCGGGGAACGCCGAAGGCATCCATCTCGTCGTAGATCCGATCCGCTTCGTCGCGGGTTTTGGCGTCCTCCCCGCCTGGCAGCAGACAAGGCGGGTTGTTCCACTCGAGTCGGTAGCGGTCCAGCAGCCCGGTGATCTCCTTCTGGTACAGCCGCCAGACACTCTCGTCTATGGTGACGAAACGCCGCCGGGAGCGGTCCAGGTCACCGAAGAGCGTCGGCTCGCTGCGGGGCGTGAGCTCCAGCAACCCGTCGTAGAGCGCGGTGCTCCACCGGACGGGCCGGGTAACCTGCGCCTCCCACTTCCAGGACCGGGCCATGCCGCTTGGGTTCCCGCCGCGCCCGAAACCATGCCGCCACCGGACGCGGCGCACCAGCGGGTAGTCCGCCGTCAGAGCCCGGCGATCTCCGTCATCCGGACCGGCCGCCGCTCCCGCTGCGACCGCCGGCACGCCTCCGCCACCCGAAGTGCCGCCACCGCCTCCCGCCCGTCACACGGGTTCTCCAGGTCGCCCCGGGCCAGCTGAAGGAAGGTGTCGATCTCCGCCTCGAACGCCGGCGCGAAGCGCTCCAGGAAGCCTTGGATGGGATCCGACGACGGGCACGTGGCATCCGGCTCGACGGAGGTCAGCGGGGTGCGCCGGTCCAGCCCAACCGCGATGGTGTCCGTGTCCCCGCACACCTCCATGCGTACGTCGTAGCCGGCCCCGTTGCACCGAGTGGCCGTGGTGACGGCGAGCATCCCGTCGTCCATCGTCAGCAACGCCATCGCCGTGTCGAGTTCCCCCAGTTCGGCGAAGATCTGCGGCCCGGCGTCCGAGCCGCACGCATACACCTCGGCGACCTCCCGGCCGGTGATCCACCGCAGCAGGTCGAAGTCGTGGATCAGCGCGTCCCAGAAGATCCCGCCGGAGGCCGACAGGTACGAGGCAGGCGGGGGAGCGGGGTCCGCGCCAACCGAACGAATAGTGTGCAACCGACCGAGTCGACCGGAGCGCACCAGCTCCCGGCCGGCCCGGTAGCCCGCGTCGAACCGACGCATGAGGCCGATCTGCAATGTCGCACCCTCAGCCTGCACCTCGTGCATGGTCTGTATCGACTCGGACAGGTCCGTCGCGACGGGCTTTTCGCAGAACGCCGGCAGACCCGCCCGTACGGCCTGCCGGATCAGCCCGGCGTGCGCGGCGGTGTTGGCCGCGATGACGACCGCGTCGGTCGAAGAGGTAAACACCTCGTCAACCGAATCCGCCGCGCTGACATCGAAGTGGCGGGCCACCTCCTGGGCGCGCTGCCGGTCTGTGTCGGCCACCACCAACGAGGTGACATCGGCGTGGCGGTGGAGATTAGCGGCGTGGATGGCACCCATCCGACCCACGCCGACAACGGCAACACGCATACCGTGATTATGGAAATATTTCCGCCGTGCGTCGCGGTATTCCGCACCATCGCCCGAGGCCAAGTCTCTACCGTCGAAGGGTGTGAACGCCGAGCCGCCGTGGATTCGGCCGTCGCAGCCACGACGGCCGGTCCGCACCGGCCTGGTCGTCGCAGGCGCCATGGCCCTGTTCTGCTGCGTGGGTGTCGCCGGGCTGGCCGCGTGGAACCTGCAGGCGGTGACCCGCGCCGCCGCGCCGGTACGGCTCACCGCCGACAGCTTCCTACGCCAGCTCACCACCGGGGACACCGCCGGCGCCTACGAACAGCTCTGCGCCGACTCCCGCAGCCGGTGGAGCAAAATCGGCTTCACCAGCTGGGTACGAACCCCGCCGACCGTGCAGGATTACGAGATCGTCGATGTCGCCGTCACCAGCCGCCGCGGCCGACCACAGGGCACCGTCACCGTACGGCTGACCCGCGACAGCGGCAGCACCGAACAGCGGGAGCTATCCATCGTCACCGAGGACGGCGGCTGGCGGGTCTGCGGCGACCCGTACTGATTCACCCGGACCGGGCATGATCCGGTCAGCCGGACGTGGCCGGCCCCAGCTCGCCGGCGCGGTGGTGGCGCCGGCAGAGCACCTGGTAGCGCACCTGGGCGGTCTCGGCCGTGTCGCCGACAACCACCTGCGCGCCCTCCCGCGCCACCCGCCCGTTGATCACGCGGGCGTTGAGCAGCCCCTCCCGCCCGCACCAGCAGAGCACCTCCACCTGGATCCGGGCCACCGAGTCCGCCAACTCGAACAGCCGCCGCGCGGCCGGGAACATTCGGGACCGAAAGTCGGTCGCCAGACCGAACGCATAGACGTCAACGTCGTCGGCGTCAACCAACTCGGCCAGCTGCTCGACCTGCTCGACCTGGTAGAAGCTGGCCTCGTCGCAGATCAGGTAGTTGACCTGGCTCCCCTCAGCCCGCCGGCTGCGGACCAGGGCACGCAGGTCCAGCTCATCAGTGACCTCAATCGCCTCGTGCGCCAACCCGACGCGGGTGGTCACCCGCGGGCCCAACGACCGGTCGATACGGGTGGTGACCAGGCCCCGCCGCCCTTGCCGGGCGTGGTTGTAGTTCATCTGTAGCGCCATGGTGGACTTGCCGCAGTCCATCGGGCCCCAGTAGAACCGCAGCGCCGCGGCGTGCAGCGGACGCCCGTCCCCACCGGCGCGGACGGGCGATCGGGGCACGGGGGTCGGGCAGGCCGAATCGGTGGGGGCGTGGTCGGTCACGGTCCGGCAGCCTAGCCCATCAACCCACCGCAGCGGCGGCGGCGATCGATCGGCTCACAGCACCCGCGGCGGTCGGTTCCCCGCGGCCACGATCGCCCGCCGCATCGGGACCGCCAGCAGCAGCACGAACCCGACCACGAAGAAGATCAACAGCGAGACCAGGCCCACCCGGTAGGAGTTGGTCAGCTGGAACACCAGCCCGAAGGCCAGCGGACCAAGCCAGCTGGTACCCCGGTCACTGATCTCGTAGAAGCCGTAGTACTCACCCTCCTTACCGGCGGGGATGAGCTGGCTGAACAACGACCGGCTCAACGCCTGGCTACCACCGAGCACCAGCCCGATGGCCGCGCCGAGCGCCATGAACGGCAGCGGCGCCTCGGCGGGTAGCCGGAACGCGGCGATCACCACCGCGATCCACAGCACCAGGCTGAACAGGACGGTCTTCCACGCGCCGATCCGCCGGGCGAGCGCGCCGAGCAGCAGCGCGCCACCAAAGGCGAGGAACTGCACCAACAAGATGGTGACGATCAGGGTGCTCTGGGTCAGCCGCAGCTCTTCGGTGCCGTACTGGGAGGACAGGGTGATGACCGTCGCGATGCCGTCGTTGTAGACCAGGAACGCCAGCAGGAAGAACAGCGTCAACGGATACGCCCGCAGCTGCCGTAGGGTGCTCCCGAGCTGCCGGAAGCCATCGGTGAGCACGTTACCGCCGCTGGTCAGCGCCGCGGCGGTGGGATGCTCGCGGAGCCAGCGCAGCGGCACCAGGGTGAACGCGGCCCACCACGCGCCCGCCGAGACGATCGACCAGCGGGCCAGATCCAGGGTGCGCTGCGGGTTGCCCTCCTCGGTCAACGCGGTGACCACGGCCAGGTTGAGCGCCAGCAGCAGACCCCCGCCGAGGTACCCCAACGCCCATCCCCGGCTCGAGATGCCGTCCCGGTCGTCCGGCCCACCCAGCTGCGGCAAGAAGGAGTTGTAGACCACGATCGCGGCGCCGAAGGCGATATTGGCGACCAGGAACAGTGCCCCGCCGAGCAGGTACCGCTCCCCGGTGACGAAGGCCATCGCGACAGTCGCACCGGCACCGACGTAGGCCGCGGCGGCGAGTAGCCGCTTCTTGTGCCGCGTCCGGTCGGCGATCGCGCCGACAACCGGCAACACGAAGACGGTGAGCAGCACCGACAGCGAAATCAGATACGGGTAGTACGACCCAACGGCGACCTTAATCCCCAGCGGGTACACGTACCCGAGGCAGCTGTCCGCACCGAGCTCGCAGCCGGCCGCCTGCTCCGCCACCGTGGTGAGGAACGGGCCGAGAAACACGGTGATGACGGTGGTCTGGAACGCCGAGTTCGCCCAGTCGTAGAAATACCACCCGGTGCGTTCCCGGCGGCTGCTGCGCGGGGTGGGGGGAGTGTCGTCAACGGCGGGGGCGGCGGTGGCGGACATGTCCGGTTCTACCCTTGAAATCAGGCGGCCCAGTGGCCGCGGCTGCGGTAGACCTCGCGCAGCACACCCACGTGATCGGTCATGATGCCATCCACCCCGAGGTCCAGTAACTCGTGCATCTCGGCGGGTTCGTCAATGGTCCAGACATGCACCTGCAGCCCGAGACGGTGACAGTAGGCCAGAAACCGGCGGTCGGTGACCCGCAGCCGCCCATACCGCACCGGCACCTGCGCGGCGACCACCGACTCCGGCAGCCGAACCCGCCGGCCGGCCAACGACGCCACCCGCAGTCGCGCCACACCTCGCACCCCGAGACTGGTGGCGATCCGGCCCTGGGTCAGCGCCCGCATCCGGGACAACCGCGCGTCACTGAACGAGGCCAACAGCACCCGATCGCCGGAGCCGGCGCGCTCGACGGCGGCCACCGCCGGTTCGACGCCGGAGCCGGCCTTGACGTCTACGTTGAACCGAACCTGCGGCCAGGCGTGCAGCACCTCGTCCAGGCGGGGCACGACGGACGCCCCACCGACGCGCACCGTCGCCAGGTCGGCCCACCGCAGCTCGGCGATTCGACCGGGGGAGCCGGTCACCCGGTGCAGCGTGGGGTCGTGGAAGACCACCGCGACGCCGTCGGCGGTGGCGTGCACATCGGTCTCGACGTACCGGTAGCCCAGGCCGACGGCCCGGGCAAATGCCGCGGCCGTGTTCTCGTCACCCTGGGCGGCGCCACCACGGTGGGCGAATGCCAGCGGCGCTGGTGTGTCGAGATAGGGGCACGGGCCGGTCAGCACGCCGAGAAGTATGCCGGCCAATCGGGTCGTCAGGTAGTGGGCGAGAGCCCGAAAGTGGCGGGTGTCAGCTCCGACGGTGGGAGCGGCTGGTGTCGACCGGCCGCCCGGGATCAACATGGCGAGGCCGGTCGGGTTCGTCGGGCCGAAGTGAGGCCAGCGTGTCCGTGATCGCATCGATGATCCGGTCGGTGGCCCGGCGGGCCACGCCGGGTGCGCCGGGCGCCAGGTCGGTGAGGTCGACCGGGGCGCCGAAGCGTACCCGGACCACCCGCCGGTGGGTGACGGTGCGGGCGAGCGCGCGCACCAGCCCTTTCGGGGTCCGGTAGGGGAGCACCTCGTGCGCGCCCCACTGCGCGACCGGGATCACGGGCACACCACAGCTCAGGGCGAGCCGGGCGGCGCCGGTCTTGCCCCGCTCGGGCCAGAGCCCCGGATCCAGACCGATGCGGCCTTCCGGGTAGACCAGGATGGCCGCGCCGTCGGCCAGGGCGTCGGCGGCCACCGTCATCGCCTCAGCCACGGTGCTGGCACCCCGGTCGACCCGGATGTGCCCGGCGTGCCGCATGGCGGCACCGACCAGCGGGGCGCGGAACAGCCCACCGGTGGCCATGATCCGCGGCGCGATCCCCACCGAGTGGCAGGCGGCGGCGAGCACGATGGGGTCGAACGGGCTGATGTGGTTGGCGGCCAGTAGCAGGGGCCCGGGGCGTAGGTGCCCCGGAATCTCGTCGGCCACCTCCAGCCGGGCCAGGGCGCCGACCACGACGCGGGCGAGTGGTTGTGCGGTACGCCAGATTAGCGGCGCTCGCCATTCGGGGTGCCCAGTCTCCATCAGCGCTTCATGATCGCACGGGTGCGCACCCAGCGGGCCGTCGACCCCCCATGACCGAGGCCGTTGGTCCCGGGACCTCAGGCCCCCCGCCCCCTGAGAATTCTTCTACGACCGACTGTAGTATCTACTACGCTTCGTAGTAAGTCTGTAGATCTGGGGGTCACAGGTGGACGCGTTAGACGTCGCCCGTTGGCAGTTCGGTGTCACCACCGTCTACCACTTCCTGTTCGTGCCACTGACCATCGGCCTGTCCATCCTGGTCGCCATCCTGCAAACGCTCTGGCACCGCACCGGCAACGAGAAATACCTCAAACTCACCAAGTTCTACGGCAAACTCTTCCTGATCAACTTCGCGATGGGTGTGGTCACCGGAATCGTGCAGGAATTCCAGTTCGGCATGAACTGGAGCGACTACTCCCGCTTCGTCGGCGACATTTTCGGGGCCCCCCTGGCCATCGAAGCCCTGGTCGCCTTCTTCCTCGAATCCACCTTCATCGGCCTCTGGATCTTCGGCTGGGACCGGCTACCCAAACGCCTACACCTAGCCACCATCTGGGCCGCCGCCATCGGCACCAACCTGTCGGCCTACTTCATCCTCGCCGCGAACTCGTTCATGCAAAACCCCGTCGGCTACCAGATCAACCCCGACACCGGCCGCGCCGAACTGACCGACTTCGTCGCCGTCCTAACCAACAAGGTCGCCCTGATCACCTTCCCGCACACCATCGCCGGCGCCTTCCTCGTCGCCGGCTCCCTCCTCGTCGCCGTCGCCCTGTGGCACCTGATCCGCCGGCCGGACTCCACAGACACCCCGGCCTACCGGTTCGCCGCCAAGTTCGGATCCTGGGTCACCCTGATCTCCGCCACCGCCGTCATGATCACCGGCGACATCCAAGGCAAGATCATGACCCAGGTGCAGCCCATGAAGATGGCCGCCGCCGAAGGCCTCTACGACACCGAGAGCCCCGCCTCGTTCTCCGTACTCACCGTCGGCAGCCTCGACGGCAGCCGCGAACTCTTCGCCCTGAAGATCCCCTACCTGCTGTCCTACCTCAGCACCGGCGACCCCAACGGCACCGTGAGCGGCATCAACGACCTCCAAGCCCAATACACCGCCCAGTACGGCGCCGGCAGCTACACCCCGATCATCCCGGTCACCTACTGGAGCTTCCGCCTCATGATCGGCTTCGGGCTGGCCGCCGCCGCAATCGCCCTCCTGGTGCTCTGGAGCCAACGCAAGGGCCGCACCCCCACCAGCCGCTGGCTACTCCGCGCCGGCCTGGTCATGCCCCTACTACCACTCGCCGCGAACTCCTTCGGCTGGATCTTCACCGAGATGGGCCGCCAACCCTGGATCGTCTTCGGCGAAATGCTCACCCGCGACGGTGTCTCCCGCAGCGTGTCGATGGCCGAAGTCCTCACCTCGTTCACCGCCTTCACCCTCATCTACGCCGCCCTCGCCGTCATCGAATGCAAACTCCTCATCCGCTACGCCAAGGCCGGCGTACCCGACCTGACCCCGGAACCCGACCCCGACGACACCGACGACGCCGAGCGCCCGCTCGCCTTCGCCTACTGATCTGCGGAGCCCCCACATGGAACTCACCACCATCTGGTTTCTCCTCGTCGCCGTGCTGTTCACCGGCTACTTCATCCTCGAGGGCTTCGACTTCGGCGTCGGCATGCTCCTACCGGTCCTCGGCCGCGACGACCGCGAACGCCGCGTCCTGATCAACACCATCGGCCCGGTCTGGGACGGCAACGAGGTCTGGCTAATCACCGCCGGCGGCGCCATGTTCGCCGCCTTCCCCGAGTGGTACGCCACCCTCTTCTCCGGCTTCTACCTACCGCTACTGCTCATCCTGCTCGCCCTGATCGCCCGCGGCGTCGCCTTCGAGTACCGCCACAAGCGCCCCGAAGCATCCTGGAAACGCCGCTGGGACCACGCCATCTTCTTCGGATCCCTACTCCCCGCCATCCTGTGGGGAGTCGCCTTCGCCAACATCCTGCGCGGCGTACCCCTCACCGCCGACCACGAGTACGCCGGCGGATTCTTCAACCTCCTCAACCCCTACGCACTCCTCGGCGGCGCCACCACCGCCGCCCTGTTCCTCACCCACGGCGCCGTGTTCATCGCCCTCAAAACCGTCGGCGACATCCGAGACCGCGCCGCCGCCCTCGCCGTCCGCGTCGGCGTCGCCACCGCCGTACTCGCCGTCGCGTTCCTCACCTGGAGCCTGACCATCCGCGCCAACACGGCCGCCATCGCCCTCGCCGTCGCCGCCGCCGTGGCCCTGCTCGGCGGCCTCGCCGCCGCCTACGCCCGCCGCGAGGGGTGGGCCTTCATCGGCACCGCCGCCGCCATCGGCCTGGCCGTGGCAACCCTGTTCACCGCCCTGTTCCCGAACGTGCTGCCCTCCACCCTGGACGCCGCCGGCACCCTCACCGCCACCAACGCCGCCTCCACCCCCTACACCCTGAAAATCATGACCTGGGTGGCGGTGATCTTCACCCCGATCGTGCTGGCCTACCAGGGCTGGACCTACTGGGTCTTCCGCAAGCGCATTGGCGTGGCCCACATCCCGCCACACTGACCCCACCACACCCCCGAAAACGACGGTCGCCCGTCCCCCGGAAGCCCGGGCGACGGGCGACCGTCATCGTGCCACTCAGCCCGCCTCCCGCAGCTCCGCCAGCCGCGCCTCCACCTCCGCCAACTCCGAACGCAGCTTCTCCGCCTGCTGCTCCGCCTGGGTCCGCTCCGCGGCGAGGATCTGCTCCACCGCCTCCTGCACACCCGACACATCCACCAGCCCGACCATCCGCAGCGCCTCCGCCGGCTTCACCACATACGGCTTGGCGAGCACCTTCGCCCCCTGCTGCGCCGCCACCGTCCACTCACCCTCGGCGTACGCCAACGTCACCGTCAGCCCCGCCGGCCCCTTCGCCTTCGTGGCCTTCATCGGCTTCGCCGCCCGCCGCGCCGGCTTCACCGACTCCGCCGGCCGCGCCGACGAATCCTCCCCGGCCACCGGCGGCGGCGTGTCCAACACGAACTCCGGCTCCGGAGCCGCCGGCGGCTCCCCGGCCGGCACCTTCCGCCCCGCCCCCCGCGGCGCCACCGCCACATCAACGGGGGAGAAGGGCAACTCGTCCCGCCCGAACCGCACCACCACGAACTCGTCGGAGACCTCCGGGTCGGTCAACGCCACGATCTGACCGACCTGCCCCGCAATCTGCCCCGCCGACGCTGTAAACACCACCTTCGGCTTCCGGCCCGCGGCAACCGCCTCCCGGATACCCGCCACCTCCTCGGTGGACAAACCCTGCCCCGACATCACACCCCCTCTTCCGTACACCTGTCCGACAGCAGTACTTGATACCAGCCGCCCACCCAACCAAGATGCGCCACCCCATCAGACCGCCGGGGTAGCCTCGCCCCACACCCACCAGAGCAGGAGAGACCCCGTTGAGTCCGGTCACCGTCATCACCGGTGGCAGCCGTGGAATCGGCGCCGCCACCGCCCGCCGCCTCGCCCGCGCCGGCCACCACATCGCCTTCTCCTACCAACGCGACCACACCGCTGCCAACACCGTCCTCGCCGAGCTACGCGCCACCGGAACCACCGCCATCGCCGTACCCGCCGACACCCGCGACCCCGACCAACTCGCCACCCTGTTCACCGCCGCCGCCGACCTTGGCGAGCTCACCGGCCTGGTCAACAACGCCGGCGTCACCAGCCCCATCGGCCCCTTCGTCGACCTCGACCCCACCGACCTACGCCACGTCGTCGACGTCAACCTCATCGGCTACACCCTCGCCGCCCAACAGGCCGCCCGACGGATGCCCGCCGGTGGCGCCATCGTCAACGTCTCCTCCGCCGCCGCCACCCTCGGCTCACCCGGCGAATACGTCCACTACGCCGCCGTCAAAGCCGGCACCGACGCCCTCACCATCGGCCTGGCCAAAGAACTCGCCCCCCGCGACATCCGCGTCAACGCCGTCGCCCCCGGCATCATCCGCACCGACATCCACACCCGCTCCGGCCAGCCCGACCGACCCGACCAAGCCGCCACCCGCATCCCACTCGGGCGCGCCGGCGAACCCGACGAA
Source organism: Salinispora cortesiana (assembly GCF_000484695.1). Classification (GTDB taxonomy): domain Bacteria; phylum Actinomycetota; class Actinomycetes; order Mycobacteriales; family Micromonosporaceae; genus Micromonospora; species Micromonospora cortesiana. The sequence goes on along the minus strand of NZ_AXVR01000044.1, from coordinate 17,742 downwards.
GTCGCCGCCGCCATCGCCTGGCTCCTCGGACCCGACGCCAGCTACACCACCGGCACCATCCTCCGCGTCGCCGGCGGCCTCTGACCCACCACCAACCCGACCAGCAACAACCGGAGCCACCACCCAGACCCAGCCGGCACACCCGACCCAGGAGACCCGATGAGCACGGCCACCAGCCCGGCACACCAGCCACCCGGGCCGCACATCGCCGACACCCACGACCTGATCCGCGTACACGGCGCCCGCGAGAACAACCTCAAAGACATCAGCGTCGACATACCCAAACGCCGACTCACGGTCTTCACCGGTGTCTCCGGCTCCGGCAAAAGCTCCCTGGTCTTCGCCACCATCGCCGCCGAGTCCCAACGGATGATCAACGAAACCTACAGCGCGTTCGTGCAAGGGTTCATGCCATCGCTGTCCCGACCCGAGGTCGACCTCCTCGAAGGCCTGACCACCGCCATCGTCGTCGACCAAGAACGAATGGGCGCCAACCCACGATCCACCGTCGGCACCGCCACCGACGCCAACGCCATGCTGCGCATCCTGTTCAGCCGACTCGGCCAACCACACCTCGGCTCACCCAACGCCTACTCCTTCAACGTGCCCTCGGTGACCGCCAGCGGCGCGGTCACCCTCGAGCGCGGCGCGGCCCGCACGAAAACCGAAAAGGTCACCTTCACCCGAGTCGGCGGCATGTGCCCCCGCTGCGAGGGCATGGGCGCAGTCACCGACTTCAACCTGACCGCGCTCTACGATGACACCCGCACCCTCAACGAAGGCGCGCTGACCATCCCCGGCTACAGCATGGAGGGCTGGTACGGCCGCATCCTGCGCGGCTGCGGCTTCTTCGACCCCGACAAACCCATCGGCAAGTACACCCAACAGGAGCTACACGACCTACTCCACCGGGAACCCACCAAAGTCAAGATCGACGGCATCAACCTGACCTACACCGGCCTGATCCCAAGCATCCAGAAATCCATGCTCGCCAAGGACGTCGACTCGCTCCAACCACACCTACGCGCCTTCGTGCAACGCGCCGTCACCTTCACCACCTGCCCCGAGTGCGACGGCACACGACTGGGCATCGAAGCCCGCTCCTCCAAGATCAACGGCAGGAGTATCGCCGATCTGTGCCACATGCAGATCAGCGACCTGGCCAGCTGGCTACGAGACCTCGACGAACCGACCGTGGCCCCACTCCTGACCGGAATACGCCACCTCCTCGACTCCTTCACCGAGATCGGCCTCGGCTACCTCTCCCTCGACCGGCCCACCGGCACCCTGTCCGGGGGAGAGGCCCAACGCACCAAAATGATCCGCCACCTCGGCTCCGCACTCACCGACGTCACCTACGTCTTCGACGAACCCACGATCGGCCTACACCCGCACGACATCCGCCGCATGAACGACCTGCTGCTACGCCTACGGGACAAGGGCAACACCGTCCTCGTCGTCGAACACAAACCAGAGACCATCGCCATCGCCGACCACATCGTCGACCTCGGCCCCGGTGCCGGCGCCGCCGGCGGCACCGTCTGCTTCGAAGGCACCCTGGACGGCCTACGCCACAGCGCCACCGCCACCGGCCGACACCTGGACGACCGTGCCGTCCTGAAACAGGCGGTACGCACACCCAGCGGCACCCTGCCAATCCGCGGCGCGACAACGCACAACCTCCGCAACGTTGACGTTGACCTCCCACTCGGCGTGCTCTGCGTCCTCACCGGCGTCGCCGGCTCCGGCAAGAGCTCCCTGATCCACGGATCCGTCGCCGGCCGTGACGGCGTAATCATGATCGACCAAGGCGCCATCCGCGGCTCCCGACGCAGCAACCCGGCCACCTACACCGGCCTACTCGACCCGATCCGTAAGGCATTCGCCAAGGCCAACGGCGTCAAACCGGCCCTGTTCAGCGCCAACTCCGAGGGCGCCTGCCCCACCTGCAACGGCGCCGGCAGCATCTACACGGAACTGGGCGTCATGGCCTCCGTGGAGTCCACCTGCGAGGAGTGCCACGGCAAACGCTTCCAGACCTCGGTACTGGCATACTCACTCGGCGGCCGCAACATCGCCGAAGTGCTCGCGATGCCGGTCGCCGAGGCCCGAGAGTTCTTCGGCGCAGGTGAGGCGCGGACCCCGGCCGCCCACCGAATACTCGATCGACTCGCCGATGTCGGGCTCGGCTATCTCAGCCTCGGCCAACCGCTCACCACCCTCTCCGGTGGCGAACGACAGCGGCTGAAGCTCGCCACCCAGATGGGCGACAAGGGCGATGTCTACATCCTCGACGAGCCGACCTCCGGTCTGCACCTCGCCGACGTCGAACAACTCCTCGGCCTACTCGACCGGCTGGTTGACGCCGGCCGGTCGGTCATCGTCATCGAGCACCACCAGGCGGTGATGGCCCACGCCGACTGGATCATCGACCTCGGACCCGGAGCCGGCCACGACGGTGGCCAGATCGTTTTCAACGGTATGCCGGCCGACCTGGTCGCCAGTCGGAGTACCCGTACCGGCGAGCATCTCGCCGCCTACGTCAGCCCCTGAGCACCCGCCGGCGCTCGGGCGCCAGTTCGTCAGGGGCTGATGGCCCACGCCCCACCGGCCAACTGGTAGCCCGTCGTGTTGTGGCACGAGGAATTCGAGTTGGTCATTCTGGGGGAGTAGGCGACGTAGGTACTTTGAGGCGGGCGGGCACACCCTGTGGAACCCGTCGAACGGCGTCGCCGAGCTGTTCGTGCGCTCGGCTGAGGCGTTGGTCCCGGTCGTGAACCAGCCATCAGGTCTCGGTCCTATGATCAACGACGAGTACGAAGTCGACCTCGAGGTGTTCGGGGAGTTCGTGAACGCGCTCGTGCGTCGGTACTGCGCCTCGACTCACCTGATCCTGAGGTCGTTGCTGGAGGGGTCTACCGCGACTGCCCTGGTTCTTGTCGAGCGGGGTGGCGGCGTCGTCTCCGCGCTGGATGAACCCCCTGAAACTCGATCCCAGGGATGCTTCCGTCGGCCCTGGTGGACTTTGGTGTTCGGGGGAACGCTCGGCTGCTGGTGGCACTTGCTGCGGATCATTCACGGTCCATGCCCCGTTGATCGAGATGCGGGCGGGAACTCCCGAAGCTGCGGCGAGCCACCAGTGGGAGATCCGGATAGAGGCGGCTGAACGCTCGTGGGGCTCATGGCGAGGTTTCTCGTCTACTTCGACCCTATCAGCCGACATTCGATAATGCACATTATGTCAAGTAGAGCGGTTTGACGGCTCCCCTCCGACGATCGGGGGCCTCGCCGGACACGCACACCCTGCCCGAACGCATTCACCTCCGGTCCGGTCGTGAGTAGCCCCGGCGGAGCCCGGCGACAGGGTGTGCGGTCCTCTGCCCCTTGGTGCTGCACCACACGGCCTCGCGGTCTTGGAACGGCCACCGCCATCGTCCAGGCAGCCACCGAGCGGCTACCCCCGCACGCAACACTCCTGCTCGCGCTGTACGGCCCGTCGTTCTTCCGTCGCGGCGCCCGGCCCTCGCGTTACTGGCGAACCGACCCTCGGGTCGGCGCACTCCCGCCCCCTGTCGGGGTGCCTCCCCGGCAACCCCCTGTCCAAAACGCGAGTTTCATGCATAATGTTCCTTATGCAGGATAGGTCGGGTGAACCGGTAGTACAGCTGATTGAGGAGTTCCTGACTGATCGCGCTACCCGCAAACCCTCGCCGCACACCGTGGCGGCGTACCGGCGGGACCTGCGCACCGTGGCGAGCATCGCCGCCAGCGCATGCACCCCTCCCCTCCCCCTGGCTGACCTGCCGTTGACGGCGCTCCACTCCCGCACGCTGCGGTCGGCGTTCGCTCACTTTGCCGCCACCCGCTCCGCCGCGTCGGTGCATCGCGCCTGGTCCACCTGGAACAGCTTCTTTGTCTTCCTGGTGGCGGACGGGGTCGTCGCCGGTAACCCGATGCCAGCGGTGGGGCGGCCCCGAGCGCCCCTTCCCCGGCCCAAGCCACTGCGCGGAGCGGACACCCCTGAGCAGTTGTTGACGGCCGTGGCCCGGGTCAACGGCCGGCAGCGAGACCCCTGGCCGCAGCGAGACCTGGCAGTGTTGGCGCTGGCGTTGTGCGGCGGGTTGCGGATGGCCGAGATGCTGGCGCTTCGGGTGGCATCCCTGGCCGGGCGGGCCGGCGAGCGGCGGCTTGATGTGGCCGGTAAGGGTGGGCGGCCGCGGGTGGTGCCGGTGGAGCCGGAGTTGGACCAGGTGTTGGCGGACTATCTGGAGAGTTGTCGTCGCCGATTTGGTTCCCGCAGCGTGGGTCCGGACGCGCCGCTGTTGTTGGATCGGCGGGGTGGGCCGCTGCGCCGGGGTGGGTTGCAGTATTTGGTGGACTCCTGCTTTCGGCGGGCGGGGATTGGTGACCGGGTGCCGCAGGGGGCGCGGCTGCACGCGTTGCGGCATACGTTCGCGACGCGGCTGGCGGAGGACGGTGCGAGCGCGGCGGAGATCATGCGGTTGCTGGGGCATGTGTCGTTGGCGTCTTCGCAGGCATACATTGAGGTGACTGCGGGTCAGCAGCGGGCGGCGGTGCGTTCGAATCGCACTCATCGGGTGCTGGCGGAGTTGTTGTCGACGTGAGGCAGCGGCTGGCCCCCGCCGCTGTCGGGGGTCAGCCGCTGCCGGTGTCAGACGGGCTCGCGGTCTTCCTCGCTGAGGGCAAGGAATGCCATCGCCGCGAGCGTCGCTCCGACGGCTTGGGCTAGTAGGTGGATCCAGATCGTCGACCAGGCGATGAGACCAATGGCGGCAGCGCCGAACGCGACGGCGGGATTGAATGCCGCGCCGGAGATTCCACCGACCGTGACCACCCCCACCATGACGGTGCCCCCGATGGCCAGGCCGTAGAAGGAGTTGTCCGGGTGGCTGCGGCTGGTGGCGACGTTGAGCACCACGTAGGCGAGGGCGAAGGTGAACAGGGCTTCCACCGCCAATGCCATCCAGATCTCGCGCCCTGCCGGTGACAGTGCTGTCGGCTTTGCGTTGTTGAGGATCAGTTGGCTGGTCGCCGCGCCGGCTAGACCGCCGAGGAGTTGGGCCAGGATGTACCCTCCGGCGTCGGCTCGTTTGATGCGGCCGCGGATAAGAACGGCCAGTGTTACGGCGGGGTTGAAGTGGGCTCCGGATATGTGCCCTCCGGCGTAAATCATGACCATGAGAATTCCACCTATTGCCACTGGCGCCAGGGCGTTCATCGTGATGACTGTCAGGCCGATCGTCAGTAGCAGGAAGTATGTTCCGATGAGTTCAGTCGCGTACCGCCGCATTGCAACCTCCCTTGTCGATCCTCTCGCTGACACTACTCTTATTGATTCATGCACATCTTACGAAGTAGTGACATGATTGAGAGATCTCGTTGGGTATTGGCGCGTCGTGGACGTCCACTATCGGCCCGCCCAACTGGCAGGGTCAGGTGAACGATCTATCGCGTATTCACTCGACGGGTTCCCGGCAGTCTGTCCCGAAAGCAATGGGCCATGGCGCCTTGTGAGCGCTACGTCGCTAAGGGGTTGATCTAGCTTTGGCGCTGCGGCCGACGCCGGGGAGGAAGCGTCCGACTCGCGCGGCGTAGGTGGTGTAGGCCGGGCCGTGGGTACGGATGAGGTAGGGCTCTTCTACCGCTCGTACCTGAAGTTGGACCGACGCGATGAGCACGACGGTCGCTGTGAGGGAGATTAGGTTGGGCACCATCGCGGCGAGGCCGAGACTGGTGATGGTCATCGCTGTGAAGACGGGGTTGCGGGCCACGGCGAATGCGCCGGCGGTGATCAGGGCGGTGTGCTCGGCCGGGTTGACGCCGATACGCCAGGAGGTGCCCATGTTCAGTTGCGCCGCGAGCGTGGCCGCGATCCCGGTTACGGCGAGTACCACGCCGGTGGTGCGTAGCCAGCCGGCGTCGAGGGTGGTGATCGGCGGCAGGCCGGCCAGGGCGGCGGCGGGGCCGGCGGCGCCGAGCGGCAGTGCGGCGAGGAAGGCTAGCTTGGCCCACCAGCGGATTGATCCGGCTAGTCCGGCGTCCAGCCGCAGTCCGGTGTCGCCGGTGGCTCGCCACTGGGCGAGGGTGCGCCATCCGAAGGCCAGTAGTAGTCCGAGCACATACAGTCCCAGGGCGAGTGTGGCCATCAGCAGCACCCGTCGGTGTCGGTGGTGGGGCAGGCGGCCGGGTCGACGGCGAGGACCAGGCCGAGTAGGTCGCCCAGGGCGTGTGCGAGCCGGGCATCGGACAGCTCGTAGCGGGTGCGCCGACCTTCGGGGGCGGCGACGACCAGGCCGCAGCCGCGTAGGCAGGCCAGGTGGTTGGACAGGTTCTGCCGGGTGGTACCCAGCAGGGCGGCGAGTTTGGCTGGGTAGCTGGGTCCGTCTCGCAGGGCCAGCAGGAGCCTGGCACGAATCGGGTCGGACAGGGCATGGCCGAAGCGGGCGAGCACTTGCCCGTGCGTCAGCGTCTCCACCGCCAAGACAGTACATCGTATTGTGTATTCAGTAAACAGTGAACTCTGGGCCCTGTGATTGCTTCGTGGGTGTTTGAGGGAACTCGCGGGATGTTTGCTACCAGCCATTCACGCGATCGGCGACCGTCAGGTTTCGGGGTGCAACATGAGTAGGATCGCGCGGTTGCGCTGCCCATTGCCCTGGTACTGGTGTGGGCGGTTGGCGTCGAACCGGATGGAGTCGTGTTCGGCCAGGGTGGCGGTGGCGTCGGCGGGTCCGGTGGTGATGCTTCCGTGAGTGAGGATGAGGCACTCCTGCACGCCGGGCAGGTGAGCGGGTGAGTGTTGGGCGGTCTGGGCCACCTCGATGTCGTAGACCTCCACCGTGCCGCGCAGTTGGATGCGGTGCAGGAGGCGGGCGCTGACCGCGTCTCCGCTGATGCGTGGCTGCTGGTCGTCGGCGCGTACGACGTCGGTGTTGGGGGTGGGTGTTTCCAGTAGTGCGCCGAGCGGCACCCTCAGCGCCGTGGCCAGGGCCCACAGGGTGCTGAGGGTTGGGTTGCCGTGCCCCTGCTCGATGCTGTGCAGGGTGGTCTTGCTGATGTCGCCGGCTGTGGCGAGGTCGGCCAGGGACATGCCAGCAGTGCTTCGTAGCCGGTGCACATTCGAGCCGACCGTTCGCGCCAGATCCATGCATACCATTTTGGTGTTACGTTCGTTCCAGTGAAGCGAACAGAGTGGAACGTTGAGGAGTGTCACATGACCGTCAGCCGCCTACGCGACATTCCTGGCATCGGCGTTGACCTGGTCGGCGACGCCGCGGACGCGATAGCCGACCCGGACTTTCTTCGTCTGGAGAATCTGGACACCGATCTGAAGCCACCGGCCGTGGCGGTCACCGCGACCCGGGCCGCCATCGACGACGACGCGGCCAACAGCTACCTGCCCTTCCAGGGGCAGCGTTCCCTTCGCGCGGCCGCCGCGGCTCACGTGTCGCGCATCGCTGGCCGACGGTACGACCCCGACACCGAGTGCGTCAGCGTCGCCGGTGGATTGAACGGCATCCTGAACACGCTGCTGGCCACCGTGGAGCCGGGTCAGGAGGTGGTGCTGGTGGACCTCATCTACGCCGGCCTGGTCAATCGGGTCCGGCTCGCCGGTGGGGTGCCGTGTTTCGTGCCCGCCAAGCCCACGCCGGAGGGCTGGGTGGTCGATCCGGAACATCTCGCCAGCGCTGTTGGACCCAACACCGCCGCGGTGCTGATGATGGGCCCGGCCATGCCCTCCGGGCTGGTCCTGAACGCGGAGCACTGGTCTGCGTTGTCTGCTGCCTGCGCGCGGCACAATGCTTGGCTGATCTATGACGCGGCGATGGAGCGGATCCGTTTCGACGGCCTTCGCCCCAGCCATCCAGCAGCCCATGATGGCCTCGCCGGGCGCACCATCACTGTCGGTTCAGCGTCGAAGGAACTGCGGCTGATCGGCTGGCGGGTCGGGTGGGTCGTGGCACCCGCCGCGATTCTTGCCGACATCAAGCTGGTTGGTCTGACCAATGTGGTCTGCCAGGTTGGGTTGGCTCAGGGGGCGGTGGCCGCCGCGCTCGACGCACCCGATGCTGATGCTGATGTCACCGCCGCTACCCAACATTGGCAGCGGCGCTGCGACACGGTCCTGCAGCAGCTCTCGGGCTATCCAATCGTTCGGCCACACGGCGGATGGTCGCTGCTCGTGGATACCCAGCCCCTGGGGTTGACGCCTGCCGAGCTGGCGGGGCTGTTGTTCGACCGGGCGAAGGTGGCGGCCACGGCGATGGATGGCTGGGGACCCAGCGGCGCGCGCTACCTGCGGATCGTGTTCGCCAACGAACCGGTCGACCGTCTTTCGAGCCTGGCTGACCGGTTCCGTCAGGCCATCGGATAATCCGCGTTCGGTCACCTCGGCCGGCCGCTGGGTGTAAGAAAGTAGGCAACGGCTAGGTTTTGGGGGTCCCGGAGCGGGGGTCATCGTGCGGTACGGAACGGCCCGCCCACGCCGGCCCCGGGGGGATCTGGTGAAACGGAATGCCGCTGCCACCGGCTACTCCTTCCCACCGGCTACCCGTCAGGAGGTGTGGCGGCAGCACACCGTGCCGGTGGCTGCTGTTGAACCCCTCAACGATCCGCGCATCGCCGAGTTGCTCAAGGTTGAGCCCGGTACCCGGGTGTTGCGCCGGTTTCTGGTCAGTGGTCCCGAGGGGGAGTCGCCCGTCCAGGTCAGTACCTCCTGGATCCATCCGCGGGCAGCCGCCGTGCCCGGGCTGGACTCCCCTGCCGCCGGGCCGGGCGGTTGGCAGCACCGGCTGGAGGTCGGAGGTCACTGGCCGATCACCTGGATGGAGATCCACCGCGCGCGGATGCCCAGTACGCGGGAGGCCGCCCTGTTGGAGGTCGCGGTGAGCCTTCCGGTGTTGGAGATCATTCGGGTGGGTACTTCTGGGGACGACGGTGAGCCGGTCGAGGTGACCGAGTGCGTTGTCGCCAGTGACCGGGTCGAGACCATCCACATCCTGCATCGTGATGAGTCAGCGCGGGAGCCGTGGCCTGAAGTGATCAACGTGCGCGCGGAGGATGACCCGGAACGGTGAGTCTGCGCATCGATGTTGCGGGGAGCTGTCACCTGGGGCTCGGTCGACGACGTAACGAGGACGCCATTCACGTGGGGCGGTGTCTGTTCGCGGTCGCTGATGGTCTCGGCAACCATGGTGCCGGTGATGTCGCCAGTGCCACTGTGATCGAGGCAGTGCGGCGATACGACCGGGAAGTGGAGCCCGGTGCGCTGCCGGTGGTGTTGGGAGAGGCGGTGCAGGCCGCGAACAGGGCGGTGCGGCACCGTGTTGCCGCCGAACCGGGCCTTGCGGGTATGGGTACCACTCTGGTTGCGTTGCTCAGTGCCGGTTCGGCGGCAGCCCTGGCCAATATCGGTGACTCTCGGGCCTACCTCCTGCCGGCAACGGGCCCGCAGCGGGGTCGCACCATCCAGATCACTGAGGATCACCTGTACCGGCACCTGGTCGCTGGCGCCGGCGAGGTGCCCAACCTTTCGGACAAGCTGACGCGTTTCCTGGATGGCCACCCGGATGGCCGGTCACCTGACATCATCGTGTTGCCCCTGACTTGCGGCGATCGGATCCTGCTCTGTTCGGACGGGCTCAGCTCCTTCGTGTCACCTGAGCACCTGCATGCGACCCTGGCGACCGCAGCAACTGCGCAGCAGGCGGTGGACCGGTTGGTTGCTTCCGCCCTTACTGAGGGTGGCCAGGACGTGTCGGCGATCGTCCTGCACGTACGGGACGACAGCTAGCCTCCCCGGGCAGGTGTGGAAGGTCGCTATCGAACGCTTTCGGGTGCTGGTACGGCGTGCTCGGCGGCCCGGCTGACCTGTTCCCAGCTGGCCCAGGTGTCCATCCGGCGGCGGGAGAGGTCGAAGGCCAGATCGTAGACCGTGCCGCCGAGCAGCAGCCGCAGTGGTGGTTCGTCGTTGTCGACGAGTGTGAGTAGGGCTTCGGCGGCGAGGCGGGGCTCGCTGTCGACCGACCCCTGCGCCCACTGCGCCTGCACCTGGGCACGGAGCGGATCGTAGGCATCCACCGACGTGGTGGTGGTCATGTCCTGGTAAAGGTTGGTCCAGTAGCCACCGGGCTGCACGATGCTGACTTTGATGTTGAAGGCAGCCGCCTCCAGCGCAAGGGCTTCGCTCATGCCTTCGAGCGCGAATTTACTCGCGCTGTACAGACCGGTGCTGGGGAAGCCGCCGAGGGCGGCGATGCTGGAGATCTGCACGATGTGGCCGGCCCGTTGGGTGCGCAGCTGCGGCAGGACGGCCTGGGAGACCCAGAGCGCGCCGAAGAGGTTCACTTCGAACTGAGCCCGTGCCTGCTCCTCGGTGAATTCTTCGATCATGCCCAGGGACAGGGTGCCGGCGTTGTTGACGACGATGTCGAGGTGCCCAGAGTGTTCGATCGCGGTGGCGACGGCGGCGAAGACCGCCGTCCGGTCGGTCAGATCGAGCGGCAGCGCAAGCAGCCGTTCGCTGTGACGTTCATCGAAGTCTTCGGCGGTGATGGTCCGGGCGGCGGCGACCACCCGGTCCCCTCGTTCGAGCGCGGCTGTGGTGAAGGCGCGGCCCAGGCCACGGCTGGCGCCGGTGATGAACCAGGTGCGGGCAGCGGTGTCGGATAGGTCGCGCATGGGGTTCTCCTATCTTCAACGGGTGACCTACAAGACGAGACGTAACGTCTCGATTGCGACCTTACGCCCCTCGTTCCCCTGCAACAAGACGGAACGATTCGTCTCGCTAGCTATGATGATGGGATGGCACCCAACCCCAGCCGCCGGCGGGAGAGCTCCCGGCGGGCCATACTCACGGCCGCGTTCGACCTGCTACAGGAGGTCGGCTACGCCAAACTCACCATTGAGGGCATCGCCGCGCGCGCCGGAGTGGGAAAGCAGACCATCTATCGCTGGTGGCCCTCCAAGGGCGTCGTTATTTTCGACGCATTCCTCATGCTCAATGAGGGTGATGCGGGTGAGCCGGTGCTCCTTCCTGACACCGGCGACCTGCACGCAGACCTGACCGCGGTCCTGCGCGCCACTGTCGCCGAGCTCAACGACCCGCGCTACGACCAGCCACTGCGCGCGCTGGCCACCGAGATCACGCACGATCCCGAACTGGCCGCCGCCTACGCCGAACGCCTGGACACGCCAATGCGGCACGCCAAACGACATCGGCTGCGCAGCGCCCAGCAGGCCGGCCAACTCGCCGCGGACCTCGATCTCGACGTGGCAGTGGACATCATCTGGGGGCCAGTGCTCAACCGCTGGCTACAACGTAGCGGCCCCCTCACCAGCGAATACGCCGACAGCGTCGTCACCGCCGCCCTCAACGGCCTTCACCCCCGCCCCTGAAACGACCGGGTCGGGTGGACAGTCGGCGGTCGGGCAGTCTGCTGCTACCAGTCCGCTTTCTCATGGACATCAAGACTTCAGTCCACGTCGAACGCGGCACGCAGGGTGTCGCGGTGGGTGCGCACGTAGCTGATGTCCGCCTCGTAGGGGTGCAGCCAAGGTACGGCGGAAACCGGCAATAGGGTGAGCGGTCCTTTGGCTTTGCGCTGGTGAGGGCCGGTATCTCGGAGCTGATCGATGCCGGTCTTCGACTTTGTTGATCTTTTGGTACGTTCCCGATCCGTCCGGGTTGATCTTTACGGGTCTGGGGTTGTGACGTGACGTCGATCGAGCGGACCGCGTATCCGCGGTTCAAGCGGTTTCTGTCGGCCCGGGAATTGCACGTGTTCTACACGCCGCAGCCGGAGGAGATCGCGTGGACGAGCGGGCTGGTGCGCTCGGACAGTCATCTGCTGGCGTTCATGGTGCAGCTGAAGTGCTTCAACCGGATGGGGTACTTCCCGCGGCTGGATGAGGTCCCGGAGGCGGTGGTGGCCCACATCCGGCGGGATCTGGGCCTGGGTAAGGACGTCGCCGCGGTGTACGACTCGGAGCGGACCCGGGGCCATCATCGGCTGCTGATCCGCCGACGTAGTGAAGTCGTGTCGGACATGCCGGCGGCCCGGGCGGTGGCCGCCGCGGCGATCCGGGAGGCTGCCGGGCGTAAGAACGATCCGGCCGACCTGATCAATGTGGCGTTGGAGAAGCTGGTCGAGGGCTCGTTCGAGCTGCCGGGTTACACGACGTTGGACGAGATGGCCTCGGCGATCCGCGAGGAGGTCAACTCGGCGATCTTCGCGCTGGTCGTCGAGCGCATCGGTCCGGCAGGTGTGGCCGGGTTGGATCGGATGCTGATTACGGCGGGTGGTCCGGGGAGCAAGAGCGACTACAACCGGTTGAAGCGGACCGCGCCGCGGCCGTCGTGGACGAACTACCGGCTGCAGATCGAGCATCTGCGCTGGGCCGACAGTCTTGGTGACTCGCGGTCCTGGTGGGAGGGCATCGCGCGATCGAAGATCGCCGACTTTGCCGGGGAGGGTGAGGCCGGTGACGCCGCGGTGCTGGGCGACTACGGGGACGCGAAGCGTATCGCGATCCTGGCGGCGATGGTTTACGCCGCGCAGCAGCGGGCCCGCGACGACACAGCGGAGATGTTCTGCCGGCGGGTCGGCACCCTGACCAAGCGGGCCCGGCTGGAGCTGGAGGAGCTGAAGAAGAAGCAGCAGAAGGTCACCGAGGCGCTGATCGTCAACTACCGGCAGGTCCTGGAGCACCTCGACCCGTACGGTCCGGCCGCGGCCCAGCACGCCGCGGCGCTGGAGATGGCCCGCAAGACAGTCGAGGCCGCGGGCGGTTTCCCGGAGGAGCTGGCCCGCATCGATGCGGTCCGGGCGACCCACGGCGACAACCATGTGCCGCTGGTGGCCCGGCATTTCCGCAAGGACCGGTCGTCGATGCTGGCCATGGTGGGCGTCCTGGACTTGGAGGCGACCAGCGCGGACCGCAGTGTGTTGCAGCTGCTGGACTACATGCGTGAGCACACGATGCTGACCCGCGATCACATCCCTGACCGGATCTCGGTGTTAGACGAGCAGGGCCGGCCGGTGACCTACCCAGAGACGGGTGAGCAGCGGATCCACGTGTTTGACACGTCGTTCGCGTCGGAGAACTGGAACAGGTCGATCCGGGACCGCAGCCGGCCCGGCATGTTCGTACGCCGGCACTTGGAGGCGTGCGTGCTGACGTATCTGGCCGAGGAACTGCGGACCGGCGACATCGCTGTGACCGGCGCGCAGGCGTACGCGAACTGGGCTGATCAGCTGCTGTCCCCGGACGAAGTCGCCGCGATGCTGCCGGGCTTCTGTGCCGAGGTCGGTATCCCGGCGACAGCCGCCGGGTTCCGCGCGGACCTGCACGAGCGCCTCGACGCGCAGTGCCGGGCAACCGACAGCGCGTATCCGGACCTGGCCGACTTCACCATCGACGAGCTCGGCCGTCCATCGCTCAAGCAGCTGCGAGCGGCGCCGCCCACACCGTCGGCGCAGGCCATCGCGCTCGCCGTGCGGGACCGGATGCCGGAGCGCACGCTGATGGGGATCCTGGCCCGCACCGGGCACTGGCTGGACTGGTGGCGCCGGTTCTCGCCCGTGTCGGGTTCGGATCCGAAGCTCAAAGACCCGTTCGTGCGCTACATCCTGACCACGTTCACGTACGGCACGAACCTGGGGCCGGCGCAGGCCGCCCGGCACATCGCCGGGGTCAGCGCCCACGAGCTGGCCACCACGTCGGCGCGGCACGTCACGATCGGCAAGCTGAACAAGGCCATCGCCGACGTCGTCGATGCGTTCACCGAGCTGGACCTAATCAAGGTGTGGGGCGACGGATCGGTGGTCGCCGCGGACGGTACCCAGGTGGACACGTTCATCGACAACCTCCTGGCGGAGACGTCGATCCGGTACGGCGGCACCGGCGGGATCGCGTACCACTACGTGTCGGACACCTACATCGCGTTGTTCTCCAAGTTCATCCCGGTCGGGGTGTGGGAGGCCGTGCACATCATCCAGGGCCTGCTCGACCAGCAGTCCAAGGTGCGGCCGGGCACGATCCACGCCGACACCCAGGGCCAGGCGCTGCCCGTCTACGCGCTCGCGCATTTGTGCGGGTTCGAGCTGATGCCGCGGGTGCGTAACTGGAAGGATCTCAACTTCTACCGCACGTCGGCGGCCACCCGGTTCCGGCACATCGAGGCCCTGTTCGGCGAGCCCGGCCGCAACGTCATCGACTGGGACCTGATCGAACGCCACTACGACGACCTGATGCGGATCGTGCTTTCCGTCGCGGCCGGGAAGATCTCATCCGTGACGTTGCTGCGCCGGCTGTCGACCTACTCCCGGCGCAACAACTTCTACAAGGCCTTCCGCGAGGTCGGCCGGGTCATCCGCACGATCCAGCTACTGCGCTACCTGTCGGACCCGCAGCTACGCCGGCGGACCACCGCGGCGACCAACAAGGTCGAGTCCTACAACAACTTCTCCGCCTGGTGCCGATTCGGCAACGAGGGCCGCGTCCGCGACAACGACCCCGCCGAGCAGGAGAAACACATCAAGTTCTCCACCCTGCTGACCAACGCGGTCATCTTTCACACCACCCTGGACATGATGAGCGTGCTCCGGCAACTCGCCGGTGAGGGCTGGGAGATCAAGCCGGAGGACCTGGCCGTGCTGTCGCCGTACCAGACGATGCGGATCAACCGGTTCGGCGTCTACGCCACCGACGAGATCACCATCACCCCCGAGCAGTACGACGCGCACCTACCCGACATCGACCTCACCATCCCGGAGCCCGTACCGTCACCCGCCCGGTGACGGTCGCCGAATGAGCTCGGTGGTGCCCGGCGGCCGCTGCGTGATCCTGACGCGGGCGGGGAGGACTGGTCCCCTGATGGCTCGTCGCCCTCAAGTCTGGGCGTGCTGGGTGGGCGAGGTGTCGGGTGCTGGCTTGTACGGCCAAGATGGCGGATGTGCGTATGTCCCGGCTGTTCTCGATGGTGCTGCTGCTGCAGGCGCGGGGAGCTATGACCGCAGCGGAGTTGGCGGGTGAAGTAGGCGTCTCAGAACGGACTGTCTACCGCGACATCATCGCATTGGCCGCTGCGGGGGTGCCGGTCTACGCCGAACAGGGACGACACGGCGGCTACCGACTGGTCGATGGCTACCGCACCCGGCTAACCGGACTCAGCCGGGCTGAGGCTGAGGCATTGTTTCTGCTCGGTCTGTACGGCCCGGCGCGAGACATGGGACTCGGCGATGTGCTGGCCACCGCCCAGCTCAAGGTCAGCGCGGCGCTGCCAGCCGAGTTGCGTGATGCGGCGGCGCAGGCGGCGCAACGCTTCCACCTCGATGTGCCGGGGTGGTTTCACGACAGCGACCCGCCGCCTGCGCTGAGCGTCTTGGTCCGCGCGGTGTGGCAGGACCTGACGGTGATCCTTCGTTACCATCGACATGACGAGGTGACGCGCACCGTGCAGCCCTACGGCGTGGTCCTCAAGGCGGGGATCTGGTACCTCGTCGCGCGGGTCGGCGCGGACCTGCGGGTATACCGCGTCGACCGAGTCGTAGGCGTCGAGGTCACTGATCAGCGGTTCGTCCGCGAGGAGTCTTTTGACCTGCCGGCAGTGTGGGCTGAACGGGCGGCGCAGTTCGTCCGCGGGATGCTCGCCGAGCAGGTGACGGTACGACTGAGTCAGGCCGGGCTGCGGGCGTTACGGTTCGCCGTCGAGCCGCCCGCGGTGCAGGCGGCCACCGCCGCGGCGGGCGGACCCGACGAACAGGGCTGGGTGGTCACTCGCCTGCCCGTCGAGTCCGCCGAGGTCGCCTACGACCAGCTGCTACGCCTGGGCCCGGAAGTGGAGGTGCTGGCGCCTCAGCCGTTGCGCGAGCAGATGCGGGTTGCGGCACAGCGGCTGGCCGACTTGTATCAGCGGTAGCCGGTGACGTCCGCCGGCTTGCCGGCGTCCTGGACCTCGACCAGGTACCGCCAGCAGTCCGGGCGACTACCGTCGAGATCAGTGAAGCCGTAGACCTGAGCCAGCTGCCCGCTGGACAGCGACTGCCCGTTCCACCGGGCGATGTCCGGGTCGGCCGCGAGCGCGGCGACCGCCCGGCCGACGAAGGCGGGGCTCTCCGAAATCGCGAAGTGAGGTTCGGTGGCCGTGGCGTCGTACCAGTTGGCCTCGGTGACCCCGAAGTGCTCCAGCATGATCTCCGAACGCATCCAGCCCGGCGTCAGGGCCACCGCGGTGGCACCGAACGAGGCCAGCTCCTGAGCCTGGGCGAACGCCATGCGCAGCACCGAGGTCTTGGCCAGGTCGTAGAAGAACGACACCCGGTAGTTCGTACGGTTGTACTCCGCGGTGCCGTCGGTCATCTCGACTACCAAGCCACCCGGTCGGCGGATCAGCAATGGCAGCGCGAAGTGGCTGGTGATGACGTGGGTATCGACCGCCAGCCGCAAGATGTGCAGGCCGGTTTCCAGGGGGTGTTCCCACAGCTTCTGGTCCCAGCTGAACAACAGCTCCGCACCCCAGATGTTGTTGACCAGGATGTCCAGGCACCCCTGCTCAGCATCGACGCGCTCCACCAGCGCACGCACCTGCTCCGCGACGAGGTGATCGATCTGGACAGCGATCCCCCTACCACCGGCCGCAGTCACCAGCTCAGCAGTCTCCTCGATCGTCTCCGACCGGTCCATCTCCGATCGATGCGCGCGGGTACTGCGGCCGGTGGCATACACCGTCGCCCCGCGGGCACCAAGCTGCACGGCAATCTGGCGCCCCGCACCGCGAGTCGCCCCAGCTACCACAGCAACCTTGCCTGCCAAATCAAGATCCATGACGGAGACCTTGACAGAAAAACCTGACGGGACATGTCAGCCTTTCATAGTCGCTCCTGACGGTGAACGCTAACGTTCGTTCGCGATACACCCTGGCGGCATGGACGTTCGCCCAGGCCGGCCTTGTAACACAACCCGTGTCCGCGCCTTCGTAACGCTTTCAGAGGTTCGCGTCACAGTCAGGGTCATGCGGATCGGCTACGGGCGGGTCTCCACCCGCGACCAGAACCCCAACGCCCAACACGACGCGCTCACCGCGGCCGGCTGCGAACAGATTTACGTCGACAAGGCGTCCGGCAAACTCGCCCGCCGCCCCGAGCTCGACAAGGCGCTGCTGGTCGCCCACCGACCCGGCGACCAACTCGTGGTCACCAAGCTGGACCGGCTCGGCCGCTCGCTGGAGAACCTCATCGACCTGTCCGCCCAGTTGCAGGATCGCAACGTCGACCTGGTCGTGCTCGACCAGAACATCGACACGTCCACCGCGATGGGCCGGATGTTCTTCCAAATCCTCGGCTCGATAGCCGAGTTCGAGCACGCGCTGATGTCCGAACGCACCCTCGACGGCTTGGCCGCCGCCCGGGCCCGCGGTCGCACCGGCGGGCAGAAACCCAAACTGACCCCGCGTCAGGCAAAAATCGCCCAGCAGATGTATGAGGAGACCGGACCCGACGGACGCCGGGTACACACCGTCGAGCAGATCGCCGCCGAGTTCGGCGTCACCCGGCCCACCATCTACCGTCACCTGGCCAAGCTGCCCGCCGAAGCCATCTGAACAGCGGAAACCATAAGCAGAGCGCAGGTTACCGCCCCTTACGGCCGCACCTTGGCGCTCACCCCATCAAGGCGCGTTACCGCCTATTGCCGGTTTCCGCCGTACCTTGGCTGTACCCC
>NZ_AXVR01000043.1 GCF_000484695.1 Salinispora cortesiana | reverse complement strand
TAGCCGTCGGCAACCCGAACCGGCGGCCGACGAACCAGCATGGCCGACAGACCGCCCGGAGCCGCGCTCCGCCTACCTGTTCGGCGACGAACCGGACAGCCCCTCCGGTGGCCGGGAGCAGCCCGCCGACCGATGGGAGCAGCCCACCAGCCAGTGGGACCGGCCCGCCGACCGATGGGGGCAGCCCGCCAACGAGTGGGACCGGCCCACCGACCGATGGGGGCAGCCCGCCAACGAGTGGGACCGGCCCACCGACCGATGGGGGCAGCCCGCCAACGAGTGGGACCGACCCGCCGACCGATGGGACCGGCCCACTGACCAGTGGGACCGGCCCGCCAACGAGTGGGACCAGCAGCAGCCGACCGCGCACTGGCAGCCCGACGGCGAGCCCGCCCGGGGCTGGGGAGCCGCGGATCACCCGCGCCACGGACGCGCCGGTGATCCCCACCACGAGCAGCCCACGCAGGGCTGGCAAGCCCCCCCGAGCTGGCAACACGGGGAGCCCACCGGCCAGTGGCCGGCCCCGAAGTCGGCCGGCTGGTACGCCGACGAACCGACGACCAGCATGCCGCCCGTCGTGGATGCCACACCAGCCGGTGACCTGCCAGCCGGCGAGGATCGGCCCGGACGTCGGATCAGACGACCACTGCTCATCGGCGGAGCCGCGGCGGCAGCCACGCTGGTGGTGAGTCTCGGGGTCGGCGCCGTCACCCTCTCCGGTGGCGGTACGGCCCGCCCCACCTCGGCCATCGACGACATCGTGGCGACGAACCCGATCGAGGAGAGCACGCTCCCCAGCGCGACGCCGACCTCGGCCAGCCCCAGCGCCACGCCGACCACGACGTCGCCCACACCGTCGCCGTCGGTCACGCCGAGTCGCAAGCCAAGCCCGACGGCGTCGCGCTCCACCGCCACCTCCCGGCCCGCCCCGAGCCGTACCACCACGCCCCCCACCAGCAACACCACCACCACGCCCGCCAACGGAGACGTCAGCGAAGACGCCGCCGAGGTGGTTCGCCTGGCCAACGTCGAGCGCGAGGCGGCCGGCTGCGCGGCGTTGAGCATCGACGACAAGCTGATGACCGCCGCCCAGCGGCACAGCCAGGACCAGGCCGACAACAAGAAGATGTCGCACGACGGCAGCAACGGCAGTAGCCCCGGCGACCGACTCGACGATGTCGGCTACCAGTGGCGCACCTATGGGGAGAACGTCGCCTGGAACCAGCAGTCGCCGGCTGCGGTGATGAAGGCCTGGATGAACAGCCCCGGCCACAAGGCGAACATCCTGAACTGCTCCTTCACCGAGATCGGGGTCGGCATCGCGAGCAGCAACGGACCCTACTGGACGCAGGTCTTCGCCGCGCCCCGTTGACCACGGGTCGTCGTCCGCCCCATCCCCACCCGGGTGCCCGGTTGAGCAACGCCGAACGGCGTACCTCGACCGGGCACTTTCGGTTCAGCGGCGAGTCGGTGCCGGCCCACGGGGCCGCGGCTGGCAGCGCGGACAGCTGAACGACGAGCGGTTCATGAACGCCTCGCGGCGCACCGGCGCACCGCACCGCCGGCACGGCTGGTCCGCCCGCCCATACACGTTCAGCGCCCGGTCAAAGTAGCCGCTCTCGCCGTTGACGTTGACGTACAGGGCGTCGAAGCTCGTTCCGCCCTCCTTGATCGCCTCGCCGAGCACGTCCCGGACGTGCCCGAGCAGGCGCAGTGCGGCCGGGCCGGACAGCCCGTCGGCGGGCCGAGCACCGTGCAACCGAGCCCGCCAGAGGGCCTCATCGGCGTAGATGTTGCCCACGCCGGAGAGTAGCGTCTGGTCCAGCAGAGCCCGCTTGATCTCGGTACGGCGGCGGCGTAGCGCCGCGACGAAGGTGGCGTCGGAGAACTCCGGGTCCAGCGGGTCCCGGGCGATGTGGGCGATCTCCATGGGTAGTTCCGCACCCCCGGCGCTGACCGACAACCCGCCGAACGTCCGCTGGTCGACGAAGCGCAACTCGGGTCCGTCATCAGCGAACCGGAACCGGACCCGGAGGTGGGGTTCGTCCGGTGCCGCAGCCGGCTGCAGGAGCAACTGCCCCGACATACCGAGGTGCCCGATCACCGCATCGCCGCTGTCCAGCGGTAGCCACAGATACTTTCCGCGCCGCCGCACGTCCCGGACCGTCGTCGAGACGAGCACGTCCGCGAAGTGGGCGGCGCCGGCCGGGTGTCGGCGCACCGCGCGCGGGTGCAGCACCTGCACCTCGGCGATCCGCCGCCCGATCACCCACTGCGCCAGCCCCTGCCGGACGGTCTCGACCTCCGGCAGCTCAGGCACTGCCGGCCGCCCCGCTGCCGGCGCTGGCCGGCTCCTGCTCCGACTGCTCCGCCTGCTCGGTCAGCGTCCGCCAGGCCGCTTCGGCGGCCCGCTGCTCGGCCTCCTTCTTGCTCCGCCCCTCCGCGCCGCCGTAACGCCGGCCCGCCACCACCACCCAGGCGGTGAAGGTCTTCAGGTGGTCTGGCCCGGTGCCCTCGATCCGGTACTCCGGGACACCCAGCCCCTGGGCGGCGGTCAACTCCTGCAGGCTGGTCTTCCAGTCCAGCGCCGCGCCCCGCCCGGCCGACTCGGCCATCAGCGGGTCGAAGAGATGGTGGATGACGCTCGCCACGGTCTCCAGGCCGCTCTCGAGATAGATCGCACCAAGCAGCGCCTCCAGCGTGTCGGCGAGGATGCTCGCCTTGTCCCGCCCGCCGGTGCTCTCCTCCCCCTTGCCGAGCAGCAGGTACGGGCCGAGGCCGGTAGGCCCCAGACCGCGGGCCACCTCGGCGAGGGCCCGCATGTTGACCACGCTGGCACGCAGCTTCGCCAGCTGCCCCTCGGGCAGGTCGGGATGGTTGTGGAACAACGCGGTGGTGATCACCACGCCGAGCACCGAGTCGCCGAGAAACTCCAGCCGCTCGTTGGTGGGCAGACCGCCGTTCTCGTACGCGTACGAGCGGTGGGTCAGCGCCCGCTCCAGCAGCTCCGGGTCCAGCGTCACGCCGAACGCCGCCTCCAGGTGTCCGACGGCCGGCCGCCGATGCTTGTCGATGCTCATGATGTGCGTACCTCGGTGTCGGTGATGCGGTCGTAACGGTCCGGGTAAGCTTCCGCGCCGATATCGGAGAGGAGCGCACGGACCTGGTCGGCGGCCCCACGTCGGGCCAGGTGGGCGGCCAACGCGATACCCGAGGCGATGTCCCCTCCGTGGGCAGCACCGTGGCACACCACCACCGTGCCACCGACGCCGAGCAGGGCAGCGGCCCGGGGAGCCCGGCCGCCGGCCGGTGGGCCACCGGTCAGCGCGTACGCGCCCTCGATCGCCTTGAGCAGCACGTTACCGGTGAATCCATCAGTAACCACCACATCGGCGCGCGCGCCGGACGCAACGTCGTACCCCTCGACCAGCCCGACGTAGCGAGCGGCGCAGGGCAGCGGCGCCGTGGCGAGGGCGGGATCGGCCAGCCGTCGCGCGCGGTCGCCCTTCCCGGGCTCGGTGCCGATCGAGAGCAGCCCGACCCGCGGCGACTCGAGCGCGTGCGTGACGGCGGCGTACGCGGCACCGAGCGCCGCGTGCCGGGCGAGGGTAGCCGGACGGGGCTCCAATGAGCCGCCGACGTCAAGGAGGACCACCGGGCCGTTCACCCCGGGCAGGGTGGCGGCCAGGGCCGGCTGCCGGACGTTGGGCCAGCGGCCAAGACCGAGGGCGGCGGCGGTGACGGTGGCACCGGTCGAGCCGGCGGAGACCAACGCGTCGGCGGTGCCGTCACGGACGGCGTCCACGGCGGCGCCAACGGTGGAGTTGGCTCGCGCGGTGGCGTGGTCTCCCCGCTCAGCGGGGCGAATCTCGATCCGGGCGCGCTGCGCCGGATCGAGGGCGGCGGTCAGCTCGCCGAGTGCTTCGGGCGGGCCGATGAGCAGGACGTGTAGGTCGGGGTCGGCACGGACGGCCCGCAGAGCGCCGTCAACCACGACGGCGGGAGCGTCGTCCCCGCCGAGGAGGTCGACGGCGATCCGCACGATGCCCGACTCCACCGGTACCTCGACCGGAACAGGCCAGCCGGCGGCGATGGGAGCCGGGACATCGGGCGAGCGCCGGGGCGCACGCGCCGCCCGACCAGAGGTCGGGGGCGTCACTCGTCGTCCAGGTCAGACCTCAAGGACCTGACGGCCGTTGTAGGTGCCGCAGACGGAGCAGGCGGCGTGCGGCAGCTTGGCGGACTTGCACTGCGGGCAGGCCACGGTCGCAACCGCCGCGGTCTTCCACTGCGCCCGACGGGACCGGGTGTTGCTGCGCGACATCTTGCGCTTGGGGACGGCCACGGTTCTTACTCCTCTTTACGGGTCAGTTGCGACAGGGCCGCCCAACGTGGGTCGACCTGCTGGTGGCTGTGATCGGCCGGCAGCTCGGCCCAGCCCACCCCACAGTCGGGGCACAGGCCTGGGCAGTCCTCCCGGCAGAGCGGGTTGGTCGGCAGCGTCAACACCACCGCGTCCCGCAGCACCGGCTCCAGGTCGATCAGATCGCCCTGCATCCGGCCCACCTCGTCCTCGTCGGCCGTCATGTCCGTGGTGCTGTTCTCGTACGCGTACAGCTCCTGGACCGGGACGGCCACGACGTCGTCGATCTCGCGCAGGCAGCGGCTGCACTCGCCCTTGATGGGACCACTGATGGTCCCGGAGACAAGCACCCCCTCGGATACCGACTCCAACCTCAGGTCGAGGTCGAGGTCAGCACCCTCCGGCACGCCGATCAACTCCACGCCGAGGTCCGCCGGTGCCGCCGCCACCCGCCGGACCGTACGCAACGCGCCAGGGCGACGCGGCAGGTCTCTCGTGTCGAGGACCAGCGGCGCCCTGGGGTCGAGTGGTGCAGGCGTGTGCTTGGGCATAGTTAGACTCCGGCCGGTAGGAGGGCCGACACCCGAGATTACCTGGGTGGTCCCCGCAGCGTCGAACCGGGGGCGTTCTCACCCCACAGCTGCGGTGTACCGCGCCGGTTCCGGCGCGGCCCATCCCGCGGTTCTGGCGGCCGGCCCTAGAAGTTCAACGGCCGCTCGGCCTCTTCTCCGCTGAACGTGCCGATCTCCCGGAGCGCGTGCATCTTGTCCCGGCCCCGCTCGATCGAGGCGAGCGCTCGGGTGAGGAACTGCTCGAAGTTGGCGAGCGCGGTGTCGACGTAGTCGTCCACCTCGTCCCGGAGCCGCTGCGCCTCGGCCCGCGCCTCGGCGACAATCCGCGCCCCCTCGTGCTCGGCTGAGACGGTGATCTCGTTCACCGACACGAGCCGGGCATGCTCCGTCTCCCCCTCGGCGATGATCCGGTCGGCCTCACGCTTCCCGGCTTCCATGATCTTGTCTCGCTCATCGAGCAACGCGGCGGCCCGGCGCAGGTCCGCGGGCAACTCGGCGCGCAGTTCGTCGAGGACGGCGATCAGCTCTCCCCGGTCGAACATGCAGTTGTTGCGGGACATCGGCACGGAGCGGGCCTGCTCCACCATGGTGATCAGTTCGTCGATGCGATCGAGCGGGTCCACTGGTACCTCACTCCTGTCGTTCGTCGGCCGATCTCAATGATGCGGGTTGAACCCTGGATTCGGCGCCCCCACACATGATGCGCTGTGCCATCCACCGGCGCATCATGCCCCCTCCCGGCGCGTCGCCGGGAGGGGTTGACATCACGGACCGAACCGCGACACCAACCACCGAACCGGGACGCCAACGACGAAACCGGGACACCGACGACGGATTAGGGACGCGACGGCGGGTCGAGTCGCGCCAGCAGGGCTTCGCGGACCACCTCCGGCACGTGGGCGGAGATGTCACCGCCCCACTTCGCCACATCCTTGACCAGACTTGAGGAGAGAAACGAGTAGAGCGGGTTGGTCGGCATGAAGAGCGTCTCCACGCCGGCCAGACCGATGTTCATCTGGGCCATCTGCAACTCGTAGTCGAAGTCACTGACCGCCCGGAGCCCCTTGATCAGGACACTGGCCTGTTGCGCATGACAGAAGTCCACCAACAGACCACGGAACGACTTCACCCGAACGTTGTCGTACGACGAGATCACCTCACGGAGCATGTCGATGCGCTCGTCGACGGTGAACAGACCGGTCTTCGACTGGTTAATCAACACTCCGACGATCACTTCATCGAAGAGCCGACTGGCCCGGCCGATGATGTCGAGATGACCGTTGGTGACCGGGTCGAACGAGCCGGGACAGACCGCACGCCTCATGATCGGCGACCGTACCAAAGAATGGTTTCGCCGTACCGGCGGCTGCGCTCGCCGGTGACACCTGGCACCCAGCCGACCGGGGCGCTGCGACTCGACCGCTCCACCACGACGAGGGCCTCGGGCGCCAGCCACCCGTTGCCGACGAGCGCGGCGAGCATGGCGGAGACCTCCTCTTCCGACACCGGGTAGGGCGGGTCGGCGAAGATCACGTCGTACGGGTCCCCTTCGGGGCCGGCGGCGAGCACGGTGGCGGCTTTCCCGGCTACCAGGCGGGCAGCCGGACCGGCCCGCAGGGCGGCCATGTTCGCCCGGATCGTCCGGGCGGCCCGCGGGTTCGACTCGACCAGCAGCACGTGCGCGGCGCCCCGGGAGAGCGCCTCCAGCCCCACCGCCCCGGACCCGGCGTAGAGGTCGGCGAAGCGAACTCCCGTCAGGTCGACGGCCGCCTCAAGGGCACTGAACAGCGCCTCCCGGACCCGGTCGGAGGTCGGCCGCGTGCCGGCGCCGGGCGGGGCGGTGATCCGGCGTCCACCGAACGCGCCCGCCACGATGCGCGTCAACGCCTGCTCCTGGTCATGATGCGACGCTACGTCACCTGTGCCGGGCCAAGCGCTTCCGGGCCGAACCGGGCCAGAAGCCACCTGACCCCACACATCGGACAGTCATCACTCGACAACCCTCCGCCAATCAATGATCACGAATCGACAACATCATGTGAACCCCCTCATCTCGGCCCCCGAGATTGATCACAAACCAGTACAGTCACCATCTGTGCGCCCGCTCTGGCGAGCGCAGCCTGTGCCCAGGCGAGCGCCGTGAGCCCGCGGTCCACGCCAACATCGCCGCTAACTCCCGTTTCGCCCGGCACGTCGTCCGATCCCTCATTCAGGAGCAGACGTGAACCGTCTCCATGCCCTATTCCGGCGTGCCAGCGCCGTCGCCGCTGGCACACTGCTCGGTCTCACCGGGGTGGCGATCTTCGCCACCCCCGCCAGCGCCCACCACAGCAACGTCACGGGCACGGCCAAGTGCGAGGCCGGCGAGTGGGTTGTCACCTGGAACGTCGAGAGCGCAAGCACCCCGAAGAACGTCAAGAAGTTCAAGCTGGTCGAGGTGGTCGCCAAGACCTACGTCGGGGGGAAGGCCACCAAGGTCACCATCCCCGAACTCGCCGTCACCGACGGCGACAAGTACCCGCACTCGGTCAAGAAAACGCTGACCGCCACCCAGCGGGTGGACGGCGACGTCACCAAGGCGTCGCTGGCCGTCCGGGTCGAGTGGGACAACGGTTTCGCCGAAGACCGACTGCGCCCGGTCAAGGTCAAGTTCTGCAGCACCTGCATGCCACCGAAGCCGACTCCGAGCCCGTCGGCCTCCGAGCCGCCGGCTCCGACGCCGACCCCCGAGCCGCCGACTCCGACGGCCCCCAACCCGTCGGCGAGCATCCAGGCTGACTGCGAGGGCGTCGCCCACGTCACCCTCAACAACGCCGACGACGCGACCGCTCCGGCGAAGTTCACCGTCGAAGCCAATGGCGGCGCCTTCACCGAGAAGGTAGGCCTCAAGCCCGGTGAGAGCACCACGGTGAAGGTTCCGGCGGAGCACGCGACCGATATCAAGGTGACCGTCAACGGCAGCAAGGACCCGCTCTTCGAGGGTGATCCGGAGCCGGCCGACAACTGCGTCAAGCCGGGCGAGCCGACCGGCGCCTTCAAGTCCACCTGCGACGAGCTGATCTTCGAGATCAACAACCCCGAGGACGGCGAGACCACCACCGCGACCTTCACCCCGAACAAGGGTGAGCCGCAGACGCTGACCGTCGAGCCGGGCATGAGCGGCACCGTGTCCTTCCCGGCCGAGGAGGGCCTGATCGTCACGCCGAGCGGCGAGGGCATCGAAGACCCCAAGCCGATCGCCTGGGAGAAGCCCGCGGACTGCACCCCCGGTGAGGGCGGCGGCGAGCCGAGCCTGCCGCTGACCGGTGCCGCGGCTGGCGGCATCGCCGCCGGCGCCGCCGTGCTGCTGGCCGTCGGTGGCGGCCTGTTCGTCATGGCCCGTCGTCGCAAGCTCCGGTTCACCGCCTGAGCTAAGGGTTACTGACCGCTGAGGGCGGGCCGACCAGCTGGTCGGCCCGCCCTTGGTAGTTGGGCCAGCCCGGGCAGCACGACCAGATCGTCCGCAGACCCGATCCCGCCCGGCGCCTCACCGCTTTGGCGCGGCTACCCCTTCTCCAGATACTCGGCGCGGTCCGCGTCCACCAGGGCCGCCACCGACGCCGCCAACGCCGGATGGCGCACCAGCTCCGGATCCTCCTCGACCAGGTTGATCGCCTCGGTCCGGGCGTCGCGGATCAGGTCCGCGTCCCGCAGCAGCGACAGCAGCCGCAGGTGCGAGCGGCGACCAGATTGGGTGGCGCCGAGCACGTCGCCCTCGCGGCGCTGCTCCAGATCGAGCTCGGCGAGCTTGAAACCATCCGTTGTCGACCCCACCGCGTCCAGCCGCTCCCGCGCCGAGCTGCCCTCCACCGCCTCGGTCACCAGCAGGCAGAGCCCCGCCGCGGAGCCACGGCCGACCCGACCGCGCAGCTGGTGCAGTTGGGACACCCCGAACCGGTCGGCGTCCAGCACGATCATCACCGTGGCGTTGGGAACGTCCACCCCGACCTCGACCACGGTGGTGGCCACCAGCACATCGAGCTCACCGGCGGCGAACGAACGCATCACCGCGTCCTTCTCCTCCGCGGGAAGCCGACCGTGCAGCACCCCGATCCGCAGCCCATGCAGCGGCCCCTCGGCGAGCAGCGGCGCCACCTCGGTCACCGCGAGCGGTGGCCGCCGCGCACCGTCGTCCGCCGGCGCCGCCTCCTCGTCGGAGGAGGGACCATCGCCGATGCGCGGGCACACCACGTACGCCTGATGGCCGGCGGTGACCTCCTCCCGCAGCCGGCGCCACGCCCGGTCCAGGAAAGCCGGCTTCTCCGCGGCCGGAACCACATGCGACGCGATCGGGGAACGCCCCCGCGGCAGCTGCGACAGGGTGGAGACCTCCAGATCTCCATAGACGGTCATGGCCACCGTACGCGGAATCGGGGTGGCCGTCATGACCAGCACGTGCGGCGGCTGCTGAGCCTTGGCCCGCAGCGCGTCCCGCTGCTCGACACCGAAGCGGTGCTGCTCGTCCACCACCACCAGACCGAGGTCGGCGAAGTCGACGCCCTCGTACAGCAGGGCGTGCGTGCCCAGCACGATGCCGGCGGCGCCGCTGCGCACCTCGCCCAGCGCCCGGCGGCGGGCCGCGGCACCCAACGATCCGGTGACCAGCTCCACCCGCGTGGCGTGCTCGGCGGCGTCCAGCTCGCCCGCCCGCCCCAGCGCCCCGAGCAGGTCGAGGATGCCGCGGTAGTGCTGGGCGGCGAGCACCTCGGTCGGGGCCAGCAGCGCGGCCTGCCCACCGGCGTCCACCACCTGCAGCATCGCGCGCAGGGCGACCACCGTCTTGCCGGAACCGACCTCGCCCTGCAGCAGCCGGTGCATCGGGTGGGCAGTGGCCAGGTCCGTGGCGATCTCGGTGCCGACCTCCTGTTGGCCGATGGTCAGCTGGTAGGGAAGGCGGGCGTCGAAGGCGTCCCGCAGACCACCGTCCACCCCGGGTCGTGGTCGGGCTGGACGGTCGGCGGCCTGCCGCTTGCGTCGCACCAGGGTGAGCTGCACCGCGAAGGCCTCGTCCCACTTGAGCCGGCGGCGGGCCCGGTAGAGCGCCTCCTTACTGGTGGGCCGGTGCACCTCGCGCAGGGCGACGCCGAGGCCGACCAGGTTACGAGCGCTCCGCACGGTAGTCGGTACCGGATCCGCCGGTGGGTCGACAGTGTCCAGTACGACCCGCACACACCGGGCGATCACCCACGTCGGCACCGCCGCGGCGGCCGGGTAGACCGGGATCAACGCACCCGCGAACTCCTCGACCTCCTCGCTGGCCGCCACCTCACCCTCGTCACCGGCGCCGAGAAGCACGTACTCCGGGCCGTTGAGCTGCCGGCGGCCCCGAAACTCGGTGACCTTGCCGGCGAACAGCCCCCACCGGCCGGGGCGCAGATCCCGCTCACGCCAGACCTGGTTACCGAAGAAGGTCAGGGTCAACGCGCCCCCCGAGCCGTCGCCGACCGTCACCTCCAGCAGATTTCCACGGCGCTGGCGCATCGGACGTACGGCGGTACGCTGCACCTGGGCCAACACGGTGACCTGCTCACCGACATCAAGCGACCGAATGTCGGTGTGCTCACCGCGCTCGTCGTACCGGCGGGGGACGTGGTAGAGCAGGTCGCCCGCGGTGTGCAGGTCGAGGTGGGTGGCCAGGGCCTTGGCCGTCTTCGCCCCGACCAACTTACCCAACGGAGTGTCGACGGTGGTCTGGTCGGAGGTCATTCGACCCCCACCAGGAGCGGGTAGTGCGGCTGCCCGCCCAGGTACACCTGCACCTCGACGAACGGCCAGGAGCGGACCACGTGCTCACGGACCGCCTCGGTCAGGCCGGCGGGGGCGTCCGCCCCGAACAGCAGGGTCACCAGCTCACCACCGCCGCCGAGCATCCGGTCGACCACGGCGGTACAGGTGTCGAACAGGTCCGCCCCGATGAGGTGCACCTCACCGTCGACCAGGGCGAGCACGTCTCCCGGCCGGCAGGGGCCGGCGACGGTCAGGGCCGCCCGGCTGGCGTGGCAGACCTCCGCGTACCGGCAGGCACCGGCGGCCTCGGCCATCGCGATCACGTCGTCCTCGAAGCGCCGACCCGGGTCCCGGACGGCGAGCGCGGCGAGCGCCTGCACCGGCGACCGGGTCGGGACCACGCTGACCTTGACGCCGAGCTGCGACGCCGCCCGGGCCGCGTCGTTCACCATCGCCCGGGTGTCCGGGTCGTTGGGCAGCACCACGACGTGGGCAGCGCCGGTGGCACGGACCGCGGTCAACAGCTCCTCGGCGGAGGAGACACCCTCCAGCACCGTCGCCTCCGCCGCGGTGCAGAGCTCGACGATGCCAACCCCGGTGGCCACCACCACCGCCGCCCGGCGGTCCGGAGCCGGATCGGGATCCGGCGAGGCGCTCGACCGGGGCAGGTCGGCGAAGCGGGTCACCACGATCCGATGCGGACGACCGGCGACCACTCCTGCCTCGATTGCCGCGCCGACATCGTCGACGTGCACGTGCACGTTCCAGGTGCCGACCGCGCCGTCGCCGACGACCGCCAGCGAGTCGCCCAGGGCACCGAGCTCCTCACGCAGCCGGGCCACCGCCGCCGGCTCGGCGTCGAGCAGGTACTGCACCTCGTAGGCGTACGTCGACCAGCTGCGCTCGCGGGATTCGTCGGCCGGCAGCTGGAGCGACCTGTCGGTGAGCTCCGGGCGCTCCCCGGTTAGTTCCGGACGCGCCGGGCGCTCCCCGGTGACCACCTCGACCAAGGCGTCGAGCAGCAGACAGAGGCCCCGCCCACCGGCGTCAACCACGCTGGCACGGGCCAACGCCGGTAGCTGCTGGGGCGTTCGGCCGAGGGCCTGGGCGGCCTCGTCGGCCGCGGCCCGGACCACAGTGCCCAGCTCGTCCCGGCCGGCCCGCTCGGCGGCACGCGCCGCGGCGGCGGCCACGCTGAGCAGCGTCCCCTCGACCGGAGCGGCGACGGCGGCGTAGGCGGCGGTGGCGGCGGCGCGCAGGGCGGTGGCCAGCGCCCGGCCCCGCACCACCGGAACCGCGGCCAGCGCGTCAGCAAAGCCGCGCAGGATCTGCGCCAGGATCACCCCCGAGTTGCCCCGGGCACCGAGCAACGCGCCCCGGGCCATCAGCCGGAGTGCCTGCCCGTGCGGGGTGGGTCCGTCGTCCGGCAGCGTGTCCAGCTCCATCGCCAACGCCTGCTGCGCCGAGGTGAGGGTGAGCACCAGGTTGGTGCCGGTATCACCGTCGGGCACCGGGTAGACATTGAGGTGGTCGATCTCGCCCTGGTGGCGCTTCAACGCGACCAGCCCATCCGCGCACCAACGGCGGACCGCGGCGGCATCGAGGGTGTCCAGCACGGGAAGTAGCCTACTGGCGCGCTCCGACCCGCGTCTGGTCCGGCGACGCGCGCCGGGCGTGTCCCCGCAGGGCCGGGGCGAATCCGCGCCGGGCCGGTGGGTCGGAGGGGGGTTGGGCACCGCCAGCAGGCATCGGGTAACCTGGCCAGGTTGCCCGGGCAGCGCCTGGTGACGACCTCATGAACGGATCAATCCCAGGAGTATCCCGTGGCTAGCGTGTGCGACGTCTGTGGTAAGGGGCCGGGCTTCGGCCACAACGTGTCCCACTCGCACCGGCGGACCAACCGCCGCTGGAACCCGAACATCCAGTCGGTGCGCACCCCGGCCGGTGGTGGCAACACCAAGAAGCTGAAGGTCTGCACGTCCTGCATCAAGGCCGGCAAGGTCACCCGCGCCTGACGCGGGAACCCAGCCCGACCGAGCCGGCGGACCCGTTGGGGTCCGCCGGTTTTGCGTTGCTGGGCCGGGCGCCACCCGTGCGAAGCCTGGGCCGCGCCTCCCGAGCGGAGCGCGGGTTCAGAGCGTACGGCCGAACGAGACGCAGCCCGGGGCATCCTTGTAGAAGCCAAAGTTCGGGATCTGCGCGTAGCCGGATGAACGGTACAGCGCGAGCGCCTCGGGCTGCCGATCGCCGCACTCCAGGACAATCCGCTGACGGCCCTGCTCGCGCGCGGACTGTTCCACCGCCGCCAGGACCGCTCGGGCCACGCCCCGCCCCCGGGCGTGTGGTGCCACATACATCCGCTTCAGCTCGGCTGTCTCGACCGACCCACCGTGGCTGCGCCAGCCGCCACAGGCCACCGACTCGCCGTCGAGGTGGGCGATGAGGAAGGTCCCGCCGGGCGGCTCGAACTCGGCGGCGTCCACCGGAGTCTCGTCGCCGCTGCCGCCGTATCGCACGCCCAGGTCGGCGAGGGCCGCCTTGATCAGCCGCTGTGCCGTCGGCGAGTCGAATCGGGTGGGGTAAATCTTCAGGTTCCGCACCAGTGCAGGGTACGACCGTCCCGGTGTGCCTACCGGAAGTGGTCCCAGCCGGCGGGGCCCTCCCACGGCCGATGGTCAACAGTCACCCCGGAGCCAGCGGTGACCTCACCGATCGGCTGCCAACCCGCCGGCAACGCCGCCGTCGGGGGGAAGGTCGCCGCGAGGGCGTGGTCGTCCCCGCCGGTCAACAACCAGGTGTACGGGTCAACGCCGAGCGCCTGGGCCGCGTCGCGCATCTGCCGGGGCACCGCGAAGGCGTCCCGCCGCACATCCACCGCCACCCCGCTCGCCTGGGACACATGCCCCAGGTCGGCGAGGAGCCCGTCTGAGACGTCGATCATCGCGGTCGCCCCGGCCGTGGCCGCCGCCGGTCCGGCCTGGTACGGCACCTCGGGTCGTCGGTGCGCCTCGACCAGCAGCCGCGGTGTCCGGAAGCCTCGGGACAGGACGGTGAGGCCGGCCGCCGCGTACCCGGTCCGACCGGCGAGAGCCACAATGTCGCCGGGCTGGGCCCCGGCCCGGGTCACCGGCGCCCGGCCGCCGAGATCACCGAGTGCGGTCACCGCGATGGTCAGGGTGGGACTCGACGACATGTCCCCGCCCACCACGCTGGCCCCCACGATGGCGGCCTCCGCGGCCAGGCCGTCGGCGAGCTCCTCCGCCCACCCGGGCGGCAGCTCCGGTGGCATGCAGAGGGCGACCAGCAGGGCAGTCGCGCGCGCACCCATCGCCGCGATGTCGGCGAGGTTCGCCGCGGCTGCCCGGTGGCCGATGTCCTGCGCCGCGGACCAGTCCCGGCGAAAGTGCCGCCCCTCCACCAGCACGTCGGTGGAGGCGACAACCCGGGCGTCCGCGGCGGCCACCACCGCCGCGTCGTCCCCCGGGCCGAGCAGGACGGTCGGTCCGTACGACAACCGAGCGGTTACTCGGTCGATCAGACCGAACTCCCCCAGCCCCACGACGCCGTTGCCGCGTTCGCTCACCGCTTCTCCTTCTCCGCCGATCGGAATCCGGCCTGGTCGGTAGGGTATTTTCTCCCTTCGGGCCGCTTATTCAGCGGCGACGGAGGGAGGTCGAACGTGGTACAGGCGTACATACTCATCCAGACAGAGGTCGGCCAGGCACGTGACGTGGCCGGTCAGATCGCGAAGATTACCGGCGTTGTCCGCGTCGACGCCGTCACCGGGCCCTACGACGTGGTGCTGCTCTGTGAGGCACCGACCGTGGACGAACTCGGCGACCTCATCGTCAGCAAGGTGCAGATGGTGCCCGGAATCACCCGCACCCTCACCTGTTCGGTGGTGCGTCTCTAAGTGAGCAGGCTGCCCGACTCATCCGATACCACCACCACTGCCCGCCACGACGCACCCGCCCCCGGGGACGACACCACTGCCCGCCAGGCGGCCACCGACGGCGCCGACGGGTCCCCGGAGGGCGGCCGGGACCGCTCCAACCGCGGCGCGGCCCTGATCGCGACGGCGGTCGCGCTCCCGGCGACCGTGCTGGCCGGCGTCCTGGCGTTCAACCAGTTCGCCCCGGACCAGCTGGAAGCCGAGCCGAATTCGGCGACGACCCCCACACCGCTGTCGACCGCCGCGGTGGAGATGGCCGCTCCGGCCCTGGCCGAGCGTCCCGCCACCGTCTGTCGCGCCCTGCTCTCCCAGCTTCCGCCGACGATCCGGGAGCTGCCGCAGCGTCCGGTCACCGCCGGTCCCGAGCAGAACGCCGCGTACGGTGACCCAGCCCTCACTGTGGCCTGCGGCGACGCGGCACCGACCTTCGCCGACACCGACAAGCTCTGGTTGGTCAACCGGGTCTGCTGGTACGGCAGCGAGGCGGCGGGCAGTACCGTGCTGAGCACCGTCGACCGGGAGACGACGGTCACGGTCCGGGTGCCCGACGATTACGACCAGCCGCTCCAGTGGGTCTCCCCCATCTCGGAGACGATCATCGCTACGGTCCCCTCCGTCGACGACGCTCCGACGGGCTGCCGCCCCGGGTAGACCCGGCCAACGGGCCGCCGCCGCGCTCCGGACCGGCAACCCGAAGCGTGGCGGCGAGCCGGCTCAACGCAGGCCGCCCCCACGATGCAGGGCGGTCCGGATGAGCCGGTTGATCAGCTTCGGGTACTCCAGACCGGCGGCCGCCCACATCCGCGGGAACATCGACGACGGGGTGAAGCCGGGCATCGTGTTTACCTCGTTGAGGTAGACATCCAGCTCGGGGGTGATGAAGAAGTCGGCCCGGGCCAGCCCCGCGCAGTCGAGCGCGGTGAAGGCGCGGACCGCGTACTCCTGGACCTGACGGGTCACCCGCTCCGGCAGGTCGGCGGGGATGTCGTGCTCGGATGAGAGATCAGCGTCGATATACTTCGCCTCGAAGTCGTAGAAGTCGCGCTCCCCGACCACCCGGATCTCGGCGAGCACGGACGCTTCCGGCGCCCCACCGGCCTCGCCTTCCAGCACCCCGCATTCGATCTCGCGGCCGACGACCGCGCCCTCGACGAGGACCTTGGTGTCGATCTCCCGGGCAGTGGCGACCGCGTCGTCCAGGTCCGCCCAGTCGCTGATCTTGGTGATCCCGAAGGACGAGCCGGCCCGGGAGGGCTTGATGAAGACCGGCAGGCCGAGGCGCTGCTTCTCCTGCTCGGTCAAGGTCATGCCGCTGCGCAGCACCGCGTACGGGCCCACCGGAATCCCCTCGGCGGCGCAGAGCTTCTTGGTGAACTCCTTGTCCATGGCGGCGGCGGAGGCGAAGACGTTCGCCCCGACGTATGGGATGCCGGCCATCTCCAGCATTCCCTGGATACTGCCGTCCTCCCCGTACGCTCCGTGCAGGACCGGAAACACCACGTCCACGTCGGCGAGGGCCCGGGGCCCCGCGGCCGCGTCGAGCACCAGCAGCCCCCTGTTGCTCGGGTCAGCGTTCAGCATGATGGCGTCCCCGCACTCCGCGGTGATCTCCGGCAACCGCCGGGCATCGATCGCGAGCTGATCCGGATCACCTCCGGTCAACACCCACTGGCCGGCGCGGCTGATCCCGACCGGCACAACCTCGTACTCGTCGGGGTCGAGCGCCGCCAGCACGCTGCCGGCGCTAACACAGGAAATGCCGTGCTCCGGGCTACGTCCGCCGAACACGACCGCCACGCGGGTCTTGCCTGGGGTGGTCACTGGCCCTCACCTCTTCGTCGGCTCGTCGCATCTGCCGGGGCGCTCACCTTGGTGACCTTACTGTGCGTGGCGAACGCCGGCGGGCGATACCCCATTGAGAACGCGCGGGCCGAGCAACTAGCCGCCCCACAATACGGTGGGTAACCGGATTGTGGGGATGTGTCGGTTTAGCTGGGCAGGAAGGAGACGGCCCCCGCCGGTTTCCGGCAGCCCGCCGGGCCGTCGACTATCGGCGACCGCGCCGCCGGCCGATCGCGATCAGTTTGACCCGCTGCCGACCCGCCCGCACCATGCCCAGCGCCATGAACGCTCCCGCGATGCGCTCGGCCGCCTCCCGGCTACTCGCGCCCACCACCTGCCGACGCCGCTCCGGGCTGGCCCGTTCGTCCCGACCACAGTCCTGGGCGCGCACATCGGTGAGCACCACCAGGAACCGGTTCAGCGCCACCGGGCCGGAATCGGTGGCGCTGCGGCCCTGTCGGGGCAGCTGGGCAGTTCGCATGTCGAGTCCCTCCGAACGGCGAGCCATCGGGGCGGCACGCGGCAACCGGGTCCGGGGGAGGTAACCCGACCACCGCGTGCCTCATCCCTCCGAGTCGCTCGCCGCCACCGTCGCCACGACAACCGTCAGCGAGGACCTTGCAACAGGGTGACACTGCGACAGC
Organism: Salinispora cortesiana; assembly: GCF_000484695.1. Taxonomy (GTDB): domain Bacteria; phylum Actinomycetota; class Actinomycetes; order Mycobacteriales; family Micromonosporaceae; genus Micromonospora; species Micromonospora cortesiana. Next base: position 25,817 of record NZ_AXVR01000043.1, on the reverse strand, counting down.
CGTGAATGCAACTCTCACCCACGTTCTCTCATTTACCGCCTCCCAAAGATGTGCAAGGATCGATACATGGCCCCGAAAACCGCCCGCGCCCGTCGGCTGGGCATCGCCCTGCGCATGCACCGGGAGGCCGCCGGCCTCACCCTGGAGGCCGCGGCGGACGAAATCAGCAGCACCCGCAGCACCCTGTCCCGCTACGAGAACGCGCAGACGCTGGTGAGCCCGGCGGTCGTCCGCGCGCTCCTGACCGTTTACGGGGTCGCACCAGACGAGATCGCGGCCGCAACGCAGCTCGCCAAGGACGCACGCAAGCCCGGCTGGTGGGTCTCCTACTCGTACCTTCTCGACCGACGCACCATCGACTTCATCGCGCTGGAGGCCGAGGCCACCGCGATCGCCAACTTCGAGCCCTCCGTGGTGCCCGGCCTGCTCCAGACCGCCGACTACATCCGCGGAGTGATGCGGGGCGGCCCGCACACCCTGACTGATGACGAGGTCGAGCAGCGAGTCCAGCTCCGGCTCGACCGACAACAGCGGCTCACCGCACCACACCCGCCGATCCTCGACGCCATCATCGACGAAGGCGCCCTACTGCGACCGGTGGGCGACCGGACGGTGATGGCGGCGCAGCTGGGCCACCTCCTGAAGGCAAGCGAGTTGCCCAACGTCACCGTCCAGGTGATCCCACTGGCCGCCGGCTACCACCGTGGCACCCGCGGCTCGCTACACATCCTGGAGTTCGCGGACCCCGAAGACCCCTTCATCGCCTCGGTGGAGACGGTCGCCGGCCAGATGGTCCTCGACCGCCCCGGCGACCTCCGCACCTGCACCAAGATCATGGAACACCTGCGGAGCGTGGCCCTCAGCCCGGCAGACAGCCAGGACCAGCTTCGGCACCTCATGGAGGGACGGTAGGACAATGACCCCGACGATCGGCGCGGAGCTGACCCGGGCCCACTGGCACACCAGCAGCCACAGCGGAGACGAGGGGGCGTGCGTCGAGGTCGCGGCGCTGCCACAGGCGGTGGGCGTGCGCGACTCGAAGGACCGAGGCGGGCCGGCGCTGCTCTTCACCCCCGCAGCCTGGACGACCTTCGCCGCCGCGCCACCCCGCCGGTGACCGGTCGGGCGGCGGTACCGGTCCCACCGTCGCCCGACCACCGGAAGCCAGCTCCGGCCACCCGTCATCGCCCCGGTGCCGACGACACCCGCAGCGCCGCGAGGGCCACCCCGCGAGCCCCGGCCATGTCCCGCTCCGGCACCAGCGCAAACGTCGCCGCCGCCTGTTCCTTCCGCAGCACGGTGTGCTCGCGGACGGTGGCGAGGAACCAGTCGCGAAACTCCGGAGCCGCCTCCACCACGCCCCCACCGACGAAGTACGCATGCGGATCAGCCAGATTCGCCACGAGGGTGAACAGCCGGCCGATCGCCTTCGCCTGCTGGGTGAAGATCTCCCGGGCCAGCGGGTCACCCCGCTCACCAAGCCCGCGGACCAGCTTCGCCGCCCGCGCCAGCGGCTCGGTGGCCAGCGGATGCCCGGGAAACCGGGTCAGCCAGTACGGCAGCAGGTTACGGGCGATCCCGGTCAGCGACGCGACGCTCTCCGCGTCCCCGACGAACCCACAGCCACAGACCGGATCCGGCTGGCCGGGGCCGAGCAGGCCGGTCAGTGGTAGCTGCACGTGCCCCAACTCCCCCGCCATGCCGGCCGCACCGGCGATCACCCGCCCTCCTTCGACCAGCCCGCCACCGAGGCCGGTACCGACCACCACGGAGACCGACGAGCGATGCGCCGCGTCCGCGCCAAAGTGCGATTGGTGCGCGTACAGGGCGGCGGCGTTGCCATCGTTGAGATACACCACCGGCAGGCCGAGCCGCTGCTGAAGCGCACCCCGCACGTCGTAGCCCCGCCACTGCGGCTGGGAGAAGTTGGTCGAACCACGCGAGGAGATCACCCCGGCGGCGCTGGCCGGACCGGGGGTGTCCAGCCCCACCGCCCGGACCAGATCCCGAGTTACACCGACCGACGCCAATGCCCCGGTAAAGGCATCCGCGAGGGCCTCGATCGCTGCCTGTGGACCGGCCTGGACCTCGCTCGGGCTCTCGAGCAACCCATCCACGAGGAAGCGTCCATCCACCGTCAGCACAGTGGCGTTGTTGCTGGTGCCGCCGTTGTCCAGACCAACGACCACCGGCGTTGCCGCGCTGCCCACGTTCCGCCCTCCCACTCCGGAGACGATGACGTGAGGCTAGTTCCCGCGCCGGTGACCCGCCATCGGCAAACCGGCAGTGGTCAGCCGTCAACGACCCGCAGCGCGGCAGCCACGTCAGCTACCAGGTCGGCGGTGTCCTCGACGCCGCAGGAGAGCCGGACGAAGCCGGGCGGCGTGTCGTCACCCCACTGGGCCCGCCGGTCGGCCGTGGTGTGCAGCCCGCCAAACGAGGTGGCCGCCGACACCAGCCGGGCCGCGGCGACGAAGCGGGCGACGCGGTCGGCGTCGCCGAGATCAAACGAGAGCACCCCCGGCATCCGGCGCAGCTGCGCCACCGCCACCGGGTAGGCCGGGTCCTCCGGCCGGCCCGGCCAGCGCAGCCCGGTCACTCCCGGTTGCTTCGCCAGCAACCCCGCGAGGGCCGCGGCGTTCGCGGTCTGCCGGGCCAGCCGCAGGTCGAGGGTGGCCAGGGATCGGTGCGCCAGCCAGGCGTCGAAGGCGCCCGGGACCGCCCCGGTGTGGTCCCGCCACCGGGTCACCGCCGCGAGCAACTCGGCCGACCGGGTACCGACATAGCCGAGCAGCAGGTCCGAGTGGCCGGTGAGCGCCTTCGTACCGGAGGCCACCACCAGGTCGGCGCCGAGTTCCAACGGACGCTGCCCAAGGGGGGTCGCGGTGGTGTTGTCCACCACCAGCAAGGCCCCAGCCGCCCGCGCCCGCGCCGCCAACGCGGGCAGGTCAACGACGTCGAGGCCCGGGTTCGCCGGGGTCTCCACCAACACCAGACGTACGCCGGCGAGGTCCGGATACGGCCCGGCGGTCGGCGCGAGGAGCACCCGTACCCCGATGCCGGCCAGGGTCTCGGTCGCGAATGCCCGCACCGAGAAGTAGCCGTCGGCGGGGAGCAGCACCGTGTCGCCGGGGCGCAACACACTCAGCAGCAGCCCGGTGATCGCCGCCTGGCCGCTGGCGAAGACCCGGCAGTCGCCCCCCTCCAGCTCACCAATCGCCGCCTCCAACCGCCGCCGGGTCGGATTGTCCGACCGACCGTAGCCGTTCGGCGTGCCCGCCGGCCCGGCCCACGGGTCGAGGTGGTACGGCGCGGCAAAGACCGGGCCGGGCAGGAACGGCTCCCCGGGTACGGGCTCCGGCAGCCCGGCGCGGACACAGCGGGTTCCGTCGCGGTCGGCCAGCACCGCCTCACTCCGGCTTCGTCGTACGACTCATCAGCGCCGCGACCGCACGTCGCGGGTCCCCACCCTCGTGGCAGACCACCTCGACCTGCTCGGTGATCGGCATCTCGATCTCGTGTGCCCGGGCCAGATCCCGGATGGCCAGCGCGCTCTTGACCCCCTCGGCGGTCTGCCGGGTAGCGATCCGGGCCTCCTCCAGGGTTGCCCCCCGGCCGAGGTGCTCGCCGAAGGTGCGGTTGCGAGCCGACGGGGAGGAGCAGGACGCCACCAGATCGCCCATGCCGGCGAGGCCGGCGAAGGTGAGCGGGTCGGCGCCGAGCGCTACCCCGAGCCGGGCGGTCTCAGCCAGCCCGCGGGTGACCAGCATCGCCCGGGTGTTGTGGCCGAAGCCCATCGCGGTGGCGATGCCGTACGCGAGGGCGATGACGTTCTTGACTGCACCTCCCAGCTCGCAGCCGATCACGTCGTCGTTGGTGTACGGGCGAAAGTACGGGGTGGTGATCGACCGCTGCACGAGGGTGGCCCGGTCAACGTCGGGGCAGGCGACCACGGTGGCGGCGGGCTGCTCGGCAGCGATCTCGGGGGCCAGGTTCGGCCCGGAGACCACGACCACCCGGTCGGCGGGGACGCGGGCGGTCTCCATGACCACCTCGCTCATCCGCTTGGTGGTGCCGAGTTCGATCCCCTTCATCAGGGAGACCAACGTGGCGTCGCGGTGCAGGTACGGGAGCCACTCGGCGAGATTGCCGCGCAGTGTCTGCGACGGGACCGCCAGCACCACCAACTCGGCACCCGTGATCGCCTCCCCGGCGTCACCGGTGGCCGCTACCCGCTCCGGCAGGACCAGACCCGGCAGGTACTCCGGGTTGGTCCGCTCGGCCCGCAGCGCCGCCACGACCGACTGTCGCCGGGCCCAGAGGGTGACCTCCCGGCCCGCATCACCGAGGATCTTGGCGAAGGCCGTTCCCCAGGACCCGGCCCCCAACACCGCCACGTGCCCGCTCATGCCGCTGCTCCCGGGCGCTCGGTGCGGCGGGGGCGTTCCCAGAGCTCCGGCGGCGCGGCCTGCCGGACCTCGGCCAGCAGATCGCGCAGACGCAGCATGATGACCTCGGTCATCTCCTCAAGCACCGCCTTCGTCGGAGGGACGCCGGCCCACTGGTCCAGGTCGACCGGGGGCCCGGCGACGACGGTCACCGGAATTCGGGGACGCGGGTTCAGCCGGGCGGTCCGGGGATCGAACATCCGCTCGGGCCCCCACATCGCCACCGGAACCACCGGGGCACCGGTGGCCAGGGCGAGCCGCGCCGCGCCGGTCTTGGCCTTCATCGGCCACAGCTCGGGTTCCCGGGTCGTGGTCCCCTCCGGGTAGATCACCACCGCACCGCCGCCGTTCACCACCTCGACCAGGAGGTCCAACGACTGGACCGCAGCCGCGGTGCCGCGCTCGACCGGGATCTGCCAGCAGCGGCGCAGGATCCGGCCGACCAGCGGAATTCGGAACAGGCTGGCCTTGCCGAGAAACCGCGGCCAACGCCCGGAGTCGTATACGAAGTGCGCGGCGACCAGCGGATCGGCGTGCGAGATGTGGTTCGGCACGATGATCATCCCGCCGGAGCGACGGAGGTGTTCCATGCCGCGCCAACTCCGACGCGTCCAGATCGTCATCACGGACTTGACCAGCACCACGGCGAACCGTGGCCAGAACCCGATCCTGCGCCGCGCCACCCGTGCCTCCTTCTACCGCCACCGTCCGGCCCGCCGGTACGCCCCACCCGGTTCAACGCCCGCGAGGTGAAATCATGCCTGCTCCCCCCGGGTCCGGCCAGTGAGGGTACCGGCACCGGGCTGGCAGGATGGCGGGGTGACCCAGGTGTGGACCGTAGTGGTGCCGGTGAAGCGGCTGGACGCGGCGAAGAGCCGGCTCCGCGGCGCGCTGCCAGGCCGCCCCCACGCGGCGTTGGCGCTGGCGTTGGCGGTCGACACGGTCGAGGCGGTACAGGCCTGTCCGGTGGTTGCCGAGGTGCTGGTGGTGACGGACGACCCGGCGGTGACGGCGGCGATCGGCGCCCGAGTGGTGCCGGACCGCCCCGCCGCCGGGCTCAACGCCGCCTTCCGATACGGCGCGGCGGCTGCCGGGGCCGGCTGGGTCGCGGGCCTCACCGCGGACCTTCCCGCGCTACGCCCGGTCGAGCTGGCGGCCGCCCTGTCGGCGGCGCGGTCCGCTCCCACGACCCGCCGGTACGTGCCCGACGCCCCCGGCACCGGCACCGTGCTGCTGGCCACGCCGCCCGGCGTACCCCTGGATCCACGCTTCGGTGGCAGCTCTGCGGCCGCCCACGCGGCCAGTGGCGCGCTCCCCCTGCTCGGTGACTGGCCGAGCCTGCGTCGGGATGTCGACACCGCCGCCGATCTGGCCGCGGCCACCCGGCTCGGGCTGGGGGCGCGCACCGCGTCGCTGTGCGGCACGGCCACCCCCACCGCCAGCCGGCCGGTGTAGCGTGCCGGTCATGCAGGGCACGGTGGCCACCTACGACGCGACGACCCGCAGCGGCGTACTCCTCCTCGACGACGGCACCGAACTGGCGTTTCCGGCGCCGGCCTTCGACGCCTCCGGCCTGCGGCTGCTCCGCCTCGGCCAACGGCTGCGGGTGGAGACCGACGGGGCGGGAACGGTGATTCGCGTGACGTTGCCGACGATGAGCTGAGCAACCCGGCCAAGTTCATTTGGCGTTAACCGGGCTCAGGTCAAGATGGGCGGGTGAGCACCCCTGGCGAGCACCCCGCTGACTCCGTCGCCGGCCAACCGGCGGTCCCATCCCACAACGGCTCCCGCGCCCGCGGGGCCAACGGCCGCTTCCTGTCCGCCCGGGGCACCGACACCACCGACTCCCCGCCCGAGCCGAGCAGCGCCGACCCGGTCGACACCGCAGCCGGTCTGGAGGAGGTACTCGACCCGGTGCCGGACCAGCCGGCGCCAGACCAGTCGGCGCCGCCCGCCGAACCGCCCGCCGCGCAACCGCTGCCAGACGACCGGTTCCTCAACCGGGAGCTCTCCTGGCTGGACTTCAACGCGCGGGTCCTCGCGCTCGCCGAGGACCCGCGCACCCCGCTGCTGGAACGGGCGAAGTTTCTGGCCATCTTCGCCAGCAACCTCGACGAGTTCTACATGGTGCGGGTCGCCGGGCTGAAGCGACGGCTCTCCGCAGGGCTGCCGGTCCGCGGTGGTGACCGGATGCCGCTGCGCACCCAGCTCGAGCTGATCGCGGAGAAGACCGCCACCCTGGTTTCCCGACAGGCCGCCTGCTTCGTTGACGACCTCCTGCCGAAGCTGGCCGCCACGGGTTTGCGCATCCTCCGCTGGGGTGACCTGACCGACGCCGAACACACCCGGTTGCGCACCTACTTCGGTGAGCACATCTTCCCCGTACTCACCCCCCTCGCGGTCGACCCGGCGCACCCGTTCCCGTACATCTCCGGACGCTCCCTCAACCTGGCGGTCTCCGTCTGCGCCCCAGACGGCGGATCGGAGCTGTTCGCCCGGGTCAAGGTGCCCAACAACGTGCCCCGGTTCGTCCGCGTCCACCGCGACCAGCCCGGCGTCCAGGTGCTGCCGGTGGAGGATCTGATCTCGGTGCACCTGGGCCAGCTCTTCTCCGGGATGCAGGTGGTGGAGTGCCATCTTTTCCGGGTGACCCGCAACGCCGAAGTGGAGGTTGACGAGGACCGGGACGAAGACCTGTTGCAGGCCCTCGAACGGGAACTCGCCCGGCGTAGATTCGGCCCGTCGGTACGCCTGGAGGTTGCCGCCTCGATCTCCGAGCACATGCTGGAGCTCCTCGTCCGCGAACTGGACATGGACGCCCAGGATGTCCAGCGGGTCAACGGCCTACTCGACCTATCGGCGCTGTGGCAGCTCTACGGCGAGGCGGATCGGCCGGACCTGAAGGATCCGCCGTTCGTGCCGGCCACCCACCCGCGGCTCGCCGAGGGCGAGGTGCCGCGCAGCGTCTTCGCCACCCTGCGCGATGGAGACGTGCTGGTGCACCACCCGTACCGCTCCTTCGCCACCAGTGTGCAGCGCTTCATCGAGCAGGCCGCCGCGGACCCGAACGTGCTGGCCATCAAGCAGACCCTCTACCGCACCAGCGGGGACTCCCCCATCGTGGACGCCCTGGTAGACGCGGCGGAGGCCGGCAAACAGGTGGTGGTGCTGGTCGAGTTGAAGGCCCGGTTCGACGAGATCGCCAACATCGGCTGGGCGCGGACGCTCGAACGCGCCGGGTGCCACGTCGTCTACGGCCTGGTGGGGCTCAAGACGCACTGCAAGACGGCGTTGGTGGTCCGACAGGAAGGCAACCAGATCCGCCGCTACTGCCATATCGGCACCGGCAACTACCATCCCAAGACCGCCCGGCTCTACGAGGACTTCGGCCTACTCACCGCCGATCCGGAGATCGGCGCCGACCTGACCGACCTGTTCAACGTGCTGACCGGTTACAGCCGGCAGACGGCGTACCGGCAGCTGCTCGTGGCGCCGCAGGGAATCCGCAGCGGCCTGATCGAGCGGATCGAGCGAGAGATCTCGAATGTCCGGCTCGGCCTGTCGGGGCTGGTCCAGTTCAAGGTGAACTCGCTGGTTGACGAGGAGATCACCGACGCGCTCTACCGGGCCTCCCAGGCCGGCGTCCACGTGGACCTGCTGATTCGGGGCATGTGCACGCTCCGTCCCGGGGTCCCGGGCCTGTCAGAGAACATCCGGGTCCGGTCGGTCCTCGGCCGGTTCCTGGAGCATTCACGGATCTTCCGGTTCGGCAACGACGGCGACGCCGAGTTCTGGATGGGCTCGGCCGATCTGATGCACCGCAACCTGGACCGGCGGGTCGAGGCGCTGGTACGGGTCACTGACCCGGTGGCTCGAGCCGAGCTGGATCACGTGCTGACCGCCGCGTTCAGCCCCGACGTGGAGGCGTTCGAGCTGGACGCGGAGGGCAACTGGCACCGGCGCTCCGGCACCGGGGACGCCCCCCGGGCGCACCTGCAGGAGTTGCTACTTCGCCGGGTTGGCGGCACGGCCGTACGCTGACCAGATGGCGAGCGGGATCCGAGCGGCCGGCGGGGTCCTCTGGCGGCCGGGCCGGAGCGGTATCGAGGTCTGCCTGGTGCACCGCCCCCGCTACGGCGACTGGTCGCTGCCGAAGGGAAAGCTCGAGCCGGGCGAGCACCCGCTGCGCGCCGCCCTGCGGGAGGTCGCCGAGGAGACCGACGTGAGAGCGGTGCCGCAGGCCCGGCTGCCGAGCGTGCGCTACCGCAGCCAGGACCGGCCGAAGGTGGTCGGCTACTGGTCGATGCGGGCGGTCGCGACCGGTGGCTTTCAACCCGACACCGAGGTTGACGAGGTGCGCTGGCTCGCGGTGGACAAGGCGGTGCGGCTGGCCAGTTACCCACACGACACGGCGGTGGTGCGCGCGTTCGCGGCCCTGCCACCGGTGACCGCGACGGTCATGCTGGTGCGGCATGCGGACACGGGTGGACGGAGCAGCTGGGCCGGGTCCCAGAGCGGCCGGCCGCTCTCCGTTGCCGGTTGGGCCCAGGCACGACAGCTGGCGCCGCTGGTGGCCGTGGTTGCGCCGGTACGCCTGCTCGCCGCGTCGGCCCGGCGCTGCGTCCAGACCCTCAGCCCGGTGGCGGACCTTCTCGACCTGCCCATTGCGGTAACCGGGGATCTGGACGGGCCACGGGCGGGCCAGAGCCCGGACGAGTGCGCGTTGGCCGCTGCCGCCCGCCTGGCCGCCTTCGGCACGGCCGGTACGTCGGCCGTGGTGTGTAGCCAGGGCTCGACAGTTTCGGGGGCGCTGGGGCGCCTCTCTGGCCGCTGCGCGGACTTCACCACCGCGCACGGGGGTGGTTGGCTGCTCGCCTTCTCTGGCGCGGCTCTCCTCACCCCCGACCCCCTGTAACGCGTCGGGGGCGCCCACCGTGCTGGTGGACGCCCCCGACGGTGCCGGCTCAGCGCTTGGTCGCCCGCTTCGCCGGCGCCTTCCGCGCGGTGGACTTCGTGGCCGGTGCCGCCTTCTTCGTCGCGGACTTCCGCGCCGCCGTGGCCTTCGTCGCGGTGGCCTTCTTCGCCGGAGCGGTCTTGGCCGCGGTGGTCTTCTTCGCCGCGGTGGTCTTCTTCGCCGGAGCCGCCTTGCTCGCGGTCGTCTTCTTCGCCGCGGTGGTCTTCTTCGCCACGGTGGCCTTCTTCGCCGCGGTGGCCTTCGCGGCGGTCGTCTTCTTGGCCGCGGTGGTCTTGGCCGCGGTGGTCTTCTTGGCCGCGGCACCAGTGGTCCTGGCCCCGGCCGCCTTGGCGGCGGTGGTCTTCTTCGCCGCCGTGGCCTTCGGCACCTTGCCGCTGGCCACCATCTCCTTGAACCCGGTACCCGGGCGGAACGTCGGGACGGAGGTCTTCTTGACCTTCACCGCCTCGCCGGTCCGTGGATTGCGCGCTGTTCGGGCTCCCCGGACACGCTTCTCGAACGCTCCGAAGCCGGTGATCGATACCTTCTCACCCTTGGTAACCGCCGCCTGGACCTCAGTGAGGACCGCGTCGAGCGCGGCCGTCGCTGTCTTCCGGTCCCCCAGGCGAACGGCGAGCGTCTCGATAAGCTCGGCCTTGTTCACGACTTCCTCCCGATTGTGCAACTGACTCGACGCGAGCCATTCTGCGCGCACGTTATGCCCTGCGCTGGCGCTACACAAACATTCGACAGAAAAAGGCCCTTGTGTCGCAACAGATTCGCCCCCACCAGCGACGCCGGTGGGGGCGACTTTCCCTCGCGGGGCGGGGCGGCGGCTATGTGATGGTCGGTAGGAACGGCCGCCGAGATGCCTCGAAGGCACCGATCAGGGGTTCGTGCCGAAGGGTGAGTCCAATGTCGTCCAAGCCCTCCATCAGCCGCCAGCGGCTGAACTCGTCCAGCGGGAACGCCCAGGTCGCATCCGCTACCCGGACCCGGCGGGCGGCGAGGTCGACGGTGATCGGCGTGCTGGGATCGGCCTCGACGCGACCCCAGATCTCTTCGACCACTTCCAATTCCAACTCAACCGGCAGCAGCCCTCCCTTGAGCGCGTTACCCCGGAAGATGTCCCCGAAGCGCGGGGCCAGCACGGCCCGGAACCCCCAGTCCCGCAAGGCCCAGACGGCATGCTCTCGGGAGGAGCCGGTGCCGAACTCGGGGCCAGCAACGAGAATCGAGGCACCAGAATATGATTCATTATTGAGGACAAACGCCCGATCCTCCCGCCAAGCACTGAACAAGGCATCCGCGAAACCTGTTCGCGTTACCCGCTTCAGATGCACGGCTGGGATAATCTGATCTGTGTCCACATTAGAAAATCGCAGTGGTACGGCAGTGCCGGTGTGGATGGTGAACTTCTCCATCAGTGGTATCCCCTGCTACAGATCGGCGGGAGCCGCCAGCCGGCCCGCCACCGCGGTGGCGGCGGCGACCGGCGGGGAGACCAGGTGGGTACGTCCACCCCGGCCCTGGCGGCCCTCGAAGTTACGGTTCGAGGTCGAGGCGGCACGCTGGCCCGGCCGGAGCGTGTCCGGGTTCATCCCCAGACACATCGAGCAGCCCGCGAAGCGCCACTCAGCACCCGCCTCGGTGAAGACCTTGTCCAGCCCCTCCGCCTCGGCGCTCTCCCGCACCGCGGCGGAGCCCGGCACGACGAGCATCCGTACGCCCGGGGCCACCCGGCGCCCGCGCAGCACGTCAGCGGCCACCCGCAGGTCCTCAATCCGGCCGTTGGTGCAGGAGCCGACGAAGACCACGTCAACGGTGAGGTCCCGCAGCGGAGTGCCCACGGCGAGGTCCATGTACTCCAGGGCCCGACGGGCGGCCGCCCGCTCCGGCTCGGTGACAAACTCCTCCGGGTTCGGCACCCGCGCGTCCAGTGGTGCGCCCTGCCCTGGGTTGGTGCCCCAGGTCACGAACGGCGTGATCTGGCTGGCGTGCAGGGTCACCTCGGAGTCGAACGTCGCGCCCGCATCGGTGGGTAGCGTCCGCCAGTGCGCGACCGCCGCCTCCCAGTCGGCGCCCGAGGGCGCGTTCGGCCGTCCCCTGAGGTAGTCGAAGGTCGTCTCGTCCGGGGCGATCAACCCGGCCTTGGCGCCCCACTCGATGGACATGTTGGCGACGGTCATCCGCCCCTCCATGGACAGCTTCCGGATCGCCTCACCCCGGTACTCCACGACATACCCGCGGCCACCACCCGTACCGACCTGGGCGATCAGCGCGAGCACCAGGTCCTTCGCGGTAACGCCCGGCGCGAGCTCACCGACGACGTTCACCGCCATCGTCTTCGGTCGGGCCTGCGGCAGCGTCTGGGTGGCGAGTACGTGCTCGACCTCACTGGTGCCGATTCCGAAGGCCAGCGCGCCGAAGGCCCCGTGCGTGGCGGTGTGCGAGTCACCGCAGACGATCGTCATCCCCGGTTGGGTCAGGCCCAACTGCGGGCCGATGACGTGGACGATTCCCTGGTTCCGGTCGCCCAGCGGATGCAGCCGTACGCCGAACTCGGCGCAGTTGCGACGCAGCGTCTCGATCTGCGTCCGAGAGGTGGGATCGGCGATCGTCAACAGGTCACCGCGGCGGGACTGATACGACGGGTCCGCGTACCCGGTGGGGGTGTTGTGGTCCTCGGTCGCGATCGTCAGATCGGTGCGGCGCACCCGGCGGCCAGCGAGGCGCAGCCCGTCGAAGGCTTGCGGGCTGGTCACCTCGTGGAGCAGGTGCAGGTCGATGAAGAGCAGGTCGGGCTCGCCCGCGGCGGATCGGACGACGTGCGAGGCCCAGACCTTCTCGGCCAGGGTCCTCGGCTCAGGAGTGACTCCCACCATCTGGACATCCTAAATTCTGGGAGGTAGGTTTCGGTTTGTGGGACACAGTATGAGCGGTGTCGGCGTTCTCGACAAGGCGGTGGTCATCCTGGCCGCCTGCGTGGACGGCGCCAGCCTGGCCGAACTCGTTGAACGCACGAAGCTGCCCCGGGCAACAGCACACCGGTTGGCACAGGCATTGGAGATCCACCGAATGCTGGTACGCGACACCCAGGGACGGTGGCGCCCCGGCCCCCGCCTGGGGGAGCTGGCCAACGCCGCGCCCGACGTGCTGCTGACCGCGGCCGAGCCCCTGCTCTGCGCGCTCCGGGACGCCACCGGAGAGAGCGCACAGCTCTACCTACGTCGGGCCGACGAGCGGGTCTGCGTCGCCGCCGCCGAGCGGGCCAGCGGCCTGCGGGACACCGTGCCGGTCGGCTCGGTGCTACCCATGACCGCCGGCTCCGCGGCGCAGATCCTGCTGGCCTGGGAGCCGCCGGAGGCGATCATGCCGCTCCTGCCCCGCTCGAAGTTCACCGGTCGGGCGCTCGCCGAGGTCCGGCGCCGCGGCTGGGCACAGAGCGTGGCGGAACGGGAGGCGGGGGTGGCGAGCGTCTCCGCGCCGATTCGGGATCGCACCGGACGAGTCATCGCCGCCGTCAGTGTCAGCGGTCCCATCGAACGGCTCGGCCGCCGTCCCGGCGAGCGCCACGCGATGGCGGTCGTCCGAGCCGGTCAGCGGCTCTCCGGCCTGTAGCCCACCGCCCTGGTGGCCCAAAACCAACCGGCCCGTCTCGCCGTGGCGAGACGGGCCGGTTGCGGATGAGTAGCCCCGACCGGATTCGAACCGGCGCTACCGCCTTGAGAGGGCGGCGTCCTGGGCCGCTAGACGACGGGGCCAGGAAATTTCCCAAACGACCGCCCGGCTGAGCGGTACGGAGATAGTCTACCGGCACCGGCCGGACGACCCACGCCGGGGGCAGGACGACCCGTGCTGGGGGCAGCCACCCCGGGCGAGGGGCGCACCCACGGCGGGCACACCCCGGCCGGGGCAAACCCGGCCCTGGGGGGGGGGTGAACGGTGATCCCGGTCCGGGAAACGGAAAAGCCCGCCCCGGCAACGGGACGGGCTCACACCGCTTCTGTAGCCCCGACCGGATTCGAACCGGCGCTACCGCCTTGAGAGGGCGGCGTCCTGGGCCGCTAGACGACGGGGCCAGAACCTGCTGCTCCCCACCCAATGGGTGGGAAGCATTTCCACCGGAGGCAGAACCTCCGCTGAAAACCAGCGGTCACGACTCAACCGAGCCGAGACAGCGCTGGGGTACCAGGACTCGAACCTAGACTAACTGAACCAGAATCAGTCGGGCTGCCAATTACCCCATACCCCATCGGCGCCTCGCAGCGCCGGGCACAAACATTACCCTCCTCCCGCCGCAGGGCCAAATCGCCCCCGACAGAACGCCCTTGAGCTGCGAAAACCTCGCACCGGATCAGCTGGCCGGCAGCACCGGGTTGGTCAGCTGACCGACCCCCTCGATCCGCACGGTGACCGTATCCCCATCCACGAGCGGACTAACCCCGGCCGGCGTGCCGGTCAGGATCACATCGCCGGGAAGCAGCGTCATCACATGTGAGACGTACGACACCAGGGCCGGCACGTCGAAGACCATGTCCCGGGTCCGGCCCAGCTGGCGGACCTCCATCTCCTCCGGATCGCGACCCACCTCACACCGGATCTCCAGGTCGGTGACGTCCAGGCCGGTGGTGATCCAGGGACCGATCGGGCAGAACGAGTCGAAGCCCTTGGCCCGGGTCCACTGCCCGTCCGCCCGTTGCAGGTCCCGCGCCGTGACATCGTTGGCGCAGGTGTAGCCGAAGACCGCGCGGGCAGCGGCGGCCCGGTCGGCCCGCCGGGCACCGGGCGCCCCGATCACCACGGCCAACTCGGCCTCATGCTCGACCTGCTTCGACAGCGCCGGCAGCCGGATCGCGTCCCGCGGCCCGATCACCGAGGTGGACGGCTTGAGAAAGAGCAACGGTTCCTGAGGCACCTCGGCACCGTGCTCCGCCGCGTGCTCGGCGTAGTTACGGCCGACGCAGACAACCTTGCTCGGCAGGATCGGCGAGAGCAGCCGGACGTCGGAGAGGGCCCAGCGCGCGCCGGAGAAGGTGATCCGTCCGAACGGATGCCCCTCGACCTCAGCGACGGTCAGCCCCTGCGGACCCGCCTCCGGCTCCCCCTCGACGACTCCGAACGACATTCCCTTGGTATGAGCGAAACGAGCGATACGCACCGGGCCAATCTATCCCCGGCCTGCCGTGCGGGCGCAGCCGCAGGTCGGATGCCGCGTGGCGCGCCGCGCAGCCTACGCCATCACCACCCGGCGGGGGCCGGCTTCGCCACTTCCTACCGCCCGGCGTGACACCGCCCTAACGTCGGCTCCGGAGGTTCGTTCGCATGCCTGCATCGACACGACACCACAGAGCCCTCGCAGTGCTCGTCCACTGCCTCGGCATACTCGCCGCCGTACCGGCGCTACCCGGACCGGCCGCCGCACAGCCGCCGGCCGCCCGACCGCCGGCCCCGCCCGCGGCAGCCACGGCACCCGCCGGCCAGCCGTCCGCCGAGGCCTCTGCAGAGCCGGGCCGACCATCCGCGCCGCCGGCGCTGCCACGCCCGACCCGGGCGGCGGTCCCACCACCGAAGCCGCCGGTCACCGTACAGGTCGCGCCGGAGAACACCGCCGCGCCGAGATACCGGATCCAGGTCCGCAACGACGGGAACCGGCCGATCGCCACCACCGTCCGTCAGGAACTCCCGCCGGGCACCTCGGCGACCTCGATCACCGACGGCGGCCGACCCAGCCACCACGGCGGCACGGCCGGAACAGAGGTCACCTGGAACCTGCGGCTGCCCGCCCGGAGTACCACCACGCTCAGCACCGAGCTCTCCGCGCCACCGGGTGCGCCCCTGACCGCGCCCGCCTGCGCCTTCGCCGTCGGCGGCGAGCGCCCGTACGACTGCGCGACCGCGACCTGGCAGTCGGCACCGGCGCCAGCGGCGGCCGAGCCGGAACCACCGGTGTGGCAGCGGCCGGCGGCCCTCCTCACCGGCCTCGGTGGATTCGCCGCGCTCGCCGTCGGCGGCTGGTGGACCTGGCAGCGGCGGCGACGCCCGACGCAGCTCCCACCACCCCCGCAGGGGGGTCGCGGGACCATCTATCCACGACCGGCGGCACCGACCACGCCGGCGCGCCGCCGCCGGCCCTCGACCTGGCTGCTCGTCCCGGTCGCCGCGGTGGTACTGGCCGGCACCGTGGGCACAGCGACCTGGACGGCCACCCGGAAGGCCGCTGCCGTCGACACCGACTCCCACCCCACCAGCGGCGCCTGGGTCGGCACCGGAGCCGCCGGGGCGATCGGGGAGCCGCTCCGGGAGGCGGCGTTCGAGTTCACCGTCTACCGGATCAGCTGCCAGCCGACCTCGGCGGCACACACCTGTGCCGCGACCGTCGGGGTCCACAACCGCACCCCGGAACAGCAGAGCTGGCACGGTCCACTGCAGCGGGCGTACCTCGCCGACGGCAACTTCGTCAGTACCGACGAGCAGGCGACCCGCCGGGCGAACCAGGGCCGGGACGTGTTCGCCAAGCCGCTGGCCGGCGGCAGCCGAATGGTCCTCCCGCTGGTCTTCACCGTGCACGGCCAGCAGCCGCCGACCCAACTCGAGCTACGCAGTGGGGTGTTCTCCGCCGGGGTACGGGTGGACGTGCCGTGACCCGCTACCCGATCGTGGCCGCGGATTTTCGGGACCGTTCGGCCTTGCGGCGCAGCTGGGTGTAGACGCCGGTGAGGCCCATCGCCTTCCGCGCCTCGAAGACGGTCTGCTGCACCGCCCGCCGGGTGCGTTCCGTGCCTTCCACGATCAGTTCGTCGACTCGACCCCGGTCCGCCTCGTAGCGGGCGCGCCGCTCGCGCATGGGGTCGAGGAAGGCGTTCAAGGCGGTCGCCAGCCGCTCCTTGACCTCGACATCGCCGACCTTGCCTCCGCGATACCGACCCTTGAGGTCATCGACCTCCGCCCGGTTCGGATTGAAGACGTCGTGGTACTGGAAAACCGGGTTCCCCTCGACCGTGCCCGGCACATCCGCGCGTACCCGGTTCGGGTCGGTGTACATGCCCATGACCTTGCGGCGAACCTCGGCCGGCTCGTCGGAGAGGGCGATGGCGTTACCTCGACTCTTGCTCATCTTGGCCTGGCCGTCGGTGCCGACCAGGGTGGGTGTCTCGGCGCTGACCAGGTCGGGGACGGGGAAGACCTCGCCGTAGAGATGGTTGAAGCGGCGGGCGATCTCCCTGGTGACCTCGACGTGCGCGGCGTTGTCCTTGCCGACGGGCACCACGTTGGCCTTGACGCAGAGGATGTCGGCGGCCTGCAGCACCGGGTAGCCGAGCAGGCCGTACGGCATCTCGTCCTTCCCGGCGTCGCGGGACATCTCCTTGAGGGAGGGCACTCGTTCCAGCCGCGGCACGGTGACCAGGTTCTGGAAGAGGGTGTTGAGATCTCCGACCTCCTGGATCGCCGACTGGAGGTAGAAGGTGGCGAGGTCGGGGTCGATTCCGGCGGCGAGGGAGTCGAGGACCATGTCCCGGGCGTTCTGGGTGGCCCGCGCGACGTCGTCCCGGGTGTTCTTGGTGGTCAGCATGTGCAGGTCGGCGATGATGAAGAAGCTCTCGTAGCGCCGGTGCAGCTGCACTCGGTTGGCGATGCTGCCGACGTAGTGGCCGAGGTGCAGCTTTCCGGTGGGGCGGTCTCCGGTGAGCATCCGCGCAGCGGTCATGACGATGGGCCTTTCGCGGGAGTGACGGATCGAGGAGGCGCAGGCGCCAATCAGGCGACGGTCGCCTCGCCGATGCGATGGACCTGGGTCTTCGTCGCCTCCCGCCACCGCGAGCCGTCCCGGAACCGCAGCCCGCGGGCACGCAGCAGAGCGAGGATCTGATCCTGCCGGTCCCCGAGATCGGTCCGGAAGAAGGCCGCGTCCGACCTCCCAGACCGCGATCGGCGCGCCTCCGCCGCGTCCCGACCCGCATCGGGTCTTGACGTCGGCGTGCGGAGATGTGCCATGGAACCACCGTAGCCGTTCTCGGTGGTCAACATCGATCTCTGTGCGGATGATTTTCATCGACCCACAGGGGCCACGGATCAGTCGGCCGCGGCCGACGGCTCCGGCAGGTACGCCTCGTACTTTTTCTTGATCAACGAGTTGTAGACGAAACCCCAGACCCGGGTACCCCGGAAAGTCCAGACCTTGCCCGCCTTGACGTCCACGATGGTGGGCTGGGTCATGACCGCGAAGCCGGACCGCTTTAGCCGGTACGCCTTCTGGGTCAGCGCCGTCGCGGCGGGGTCCGCCGCCTCGGTCACGAGCACCGGCAGCACGATGATGCCCGTCTGCACGCCGAGCCATCGGCCTTTTCGTTCCAGCCCCAGCCCTACCACATTGTTGACAAAGGATCGTAGATCTTCCTCGACAACCTGATCCATCCTCGTGACGACCGTGAAAAAGTGAATCCTGGTCAACGCCCGAAAATGAGCCCGGTAACCAACCATCACGGAGTCAGCACCAAGGCGCTCATCGGTCACCGCGCATCCGTCGGCCACCAGCCGTTGCCGAACCATTTCCACGTAGTCTGCTGGCGTTACCATTTCGCGCCCCCCTCATTTCTCGCCACCGACCGAGCATAGAAGGTTGACACCCGGAGGACCGATTTCCGCCTCACTTCGGGAACTCGCGGTTCCTACCTCGCGAGTTCGGCAATGTTCCGGTGGCTCTTCGGGAACAGCGTGCCGACCAAAAGTCGATCGAGGCCCGGCACGCGCATCGCCCTGAATCCCCAGCGCCGGGCCAGGAGCTTGGCCGACGACGTCGGCAGGAACCACTCGGTGACCCGATCTCGGGCCGCCTGCTGCGTGGTGCGGATGATCGGCCTCCAGCGGCGCTCGTAGTCGGCCAGTCCCTCCTGGACCGACCCGGTGGCATGCAGCCGCTCGGTCAGCAGGTAGGCGCCGGCGATTCCCAGTGAGGCGCCCTGCCCGGCGATCAGGGACACCGCGTGCGCGGCGTCACCGACCAGCGCGACCCGCCCATCGGTCCAGCGCGAAGCGTCGATCTGGGCGACCTGGTCGTAGTAGACCGCCTCCGGCGGTGGGCAGTTGGCCACGGCCCGCTCCACCAGGTCACCCATGCCGGTGTAGGTCTGATACAACGCCTCGCGTGGGTCCTCGGGTAGGCGGGCGTCATCCATTCGGTGCAGGGCGAACACCGCGACCCGGCCATCGGCGAGCCCGTAGAGGCCCAGCTGACGGTTGAGGGTCTCGGTGAGCACGAACTGACCCCGAACCTGCTCGAACACCACGGGATCCTCGAAGACGTACGCCGCCGTATGCATGCCGAGGTAGCGGAGGTAGTTGCGCTCGGGGCCGAAGACGAGCGAGCGGACGTGGGAGTGGATGCCGTCGGCGCCCACGATCACGTCCGCCTCGACAGCAGTGCCGTCGGAAAGCTCTGCCCGGTTACCGCTGATCCGGTCGATCGTGACGCCGTAGCGGATGTCGACCTGGTCGTTGAGCGATTCGTGGAGCATGCGTTCGATGGCAGGCCGCATGATGCTGGCGAATTCGCCGTCGAGGGCCCGGGCGAAGAACGTGTAGTCAACGCTGACAGTCGTCCGGCCGCGGGAGTCGATGTAGCGGAAGGAGTCGACCGAACTGGCGAACCGCCGAAGGTTCGGCCGTAGACCCATCGCTGTCAGCGCCTCGTACCCCGGGCCAAAGAAATCGATCATGTACCCCTGTTCGCGCGGCCCTGGAGCGTGGTCGACGACCTGGACCTCCCAACCGTGGTGGTGCAGGCGGTGGGCGAGGGCCAGCCCGGCGATGCCGGCGCCGCAGATGAAGGCTTTCATCGCTATTCTCCGTCCTCTTCGGTGTTGGTGATGCGACTCTCTTCGGTGTTGGTGATTCGGCGCAGTAGCGGGGCGATGTGCTCCGCGGACAGGCCCTGGTCGAGGCCCCTGTGCAGGACGAAGCCGTCGAAGAGCGCCAATACCATGCTCGCGGCGGCTTGCGGTCTGGGGTGTCCGGAGCGGGTGAGCGCTTCGGTCAGCGAGCTACGGAAGTCGGCGACCAGTGCACTCATCCCCTGGCGCAGTTCGTGGTCGCGGGTGGCGGCGAGGTAGGTCTCGACGAAGAGCAGCGACGCCGAGTCAGAACCGTTGTACTGGTCGAGGTCGAGCAACATCCGCTCGATGCCGTCGCTCGGGCTCGCGGCCCCGGCAAGGAGCGCGCTGGTGCCGTCGAGCATCCGTTGGACCTCAGCCAGGGCGGCATGACGCAGCAGCGCCTGCAGCGAGTCGAAGTGGTAGTGCACCAGCCCGGAACGGACGCCAGCCCGCTCGGCCAGCGTCCGGGTGCTGACCGCATTCCAACCGAGCTCGCCGATCAGCTCCCGGGCGGCCGCCAACAGGCGCGCTCGCGCGTTTCGGCCCCGTTCGATGTTGGTCTCACCCACGATGGCCTCCTTGGGCGATCGCCTTGGACGCTCGACCAAATACTACTCGTGGCGCGCTGGGGCAGCAACCCTCAACCGGCTGTGCGGACAAACCTGGCCCGGTAGCGGCAGAGTGCGGCGTGGCCGGACCGCGGGTAGACACACTCGGCCCCAAGAGCGGGGACGGCCGTACCCTGGGCAGGTGACAGCCGCCCTCCCCGCACTCGGCACCGTGCTCGAACCGGCGACCTGGCAGGCCCGGCGCCGAGCCCACCAGGAGCGGATCGACGCGTGGCTGGCCCCACACCTGGCCCGCCGCCGCCGGGGCGAGAAGCATCCAGTGCAGGACTTCCTCTTCACCTACTACTCGTACCGGCCGGCCCGGCTCCGCCGCTGGCACCCCGGCGCGGGGGCGGTGCTGCGCGCCGCGGACCCGGCCGACTTCGGGCCGGACTACCGCGCCAGCGCCGCCGGCGCCACCCTCGACACCTCGGCGGTACGCGCCCGGCGGGCCGAATCGATCACCTGGATCCGGACCCTGTTGAGCGCCACGGCGGGCCGACCGGCACAGTTCGGCTGCTTCGGCATGCACGAGTGGGCGATGGTCTACCGGCAGACCCAGGAGGAGGTCCGGCACAACGCCTGGCCGCTGCGGTTGAGCCCGGCGCAGGTCGCCACGGTCGTCGAGGAGCGGGGAGTGCGGTGCAGCCACTTCGACGCGTACCGCTTCTTCACCACGCCGGCCCGGCCGCTGAACCTCCTCCAGCCAACCCGGGACAGCCAGCACGATCTGGAGCAGCCCGGCTGCCTGCACGCCAACATGGATCTCTACAAGTGGGCGTACAAACTCTCCCCGCTGGTTCCGTCCGAGCTGGTGGCGGAGTGCTTCGAGTTGGCCGGACAGATCCGCGCCCTCGACATGCGCGCCTCGCCGTACGACCTGGCCGCGCTGGGCTACCCCCCGGTTGCGGTCGAGACCCCAGCGGGGCGGGTGGAGTACGCGGCCGCCCAGCGCGGTTTCGCCGGACGAGCCGCCCAGCTGCGCGCCCAACTGCTCGAGGCGATAGACAGGTGCGACACGTAGGTGATCCGGTCAGTCGCCGTCAACGCGGCGGTCCCGCTTGCGCTGGGACCGCCGCTTCTTCTCGGCCAGTCGACGCTCCTTGGCGGCGCGGGAGGGCCGGGTCGGGCGACGACGCTTCGGCGGCGGTGCGATCGCCGCGCGGAGCAGCGCCGCCATCCGCTCCCGGGCGGCCTCCCGGTTGGCGAGTTGGGCGCGGTGCTCGCTGGCGGTCACGGTGAGGACGCCGTTGACGAGTCGCCCGGCGAGGCGGTCGAGGGCCCGGGCGCGCAGCGGCTCCGGGAGGCCCGGTGAGGCAGCCAGATCGAAGCTCAGCTCCACCCGGGAGTCGGTCGTGTTGACCCCCTGACCACCGGGCCCGGACGACCGGGAGAAGCGTTCCCGCAGCTCGGCCTCGGGCACCACCCACCGATCGTGCACCCGCAGCCCACTGTCCACGCTCCCGAGGCTAACGCCTGGGCCCCGGGGCGCACCGGGCAGGCAGGTGAACCGGGGCAGGCGGAGTCGCTCCGGGGCCGGCCCCGCAGACCTCAGCCACCCTTACCGATGATCGTGTCGGCGGTCTGCTGAACCTGCTCGATGGGGATGGCGAAGCCGATCCCGATCGAGCCGTTGCCGTCGATCGTGGCGATCGCCGTGTTCACCCCGACTACCTCACCCCGGGCGTTCACCAGTGGTCCGCCGGAGTTCCCCGGGTTGATCGAGGCATCCGTCTGCACCGCCGTGTGCCGGTTGTCACCGAGGCGCACCTGCCGGTCCACGGCGCTCACGATGCCGGCGGTCACCGTGCCGGCGAGGCCGAGGGGCGAGCCCACCGCCAGCACCGGCTCACCGACCCGGGTCGTCCCCGGCTTGGCCAGCGGCAGTGCCGCCAGCCCCGCGGACGACGGCACCCGCAACACCGCGAGGTCACTGCGGGGCTCCCGGCCCGCCACCTCGGCGTCGAACCGTCGCCCGTCGGGCAACTCCACCGTCACCGAACCACTTCCCCCCTTCGCCAGGATGTGGTCGTTGGTGATGATGTGCTGCTGGTCGTCGACCGCGAAGCCGGAGCCGGTCGCGGAGGCGCCATCGGCGCCGGCGGCCAGCACCGAGACCACCCCCGGGACGGTCTGCTCGGCGGCGGTCACCAGCTCCGCCGGCACCGGCGCGGCCGAGGCGGAGGCTGCCCCGGGCGCCCCGTCCTGGCTCGCCACCAGACCACCGGCCGCGGCGCCGGAGACGCTGGAGATGGCCACCAGCGCCAACCCGACCAGCAGCCGGTGGTGCCAACGGCGCGCCCCGCCCGCCCGGGCCGATCCGGACTCGTCTGGCCGGGGCCGCCCGTCCGGGCCCAGCTCGGGCGAGATGAACCAGGGGCCACGCGGTTCGCCCAGCCCGCTCTGCACTGCCATACGTACGCTCCTCGTGTCGATCGGCCACCTGCGCCCCAGCCACCCGGCGGGCTCAGGGCAGGCGGGAGAACCAACGCATTGAGCCGGCCGCCGCGCCCAGCGCGAAGACCAGGCTGAGGCCGATGAATCGGGCCGAGACGTCCTGCCGCTTGGTGCGGTACCCCACCGAGCTGCCGATGTCGTCGTACACCGCCCGCAGCTCCTCGACGCTGACCGCCTCGTGGAACTGTCCGCCGGTCTCGCGGGCGACGGCGTCGAGGGTTTGCCCGTCCACCGGCACCTGGATCGGCCGACCACCCCGGTCCACGTAGCCGGAGGCGGTGCCGAAGGCGATGGTGTGGACGGGGACCTCCATCTCCACCGCGTCGGCCGCCGCCTCCATCGGGTCCATGCCGGAGGTGTTGGCCCCGTCGGAGAGCAGCACGACCCGGGCCGGCGGCGGGTCCGTCGCCGCCTCGCCGTCCAGTGCCTTCACCGCTCCGAGCGAGGTGTTGATCGCCTCTCCGATCGCGGTGCCCTGCACCCCGGTCGCCCCCTCGACCAACCGATCGATCCCCTCGTCCAGCGCCTCCCGGTCGGTGTCGGGCGGCACCAGGACAGCGGCGCTGCCGGCGAAGGCGACCAGGCCCACGTTGAACTCGTCGGGGAGACCATCCACGAAGCGACGGGCCGACTCCTTGGCGGCGGTGAGCCGGTCCGGCTCCACGTCCCCGGCGAGCATCGAGGTGGAGACATCCACCGCCACCATCACGGTCGCCCGTTCCCGGGGGACCCGCACCTCGGCGGTGGGCCGAGCGAAGCCGACCACCAGCAACGCGAGCATCGCCAGGAAGAGTCCGGCGGGGACGTGCCGGCGCCAGGCCGGTCGCTGTGGGGCCACCCGGTCCAGCAGCCGCAGGTTCGTGAACCGCACCGCGTACTGGCTCCGGCGGCGCTGTAGCAGGGCGTAGCCGGCGGCCAGTCCGAGCACGGCGAGCAGCAGCCACAGCCGGGCCGGCGAGAGCCAGATCACCCGCCACCTCCCCTCCCGGCCGGGACCGGAGCGGTCGCCAGCCGGCGTTGTTGGTGCACGTGCCGCACGATGTCGGCGACCCAGTCCCGGTCGGTCCGCAGCGGCAGGTGCGCCGCACCGCCACGGCGTAGCGCCTGGCGTACCTGATCCCGCTGGGCGGTGGCCGCCGCGGCGTACCGCTGGCGCAGCCGGGGGTCGCCGGTCCAGACCTCCCGCCGCCGGCCGCTCTCCGGGTCAACCAGGGTGACCAGGCCAACGTCGGGTAGCTCCCACTCCCGCGGGTCGGTTACCTCCACGGCGAGCACCTGGTGCGCAACGGCGAGCCGCCGCAGGTGCTGTTCCCAGGGGGCGGGTCGGCCGGGCGATTCGGGCAGGCCATCCAGGAAGTCCGAGATCACCACCACGAGCCCACGGCGGGTGGCCACCCGGCGTACGCCGTCCAGCGCGGTGGCCAGATCGGGGGGCGCGAGCGGTGCGGTGTCCTGGTCGTAGCCGCCGTGTCGGGGGGCGGCCAGCAACATTCGGAGCAGCCCGAACAGATGGGTACGGCCGCTGCCGAGGGCGTGTCGGCGGAGCCCGGTCGGGGTGAGCACCGACGCGCCGAGCCGGTTGCCCACTCCGGCGGTGAGGAAGCCCACCGCCGCGACGGCGGCTACCGCGAGTTCCCGCTTGTCCAGCTCGGCCGTGCCGTACTCCATGCTGACGCTGGCGTCGACCAGGAGCCAGGTGGTGAGTTCCCGGTCGGCGTCGAGCTGACGCACGTGCGGAACGGTGGTCCGGGCGGTCACCGCCCAGTCCATCCGGCGGACCTCGTCCTCACCGGGCCGGTACTCCCGACTGCCAGCCGGTTCGCTGCCCGGCCCGGGGAGCAGCCCTTGGTATCGGCCGTGCAGCAGACCGTCGAGCCGCCGGGTCACGGCCAGCTCGAGCCGGCGTAGCCGCCGATCCCCGGCCAGGTCGGCCAGGCCGGGGTCCGGCGGCACCGGCCCGGCGGGCCGGCCGCGCCACCTCACGCCGCCGCCAGGTTGGGCGCGGGTTCGGTTACCCCGGCGACCCGAGGCGGCGGTACCGCGTTGACCAGCCGCCGGACGACCGACTCGGCCGACACCCCGTCGGCGACCGCGTCGAAGGAGAGGACCAGCCGGTGGGCGAGCACGTCGGCCGCCAACTCGCG
Organism: Salinispora cortesiana; assembly: GCF_000484695.1. Taxonomy (GTDB): domain Bacteria; phylum Actinomycetota; class Actinomycetes; order Mycobacteriales; family Micromonosporaceae; genus Micromonospora; species Micromonospora cortesiana. Next base: position 1,334 of record NZ_AXVR01000043.1, on the reverse strand, counting down.
GACATCCTCGGGCAGCACGTACTCCCGGCCGCGCAGCAGGGCCTGGGCTCGGGCGGCGGCGACCAGGCCAAGGGTGGCGCGCGGGCTCGCCCCGTAGGCGAGCAGCGGGGCGACGTCGGGCAGGCCGAACCGGCCCGGGTCTCGGGTGGCCAGGATCAGCCGGACCACGTACTCAGCCAGCGCGTGGTGCACGAAGACCCGGCTCGCCCGGGCCTGGAGGTCGAGCAGCCGTTGCGGGTCGAGCACCTGCTCGGGCGTCGGCCGGTCGCTGCTCATCCGGTAGAGGATCGCGAGTTCGTCGGCGTCGCTCGGGTAGTCCACCACCACCTTCATCAGGAACCGGTCCCGCTGCGCCTCCGGCAGCTGGTAGACCCCCTCAGACTCGATCGGGTTCTGGGTGGCCAGCACCAGAAACGGCGCCGGGACCTCCCAGCTCCGCCCGCCGATCGAGACCTGACGTTCGGCCATCGCCTCCAGCAGCGCGGACTGCACCTTCGCCGGAGCCCGATTGATCTCGTCGGCGAGGAGCAGGTTGGCCATGACCGGACCCAGCTCGACATCGAAGGTCTCCCGGGAGGCCCGATAGACGCGGGTGCCGACGATGTCGGAGGGAACCAGGTCCGGGGTGAACTGGATGCGGGAGAAGCTGCCGCCGACAACGGTGGCGAGGGTCTGCGCGGCGAGCGTCTTCGCGACGCCGGGCACCCCTTCCAGGAGGCAGTGCCCGTCGGCGATAAGTGCGGTGAGCAGGCGCTCCACCAGCCGGTCCTGCCCAACGATCACGCGCCGGACCTCGGCGAGAGTCTGTCGTAACTCGGTGCCGGCTGCGTCGGGATCGACCGGGCTGGGCTCGGGGGCCAAGGTGTCCGAGATGTCCGTCACGGTGCTTGCTTCCCGCACCGACCGTCGGCAAACGTCGGACTTACCGCACTGAGTAGCCCACTATCCATTATTCCACTCAGTATCGAACAAACAACTCGTTACTGGACGTTTGCTTCATCTTCGGGCCGGTAATGGCCGATTCGCGCCTCGACCTCGGTAGCGCGAAATACCCGACCCGACCTAGAAAGAAAACATATCGGTGGACATAGGCCTACCCGGTTTCAGCGCATATCACCCCGGGATCGTGTCTGGTTCACTTTCATCCCGCACTGACGGACATGACGTCCGCCAGGTCGAGGCCCCAACACCGTACGCCTGCTTCATGACCGAACGGCGCCCCTACCCGTCCGACCTGTCCGACGCCCGCTGGGCCCTCATCGCACCCCGCCTCACCGCCTGGCGGCAAGCCCGCACCGACGCCGGCGTCAGCGGACGTACCCCCACCCACGACC
>NZ_AXVR01000042.1 GCF_000484695.1 Salinispora cortesiana | reverse complement strand
TCCCAGTCGTCCTTGTGGTCGCGGTGGTCCTTGTGGTCGTAGTCCTTCTTGTGGTCGTAGTCGCCCTTGTAGTCGTGGCGCTTGTCGTCCCAGTCCTTCTTGTCGTCCCAATCGCCCTTATGGTCGCGACCCTTGTCCCGGTCGTGCGCTGGCTTGAGCTTGACCTTGCCGGTCACCTTCGACCAGACGTAGGCGTGCTCCTGCGGCGTCGGGCAGAACTGGATCAGCTTGACCTCGTGGCCGGCCTTGACCTCGTGTGGCTTGGCTACGACCTTGCCCTCATCTTTACGGTGGTGATCGTCCGCGACCGCGATTCCCGGTGCGCACACGAGCAGGGAGGCACCGCCGAGGGCCGCACCTGCCACGACCTTCCCGAGCAGCTTCTTTGCCATAACGTGCGTCACTCCATCCCCTGTTGTCCTGAACTCGGCGACAACCGAGCTAGGGCAGACGTTAGTCCGTTTCACAACTTATGAAGGGGAAATTTCGCCTTTCCCGCTTTAGGGGTTATGTAGGGGTTGGTGGCTTGCGGTCTTGACTGACGGGTGTAGGCCCTTCCTGTGTTGCGGCGCTCTTGTTGCTGCTCGAGTCGGTGGAAGGGGTTCGGTCGGCGCGATCCCGTCGAGGGATTGCGATGGAAGCGCTCCCATGGGAAAATCGACCTACATGGTGAGCCGCACCACGCAGCGGCAGGGGCGTCGAGGGCAACCGGTTCGCCGGGCGATCATCCTGCCGATCCGACCGACCTGCTTCACAGCTCTGCAAAGACCACCACCACCCGGTCCAGGACGGCCCCGGAAGCATCCGCTGGCATCGGTGGCTGCCCACGTCGGCATTCACCGGGTCAGTAGGCCGGGCCGTCCGCGGAACGGTCTCGCCCAAGGAGATCTGTGGCATGAATGTGTGGAGAAGACTCGCCGGCCCGCGCCCGTCCCTCGCGCTGGCTGGCGCGGGCATCCTGGTCGTAGGTGGGTTGGTGACCCTGCCGGTCACCATGGCTCACGCCGCGACCCAGTGTGAGGTCTCGTATACCACGAATGACTGGCCCGGCGGTTTCACCGCCTCCCTCAGTATCAAGAACACCGGGGAGGCGCTCGACGGCTGGACGCTTGGCTTCACCTTCCCGAACAGCAGCCAGCAGGTTGTGCACGGCTGGTCGGCCCGGTATAGCCAGTCCGGGCAGAACGTCACTGCCCAGAATGAGTCGTACAACGGTTCGGTAGCCAGCGGCGCCACCGTTGAGATCGGCTTCAACGGCTCGTGGAGTGGCAGTAACCCCAAGCCGGTGTCGTTCACCCTCAACGGAGTGGCCTGCATCGGCGGCGGTGGCCCCACCACGGCACCGCCGACGACCCCACCTCCCACCACGGCACCACCGACGACCCCACCACCCACCACCGCGCCTCCCGGAGGCCGAGTGGACAACCCGTACCTGAACGCGGTGGGCTACGTGAATCCGGAGTGGAAGGCCAAGGCCGAGTCAGTTCCGGGCGGTGACCGGGTGTCGAACACGCCGACCGCCGTCTGGATCGACCGGATCGCGGCCATCGAAGGCACCGACGACAGTCAGTCCAACGGCCCGATGGGCGTACGCGATCACCTGGATGAGGCGCTGAGCCAGGGTGCGGACTACATCCAGTTCGTCATCTACAACCTGCCCGGTCGGGACTGCGCTGCGCTCGCCTCGAACGGTGAACTGGCGCCGGACGAGTTGCCTCGCTACCAGGCCGAATTCATCGACCCAATCGCGGCGATCCAGAGTGACCCGGCGTACCAGGACCTCCGGATCATCAACATCATCGAGATCGACTCACTGCCGAATCTGCACGCCAACACCGGCAGCAACCCGGGTGCCACTCCGACCTGTGACCTCGTCAAGCAGAACGGCGCCTACGTCAACGGCATCGGCTACGCGCTGGCCAACCTGGGTGCGATCAGCAACGTCTACAACTACGTGGACGCGGCCCACCACGGCTGGATCGGTTGGGACACCAACTTCAGCCCGGTCGCCCTGCTCCTGAAGGAAGCCGCTACCGCCTCCGGCAGCACGGTCGATGACGTGCATGGCTTCATCGTCAACACCGCCAACTACTCGGCACTGCGCGAGCCCTACTTCCAGATCACCGACACGGTCAACGGTCAGACGATCCGCCAGTCCACGTGGGTGGACTGGAACCAGTACGTGGACGAGCTGACGTTTGCGCAGGCATTCCGGGACGAACTGGTTGTGAAGGGCTTCGACTCGGAAGTGGGAATGTTGATTGACACCTCCCGCAACGGCTGGGGTGGCAGCGCCCGACCAGCTGGCCCCGGACCGATGACCGACGTCGACAGCTACGTCGACGGAGGCCGGGTTGATCGACGAATCCACGCCGGCAACTGGTGCAACCAGTCTGGCGCGGGCCTGGGCGAGCGGCCGCAGGCCGCGCCGGAGCCGGGCATCGATGCCTACGTCTGGGTGAAGCCGCCGGGTGAGTCGGACGGCTCCAGCGAGGAGATCCCGAACGACGATGGCAAGGGCTTTGACCGGATGTGCGACCCGACGTACGAGGGCAATGCCCGTAACGGCTTCAACCCCACCGGGGCCCTGCCCGATGCGCCGATCTCCGGTGCCTGGTTCCCGGCGCAGCTCCAGCAACTCATGCAGAACGCCCACCCGCCGCTGTCCTGATTTTGGCGCCCAGCCGCTGGGGTTGTGAGGCGCTTGGGCGGCGGGTTCCCCGAGTCCCGGACCCGATCAGCTCGATCGGGTCCGGGGCGCCGGCGGCTACGTGGTCAGGGGACCGTACGTTCGATCGCCGCCCGGCCCTTCTCGACCAGGTCTCGGCGGGCCCGCTCAACATTCTCCGGTGTCAGGTCCTGACCGCGTGCCGCCACCAGATCCTCCGGCTCCCACGGCTGCTCCGCTCCGGTGTGGACGGCGTCCCCACCGGCTCCGGCGCCGTACGGGTCGCCAAGGAGGTCCTCGGTCGACGCGCCGCCGTCGGCCTGCTCCCCAGCGGCGGCGAAGGCGGGGGTGTTCCGGTCGCCACCCCCGCCGGTCATCAGCTGGGGGACGCCGGTGTCGTCCTCGACCGCCGCAGCTGCCTCAGCGCTCTCCTCCAACGGTCGGTACCGGTCCCGATCGGTCATGGTGTCGCCCTCCCGTCCGTACGTGCGCTACCTTCCCGCGTACCCCGTGCATCGGGTGCCATGCCACCCGCATCGGGCCGTTGCTCGGCGGCGGAGCCGACGGCCTGGGTCGCGCCGTCCCCCCGCTGTTCGCGGTGGGTCTCAGCGGTGGGGGGCTCGGCAGCTGTCGAAGCTCGCTCGGCCCGTCGCTGCACCCACCCCGGGCCACCGCGGAACTCGGCCGTCGGGTCCGCCCGCCAGCCTTCTCGCGCAACGTCAACGGCACCGTCGCCGGGCCGGGCGGTTGATTCGTCGCGCACGTCCGGAGCCTTCTCTGCCCCGCCGGCCAGCGCGGACGCGGCGACCGCCCCGCCCACCGAGGGCGCACCGAGGGCGCTCGGGACCGGACCCGGCCGGTGGAATTCGGGCCGGTCGTCGTCCCGGTCCCCGTCCACGGCGACGCGCTGGTCGTTCTCGTCCACGGTCGTGGGTCGACCACCCTTCGGTCGTGCTGGTACGGCTGCGAAGGGTGCGCCCTCCGGGCGTTCGGTGTCGGCCTGCTGCTCGTCCTGGCGCATTCTCGTCTCCTCAACCTGGCTCCTCCGCTGCCTTGGGTATTCCCACCTGAGGCAGCTCATCAATCCCGGTCGGGCGCACTTTTCGGTGCCGCGTCGAGGAATCGTTCATTATGGTTGTTTGCTGACAAAGAAGCCGGACAGCGGGAAAGCGGACGGGCGACGCATGGAGGTCCTAGCGTCGAGGGTGGCCTTCCGGGCAGGGTGCCATGGCTGTGCTCTTTCTGCTGGCGGTGGAGCGGACGTTGGCCGTTGCGTCGCTCGGGCGAACGGTTTCCGTCCTATGTGTTCGGGACCGAGACGGGCGGTAGTGGAATTGGCGTGGATTCCGTATCCTGCCCAAGGCGACCGTCGATGACGTCCTGGCCCGACTTTGGGGCGCGCTCCGGCGGGTGCTGTCCGGCCTGCGCCGGCGTCCCCCGCAGCTCCCACCAGCTGGACGAGGTCCTGATTGAACACCCACGACTGGCCGATCCGCTCCAAGCTGACCGCACTGGTCGTGGCGCCGGTGTCCGCGCTCATCGCACTTTGGATCTTCGCCACCACGCTCACGTTTGGGCCCGCGCAGAGCCTGCTCTCCGCCCGCACCCTCCTCAATGAGTTCGGGCGGCCCGGCGAGGCGGTCGTTGCCGAGCTGCAACGCGAACGTCGCCTCTCGGCTGTGTACCTGGCTGCCGAGTCCGCCGAGGTTGGCCTCGACGAACAGCGGAGGCACACGGACGAGGCGATCGCCGAACTGCGTCGTCGAGCTGCCGGTGATGACCTTCGGGATGCCACCAGCGACCTGTTGGATGTTCGGTTGGACCGCCTCCTCGTCGCCCTGGACGCGCTGCCGGCCGGGCGTGGTCAGATCGACCGGAGGGAGGTGGGCCAGTCCGACGTTGTTGATCTCTACAGCGGAATGGTCTCGTCGGCCTTCCAGGCCTTCGCGGCGCTGTCAGCGCTGCCGGACCCGGCGCTGCACCGGGAGGCGTTGGCGGTAACCGCGCTCGGCCACTCCCGCGAACTGCTCGGTCAGGCCGATGCCCTGCTGGCCGGAGCATTCGTCTCAGGTGGCATGGCCGAGGGCGAGCGCCGGAAACTCGTGCAGACGATCGTCAACCAGCGCTTCCTCGCCGATTCGGCGGTAGCCGACCTACCGGCGGCGGAACGTAGCGCGTATCAGCAGCTGACCGAGCAGGCGGAGTTTCGCCGACTGGATCAGATGCAGGAACTCCTGATCGAGAACTCCGCCGATCAGCTGCCGATCGTGGCTGCTACCTGGCAGGCCGACTACAACGCGGTCCAGCAGGCGATGCGGGACTACGAGTTGGACCAGGCCGATGGCTTGGCCGATCGGTCGAAACCCCTGGCCATACGCGTTTTTCTGCTGCTCGCGTCCGCCGGGTTGCTGGGTCTCGTCGCAGTCGTGGTCTCCCTGGTGGTGGCGGTTCGGGTCGGCCGTTCCCTTGCGAGCCGGCTGGCCGGGTTGCACACCGTACTCGAACGGGCGGAACGCCAGCTGCCCGAGCTGGTGGCGCGGATGCGTCACGGTGAGACGGTGGATGTGGAACGGGAGGCGCCGTCGGTCGATTTCGGTACGGACGAGATCGGCCAGCTGGGGCGTGCCTTCACCGAGGTGCGGCGGACCGCTATTCGGTCTGCCGAGGATGAGGTGAAGCTGCGCCGTGGCCTCAACGAGGTCTTCCTCAACATCGCCCGGCGTAGCCAGGGGCTGGTGCACCGCCAGCTCACCCTGCTCGACCGGATGGAGCGACGCGCCGAGAACCCGGACGAACTGGCGGACCTCTTCCAGGTAGACCACCTTGCCACCCGGCTGCGGCGGCACGCGGAGGACCTGGTGATTCTGGCTGGCTCGGCTCCGAGCCGGGGCTGGCGCAACCCGGTCGCCATGGTCGACCTGATTCGGGGGGCGCTCTCCGAGGTTGAGGCGTACAAGCGGGTTGACATCGGCGGCGTGCAGTCGGCGGGCCTCGTCGGCCGGACCGTGGGTGACCTGATCCACCTGCTCGCCGAGTTGATCGAGAACGCCACCCGGTTTTCGCCACCAGGGACCCGGGTCGAGGTCGCCGGGGTGCGCAGGGCCGACGGATACATCTTCGAGATCACCGACCAAGGCCTCGGTATGAGCACCGATGCCTTGGCAGACGCCAACTCGTTGTTGGCCTCGTCGCCCGAGTTCGACCCAACCCGGACCGACCGGCTCGGGCTCTTCGTGGTGGCCCGGCTGGCCGCCCGGCACGGGGTAGGAGTCCGGCTGCGTCGGTCCGAGTCGGCTGGTCTGACCGCGGTTGTTCGTATCCCGGACGAATTGGTCGCCGAGGAGCCGTTGCCCTCGGGTCTGGCCCCCGGTGCGCAGGAGTGGTTGGGATCTCCGGCAGCCCGGTGGGAGACACCGGGTCGGCTGGCCGCAGGGTCGGAGCCGTTGGTGCTCGCCGACAGCCCGTCGGTCCCGACTGCCGGCGAGTCGGCCATGGCCGATGTCGGCCCGGCACCAGTCGAGGTGGCCGGCGAGATCGATGGGCTGCCGCGGCGGGTCCGGCGTCGCCCGGGGGCGGGACCGCGGAGCCGGGTGGGTGCGACGGTGCCGCCCGCTGGCGTCGCTGGGGAGCCGGGGCAGGAACGACTGACCAGGCCAGAGCCGGCGGGGGCAGCCGGAGCCGGCGCGCACGGCGGGTCTCACTCCACGAACGGTCCAGACGTGGCGGCCACCGAGGCCCGGCGGTCTGGGCCGGCCGTGGATGGGCCGACGGTGCAGCAGCCAGCCGTGGGCGGTCGGCAGTCACCATCGTCGGAACCGACCCCCCGCTCACCGGAGGAAACCCGCCGGATCATGGCGGAGCTACAAGCCGGCACGACGAGGGGACGTCGGGTTGCCGCCGCCCGAGTATCAATGTCCGAGGCCGGAACCGGCCCTCGGTCGATCGATCCGTCGGACGATCTCGAATCCCCGACCGCAACTGAGAGGGACGCGTGATGCTGCAATCTACCAGGCAGAATGTTGATCTCGACTGGTTGCTCGACGAACTGGTGGAGCGGGTGCCGCCCGCCCGGCAGGCGGTGGTGCTCTCCGCCGACGGGCTGCTGCTGGGGGCCTCCGCCGGGCAGGAACGGGACGACGCGGAGCACCTGTGCGCTCTCGCCTCTGGCCTCTCTAGCCTGGCCCGGGGCACGAGCCGGCATGTGACCGGTGGTCCCGTCCGGCAGACTGTCGTCGAGATGGAATCGGCATTTCTGTTCGTGACCACGGCCGGCCAGGGCGCCTGCCTCGCTGTGGTTAGTGATGCAGACGCCGACATCGGGCTGGTGGCGTACGAGATGGCGATGTTGGTGACCCGGGTGGGCGAGACGATGAGCATCCCGGCTCGGCCAACGGCGGGCACCGGCGATGTGGGCTGAGTCCGGCACGCCACATGAGTGGCTGGACGCCGACGCAGGTCCGGTGGTGCGCCCCTACACGCTGACCGGGGGGCGCGTGCGGGCTGCCGGCGGCTTCGACCTGGTCGCGTACGTCCTCGCCGACCGGAACGCCCAACCCGCCGTACATCTCGACCTGCACCCCGAGCACCGGCGGCTGGTGGCGCTGGCTGCCCGGCCGGTCCCGGTGGCCGAACTGGCGACCGGCCTCGACCTGGCGGTTGGCGTCGTCCGGGTGCTGCTCGGTGACTTGGTGGACCGAGGCCTGGTGACGGTCCACCAGCCCTCGGCCGGCCCGTACCTGCCCGACAACGACATCCTCAAGGCGGTGGTCAGTGGACTCCGTGCGCTCTGAACTCCCAAGAACCGGTGCCCACATCCCGATCGCGCTCAAGATCCTCATCGCCGGGGGTTTCGGCGCGGGGAAGACGACGCTGGTGAGCGCCTTGAGTGAGGTTCGTCCGCTCCAGACCGAGGAGATGCTGACCGACGCCGGGATCGGCACCGACGATCTCGCCGGCGTGGAGGCGAAGTCCACCACCACCGTGGCGATGGACTTCGGTCGAATCACCATCAACGAAGATCTCCTGGTCTATCTCTTCGGCACGCCGGGACAGGATCGGTTCTGGTTCCTCTGGGATGAGTTGGCCTTCGGGGCGTTGGGCGCGGTGGTGCTCGCCGATACCCGGCGACTGGCCGACTGCTTCCCGTCCATCGGCTACTTCGAACAGCGGGGTATTCCGTTTGTGGTCGGGGTCAACTGTTTCGACGGGGCCCGCCGGTTCAGCCTGGAGACCGTACGCGAGGCGTTGGACCTGGACGCCGACGTGCCGATGCTGCTCTGTGACGCCCGGGAACGGCAGTCCGCCAAGCAGGTGTTGATCGCGCTCGTCGAACATGTGGCCCGGCAGCATGGGGAGCGGGTCCCGGCCTGACCCGTGTCAGCCGGGGCGGGCACCCGCCTCGCCGCGGGTGAGCTACCGGCCAGCGTGGTGGCCGGCTCCGGGCGTGGAGCCCCGCGGTGGCGTTCCGGTGTGCTGCGCCGCGGCGTGGGCGAACCTCTGGTTGGATCGGAGGAGTCGGCGCGGAGGGTGGTCCGGTGGCGGTTCAGGGTGCGTTCGTCTATCTCGGTTGTTACACGGCGGGTGCCGGGGGCCGCGGCGAGGGGATCGTCGTCGCCCAGCGGGAGCCAGATTCGGGTGCGCTTATACCGCTCGGCACGGTCGCGGTCACCCCGGCACCGTCGTTCCTCGCCCGGCATCCGGACCTGCCAGTCCTGTACGCGGTCAACGAGGTGACCGACGGCGGGGTCAGCGCGTTTCGAGTCGCCGCAGACGGGGATCTCACCACGCTGGGCAGCCGGCCCACCGGTGGCGCCGATCCTTGCCATCTCGTGGTCGCCGACGATGGTCGGCACCTCTTCGTGGCCAACTACGGCGACGGGAGCGTGACGGTGTTTCCGCTTGACGGGCAAGGGGTGCCCGGGGAAAGCACCGACCTGGTCCGGCATGAGGGCCACGGTCCGGACCCACAGCGGCAGGAGCGGGCGCACACCCACATGGTCGCTTCGGGCGGAGACGGAGGGCCGCTGCTCGTGGTCGACCTCGGGACCGACTCGGTCTACCGGTACGAGCTCGATGCCGTGACGGGGCGGCTACATCCGCGGGTTCCACGGGTGCGCACCGCCGCTGGTGTCGGGCCCCGGCATCTGGCCCGTCATCCGGATGGACGACGCTGCTGGCTGGTCGGGGAGCTGGACGGCTCGGTCCTGGCCGGGGAGGTCACCACGGACGTCTCCCTGCGCTTGAGTGGCCGGGTTGCGGCCAGCGGGCGGCCGGGGCAGGTGCAGCCTTCGGAGGTCGCGGTCGGGCCGGAGGGGAGGTTCCTCTACGTCGCGAACCGGGGTGTCGGCACGATCGCCGTCTTCGCACTCGACGGCGAGCTGCCGGTGCTGGTCGACGAGGTGGACTCCGGCGGGAAGTGGCCCCGGCACTTCGCCCGGATCGGCGCCAACCTGTACGTCGCGGACGAGCGGGCCGACCTGATCAGCGTGTTCCGGGTCGACCCGGCGACCGGTGTGCCGGCACCGGCCGGTGAGCCGGTGCGGGTCCCGAGCCCCACCTGTGTCCTGCCCTGGACAGAGCGTCCGAACGCATCGCGTTCCCTGTCTCACGGAGCGTAGTTGAAGCTGGGGCCGGCGGTTGCGTCTGCGTAACTTCGTCCGAACGGGCGTAGCCGTTGCTTGGCCGGGTCCGGAAGATGGTCCCGTGTCTCCAGGCCGCCATCGCATCCGATCGAAGACCCGCGCCGCCGGTGTCGCCGCAGCTGTCGGTGTGCTTTTCATTGCTGCTGGTGGATATTTCGGCTACCGGCAGCTGGCCTCGCCAGGCTGCTCCGGTCGGGTCGAGCTGGCGGTCGCGGTCGCGGCGGAGCTGGCGCCGGCGGTTGACGCCGCGGCGACCGAGTGGGAGAGCGAGGGCGCGGCGGTTGACGGCACCTGCGTTGAGGTAAGCGTGACCGCAGCCGAGCCGGTCGAGATCGCCGCCACCGTCGCGACCAAACACGGTGCCATCCTGGCCGGGGTGGGCCGGGTCAGCGGCGCCGCGGTTAGCCCGGATGTCTGGGTGCCCGACTCGTCGGCATGGCTGCTCCGGCTGAAGAGCGGTGGCGCGACCGCCTTCGACCCGGGTAACGGAGCGTCGATCGCCCGTAGCCCGGTGGTCGTGGGGGTGCCCGAGCCGGTTGCCTCCCGGCTCGGCTGGCCGGCGCAGGAGCTCACCTGGTCTGCGTTGGTCGGCCAAGTCAACAGCGCTGAGCCACTCAAGGCCGGCACCGTGAACCCGACCCGGGATGCCGCCGGCCTCTCCGGTCTACTCGCGTTGAGCGCCGCCGCCGCGGCGGTTGGGGGGGACGGGCAGGCGGCGACTGTCGGCGCGTTGCGTGCGTTGTCGGCCAGCAGCGCGGAGCTGCGCCAGGAACTGCTCGCACAGTTCCCCACCTCCGCAGATGCCACCACGCTGGCCGGTAGTCTCGGCGCGGCGGCGTTGTCTGAGGAGGATCTGCTCTCCTACAACGCGCGGAAGCCGGCGGTGCCGCTGGCCGCGCTCTACCCCAAGCCGGCGGCGACACCGTTGGACTATCCGTATGCGGTGCTGCCGGGTATCGGTTCGGCCAAGGTATCGGCTGCCCGGATGCTGTTCGACGTGCTCACCACGGCCAGCTTCAAGGATCGGTTGGCGTCGTTGTCGCTGCGGGCGCCGGATGGTACCTGGGGTGCCGGTGCGCCCGAAGGGGCGTCGAGCCCGGCGGCCGATGATGGCAGCGCCACCGTCGAACTGGATCCACTGGCGGTCGAGCGAGCGGTCTCCAGTTGGTCGATCGCCACCCAGTCCGGCCGAATGCTCTGCGTCATCGACGTCTCCGGCTCGATGCGGGAACCCGTGGCGAGCGCCAACGGCGCGAGCCGTCAGCAGGTCACCCTGGAAGCCGCGGGGCGTGGGCTCCACCTCTTCGATGACAGCTGGGAGATCGGGCTGTGGGAGTTCTCGACCAACCTGGGCAGCGGGCGGGACTACCGGCGGCTCGTCGAGATCGGTCCGCTGAGCGGTCAGCGGAACGAGCTTGAGGCGGCGTTGACCCAGATCCAGCCGACCCGGGGTGACACTGGTCTTTTCGACACGGTGCTCGCGGCGTATGAGGCGGTCCAGGAGGACTGGGATCAGGGGCAGGTCAATTCGATCGTCCTCTTCACCGACGGTAAGAATGACGACGACAACGGCATCAGCCAGCAGCAACTGATCGCCGAACTGGAGCGGATCAAGGACCCGGAGCGGCCGGTACAGGTGGTTCTGATCGGGATCGGCGCGGATGTCAGCAAGGCCGAGCTGGAGTCGATCACGAAGGTCACCGGCGGCGGCTCCTTCATCACCGAGGACCCGACCAAGATTGGCGACATCTTCCTGAAGGCCATCGCGCTGCGCGATACGGACTCCTGACCCGAGGCTCAGCATCGAGTCCGCCGCTGGCGCCGAGCCGATGCGGCGGGCCGGAGTCGGCTGGGCGGCGGCCGCGCAAAGTGACGGCAATACGTCGGAAAGAATCCGTGTCCATAATGCTCGGGGCAGGATGTCGTTGTTCCGGCGGGAACCAGGCCATCCTTGGCTCGGACCACCGGGCCGTTCTCCGGCCGTGACCACCGGGGGCGAGGTGAGGTGGGGAGGGGTCGGTGAACTCGGCGACGCTGTTGACCCCCGGCCGGTCAATGGCGGGCGGCCTGTCTCCGCCGAGGACGCGTGCCGCCCTGCGATCCTACCTCCGGGCCCTGTTGGTGCTCGACACCGCGGTGCTGAGCCTCGCCGTTCTCGCCGGGTACCTCGCCGGCTTCAGCATCGGTTCCCTCGACGCCATCGAGCTCCCCCACATTCTGTTGGCGCCCGGCCTGGTGCTGGCGTGGCTGGTCTCGCTCAAGACGTTTCGCTGCTACGACGATCGGGTCGTCGGCTATGGTGCCGACGAGTATCGACGGGTGAGTGTGGCCAGTCTGCGCCTCGCCGGGGGGATTGTGATCGCCGGCTGGGTCCTGGACGTCGGCGTGCCCCGGGGCTTCCTCGTCACCTCCTTCGCCGCCGGCGTTGTCGGGCTCGTGCTGGCCCGCTTCGCTGCCCGCAAGAGACTGCATCGCTTCCGCTCACGGGGCCGCGGTTGGTCTCGGAAAGTCCTTGCGGTCGGTGACACCGCGCACGTTCTGGAGTTGGTGCACACGCTGCGGCGCGAGCCGTACGCGGGCTACCAGGTAGTCGGGGCGTGTATTCCGGATGTGTTGCTCGCTCCGGTTCCGCAGCAGCTGGGGGAAGTGCCCGTGGTGGGCTCGTTTCGGGGCATCCCGGCGGCTGCCGCCGCCATCGGCGCCGACACCGTGGCGGTGACCGCCTCCGGCGAACTGACCGCCACCCGACTGCGTCGGCTTGGCTGGCAGCTGGAGAGCACGGGCGTTGATCTGGTGGTCGCCCCGGCACTGACCGATGTCGCGGGACCCCGGATCCACACTCGCCCGGTGGCCGGGCTGCCGCTGATCCACGTCGAGGCCCCGGAGTTCCGGGGCGCCCGTAAACTGGTGAAGGGACTGGTCGACCGCGCGTCCGCGCTCCTCGCCCTGACCCTGCTGCTGCCGCTGTTGGTGGTGATCGCGTTGACTGTGCTGGCCGACAGCCGGGGACCGGTGTTGTTTCGGCAGACCCGCGTCGGACAGGGGGGCCGGGAGTTCGGGGTGTGGAAGTTCCGCACGATGGTGGTCAACGCCGACGCCCTGCTGGCGGAGTTGGCGTCGCGGAACGAGACCGACGGCCTGCTGTTCAAACTGCGTGACGACCCCCGGGTGACCCGGGTCGGACGACTGCTGCGCAAATGGTCGCTGGACGAGCTGCCACAGCTGGTAAACGTCCTTTTCGGGCAGATGAGCCTGGTCGGCCCCCGCCCGCCGTTGCCCTCGGAGGTCGCCCGGTATGACGGCGATGTCGCCCGGCGGCTGTTGGTTAAGCCGGGCATGACCGGCCTCTGGCAGATCAGTGGCCGGTCTGACCTGAGCTGGGAGGACGGCGTCCGGCTCGACCTCTACTACGTGGAGAACTGGTCCCTCGCTGCCGATCTGACCATCCTGTGGAAGACCTTCGGCGCGGTGCTGAACCGCCGCGGCGCGTACTAGGAGTGCTTCGGCGGCCATCGGGACCTTCGCGCGCTCCGTCGATCTCGTCGACGAGGTTAGCGGCGAGGCTGATCTGGTCCCAAACGCTCCCTGTCTACCTGGGCCGTGGGCGGGACGTCGCCGGCATCTACACCAGCCCCGTACCACTTCCCTTGAGGAGTACCTGTGAGCACTGAGATCGACGTCCTTGTCCTGGGCGGCGCTGGCGTGGATACCATCGTCTACGCACCGCAGCTGCCCCTTCCGTTCGCCGACAGCTACCTGGTGCCGGCGATCACGACCCGCGCGGGGCAGACCGGCGACTTCGTGGCGATGGCGGTCCACGCCCTGGGCCTGCGTACCCACCACATCGATGTGATCGGCGACGACCATGAGGGCGACTTGGTCCGTGCCCTGCACGCCGAGCGGGGTATCCCGCTCACCGTCTTTCCGCTGCGGGCCGGTACCCGCCGTGCGGTCAACCTCGTCGACCCGGACGGACGGCGGCTGTCCCTGTACGACAGCAGTCGATCCGTGGCGGGGGACCGGCTCCCGGTGGAGACGGTCACCGCCCTCGCCGCGGCGAGCCGGCACGCCCACGTGTCGATCACCTATCCGTGCGCCTTCGCCCTGCCCACGCTGCGCGCGGCGGGCGTAACCATCTCCACGGACCTGCACAACTGGGACGGCAACGAGCCTTACCACGAGGACTTCGCCTACGCGGCCGACCTCGTCTTCGTGTCGTCGGCCGCACTGGCCGACCCCGAGCAGACGATGCGGCGCATCGTCGAACGCGGCCGGGCCCGCACGGTCGTGGCCACCGCCGGAGCCGAGGGGGCGTACCTGCTGGTCGACGGCGAGTTCAGCCATGTTCCGGCGGTCGATCCGCCGGCGCCGGTGGTGGACTCCAACGGTGCGGGCGACGCCTTCGCCGCAGGCTTCCTGCTCGGCTGGCTCGCAGGAGAGCCGGCCCGGCGGTGCGCCCGGTACGGCGCGATCTCCGGGGCCTACGCCTGTACCGTGGCGGCGACGAACATCGACTGCATCGACCGGGGCGCGCTGCTCGCCCGTGCGGCGGAACTGGACCCGCCCGCGGGTCGAGTGTGGACCGCGCCAAAACCCGTTTACCGGCATTGAATGGTGTTTTGGAGGTCGTGTCAGGCTGCCCGGTGGTACTCGTTGATCAGCCCGTACGCAAAGACCTTTCCCTCGTGGCTTCTGTGGTGTGTGTCGTGGGCGTATCGGCCTCGGTCTGGTAAACCAACCACAGAACATGGCGGACGACACCCCGGAGGCTGGCATGGCGCCCCATCCCACTCCTGCCGACAAGTTCTCCTTCGGCCTCTGGACGGTGGGCTGGCAGGCCCGGGACCCGTTCGGCGACGCCACCCGACCGGCGCTGGACGCGGTCGAGGCGGTGCACCGCCTCGCCGAGTTGGGGGCGTACGGCATCACCTTCCACGATGACGATCTGCTCCCCTTCGGGGCGGACGCTGCCACCCGCGACGCCCACCTCACCCGGTTTCGTCGGGCCCTCGACGAGACCGGCCTGGTGGTCCCGATGGTCACCAGCAACCTCTTCACCCATCCCGTGTTCAAGGACGGCGGCTTCACCAGCAACGACCGGGATGTCCGGCGGTACGCGCTCCGCAAGACGCTGCGCGCCGTGGACCTCGCCGCGCAGTTGGGTGCGCGCACCTTCGTCCTGTGGGGCGGTCGGGAGGGTGCCGAGTACGACGTCGCCAAGGATGTCCGCGCCGCGTTGGACCGCTACCGCGAGGCGGTTGACCTGCTCTGCCAGTACGTGGTGGCGCAGGGATACGACCTGCGGTTCGCGATCGAGCCCAAGCCCAACGAGCCGCGCGGCGACATTCTGCTGCCGACCGTCGGGCATGCGCTCGCCTTCATCGCCACCCTGGCCCGCCCGGAGCTGGTCGGTCTCAACCCGGAGGTCGGCCATGAGCAGATGGCCGGGCTCAACTTCGCCCACGGCATCGCTCAGGCGCTCTGGCAAGGCAAGCTGTTTCACCTCGACCTCAATGGCCAGCATGGGGTCAAGTACGACCAGGACCTGGTCTTCGGCCATGGTGATCTACTCAATGCCTTCGCCCTGGTCGACCTACTTGAGAACGGCGGTCCGGGCGGCGGGCCAGCTTACGACGGTCCCCGGCACTTCGACTACAAGCCGTCTCGCACCGAGGACCGGACCGGGGTGTGGGCCTCGGCCGTGGCGAACATGCATACCTACCTGCTCCTCAAGGAGCGGGCCGCGGCGTTTCGGGCCGACCCGGAGGTGACTGCGGCGCTGGCCACGAGCCGGGTGGATGAGCTGGCAACACCAACCCTCGCCCCCGGCGAGACCCACGCCGGGCTCCGCGCCGACCGTACTGCCTTCGAGGAGTACGACGTGACTGCTGCCGGCGCCCGCGGCTACCACTTTGTTCGGCTCAACCAACTCGCTGTCGAGCATCTGCTCGGTGCGCGCTGAAGGCGGGCCGGAGTGCCGCTCGTCGCCGGGGTCGACTCTTCGACCCAGTCCTGCAAGCTCGTCGTTCGAGACGCGGAGAGCGGTGTCCTGGTCCGCCAGGGTCGGGCGCCGCACCCGGACGGTACCGAGGTCGACCCGGCGGCTTGGTGGTCGGCGCTGGACGAGGCGGTGTCGGCCGCCGGCGGGCTCGCCGACGTCGCGGCGGTCTCGGTCGCCGGGCAGCAGCACGGCATGGTCTGCCTGGACGATGCCGGCGCGGTGGTCCGCCCGGCGCTGCTCTGGAACGACACCCGCTCCGCCGGCGCCGCCACCGACCTGGTGGCCGAGGCGGGCGAGGGCGACACCGGGCGGCGGTTCTGGGCGGACGCGGTGGGCGTGGTGCCGGTCGCCAGCCTCACCGTCACCAAGCTGCGTTGGCTGGCCCGGCACGAACCGGGCAACGCCGCCCGGGTGGCGGCGGTCTGCCTGCCGCACGACTGGCTAACCTGGCGGCTCGCCGGCGCCCCCGGTCTGGCGGCGCTGAGCACCGACCGCAGCGACGCCAGTGGCACCGGCTACTGGTCCCCGGCCAGCGCAACGTACCGCCGGGACCTACTCGAGCAGGCGTTCGGCCGGACGGTGGCCGTGCCCCGGGTACTCGGTCCGGTGGAGTCGGCCGGCCGACTCCACCTGGCTGTGCTCGCGGGAGCCCCGGGGCTGCCGGAAGTCTCGCTCGGTCCGGGGGCTGGTGACAATGCCGCCGCCGCGTTCGGGGTCGGCGCGGGCCCTGGCGACGTGGTCGTCTCGATCGGCACCTCCGGAACCGTGTGCGGCGTCGCGGAGCAGCCGACGGCGGACCCGACGGGTAGCGTCGCTGGCTTCGCCGACATCACCGGTCGATATCTGCCGTTGGTCTGTACGCTCAACGCGGCCCGGGTGCTCGACGCCGCCGCCGCGCTGCTTGGAGTCGGCCTCGCTGAGCTGGCCGACCTGGCGTTGTCCGCGCCACCCGGGGCGGACGGCCTGGTTCTGGTGCCCTACCTGGCGGGGGAGCGGACCCCGAACCGGCCGGACGCCAGTGGCGCGGTGCACGGGTTGACGCTGCGTACCGCCACTCCGGCGCACCTGGCCCGCGCGGCCGTCGAGGGAATGCTCTGCGCGCTCGCCGACGGCCTGGACGCCCTCGTCGCGCAGGGCGTCGCCGTCCGGCGAGTGATCCTGGTTGGTGGTGGTGCCCGCTCCGCCGCCGTACGACGGGTCGCTCCGCAGGTTTTCGGTGTTCCGGTGGTCGTGCCGCCCCCGGGCGAGTACGTCGCCGACGGTGCCGCCCGCCAGGCCGCCTGGGCGGTCCTGGGCGGGGTGCAGCCGCCGAGGTGGACCGTGGCCGCGTCGCGAACCTACGAGGCGGACCCGGTGCCGGCGATTCGGGCCCGGTATGCGCAGGCCCGGGAGTACGTCCTCGACCAGGGGAGCGCACCGTCGCCACCCCGGTGACCGGTCGGTGAGCCGGCCCTGGTTGGCTGCCGGCATGACCTTGGCCACCGGTGGTCCGGTGCGGGCGTGGGGTGGCAGCCCGGCGCACCGGTTCTACAGCGTCGTGGTGTTTGTGCTGCTCGCCTCGCTGGACAACGTGGCGATCGGCCTGGTGCCGCCGTTGTATGGCTCGATCGCCGACGCGCTCGATGTGTCGCGGCACCTGCTCGGCCTGGTCACCGCGGCCAACTTCCTGGTCAGCGCGGTGGCGGCGGTGGGCTGGGCCTACGTCGGGGATCGCACTAACCGCAAGCCGCTGCTCATGGTCGGCACGCTGATCTGGGCGTTCGGCACTGGTGGCAGCGCGGTGGCGGGCAGCTATCCGACCTTTCTGGCTGCTCAGGTGGTCGGTGCGGTGGGGCTCGGCGCCGTTGGCTCGGTGGGCTTCTCGGTGGTCACCGACTTGATCTCACCCCGCCGACGGGGTCTGGTGATGAGCTTCTGGGGGCTGTCCCAGGGGGTCGGCACCCTGGCCGGCACTCTGGTGGGCGGCCTGCTCGGGGCGGCGGACTGGCGACGTCCGTTCCTGGTGCTCACCGTCGTGGGGCTCGGTGCCACCGCGGCCTACCTGTTCACCTTTGATATTCGGCGGGGTCAGAGCGAACCGGAGCTGGCCGACCGATTGGCCGGCGGTGCCGAGTACGACCACCGGATCAGCCGGGCTGACCTGCCGCGGATCCTGGACCGACGGACGAATCGCTGGCTGATCCTGCAGGGGGTTACCGCGCAGGCCGCGTTCGGCTCGCTGGTCTGGCTGCCGGTGCTCTTCATCGAACGGGCCGAGGCGCAGGGCTACTCGGCCGCGACGGCGGTCGTGGTGGGCAGCGTATTCGCCACCCTGTTCCAGCTCGGCGGGGTCTTCTCCATCGTCGGCGGGTTGGTCGGCGATGCGCTGCAACGCCGTACCCCGTCCGGCCGGGCGACGGTCGCCGCGGTCGGGATCCTCGCGGCGCTGCCGTTCTATCTGGTGCTCTTCTTCGTGCCGATTCGCATTGACGTGCCCGACGGAGCCGACTCGGGCACCATCGTCCGGGCGGTGCTGGCGAGTGTGCTGACCGAGCCGACGGTCGGGTTGAGTCTGCTCACGGCGTTGCTGGCGCTCGCCCTGACCTCGGCCAACTCGCCGAACTGGTTCGCCTTGATCGCTGATGTCAACCCGCCGGAGCATCGTGGCACTGTGTACAGTCTCGGCAACCTGGCCAACGGGGTCGGCCGGGCGGCCGGGAACGGGGTGGTCGGGGTGGTGTTCGATGGGCTGCGGGTGGCCTTCCCGCCGCCATTGAACTACGCGGTCGGGCTCGCCGCATTCCAGCTGTTCTTCGTGCCAACCGGGGTTATGTACTGGCTCGCCGCCCGTAGCTCCCCGCGGGACATCGCCGCGGTGCGGGTCCTGCTCCGCAGCCGTGCCCGGCGCATGTAGTACGGGGCGGGGTTCACCCCTTGATGCTTCCGGCGAGTAGTCCGCGGACGAAGTAGCGCTGCAACGACAGGAAGACGAGCAGCGGCACGACGATTGCGACGAACGCGCCGGAGGTGAGGCGTTGCCACTCGTTGCCCCGGGTTCCGGCCAGTTCGGCGAGGCGGACGGTGAGTGGCGCGGTTTCGTCCCCGCCGCCCGCGAAGATCAACGCGACCAGCAGGTCGTTCCAGACCCAGAGGAACTGGAAGATGCCGTACGCGGCCAGCGCTGGGGTGATCAGCGGCAGCACGACCGTACGGAAGATCCTCGGGTGGGTGGCACCGTCGACCCGAGCTGCTTCCATCAGGTCCCGGGGCAGCTGGGAGACGAAGTTGTGCAGCAGAAAGACACCCAGGGGAAGCGCGAAGCAGGTGTGGGCGAACCAGACCTGGATGAAGCGCTGCTCGTCCTCGAGGTTCCAGGCGGGCAGGAGGTCGATGCCGCCGACACTGACGCCCTGGGAGAAAAAGCTGAGCAGTGGGACCAGGGCCATCTGTAGCGGGACGATCTGCAATGCGAAGATTCCGATGTAGATCCAGTCCCGCCCCCGGAAGTTGATCCACGCCAGCGCGTACGCGGCCAGCGCCGCGAAGGCCAACGGGAACAGCACCGACGGCAGCGTGATGACGACCGAGTTGAGGAAGTAACTGGCCAGCTGGCCGGCCGACGAGGAGCGGCCGAAGAGTACCTGCTCGTAGTTCTCCAGCGTCAGCTGTGGGTCGGCGAAGAACGTCCACCAACCGGTCGTCTTGATCTGGTTCTCGGGCCGGAAGGACGAGACTAGGAGCCCGAAGGTCGGGATGGTCCAGACGATCGCGATCACGATCGACACGGCGGTGGCCCAGCGGGTGTTGAGCCGCCTGCGGACGCGGCCGGCGATCGTCGGCGGCGCCGTGGCTCCGGCCCGCGTCGGGGTGGTTGTGGTCACGGGGTCATACCTCCCGCTGCCGGCGCAGGCTGCGTACCTGGTAGATGACGATGGGGATGACCAGGATGAACAGGACGACAGCGAGGGCTGACCCCTGGCCGGTCTGCCCGTAGCGGAACGCCTGGTTGTACATCTCGGTCGCGATCACGTTGGTGTTGAAGTTGCCGTTCGTCATCGTGCGGACGATGTCGAAGAGCTTCAGCGTGGCGATCGAGATGGTCACCACCACCACGACCAGGGCGGGCCGGATGCCCGGCAGGGTGATCCGCCAGAACTGCTGCCAGGCGTTCACGCCGTCGATGCGAGCAGCCTCGATCATGTCGGTGGGGATGGCCTTGATGGCGGCCGAGAGCACCACCATGGCGAAGCCGGCCTGGATCCAGATCATCACCACGATCAGTAGCAGGGTGTTCAGCGGTGGGTTCGCCAACCACTGCTGGGGCTCACCACCGAGCCACACCCAGATCTGGTTCAGCAGGCCGATCTGGTCCGCCTCCGCGGGCCGGAACGCGTAGACGAACTTCCAGATGATGCCGGCGCCGACGAACGAGATCGCCATCGGCAGGAAGATCAGGGACTTGGCCAGGGCCTCGAGGCGAGCGCGGTCGACGAGCACTGCGTAGATCAGGCCGACCGAGGTGGCGAGCAGCGGCACCAGCAGTACCCAGAGAGCGGTGTTCCACAGGATGTCGACGATCTCGGGCCGGTCAACCATCCAGCCGTAGTTGCGCAGCCCGACCCATTGCGTGCTGTCACCGTTCCTGAGTGACAGCACGAGGGTGCGGATCGCGGGGATGACCAGCCCGATGCCGAGCATCAGGACCGTGGGTAGCAGAAAGAAGAGGGCGAACAGGCCCTCGCGGGAGCGGCGCCGCCCCGGCTCGATCGGCGTCCCGGCGGCGACGGCCGCGGCGATCCGGGCCTGCCGACGGCGGGCGAGCCGGGCGGGGACGACGTCGAGTAGCAGCAGGAGGCCACCGACGACCGCCACGAAGGCGACCACCCCGTACAGCAACATGGCGAGTTTCGGTGCCTCGTCGGCGAAGTCGAAGTTCATCCGCCCTCCGGGGACGCGTGGGCTGGCGGTGGCCCGGCCGTCGGGCCGGGCCACCGGGGCGGGTTGATCAGCTGGGCCAGGAACTCTCGATGGCGGCCAGGGCCGCCGCGGTGTCCTTGCCGCTGATCCAGGACACCATCTCCTTCCAGAACGTTCCGGCGCCGACGGCGGCGGGCATCAGGTCGGAACCGTCGAAGCGGAAGACCGTCTGCTCGTCCTGAAGGAGTTCGACCGAGAGCCGGTCGATCGGGTTGATCACGTTCGAGAGGTCGAGCTTCGTGTTCGCCGACACCCAGTTGCCCAGCTTGGCCCGGCTGTTGGCGTACTCGCCGGAGGCGAGGTACGTCTGCACCGCCTGGACCTCCGGGCGGTCGTCGAAGGCGACGGTGAACTCGCCACCCCCCAACACCGGTTTGCCCTTCGCCGGGTCGATGGGCGGGAAGTAGAACGCGAAGACGTCGCCGTCCTCGGCGACCCGGCTCTCCTCGGGCCACTGGTTGGCGTAGAACGACGCCTGTCGGTGCAGGGCGCACTCGTCCTGGAGGATCGGCAGGCCGCCTTCCTGGAACGAGGTGGTGGCGATGCTCTTCACTCCGCCGTAGCCGCCGTTGACGTACTTGTCGTTTCGCAGGATGGTGCCGGCGCGATCGACGGCGTCCACGACGCGCTGGTCGTTGAAGGGAATGGCGTGGGTGGTCCACTGGTCGTAGACCTCGGGGGTCTGCGTCCGTAGCAGCACGTCCTCGATCCAGTCGGTGGCTGGCCAGCCGGTGGCGTCACCGGACTCGATGCCGACGCACCATGGCGTGATGCCGTCGGCGGCGGCCCGGTCACTGAGTTTGATCAGCTCGTCCCAGCTGGTCGGCACCGACCAGCCCTGCTCCTGGAACATCTTCGGCGAGTACCAGACGAATGACTTGACGTTCGAGCCCAGCGGAGCACCGTAGAACTCGCCGTTGACGGTGCTGTACCGCAGCCAGTCGGCAGCGTAGTTCTCCTCGGCCATCGCCTTGGTCTCGGCCGACGCCGGCTTGAGCTTGCCGGCCTGCGCGAAGCGGTTCAGCAGGCCCGGCTGTGGGATGAAGGCGATGTCTGGCGCGTTGCCGCCGTCAACCCGGACCTGGAGCTGTGCCTCGAATTCGCCGCTGCCCTCGTAGTCGATCTCAATGCCGGTGCAGTCGGCGAACTGCTCCCAGGACTGCTCGAGCAGGTCCGCCTCGGCATCGCGGATGGACGCGTAGATGGAGACCTCGGTGCCGCCGTTGCCCTGGTACTGCTCGTATACCGCGCATTCTGGGGAATCGGCCCTGCCGTTGGCGCTGTCGTCGCTACCGCAGGCGGTGGCGCTGACAGCCAGGCCGAGCACGCCAGCTATTGCGAAGGCTTGGCGTGGTCTGGCGAAGACCGCCATGCCGTCCTCCTTCCTGGTCGGCGCGGGTCAGTGCGACAGACCTGGCGCCGGTCCGATGGGCGTGCCCACACAAAAGCGTTTGCAGCTGGTGTGGTCCACCCCGAAGACGACACGAGCGGGTAACGATCTGAATAATTCGATGTCAGGGCCGGGCCGGTCAGGCGTTGAGCCGCCAGATGGCCAGGTTGAGCAGGGCGGCGTAGGAGACCCAGGCCCAGTACGGCAGCAGCAGCGTCGCGGCGACCCGGGAAATCCGGCCGGAGAGCAGGACAGTCCCGCCGATCGCCGACCACAACAGAACAATGTTGGCGAACGCCAGTCCATACTGACCGGCTCCGAAGAATAGAGGGCTCCACACGGCGTTGAGCACCAGCTGCGCGCCCCACGCCCAGAACGCGGCACCGAAGCCGCCACGTCTCCAGACCAGCCAGCCGGAGGCCGTGATCATCGCGTATAGCACCGTCCAGACCGGGCCGAACACTCCCGCCGGAGGAGCCCAGGCAGGCAGCTCGAGGTCGGTGTAGTCGGCGCTGCTGTCGCGGGCCGCCAGCCCGCCGACCACGGCAGCGCAGCAGACGGCCGCGCCGAAGCTGATCAGGGCCCACCACCGGCGTCGGCCGCCGGACCCCTCGGAGCTACGCGCGCTCTGGCGCACCCGGAAGTGGTTCCGCTCCACGTCAGCTGATGACGTTGACCCCGCCCGGTCCGACCAGCAGGCCACCGACGATGAGGACGACTCCCCAGAGGATCCGCTGCCGGAACAGGGCGAGAATGCCAGCCACCACCAGGACGACCGAGATCAGCCAGAGAATCAGCTCCACGCCGGCCGAGTACCCAGGCTGCCCATCCGGGAAACCTCGCCCGGTTCGAGGTGCTCACCCAGGTGGAAGACGCTGTACGCCTGCTTGATCACCGGGTGTGCCACGTTACGCACCCGTACTCCTCCGGGTGTGGTGCCGCGTTCGGTCCCGTGATGCGCATGTCCGTGTAGGGCGAGTGTGGTGGGGGCTGAGTCGATCGCCTGGCCCAGCTGGTAGCAGCCGAGGAAGGCATAGATCTCCGGCGGCTCGCCGGCGAGCGTGTCGGGCACCGGGGAGTAGTGGGTCAGCGCCACCAGCAGGTCGCAGTCGAGGGAATGCAGGGCGGCTTTGAGCGCGTCCGCGCTCTCGGTGCTGGCCCCCACGAACGCCTTCATCTCCGGTTCGCCGAAGTCGGCGGCGCACCGCCCGGCGAAGCCACCACCGAACCCCTTCACCCCGGCGATGCCGAGCCGGCTGCCCGAGCAGTCCAACACCGTCCCGTTGCCCTCCAGCACGGTGATTCCCGCCTCCTCAAGCACCTCTACCACCTGCGGCACCTCGTCGCACTGGTAGTCGTGGTTGCCGAGTACGGTCACCACCGGCACTCCCAGGCCACCGAACTCGCGTGCCACGCACCGCGCCTCGGCCTCGGTGCCGTGGCGGGTCAGATCACCGGCGAGCAGCAGCACGTCAGCGTGGTTCGGCAACTCCTCAAGGGCCGGCCGGAAGCGGCCAACCACGTCCTCGTCTAGATGCACGTCGCCCACGGCGGCGATTCGGATCACCATCGGGCCTCCCTCAGGGCAGTTGTTCGATTTCTGTGGGCGGCTGTGCACGGACTACCCCGATGTCGCTGGTGACCGCCAGCTCCGGGAAGTGCTCGGCGACCCGCCGGAGAATCTCGTCCCGGCGCTGCGCGCTCTCCACCTCGCCATGCAGTACCAGGCCGAGTTCCCGGCGGACCACGGTGATGCCCTGCTCGGCGACCTCGGGGTCCTCGGCGAGGAGCCGGTGAATCTCGGCTGACACGTACGCGTCGGTCGCTCGTCGCGTGTCAACGTCGCGGTGCTCGGTCACGGTGTCCCCTTTCGTTCCGGTGTGCCGGCGTACGCCACTACCTCAAGCCGGTCCAGCAGCACCAGGAACGCCTCGGCGTACGGCGAGTGGCGCGTGTCCCGGCATACCCGTTCCCAGTCGATCTGCTCGCGTAGCGAGCGAGCCAGGGGCAGGCCCCGGGCGAAGTCGCAGTAGTGCTGCGAGAAGCTGAGCAGTTTGTGCACCATCAGCTGGGTTGCCGAGAGCACCGGCATGTGGATCGCGTCCACCGGTCGGACGATGGTCTCGACGAAGGTCGTGTCCGTCACCGGGGTTTCGACGGGTCGGTGGATCAGGTCCACCACGCGGTCGTCGTCGAAGACCTTGACCAGCCAGTCCTCGGGCGGGCGCTCGGCGAGGAAGCCGGCCGCGACCAGGGCGCCCAGGGCCTGGTCGACGTCTGCCTCCCGGATCAGGAAGTCGACGTCGTGTTCGCTGGAGTGGCCGCCGTGCGCGTATACGGCGAAGCTGCCGCCGAGCGCGAAGGGGATATCTTCCTGTTTGAGCACGGCGACGACCTTTTTCAGCGTGTGCACCAGGGTCTCGGCCCCGCGCTCGGCCATCTGGCTCTCCGTTCCTGGCGGTCGGGCGGAAGTGTCAGGTCGGTACCCGGCATCGTGGTCTGCCACACCTAGCGCAGCGCGCGGGAAGAACGTCAACCACCACCAAAGGTCGTGGATCGGCCGATTGAGCGGGAGCGTGGGTCGGATAGCGTGTGCAGGGTGGCCGATTCCAAGGGGGCACGACGCGGCAGGGCCCGACTGCGACGCGGCAGGGCTCGAACGCCACGTGGCAGGGCCCGACTGCGTGCTGTCGCCCTGATCGGCATCGACGGTTCGGGTAAGACGACGCAGGCCCACCGGCTGGCTGCCGAGCTGACCGCGGCCGGGCTTCCCGCCACCTACCATCGCAATGCCGGTGGCCGGCGTTTCCTCGGCCGGGTGGCGCGGCGGCTGGGTCGGCGGGACGCGCAGCGGCTCCTCGGGCGGGCCGGTCTCCTGGTCGCAGAGTCCGTTCTGCGGTGGCTTGCCATCGCCGCCGCCCTGCTGGGGCGCCGGCTGACCGGCCGGGTCGCGGTGATGGACCGCTACTCCGCCTGCCAGTACGCGAGCATTCGGGCGCATGGCGGTCACCGGTGGGAGCGGCTGACCCGGCTCGGCTACCGGGTCTTTCCCCGGCCACAGGTAACGTTCCTGCTGGCGGTCAACCCCGCTGAGGCGTACCGGCGGATCGAGCGGCGCGGCACTGACCACGAGAGCATGCGGTACCTGATCGCGGCGGATCGCGCGTACCGGAGTCTGCCGGAGCACCCCACCTTCGTGCTGGTGGATGCGGACCGTCCGGCCGACGAGGTGAGCCGGCAGATCAGGGAGCACCTGCACAGTTGGTTGGGCGTGGCGCCGGAATCGGCGGACGAGCCGGCTCGGGTTCCGGTGCACCAATGATCGGCGCGAATGGTGGGGGTGGCCCGGCTGGCCTCGGGCCCGGCATGGAACCTGTCTGCGGATTGTTCACCCTGGCGCGGGGTATCACCACGGGTGTGGATGAACCGGCCGGGCCGCCGTGGCACATCCGGGCGTGACCAGGATCGCAGTTCGGTGGTGACCCGGGTCGCTGTGCCCTTGGTCGGGGTGGTGTTGCCATTGACCGGGTCGGCGGCAGTCGATCCACCTAACGGACGTCGTGCTCAGCTCAGGGCCGCCACCTGAGGTGCTGACAGCAAATATGGACCGTGCTCTCAGCTAATTATCAGGCATTCGTGACACGTTCGACTCACGATATGGAATCCCTGACGCGTCTCAACTGTTGTTCAGGTGTCAGCGCCGATGAGCAACAGCGGAAGGTACGGGGAGGGAGCTGGCGGACGTGGGGATGGCAAGGAACCGGGCAACCGGCGCGAGCGAGGGGACCGTGGGCAACGTGGACAAGAATATCGGCATGCGGACCGACGAGGTCGCCGAGGAGCGCGATCTGGTCGGCGTCTACCTTCACGAGATTTCCCGGACGCCGTTGCTGGACGCCGCCACGGAGGTCGATCTTTCCAAGGCGATCGAGGCTGGCCTCTACTCCGAGCATCTGCTCGACGAGGACCGCGTCCCGGCCGGCGTCGAGAGGGCGGAACTCCAACGGCTGGTCGCTGAGGGGTCGCGGGCCAAGGATCTGTTCATCCGGGCCAACCTGCGACTGGTCGTGTCGATCGCCCGACGGTATGTCCGTTCCGGGATGCCCATGTTGGATCTGATCCAGGAGGGCAACACCGGTCTGGTCCGGGCGGTGGAGAAGTTCGACTACGAGCGTGGCTTCAAGTTCTCCACCTACGCGACCTGGTGGATCCGCCAGGCGATCAGCCGGGCGATCGCCCAGCAGGAGCGCACTGTGCGACTGCCGGTGCACCTGGTGGAGGATGTCAACCGGATGCGGAACGTGGCCCGGCAG
The DNA here is from genome assembly GCF_000484695.1 of Salinispora cortesiana. Classification (GTDB taxonomy): domain Bacteria; phylum Actinomycetota; class Actinomycetes; order Mycobacteriales; family Micromonosporaceae; genus Micromonospora; species Micromonospora cortesiana. Next base: position 17,924 of record NZ_AXVR01000042.1, on the reverse strand, counting down.
CTCACCCGTGAGCTCGGCAGCGACCCGGAGCCAGAGCAGATCGCGACGGCGCTCGGTGTCACCGTCGAGCGGGTCAACGAGCTGGTTCGCTGGTCGCAGGACACCGTGTCGTTGGATACCCCGGTCGGTGACGACGGCGACACCAACCTCGGTGACCTGGTCGCCGACAGCGACGCACCGTCACCGGAGGACATCGTCCTCACTGGCCTGGAGCGGCAGCGCATCGAGGGCCTCCTCAGCCACCTGGACGACCGGTCGGCGGGCATCATGCGCGCCCGATACGGCCTTGAGGATGGTCGGGAGCACTCGCTGACCGAGGTGGCCTCACGCTTTTCGCTCTCGCGGGAGCGGATTCGACAGCTGGAGATTCAGGCGCTCGGCCGGCTGCGCGAACTGGCCCGCGCCGAGGGGCTCCAGGCAGCAGCCTGAGCGGTACCGAGCCGGCGTCCGCTGGGACGCCGGCTCGGCCCTTCTCGGGCGGGGTTGGTCAGCGGACCCGGCCGTACCCCACGATCGGCATGATGTTCATGTCGCGCTTGAGCACGTTGCGCCCGGCGGTGGGGGCATCGATGATCTGACCATTGCCCACGTAGAGGGCGACATGCCCGAGCCCGCGGTAGAAGACCAGGTCGCCGGGGCTCAGGTCGCGGCGCTTGATGTGCGTCACCACCCCCCACTGCCGGCGGGTGCTGTGCGGTAGCGACTTCCCGGCCGCTCGCCACGCCGCCGAGGTCAGGCCCGAGCAGTCGTAACCGGCGCCGCCGTCCCCGCCCCACCGGTAGGGCTTGCCCAACGCGCCGTACGCGTACCGCACCGCCACCCCGGCCGCGCCGGAGACTGATGGTGCCGCTCGGCCCTGGTCCTGGTTGGCAGCGGTGGATTGTTCGGTTGCCCGGCCGTACGCCTGCCGGCGCAGCTCGTACAGGTCGGCCAGGTCGCGCTCGATCCGCTTGCGGGTGCTGGCCAGCCCTTGGGCCTGCGCGGTCGCCTTCTCCACGGTTGCCTCCAGCCGGCTCCGTTGCGCGAGGAGTTGGCGCTGGTCGTTGGTGAAGGCGGTAATGCGTTTCTGCCGCTCCTGGGCGAGTCGGTCGACGGCGGTGAGCCGGCCGGCAAGGGTCGTGGCGTCGTCTGGGCTCAGTAGTGCGGCGGCGGTGCCGAGTTCACCGGTCTTGTAAGCGGCCACCGCCAACTGGTTGACCTCGGCCCGGCTCTGCGCGACCTGCTCTTCTAGCGGGCCCACTCGGGCGGTCAACTGGGTCAGGGTGGCTTTGTTCGCCTTGAGGTCTTCGGCAAGGGTGTTGTGCGCCTCCACGACCTGCTCCAGCTCGGCGGAGGCTTTCTCGATCTGCCGGGTCAGCTCGGCGGGGGAGGGCTCGGCCTGGGCGGGTGCGATCGGTGCGACCAGCGTGGCCGAGATCACCGCGACGGCGAGGGCGGGAAGTCGTTTCCGGATGGACGACAAGTGCGACGGCTCCTTCTCCCCACCAGCCACCGGGTAGGGGGAAGCCCAGCGGCACCGGACCCGTGCCCTCCGGACGGACGGCGTTGCGCGGGCCGACCCGGACAAGGTAACCCGGGACAGGAGTGAACCGCAGGGGAAGTCGAGGCGATTGTTGTCGAACGGAAGTATGTGAACTTCTATCGGACGGGGGTGTTGGGCGCGGGCTCCGGGGTTGTGGCCTGGCCGGTCACCCACCCGCTCACCCGCCGCTCGGCGAAGAAGGAGACGAACGGAACGGTTCCCGCCAACATCACCAGGATCATGCGGGACAACGGCCAGCCGGCTCGCCGGGACAGGTCGAAGGCGGCCACCAAATAGACCATGTAGAGGAAGCCGTGGGCCTGGCCCACAGTCTCCACCACGAGCGGGTAGTCGAAGCCGTACTTGAGCGGCATTCCGATCACCATGAGCAGGATCAGCACCACGCCGACGATCCAGGCGATCACGCGGTACCGGGTCAGGGCTGCGCCCACCGTCGTCCGTCCTTCCGACCCGGCCTAGCCGGGGTAGTCGCCGGGCCGAGCACCCGGATTGTCGGTCAACCACCGCAGGTAGCGGTTGTAGGCGGTGAGCTCCGGATCGTCACCGTCCGGCCCGGTGGCCGCCGTACGGCTGATCCGTACCGGCCGGCGCACCGCCAGCCGGGTCGGCTCGGCGGCCGTGGACGACTCGGTGGTCTCCGCGACGGGGCCCGGCGCCTCGGGCCCGCGGAGTTCCTGGCGGACCTCCCGCCACCAGACGAAGACGACGAAGCCGGCGAAGACCGGCCATTCCACGGCGTATCCCCAGCTGATCGGATTGCCGCCGGCCGCGCGGCTGAGCTGCCACCAGCCGAGCCCGAGGAAGCCCACGACGAGCACGACCATGGCCACATGGCGCACGATCCACGCCGGGGTCCAGAGCCGCTTCATGGCCTTGAGGGTACCGGGGGCGGGGGCGCCTTCCGACAGCCGTGTCCTGGCGGCGGGCTGGTTTGCCGGCACCGCGGGTGGGCATCCGGCCAGACGCCAGCCCAGAACAGCGAAGGGGGCGACGATGACCGGATCCGTGCGGCGGGATGAGTACCCGAGCCCGGAGCAGCGGATGCCCGAATGGGATGGAGACCATCTGCACGACCGGGCCTCCGGCACCGCGGACGCCGACGGCGAGGTGCTCGGCATCGACCCTGCCGAACTCGGCGATGCCGACCTGATCCGTGAGTTGCACAGCCTGCACCGAACGCGGCTGGACACCCTGCGGCACGCCGCCGACGCGGCGCTCGCCACCCACCTGCGTCGGACCGCTGAGCTCGAGACCGAGTACCTCGCCCGGCGCCCGGGGCGGGAGGTCGACCCGAGCCGACTGCGGGAGTTGTGATGGCGTCAGCCGAGCGGGGTATGTCGGCACCCCCGGAGGTCGTGTTCAACACGGCAATCGACCCGGACCGGATGTCGGCGTGGCTCCCCGAGCCGCTGCGCGCCGACGGCCGGCCGGCTACGGACATCCGTCCGGCGGAGCTGACGGCCCGCTGGCGGGCCAGCGGGGACTGGACCGCCGAGATCCGGGTTGACCCAGCCGACGCCGGTGGGGCGTGGATCCGGCTCGACCTGACCGGTGGCACCGCCGACCGGCTGGTGGACGAGGCGTTGGAAGATCTCGCCCAAGCGGTGGCCGACAACCTGCAGGCGGGCTGAGCCGGGCGCAACGTCGAGCCGTTCGGCTCGGCGACCAGACCGAGGGAGCGGTGACCGAGTTGAAGGCGAAAGTGACCCGTCTGCGTCGGGCCTACGCGCCACACGAGTACCGGCCGCTCGGCGGCTATCTCGTGGCCATGGGTGCCTACGCCGGGGTGACGGCCGCGCTCGCCGGGCTGGTGAAGGCAACTCGGCGGCCGCTGCCGGAGCGGCCCGCGACGGCCGACGTGGTCCTGTTGGCCATCGCGACCCACAAGCTCAGCCGGTTGCTCTCCAAGAAGGCCGTGACCAGCCCGTTGCGGGCCCCGTTCACCCGCTACGCCCGGCCGATCGGCAGTGGCGAGGTGATGGAGGAGGTGCGCGACTCGGGCAGCTCCACCCGGCACGCCGTCGGTGAGCTGCTCAGCTGCCCGTTCTGCCTGGCCGTCTGGGTGGCCACCGGGCTCACCGGTGGGCTGGTGCTGGCGCCGCGTCTGACCCGTCTCGTCGCCACCGCTCTCACCGCCATGACGGCGTCGGACTTCATCCAGCTGGCGTACGCGAGGGCGCAGCAGGATGCCGAGCGGAGCGAGGGCTAGTCAGCCGGCCAAGCAGGACATCCGTCGGGCGATCGCGGGTGGGGCCGGGCTAGCCCGGCCCCACCCGCGATCGCCTGGGTTCGGTGCCTGTGCCGAGCGGCGCGGGCACTCAGCTCTCCTCGCCCGACCAACCTCGGGGAGACTCCTCCTCCCGCTCGTCGGCGTCCGCGCCGGTGATGATGTCTCGATCAACCGCGGTGACATCGTGCTCCCGGGCGAAGTCCGGCTCCGGTAGCGTGTCCCGGCCCTCCGGCGGCTGGCCGAGAGCCGCGAGCTGTTCCTGCTGCTCCGAGCGCCGCTGGCCGGGCTGGGACATGTCACTCTCCTTCACGTCGGATCACCGGGCTGCGCGCCCGGGCTCCGGGCGTCACCGGTCGCCGCGGACCGGCTCGTCCGCGGCGGCCCGGTCAGGCGGCCGACCCGCCCAGCAGGTCGGCCGCCTCGTCCACGGAGTACTCGCCCTCGGGTAGTCCGCCGATGCGGGTGAGTAGCCCCGCCGGCATCTGGGCGGCGACCGCCCGCCGGTAGATGTCGCCCTGGCTGATCCGTTCCTGGCCGCGGTAGAGATCCTCGAGGAGGTCGTCGAGACGGCGCAGGTCCGACTCGGTCTCGGGCACCGCGGTTACGGGTGGGTTGTCGGTCACGGCGCCCAACTACCCGGGGCCGTACCCGGTAAACCACCCGCCCGGGGGTCAGGCCGGGGTGACCGCCGGAGCCCGACGCCGGGTGCGCACGGCGGCGGCCAGGTCGGCCAGGACCTCCTCCGTGGTGTCCCAGCCGATGCAGGCATCGGTGATCGACTGACCGTATGTCAGCTCGCGGGTCGGGTCCAGGTCCTGCCGACCCGGGAGGAGGAAGCTCTCCAGCATGACGCCGACGATGCCGTGCTGCCCTCCGGCGAGTTGGGCGGCCACGTCGGCGGCGACGAGCGGCTGGTTGCGGTGGTCCTTGCCGCTGTTGGCGTGGCTGGCGTCGATGACCAGTCGTTCCGGAAGCCCGGCGGCGCGCAGCAGCGCCAGTGCGTCGTTCACCGACTCGGCGTCGTAGTTCGGCTGGTTGCCGCCACCGCGGAGCACCAGGTGGCCGTCGGTGTTACCGCGGGTATGCATGATCGCCGGGGTGCCGGAGGCGTCGATGCCGGGGAAGACGTGCGGCACGCCGGCCGCCCGGATGGCGTCCACCGCGGTGGAGATGCTGCCGTCGGGACGGTTCTTCATTCCGATCGGCATCGACAGGCCGGAGGCGAGCTGGCGGTGCACCTGGCTCTCCACTGTCCGGGCGCCGATCGCGCCCCAGGCCACCGTGTCGGCGATGTACTGCGGGGTGATCGGGTCCAGGAACTCGCAGCCGACCGGAAGCCCCAGGCGCAGCACGTCGATCAGGAGCGCCCGGGCCCGGCGCAGGCCGGTGTTCACATCACCGGAGCCGTCCAGCCCAGGGTCGTTGATTAGCCCCTTCCAGCCGACGGTCGAGCGCGGCTTCTCGAAGTAGACCCGCATCACCACGAGCAGGTCGTCGGCGAGCCGGTCGGCGAGATCGCGGAGTCGGTGCGCGTAGGCGAGGGCGGCGACCGGGTCGTGTACCGAGCAGGGGCCGACCACCACCAGGAGGCGGTCGTCGGCGCGGTCCAACACTCGGCCGACGGCCCGTCTGCCCGCAAGCACGGCCGAGGTGAGCGGATTGTCCAGGGGGAGCTCGTGGTGTAGCAGGGCCGGGGTGGTCAGCGGCACCACGCGGTCGATCCGCTGGTCGCTGATCCGGTTGGTCTCGGAGGTGGTCACGGTGGGCATCCCTTCGCCGACCGTGCCCGGGGCCGGTGCCCGGGAGAGCCGGCTGCTCGTACGCAAAAAGGCAGGAGCGGAAGCTCCTGCCTTGCCGGCTCGTGCGGGTGACGTCAGCTCACGATGAGGTCACCGGCGGGAGAGCCGGCTGCCTAAACCATCGATACGAGCGTGTCACGTCGGCGAGTCTACCCGACTCGACGGCAATGGCCACCCGCTCGTTCGGAAAAGCTCATCTGATTTTTACCAGCGTCGATGGCGGTATCGATAGGTTTGTGATGCCAACGACCGACCACTCCCTCTCCCGGAGGTTTTCGATGGATCGTCGTACCCTGCTCCGCGCCGGCGTCGCCGGTGGCGCCGCAGCCTTCTCCGGCAGCCTCTGGGCTGGCGCCGCGCTGGCCGACCCCGCCCAGCCGGGGGAGAGCCCCTACGGACCCCTGCAGTCGGCCGACGCCCTGGGCATCCAGCTACCCGTGGGATTCACCAGTCGGATCGTGGCCCGTTCCCGAGAGGCCGTCACCGGTACCGCGTACACCTGGCACGACGCGCCCGACGGCGGTGCCTGCTTTGCCGCCGGCGTCGGCTGGATCTACGTCTCCAACTCGGAGATCACCCCGGGTGGCGGCGCGTCGGCGATCCGGTTCAACGCCGACGGCAGCATCGCCTCGGCCTACCAGATCCTGTCGGGCACCCGGCAGAACTGCGCGGGTGGGGCGACGCCGTGGGGGACCTGGCTCTCCTGCGAGGAGGTCAGCCGGGGCTACGTCTACGAGACCTACCCGGCCGGTGGCGCGAGCGCCCTGCGGCGGGACGCGATGGGTCTGTTCAAGCACGAGGCCGCCGCCTGTGATCCAGGGCGTCAAGTGATCTACCTCACCGAGGATGAGAGTGACGGCTGCCTCTACCGGTTCCGGCCGACGACCTGGGGTGACCTCTCGGCCGGAACCCTGGAGGTGCTGGTGGCTGGCACCGCCACCAGCGGCCCGGTGTCCTGGGCCCCGGTGCCAGACCCGGACGGCTCGCCGACGTACACCCGAGACCAGGTCTCCGGGGCGAAGCGGTTCAACGGCGGGGAGGGCTGTTGGTACGCCGACGGGACCTGTTGGTTCACCACGAAGGGGGACAACCGGGTTTGGGCGTACGACGCGGTCAACGAGCGCATCGACCTGGCGTACGACGACTCGTTGGTCTCCGGCACCGCACCGCTGACCGGGGTGGACAACATCACCGGTACCGCCGCCGGTGACCTCTACGTCGCCGAGGACGGTGGCAACATGGAGGTCAACATCATTACGCCGGACGAGGTCGTCGCTCCGTTCCTGCGGATCACCGGTCAGTCCCGATCGGAGATCTGCGGTCCGGCGTTCTCCCCTGACGGCACCCGGTTCTACTTTTCCTCCCAGCGTGGCACCTCCGGATCGTCCTCCGGCGGCATCACCTACGAGGTACGCGGCCCGTTCCGCTGAGCGAGCCGGCGGGGCCCACGGGCTGAACCAGCGCGTCGGGCCCCGTCTCCTGGCGCACCGTCCGCGCGTCGGGCCCGTCCCGCGGCGCACCGTCCACGCGCGCCCCGGAGATCGGATAGCGTCCTCCCATGCCCGACAGCGGTTTTCCCTGGCCCATCGAGACGACCCGACTGGACAACGGCCTGCGCGTGGTGGTGAGCGAGGACCGCACCGCCCCAGCCGTGGCCGTGAACCTCTGGTACGACATCGGCTCCCGGCACGAACCGGAGGGGCAGACCGGCTTCGCCCACCTCTTCGAGCACCTGATGTTCGAGGGCTCGACAAATGTGGCGAAAACCGAGCACATGAAGCTGGTCCAGGGGTGCGGTGGGTCCCTCAACGCCACCACCAATCCAGACCGCACCAACTACTTCGAGACGGTCCCCGCCGAGCACCTTGAGCTGACCCTCTGGCTCGAGGCCGACCGGATGGGCGGGTTGGTGCCGGCGTTGACCCAGGAGACGCTGGACAACCAGCGGGACGTGGTCAAGAACGAGCGGCGGCAGCGCTACGAGAACGTCCCGTACGGCGATGCGTGGCTGCGGCTGCTGCCGCTGCTCTACCCGCCCGGCCACCCGTACCACCACGCGACGATCGGCTCGATGGCCGACCTGAACGCCGCCGACCTCCCCACCTTCCAGGCATTCCACACCGCGTACTACGCGCCGAACAACGCCGTTCTCACGGTCGTCGGCGACACCTCCGCCGTCGAGGTGTTCGCCCTGGCCGAGAAGTACTTCGGCGCGATCCCCTCCCGACCGGAGATCCCGGCCGCGCCGGACGGCCAGTACGTTCCCGGCGCCGGCGTGGCGACGACGGAGACGGTCGTCACCGAGGTTCCCGCGCCCCGGGTGTACGTCGCGCACCGTACCCACCCGTTCGGCACCGCCGGTTACGACGTGACCAGCGTGCTCGCCACCGTCCTCGGCAGCGGGCGGGGCAGCCGGCTCTACCAACGGCTCGCCGACGGGGAACGGATCGCGCAGCCGGACCTGGTCGGGGCGTACGGCGTGGACCTGGCGTACGCCCCGGCGCCGTTGATCGCCACCGCCACCGCCCGCCCCGGGGTACCGGCCGAGCGGTTGGCCGCCGGGTTGGGCGAGGTTGTCGACGAGTTGGCCACGGTGCCGGTTACCGCCGCGGAGCTGGACCGGGCCAAGGCGCTGCTCAGCACCGCCTGGTGGCGGCAGATGTCGACGGTGGAGGGTCGGGCCGACACGCTGGGCCGATACGCGACACAGTTCGGCGACCCGCGCCAGGCGGCCGAGCGGCTGCCAGCGTGGCTGGGGGTGACCGCCGAGCAGATCGCGGCGGTGGCCGCCGAGGTGCTCGCCCCCGCCGACCGGGTGACTCTGACCTACCTGCCCGAGGAGAGCTCATGACGCTGATCAGCACCCGGCCCGGTCCGGGCGCCGCCCGACCGTACCGGTTTCCGAAGGTGGTTCGCCGCGGTGTCGCGGGTGGGCAACTGGTCGCCGCGCACCTGCCGGGGCAGTCGTTGGCGGTGGCGCTGTTGCTGCTCGACGCCGGCGCCGGCCGCGAACCACAGGGGCGGGAGGGGCTGGGCGGGGTGCTCGCCAAGGCCCTGGAGGAGGGGACGGCGCAGCGGGACGCGACCGCGTACGCGTTGGCCATCGAGGCGCTCGGCACCGAGCTGGTGGCCGGCCTGGATTGGGACTCCTTCCAGGTGAGCGTGCAGGTTCCGGTGGATCGGCTGCCCGCCGCCGTGGAGCTGTTGGCCGAGGCGGTGCGCACGCCACGGCTGGACCCGGACGATGTTCGGCGGGTTCGCGACGACGAGGCGACCGCCCAGCGCATGGATTGGGCGAATCCGGGCCCGCGGGCCGACGCGGCGCTGCGGGCGGACCTGTTCGGCGCCGAGAACCGCTGGGGCCGGCCGCTGTACGGCGATCCGGAGACGGTGGCCGCGTTGGAGGTCGAGGACGTCCGCATCTTCCACTCGGAGTGGTTCCTTCGGCCGGGCACTCTGATCGTCGCCGGGGACCTGGAGCGACTCGACCTGGACGCGCTCGCGGCGACGGCGTTCGCCGGCACCGGTGGCGGCGCGGTGGACCGGGGTGGCCCGGTCGAGGTCACCCCGCGCGACGGCCGCAAGATCATTTTGGTGGACCGGCCGGGTTCGGTGCAGTCGACGCTGCGGCTCGGGCACCCGTCGCCGCACCGCGCGCATCCCGACCATGTGCCGATGCGGCTCGCCGGCACCGTACTCGGCGGCGCCTTCACCTCCCGGCTCAACCACCTGATCCGGGAGGTGCGGGGCTACACGTACGGGATCCGGGGCGACTTCGTGTCGTCGCGTCGGTTCGGGCGGTTCGCGGTCAGCTCCGGCGTGCAGACCGCGGTGACCGCGCCCGCGTTGGTCGAGGCGGTCGGCGAGATCACCCGTACCCAGCAGACCGGGGTGACCGAACCGGAGCTGGCGGTGGCCCGCTCCTGGCTGGCCGGCCAGCTCTCGGTCGAGTTGCAGACGCCACGGGCGATCGCCGCGGCGCTGACCACGCTGGTCGTCCACGACCTGCCCGACGACTACCACGCCCGGCTGCGTGCGGCGCTGCTCGCCGCCGAGGTCGAGGAGGTGTCGGCGGCCGCCGCCGCGCACCTGCACCCGGCGGGGTTGACGCTGGTCGTCGAGGGGGATGCCGCCCAGATCCGGGCCGAGCTGGCGGCGACCGACCTGGGGGAGGTCGTTACCAGCACTCGCTGACCGGCCGCCGCCCGGATCGCCAGGTCCGGGCGGTGGGAAGGATTCTTGGTTGGCGGGCTCGGCTGGGTAGCCTCGCGGGTATGAGGATCGGCATTGTGGGGGCCACCGGCCAGGTCGGTGGGGTAATGCGGCAGGTGTTGGCGGAGCGGGAGTTCCCGGCGGAACAGGTTCGGCTGTTCGCCTCCGCGCGGTCGGTGGGGCGGACCCTGCCGTGGCGCGGCGGCGAACTGACGGTGGAGGACGCCGCCGTCGCCGACTACTCGGGGTTGGACGTCGTGCTCTTCTCGGCCGGCAAGGAAACCGCCCGGGATCTGGCCCCCCGGGTCGCCGAAGCCGGAGCTGTGGTGATCGACAACTCGTCGGCCTTTCGGATGGACCCGGCGGTGCCGCTCGTCGTCGCCGAGGTGAATCCCCACGCTGCCCGGCAACGGCCCCGAGGGATCATCGCCAACCCGAACTGCACCACGATGGCCGCGATGCCGGTGCTGCGTCCGCTGCACGCCGAGGCGGAGCTGGTGAGTCTCGTCGTCTCGACCTACCAGGCGGTCTCCGGGGCCGGCCTCTCCGGCGTGGCTGAGCTGGACGAGCAGGTCCGGAAGGTGGCCGAGCACGCGAGTGGCCTCACCTTCGACGGCGGGGCCGTGGACTTCCCGGTGCCCCGGTCGTTTGCCCAGACGATCGCGTTCAACGTGCTCCCGCTCGCCGGTTCGATCGTTGACGACGGGTCCGAGGAGACCGACGAGGAGCAGAAGCTGCGGAACGAGAGCCGCAAGATCCTCGAGATCCCCGAGCTCAAGGTCTCCGGCACCTGCGTCCGGGTACCCGTCTTCACCGGCCACTCACTTCAGGTCAACGCCCGCTTTGCCCGGCCGATCACCCCGCAGCGGGCCCGGGAGTTGCTTGCTGACGCACCCGGCGTCGCCCTCTCCGAGGTGCCCACGCCGTTGCAGGCCGCCGGTCAGGACCCGACCTATGTGGGCCGAATTCGCGCCGACCAGACCGTCGAACACGGTCTCGCCCTCTTCTGCGCCAACGACAACCTGCGTAAGGGGGCGGCGCTCAACGCCGTACAGATCGCCGAACTGGTCGCCGCCGAGCGCGCCTGAGCCGGACCGTCAGCGCCGCCCTCACCCCCGGGGCGGTGCCGACGTGTTTGGATTGTGGGTGGACCCGACGAGGGAGGCAACCGTGACCGACCAGAGCCAGGCGCCGCTGCTCGAGCTCCTCGCGGAGCACCGGATGGGTGTGTTGGCGACGCTGCGGCGGGACGGGCCCGCGCAGCTCTCCACCGTGCTCTACCAGTACGACCCGGCGGCCGGGCTGATCCGGATCTCGGTCACCGACAACCGGGCCAAGGTCGCCAACCTGCGCCGGGATCCGCAGGCCAGCTTCCACGTCAGCAGCGGCGCCGGCTGGGCGTACGCGGTCGCCGAGGGGCGGGCCGAGCTGACGCCGGTCGCCGAGCGCGGGGACGACCCCACGGTCGAGGAGTTGGTCACCCTCTACCGGGCGATGCAGGGTGAACACCCGGACTGGGACGAATTCCGCCGGGAGATGGTGGCGCAGCGCCGGCTGGTGTTGCGGCTGCACGTCGAGCGCGTCTACGGCCTTCCGCCGCATGGCTGAGCGGCCACCCCATCGCTTCCGGGCTCGTTACCTGCCCGCCTGGTGGGGGTAGTCCGCGGTGCCGACAGCGAGAGGGGAGCACCATGACAACGGTCGGAGAGTTCATGACGACCCGGTTGGTGACGATGGACGGCAACGACACGCTCATCGCGGCCGCCCAGGAGATGCGGGACTGCGCCATCGGCGACGTCGTGGTCACGGATGGCGACGACGTAGTTGGTATCGTGACAGACCGTGACATTACCGTGCGGGCGGTGGCGGAGAACATGAACCCCGCCTCGACCCGGTTGAACGAGATCACCACCCGGGATGTGATCACGGTCAGCCAGTACGACGACGCCGTGGCCGCCGCCGACCTGATGCGGACGTACGCGGTGCGTCGCCTGCCGGTGGTCGAGAACGGGCAGCTGATCGGCCTGGTGTCGATGGGGGACCTGGCGGTGGAGCGCGAACCGCAGTCGGTGCTCGCGGACATCAGCGCGGACGACCCGAACAACTAGCGCGGCTCGGCCAGGTTCACCCGATCCGGGCGAGGTTGACCCGGTCCGGATCGGGGGACCCGTGCGCGGAGGTGATGGCACGACGTCGGGATGTGCCACGGGTAGCCCAGTCGCGTGTGCGGACGGGGCCGGCGGGAGGGGAGACCCATGTCGGAAGCGACCACGGCCTTCTTCGAGGACCTCGACCGGCGGGGCTTTGAGCCGCTGCTGATGCGGACCACCGCGACGGTCCGGTTCGACCTGCATGAGGGGGCGCACACGACGCACTGGTTCGTCCGGATCGACCGCGGGCGGTTGCGGGTGGGCCGGGAGGACCTCGAGGCCGACGCGACCATCGGACTCAGCCCGGCGCTCTTCGAGGAGTTGGCCGCCGGGCGGGAACACGCCATCGCGGCCAGCCTGCGGGGGGACCTGAGGGTCAGCGGCGATCCACGGCTCTTCGTCCAGGTGGAGAGGCTCTTCCCGGGTGATCCGCGCTCGCGTGGGCCGCGCCGAGCCTTCGGGCGGGAGGTTCGTTGATGCCGGGCAACACGGTGCGCATTCTCGACGGCAACACCTTCGTGGTCTCCGCGGAGAGCGGGGACATCGAGGCGACGCCGAACGAGCCGACCGGTCTCTTCTCCCTCGACACCCGCTTCCTGTCCACCTGGGTGCTGACGGTCAACGGCGAACGGCTCAACCCGCTCTCCTATGACGACCTGCAGTACTACGAGGCGCGGTTCTTCCTGGTGCCGGGGGCGGCGACACACTATGTGGACGCCAAGCTCTCGGTCATCCGGGAACGGGCGGTGGGGGGAAGCTTCCGGGAGACGCTCACCATTCTCAATCACGATGAGAATCCGGTCGAGCTGGAGGTCCGGATGGCGGCGGCAGCTGACTTCGCCGATCTGTTCGAGATCAAGGACGACCAGCTGAGTAAGCAGGGCGAGACCTACACCGAGGCCGAGTCGGACCGGCTTCGGCTGGGCTACCGGCGCGGCAACTTTCGACGGGAAACCATGATCACCTCGTCGGTGCCGGCGCGGTTCGACCAGGGCGGCTTCACCTACACCCTCCACCTGGCGGCGAATGAGCAGTGGGTGGCGGAGATCGACGTCCGGACCATGACCCTCGGCCCCGGCGGCCGGGACCTGCGCAGGGGCCTGCGTGCGCATGGCGACGAGCGGCTCGCCCTGGAACAGGACCTCAAGGATTGGATCGCAGACGCTCCCAAGGTCAACAGTGAACGCGAGGATCTGACCGCGACGTACCGCCGCTGCCTGGTCGACCTGGCGGCGCTGCGCTTCGTTCCGTTCTCACTGGGTGGGGCGGCGCTACCGGCCGCCGGCCTGCCGTGGTTCATGACCATGTTCGGTCGGGACAGCATCCTGACCTGCCTGCAGGTACTGCCGTTCGCCCCGGAGTTGTCCAAGACGACGCTACAGATCCTCGCCGCCCTCCAGGGCACCCGGTTCGACGACTTCCGGGAGGAGGACCCGGGCCGGATTCTGCACGAGATGCGGTACGGCGAGACGGCGGCCTTCGAGGAGCAGCCACACTCGCCGTACTACGGATCGGTGGACGCGACCCCGCTGTTCCTTGTGCTCCTCGACGAGTACGAGCGGTGGAGTGGGGACGCTGATCTGGTGCGGGCGTTGCAGGTCGAGTGCCGGGCCGCGTTGAAATGGATCGATGGATATGCCGACCTGGTGGGCAACGGCTACATCTGGTACGAACGACGCAACACCGACACCGGGCTGAAGAACCAGTGCTGGAAGGACTCCTGGGACTCCATCTCCTACCGCGACGGCTCCCTGCCGCCGTTTCCCCGGGCCACCTGCGAGGTGCAGGGATACGCGTACGACGCAAAGGTGCGGGCGGCTCGGCTGGCCCGCGAGTTCTGGGACGACCCGGCCTACGCCGAGCAGCTGGAGCGGGAGGCGGCCGACCTAAAGGAACGGTTCAACCGGGAGTGGTGGGTGGAGGACGGCGGGTACTACGCACTCGCCCTGGACCCGGACGGTCGGCAGTGCGACGTGCTCAGCTCCAACATCGGGCATCTGCTGTGGAGCGGAATCGCTACCGATGAGCGAGCCCCGAGAATCGCCGAACACCTGGTTGGGCCACGACTCTTCTCCGGCTGGGGGGTTCGGACGCTGGCCAAGGGGGAGGCCCGATACAACCCAATCGGCTATCACAACGGCACCATCTGGCCGTTCGACAACTCGTTCGTCGCCTGGGGCCTGCGCAAGTATGGCTTTGCGGAGGAGGCGGCGACGGTCGCCAGCGGCATCCTCGACGCCGCCCGCTACTTCGACGGTCGGCTGCCGGAGGCGTTCGGCGGCTACCCACGGGAGCTGACCAAGTTTCCAGTCGAGTACCCGACCGCGTGTACGCCCCAGGCCTGGTCCACCGGCGCCCCGTTGTTGCTGCTGCGGACGATGCTCGGGCTGGAGCCACACCAGGGCCACCTGGTTGTCGAGCCGCGTCTACCAGCGGGGATGGGTCGGATCGAGGTGCTGGACATTCCGGGCCGGTGGGGTCGGGTGGATGCGTTCGCCCGTGGCCGGCTCGACCTGCGCCAGCGCGGCGACTGAGGGGCGCGGGTCCCGCCCGTCGGCTCGCGGTCGGGCCCGCGGCCCGCAGTCGGGGCCCATAGCCGGAACCGGCAGTTGGTACCGGCAGTCGGGACAAACACGGCTTCCACCTACCGGGCGGTCACCTTACCCGGGGTAGGGTCAGCGGATGCCGGAACTCGTGTATCCGCCCGTGATCGCCGCCGCCCAGACGATGTTCCGGGTACTCGACCTGAAAATCACCATCGAGGGTGCCCACCACGTTCCCCGTACCGGTGGTGCTGTCCTGGCCAGCAACCACATCAGCTACCTCGACTTCATCTTCTGTGGCCTGGGCGCGCGCGAGTCGAAGCGGCTGGTCCGGTTCATGGCCAAGAAGTCCGTGTTCACGCATCGGATTTCCGGGCCGCTGATGCGGGCGATGCGACACATCCCGGTCGATCGCCGGGCCGGCAGCGGCTCCTACGTCGAGGCGGTCACCGCGCTGCGGCAGGGCGAGGTGGTCGGGGTCTTCCCCGAGGCGACGATCAGCCGGTCGTTCACCGTCAAGCACCTCAAGAGCGGTGCGACCCGGATGGCCCGGGAAGCCGACGTGCCGGTGCTGCCGGTGGCGATCTGGGGAACCCAACGGCTCTGGACCAAGGGACGGCCACGCACCCTCAGCCGGCGGCACACCCCGATCTCCATCCTGATCGGGGAGCCGATGAATCCGGCTGCATACCCGGACGCGAACGCGATGAACACCGACCTGGCCGAGCGGCTGAGCGCTCTGGTTGACCGGACCCAACGCGAGTACCCGGAGCGTCCGGCCGGCCCCGACGACAGTTGGTGGCTCCCGGCGCATCTCGGCGGCGGCGCACCCACCCCCGCCGAGGCGGCCGTCCTGGATCGCTCCTGAGCCGCTCCGGGCTCAGCGGGTTCTGTCGAGTTCGTAGTCGGCGAGCATGGCGCCGGAGGGGGTTCCCTCCAGCCGCAGCAGCTTCCACTGCCGTAGCTGCTCGTCACCCTCGCCGAGCAGTCGTCGCCCGGAGCCCAGCACCGCCGGGGCGATGACGAGCCGGAGCTCGTCGATCAGATTGTCCGCCAGTAGGGACTGGGCGAGGCGAATGCTGCCGTGGACGCCGATGTCGCCACCCGGACGCTCCTTGAGCCGGCGCACGAGATCGGCGACCGGGCCTGAGTCGACCGTGGTGTTGGCCCACGGCACCGTCGGAGTCGCCGAGCTGATCAGGAACTTCGGCACCGCGTTGATGAAGTCGGCGAAGGGCTGTTCCTCCGCCGTCGGCCAGTACGGCGCCCACTCGTCGTAGGTCCGTCGGCCGAGCAGCACGGTGTCCTGACTCTTGATCGTCCGGGCGAGGTTGGCGTACATCACCTCGTCGAAGTTGAAAATGTAGCGATCGGGTGCCCCCACCACCCCGTCCATCGACATCAGTGTGTAGAGCACGACCTTGCGCATGGAAACTCCCCTGACTGTCGTCTCGGTCGACCGAGTGTCGAACTCCGGTATGACAAACGGCTCCGGGGCGCATGGGTAGCGGAACCGCCGATGCTGCCTGCGGCACCCCGCATCCGGCGGCCGGCAAACGGATCGGTCATCAACTACCGAGGCCCACCCCCGCGTCCCGAGTGGCGGAAGCTCTCCGCGAGGGTGCCGACGAACTGTCGTGGGATGAACGGAAACGTGTCGGTGAGGACGTAGTAGTAGGTGCCGTCGGGGTACTCGGGCGTGACCCCGTGTCGACCATTGGCCACGTCCAGCACGCCGTGGCCCGGCACAAACTCGAAATCCTCGGTGTATGTGCCGTCGTATGCGCCGCCCGGTCCATTCGGGCGCAGGCCGGAGCGCAGCCGATACGAGGAGGTCAGCCTGGTGATGCCGGAGGTCGGGTCCATGGCGTCGCGGTAGCCTGACCCTGCGTAGATGGGGAAGCCGTCGCCGGCCCAGCCGAGCAGCGGGGAGTGGCGGCTCGGATCCCGCTGATCGGCGAGAGCCGTAGGTAGGCCGTGGTAATGGTAGGCCCCGGTCGGCTGAACGTGGGCGTTGTTGTCGTCCAGGCCGAGGGTTGCCTTGGGCCCGATCGCCTCGATCGTCCAGCCGGAGGCCGGGTCCCGTCGGTACCACTCGGCGGCGAGGGGGTCGAAGAGGACCCCGTTGATCGCGATGCCGAAGGGCTGTGGCAGGACAAACCTGGTGGCGCGACTGGCCTGGGTGCCCTGCAGCGGTAGCTGAAACTCGTACGCCTGGGCCGAGACGGCGTGGGGGTTGTTCGCGTTCGGGAAGCTGCCCCTCGGGTGGTTCGGCAGTCCGTTGGCGCGGATGATCCGACTGTCCCCAGTGACCGTCACGTCGATCTGCGTCCCGGTGGCGCTGTCGGCGATCGAGTAGCTGCCCGTCAGCTCGGTCGTCACCGCGCTGGTTGGTGTGTCGATGGAGGCGGCCGACGCTGAGGGGCCGTCGACCCCGGTGACCGTCGTCCGGCCACATGCCGAGACCCCGAGGGCGGCGGCGAGCCCACCGAGCAGGAAGACACGGCGGGTGGGTCGACCAGCGCCGGATCGAGGAGAAGTCATACCAGCACTGTGGCCGCTGATCTCAGGTGTTGGCTGTGCGCTATCTGTGAACCAGCTGAAAGCAACTGGTGTCGCCGATCAGATCACCAGCATGGCACTGGAGCGCCGGCGTTGAACCAGGCCCAGTCCTCCCGCCAATGACCGCAGCGGGCGGTGGCACCCGTCGGCGGCTGCGGCTGTGTCCGGTCGAAGGCATGGACCTGGGTCGGCAGCAGCTGATCACTGCCCGGGTGTCGGCGTTGTCGTGGCGGCAAACCGTTCTGCTCACTTGGTTGTCGGCAGGGCGATTCAACGACGAGGTTGCCTTCACCGTACAAAAATTGCTTTACCGCTTCTTTCGGACAATACCTCCTAATAACGAACTTCCCGGTAGTGGCCGGTGGGCTGGCTAACGGTAAGCCGTATGTGGGTTTGCTTGAGGTAAGCCCACAAAACGAGAAAGGTTCTCATACAGTGCTTCTGGGGGCTACAACCGATTTGTGGCAGGGATATTCACTTTTACGTGATATGTCCCTTTCTGGTATGAGGAGAGGGCAGAGAGCTCAATGTCCAACTACCAAGCTCAGAACAATGCCGTGAACCCGCAGGCCGCGTCGAAGCGGCGACGCAAGCTCTGGATCGCCGCCGGGCTCACCGGGGTGGTCAGCATCGCCGCGGTTGGTCTCACCGGGGTCGGAGCCGGTGCCCGGGACCTGGCCCAGAGTGCGGCTCAGGTCGCCAAGAGCGGAGGTCAGGGCGCCGACGCGGGCGGCGAGGGCTACGAGGGCCGTGAGGGCCGCGAGGGCCGCGAGGGTGGCTGGGAAGACAGCCGCGAGGGCGACTGGAAGGACAGCCGTGAGGGCGGTTGGGAAGACCATCGCGGGGGTGACTGGGACGGCAAGCGAGACGAGGGAGATCGGGGGA
>NZ_AXVR01000041.1 GCF_000484695.1 Salinispora cortesiana | reverse complement strand
TACGAGGACCACGGTCAGGGACAGCCGGTGGTACTCATCCACGGCTACCCCCTGGACGGGCACTCGTGGGAGAAGCAGTCCGCGGCTCTACTCAAGGCCGGCTACCGGGTGATCACCTATGACCGGCGGGGCTTCGGTCAGTCCAGCCAGCCCACGGTCGGCTACGACTACGACACCTTCGCCGCGGACCTGAACACCGTGCTGGAGACCCTCGACCTCACCGATGTGGTGTTGGTCGGGTTCTCGATGGGCAGCGGTGAGGTGGCCCGCTACCTGTCGCGCTACGGGTCGGCCCGGGTTGCCAAGGCCGCGTTCCTGGCCTCGCTGCAACCGTTCCTGCTGCAGACCGACGACAACCCCACCGGGGTGCCGCAGGAGGTGTTCGACGGCATCCTCGCCGCGGTCACCGCGGACCGCTACGCCTACTTCACCGACTTCTACCGCAACTTCTTCAACACCGACGACACCCTCGGCACCCGCCTGTCCGAAGAAGCGCTGCGTAACAGCTGGAACGTCGCCGCCGGCGCGTCCTGGTACGCCTCCAGCGCCGCCGTGCCCACCTGGGTCACCGACTTCCGCACCGACGTCCCGAAGATCGACGTACCCAGTCTGATCCTGCACGGCACCGCCGACAACATCCTGCCCATCGACGCCACCGCCCGCGAGTTCCACAAGCAGCTACCCGAGGCCGACTACGTCGAGATCGACGGCGCACCCCACGGCCTGCTCTGGACCCACGCCGACGACGTCAACCAGGCCCTACTGACCTTCCTCGCCAAGTAGCCCCGCCGGGGAAACACGCCGTAGCCCCGGCAACAACCGGCGTCGGCACCACACCCGGAGCCGGACGCCCAGGGCAGCAACACGGCACCACCAACCCACGTTCGCCGTCCCACCCTGCCCAGGACCGGGACCGCACCGAGAACCAACCCCTATGCGGTCCCCGGACCGCCACTACAAAGGAACAGCCCGCATGAACCCCGAAACCACCCTCACCCCCGCAGTCGAGACCAGCTCCCGCCGTCGTCCCGGGTGGGCCGCGCTGCTGGCCGGTGTTGCCGTGATCAGTATCGCCGTCGGTGGTACCGCCATCGCCACCAACAGCAGCGGTGAGGCCCAGGCCGACCCCGCCGCCGCGGCCGGGAAGCGATCAGACCGTAACGAGGGCTTCGTCACCACCAGCGACGGCGTGGACATCTTCTATAGGGACTGGGGCCCCCGCGACGGACGACCCGTCATCTTCAGCCACGGCTGGCCACTGAACTCCGACAGCTGGGAATCCCAGATGATGCACCTGGCCGACAACGGCTACCGCGTCATCGCCCACGACCGCCGAGGCCACGGCCGCTCCTCCCAAACCTGGGAGGGCAACGACATGAACCACTACGCCGACGACCTCGCCACCGTCATCAAAAAACTGAAGCTACGAAACGCCACCCTCGTCGGATTCTCCACCGGCGGCGGAGAAGTCGCCCGCTACGTCGGCCGACACGGCACCGACCGCATCGCCCAGATCGCCCTCGTCGGCGCGGTCACCCCGCTGATGCTCAAAACCCCCGACAACCCCAACGGCGTACCCATCGACGTCTTCGACGGCCTCCGCGAAGGCTCCCTCGCCGACCGCTCCCAGCTCTACCGCGACCTCGCCGACGGACCCTTTTTCGGCGCCAACCGCCGCAACACCGAGGTATCGCAGGGCATGAAGGACACCTTCTGGCTACAGAGCATGCAGGCCGGCCACAAGGCCGCCTACGACTCGATCAAAGCCTTCTCCGAAACCGACCTGACCGAGGACCTCACACGCTTCGACGTACCCACCCTCATCATCCACGGCGGCGACGACCAGGTCGTACCGATCGAGAACTCCGCCAAGGAAGCCCACAAGATCGTGGCCGACTCCACCCTCAAGGTCTACCCCGACGGCCCCCACGGCATCACCGACACCCACAAGCAGCAGCTCAACAACGACCTACTCACCTTCGTCAACAGCCTCTAACCACCGCAACCGGGGGATGGGCCGACCACACCGGACGGCCCATCCCCGCGTCACCCTCCACCGCCAACAGCACCACCCACGCCGCCACGACACCGAAAGGGATCCGCTGATGTCCACGACCACCGCCCCCACCGTTGCGCCCACACCCACCCCCGACAGTGCCGGCGTCATCCTGCAGCAGACCCTCAGCGACCTACTCGACCTCGCCTTTCAGGCCAAACAAGCCCACTGGAACGTCACCGGACCGCGGTTCCTGCCCCTACACCAGCAACTCGACACCCTCGCCGACACAGCATGCGAACACGCCGACAGCATCGCCGAACGCGTCGCCGCCATCGGCACACCACCCGACGCACGCGCCACCACCATCGCCGCCACCAGCCGGCTACCCCAGTTGGACACCGGTGCACTACCGGACGGCACCGTCATCGACAAGATCGGCGACCTCCTCACCACCACCGCCGCCGGAATCCGGCATGCAATCGAGGCCACCGCCGACGACTCCATCACCCAGGATCTCCTCATCACCACCGGCCACGCCATCGAACACCAAGCCTGGCTCCTGCGCTCCCAGCGATAACACGTCCGACCGCTGATCAGCTCCGCGGTTGCGAGTTGAGTCGGGCAGCCTGTCGCGTGAGGTGGTCGCGCTCGGGGAGGCTCGACGCCGAGCAAGCAGCCTCGGCGTAGAGCCGGGCCGCGGCCACCGGGTCGCCCGCCCGCTCGTGCAGGTACGCTGCTGCGGCGGCGTGCCGGGGCAGGGCGGGGTCAAGCCCCGCCAGGGCGGCCAGGCCAGCCCTCGGGCCGTCGGCCTCCCCGAGAGCGACCGCCCGATTGAGCCGGGCCACCGGGCTGTTGGTGAGGCGCACGAGTTCGTCGTACCACTCGACGATCTGCACCCAGTCTGTCTCCGCGACCGTCCGGGCGTCGGCGTGCAGCGCGGCGATGGCCGCCTGGGCCTGGAACTCGCCCAGCCGGTCGCGGGCGAGGGCGTTCTGGAGCACCTCGACCCCCTCGGCGATCAGGTGGCGGTTCCACCGGCTGCGGTCCTCCTCGGCAAGGGGCACGAGCCGGCCGTCCGGGCTGGTACGCACCGGACGCCGCGCGTGGTGCAGCAGCATCAACGCCAGCAGGCCCGCGACCTCCTCGTGGTTAATCTGGGCGGCCAGTTGACGAGTGAGCCGGATCGCTTCGGCGGCCAGGTCGACATTTCCGGAGTAGCCCTCGTTGAAAACCAGGTAGAGCACGCGCACCACTGTGGCGACATCACCGGGCTGATTGAGGCGGACACCCGAGACCGTACGTTTGGCCCGGCTGATCCGCTGGGACATGGTCGCCTCCGGCACGAGGTAGGCCCGCGCGATCTGACGCGTGGTCAGACCACCGACCGCACGCAGCGTGAGCGCGACGGACGAGGCCGGCGTCAGAGCGGGGTGCGCGCAGAGGAAGTACAGCTGCAGCGTGTCGTCCACCGCCTCGGCCCTGTCGGGCACCGGCTCGCCCTCGACGCGTATCTCGCGCCGCCGCCGGGAGGTGTCGGCGCGGGCGGCGTCGAGGAACTTGCGCCAGGCCACGGTGATCAACCAACCCCGGAGATCCTGCGGCGGGCTCTCCGACCACCCGCGCACCGCCTCGACCAGGGCGTCCTGCACGGCATCCTCGGCCGACGCGAAATCCGCACCGCGCCGGACGAGGACACCGATCACCGCTGGTACGAGTTCCCGCAGCAGCTCCCTGTTCACTCCGGCACAGCCGCCGGAACGCCGTAGAACGGTCGAACCTCCAACCATTCGTGGATCGGCCTACCGCCCGGCCCGGGGGCCGCCGACAGCTCCCCCGCCAGTTCCACCGCGCGGTCCCACGAATCGACGTCGATGACGTACCACCCGGCGACCAGGTCCTTGGTCTCGACGAACGGCCCGTCGGTCACCGGTGGCCGCCCCTCGCCGTCGTACCGCACGAACGCGCCGTCCGGCGACAGTGCCTGGGCGTCGACGAGTTCGCCCGTCTCCTCCAGCCGCGCCCCGAAGTCGTGCATGAACCGCGTGTGCGCGTCGACCTCATCCGGCGTCCACTGGTCCATCGGCGCCCAGTCCACGGCGGGCGCCGGGCCACCGCGGTAGTGCTTGAGCAGCAGATACTTGGCCATCAACTCCTCCTAACCGGCGACATCTCCGGCAGTAACTCCGCGCGGGAGCGGGCAGAACTCCACGCCCCCGCGCGGACACTACTGCGAACTCATCGATCAGATCGCCTGCCGCACGGGGCCGGCAGCGACTTCTTGCCGGCCAGCCGACGAGGGGTCAGGCCGCCGAGCACCGTGCACCAGGGGCGGGCAGCGTCAGGTCAACGAGGTAGCGATCCACCACGGCGATCGTGCAGTCGGTGCGCTGGTAGGTGCCGTGGCCCCAGCCCTCGTACGTCACCAGGCGGCCATGCCGGCCAAGCTGCTGGGCGACGTTGGTGGCCCAGTTGTAGCCGGTACGGGGGTCGTGCAGGGCGTTGAGCAACAACAGCGGGGTACGGGTCCGCACCTGCGGTGTGTGCGGGGGGTTCCGAACCGGCGACGGCCAGCCGAGGCAGGTCTGCACCGCCAGCAGCCCGCTGCCGTACCGGATATCCGGCCCGGCGGCCGCGGCCACTCGGACCAGGCCGGCGTACTCGGTGTAGTCGCGGACCGGGGCGGGCCAATCGGCGCAGAAGGCGGCGACGGAGAGGGGAAGATCCGACTCGGGGGGCGGGGTGCCGCCCTCCATGTCGCGCACGGCGACCGCCAGCTTCGGCCAGTCCGGACGGGCGAGCAGCCCGAGCGCCACGGCGGTGACGTCGAAGGCGGTACGTGGCGCGTGCTCGCCCCGATCCGCCCGGGCCAGCACCTCGGCCCAGACCGCCCGCACGTCCCGACCGTGCAGCACGCACTCGGTTGAGCTGTCGCACCAGGAGACGAACTCGTCGAACGAATCCTGCAAGGTGGCTGCCTGGGTGCGGACGAAGGGGCGCAGCCCCAGGCTGTGGTCGAACACGCCCTCCAGCACGACGGCCCGCACCCGGTGCGGGTACTGCTCGGCGTACTGCTGACCCAGCAGGGTGCCGTAGGAACTGCCGTGGAAGGAGATCTGGCGCTCGCCCAGCGCTCGCCGCAACGCCTCCAGATCGCGCACCGTGCTGAGCGTGTCGGCGTGGTCGAAGACCGGTGTGGTCGGCCGGCACCGCTCCCAGAACGCCTGGTTGTAGGCCACCATGGCATCGAAGTCCGCCTGACTGCCCAGCGGAATCGGCGGCTTGGGCAGCGTCGGGTCCGGGCTGCACTCCGGCGCGGCGCTACGGGCCACCGTCCGCGGGTCGAAGCTGACCACGTCGAACCGGTCGAGCAACTCCTCGCTGAACCGATTCCCCTTGAGGATGCGCTCCACTCCAGAGTCTGCTGGGCCGCCCGGCCCGAACACCAGTGTGCCCACCCGTTGCGCCTGCTCCCGCGCCGGCCGACGCGCCACGGAGAGCTCGAAGGTCGGGCCGTGTGGTCGGGCCCAGTCCACCGGCAGACGGAGCCGCGCACACTCCACCGTGCCGTCCGGGGCGGGCGCTGGTAACTCCTCCTGGCATTCGCCCCAGGACAGGGTGGGCGGCGCGGGGGCAGGATCGGCGCGGGCCGGTGCGGGTGATCCGGCGAGAACGGCAAGGGCGACGACACCGATGGTCAGCGTACGCACGGGCATGAATCCTCCAGACGCTTGAACGTCCGCCCACCCTCTGCCCGCACCCAACTCCGAAGCATCGGGTGAATACCCGGATGAAACCCGGATCTCGGTCGGCGAACGTCGGAAACCCGATAGCGACAAAGTCCACGGCAAATGTCACGCACAGTCACTTGTGGATGGCGGATACATCAAATATCCTCCTAGCCAACCAGATCAAGCTGGTTGACTGGGCTGGCTTTCCCATAAACAGGAAGTTCGTCATGACAGATGCCATGGTGCAACAAGCGCAGGTCCCAAATACTGGACGAATCATCGATCATTGGCGCGGCGGAGCACACCACCTTCCGGCGGACGCGGAGGCGGCCAAGGCATTCTGCGCTCTGTACCCAGGATTTCCACAGGTCTACCAAACGTTGCAGGAGTTTGTCGGGCGCGCCGCCCAGGCGATCGCGGAACAGGGAGTCAATCAGTTCCTGCTCCTCGGTGCCGGCATTCCGACACAGGGCAACGTGCATGAGATCCTTCCTGAGGCTCGCGTTCTCTACACCGACATCGACGCCATCAACATCGCTTTGGGCAGCGAGATTCTCGCCACCACGCCGGGGGCGGGATACGCCTACTGCGATGCGACAGATCTTGGCACCCTCGATCAGGAAATGATGGAGCGGGTCCTCGACCCCACCGCACCTATCGGCATAGTGATGACCGGAATAACCGTGTCACTCGACGATGACGCCGCCCAGAAGGCACTTTCCCATATCTTTGACTGGGCATCCCGGGGCAGCTACCTGGCAGTGGATTTCGACGGCGAGGCCCTGGCCACCTTTCCGGTTATCAAGGAGAGAATTCTCGACCAGTCCGACAAGCCACTACACCTACGCGGTCCACACCAGATTCATCCGCTGCTCGGGCGCTGGCGGGTGACCGGCGACGGAGTCGGGCCGGTTGACACCTGGCGCAATCCGGGACCACAGCCAGACAAGGTCTTCATGTACGGCTGTGTGGCCTACAAACCGTGAGGCAGTGACTCCGAACATCGTCCCCCTCCGGCACGTCGACACCCCCGCCCCAGGCCGTTACGGCTCCAGGGTGAGCGTCCGCGCCGCCTCAGCCTCAATCGTGGCTCGCTCCCAACGCATCGGCAGGGTCTCCCCGGTACGCCACAGCTCCAACTGGTCGTCGTAGTTTCGGTGGAAGGCATGCCCGGAGTTGCCAGTCAGCTGGATCCACCGGGAGGCGTCCAGGTCCGCCAGGTCAACGATCATCCGCATGGATGGGACGGCGTTGACCTCGTACCCGGTGGCCGCGTCCCAGCCGGTGGCGTTGACGATCGCGCTGCCGCCGGAGACGCTGACCGGGTCCGCATTGAAGAGCCACTCGACGACCCCCACGCCCGAGGTGCCAAAGGACTGGTTCCGCACGGTCAACGTGTGCATCCGGCCCCAGCGCCAGTCGGCCGGCTGGTCGCCCTGGTCCCGGGAGAGCTCGCTCGCCGCCGCTTCGGCCACCGCCCGCAGCAGGTCGTCCCGGCCCTCGACGGCCTCGGTCTCCGGCCGGTCCCACCACCGCGAATCGGGCTGGCTGAGCAGACCCCGCACCACCTCGTACGACTGGTCGTTGCCGTCGAGCCGGTAGTTCGCGGGCAGTTCGTCGAAGGTCGCCAGGAGCAGGTGCCGCCAGACGGCGTTGTAGTACGCCGCCGCGGCGGAACGGCGCCCGTCCTCGGTGCCCGGCTCCCCCTCCGCCGGCTGCTGGTAGTCCCACTCCCGCCACAGGTCGGTGGCGGACCGGACCAGGCCCGAGGCATCGGCGCCAACAGCCGCCTCGACCGCCGGGACGAGCGTCGGCGCGAAGCCGTTGCGGTTGTCGAACTGCATGGCCTGCACGTCCGCGACGGTGATCTCTCCGGCGTCCCGGGCCGAGCTGATCAACTCGTGAATACGCTGGCTGCGGTAGCCGTAGTGCCAGTCGGTGGTGAGCAGGTGCGGGTACGAGGGGCCGATGACGGCCTCGTTGGCGGTGACCAAGTAGCCGGCGGGCGGGTTGATGACGCTCGGCAACTCCGCGAAGGGAATGAAGCCCTGCCAGTCGTACGCCGAGTCCCACCCGGGTGCCATCCACCGTCCGTCTCCCTTACCTCGCACCGGGATTTGGCCGGGGGCCTGGTAGCCGATGTTGCCATCGGTGTCGGCGTAGACGAGGTTCTGCGCGGGCACCTCGAACAGCGCCGCCGCGGCGCGGAATTCGGTCCAGTTCGTCGCGGTGTTCAACGTGAAGATGGCGTCGGCGGTCCGGCCCGGCGCGAGCGCCGTCCAGCTCAGCGCGATGGCGTAGCCGTCGCGCTGCTCGTCATCGATGGTCGCCGACTCGTCGGGGTGCAGCTCCGGGGTGGCGGCGACCGACGCCGGCGAACCCGCCGGGTCGACCGGCGGGGTGAGGCCGATCTCGCGTAGTTCGGTCGACGCGTCGGAGAGCAGGGGGCCGTGCCCGGAGGCCCGGACGGTGATGGACACGTCCTCGCCGCCGGCGACCCTGATCGTCTCGGTGCGAGTCTCCAGCGGCTGCCACTCTCCGTCGACCTGCACCCGGTCGCCATCCACCCGCTCCAGGTAGAGGTCGGTAACGTCGGGGCTCAGGTTGGTGAAGCCCCACGCGATCTGGGCGTTGTGCCCGATCACCACCCCCGGCGTGCCGGCGAAGCTAAATCCAGAGACATTGATGTCGCACGCACAGTGCAGGCCGTTCTGGTACCAGATGCCGGGCATGCTGGGGCCGAGGTGCGGATCGTTGGCGAGAATCGGCTTCCCGGTGTCGGTCAGGTCGCCGGCGATAACCCACGAGTTGGAGCCGATTCCCCGACCGGTGCCCAACATGGTCGGCAGCCGGGAGAGCCCGCCGGCCAGCGCGGTAACCATCTCCGTGGTAGCCGTACCAACGATTGGATCAGTCGACTCCACGGCCGTGGTTGGTTGGGCAGTGGCTGCTTCGCCCGGCTCCGCGGCGAGCACGCCCACGCCGGTGCCGGCAGTTCCGGCCCCGGCGGGAGCCGAGCGCTCAGCCGGGGCCGGGGATGCCTGGGTGGCCGGGGAGGCTTCCTGGTCAAAGACGCCGTCCACGATGCCACCCCCACCGACGATCGGCTTGTGCCGATCGAAGGGGTACGCCGGATACAACTCCTCGACCTGCTGGCGGGGCAGGCCCTCGGCGAGGAGTGCCGCCCGGGCGATCTCGTCTTTCATGTTGCCGCGTAGGTCCCACGCCATCGCCTTCAGCCAGGCGAGACTGTCCACCGGGTGCCACGCCTCGCTCTCATAGTCCGAGTTCTGCAGGCCAAGCACGGCGTACTCCAGACTCGCCCGACCCCCGTCGTTTTCGTCGAGCCAGGCGTTCACCCCGTCGGCGTACACCTGCAGGTAGCGCTTGGTGTCCGGCCCAAGAAGGTCCCACTCCTGCTCGGCGACCCGACGCCACCCCATCGTCCGCAGGTAGATGTCGGTCTCCACCTGGCTCTCGCCGAAGAGCTCAGCGAGTCGGCCCGCGGTGAGATGGCGGCGGAAGTCCATCTCCCAGAACCGATCCTGCGCGTGGAGGTAGCCCTGGGCACGAAACAGGTCCTCGGCGGTCTCCGCGTACACCTGCGGGATGCCGTGCTCGTCGCGGTGCACGGTGACCGGTGCGGTGAGCCTGGGCAGCCGAAGCGCACCGTCGTGCTGCGGGAACGCTCGCCGCACCGTCCACACGACGGTGAGGGTGAGCACGAGGGCCAGCGCGGTGAGGACCGCCACGGTCCAGAGCGCGATCTTACGTATCCGGGGCGAAAGAATACGTGCAGGATTCACGTCGAAATCCTAGAGGTTTGACGGGCCATTAGGTGATCTTGAAGCTCGGGTAACGTACGCCGGTAGTGGCAGTCATTGACGCGAACGAGTGGCGGGAGCGGATGAATCCGACGATCGCCCTTCTCCCCAGCGCACTGCTCGGACCCGCCGTCTGGCAGCCGGTGCGGAATCACCTCCGCGCCGCCGGCCGGGACGTCATCGTCGCCGGGGAGCCGGGAGCGAGCGGGACCTCTGTGGCCGAAATCCTGCGGTGGTACCTGGACAGCCTGCCCACCGGCCACGACTACGTGCTGGTGCCGCAGAGCAACGCCGGCCTCTACGTCCCGGCCATCACCGCGCAGCGCTCGGTGACCGGGCTTGTCTTCGTGGACGCGATCCTCCCGCCCCAGCAGGGAACCACCCCGGTGGCACCACAGGGCCTCCGGGAAATGCTGCACACCCGCGCCGGGCCGGACGGCGAGCTGCCGGTCTGGACCTCCTGGTGGCCGCCGGAGGAGGTCGCCGCCCTCTTCCCGTCCGAGCAGGTCAGAGCGGAGGTGTCCGCACAGCAACAGCGCTTTCCGCTCAGCTACTTCGCGCAGCAGGTAGCCATCGCCCCCGGCTGGTCCGACCGTCCCGCCGGCTATCTCGCCTTCGGCGACGCGTACGAACCGGAACGGCTCACGGCGGAGAGTTGGGGCTGGCGCTCGGCCCGGCTCGACGGCGGACACCTGCACATGCTGAACGCACCGGGCGAGGTCGCCACCGCGATCGCCCGGCTGCTCAGATCGGCGCCGACCGCGTCACGGCGCGCTCTTGGCGGCGGCAGCGGTCTGGCGAGGTAGCGGCA
The DNA here is from genome assembly GCF_000484695.1 of Salinispora cortesiana. GTDB lineage: Bacteria > Actinomycetota > Actinomycetes > Mycobacteriales > Micromonosporaceae > Micromonospora > Micromonospora cortesiana. The sequence continues at coordinate 34,412 of NZ_AXVR01000041.1, read as the reverse complement.
CGGGGGTGTCGTAGCCGGCGGCCTGGAGGGTGAACAACTCGGCGTACCGACCGCCGACGGCGAGCAGGTCGTCGTGGGTGCCGGTTTCGACGAGCCGGCCGTGGTGCAGGACGTAGATGCGATCCGCGTGGCGAACGTTGGCCAGCCGGTGGGTGATGAGGATGGTGATCCCGTGGCCCTGCCGGTCGCGGATGGCCTGGAACAGGGCGTCCTCCGCCCGAGGGTCGAGTGCGGAGGAGGGCTCGTCCATGATGAGCAGGTCAGCGTCGCGCAGGAAGCCCCGGGCGGCCGTGATGCGTTGCCACTGCCCACCGGAGAGGTCCTGGCCGCCGGCGAAGGTCCGGTCGAGCAGGGTCTCGTAGCCGTGCGGCAGATCCTTGATCATGTTGTGGGCGACGGCGCGGTCGGCGGCGGCCTCGATGCGATCGGACTGCGGGGTGGTGGTGAGGTCACCGATGGCGATGTTCGTGGCGGCGGTGAACGGCCACTTGTGGTATTCCTGCGTCACCACCGCGATCCGGGCCCGTAACGCGTCGGTGTCCCAGTCGTCGGTGGGCCGACCGTTGTAGCGGATGGTCCCGTCGGTGGGTGTCCGCAGGGTGGCGATCATAGTGGCGAGGGTGGACTTACCAGAGCCGTTCTCCCCCACGAACGCCACCGTCTGCCCCGCCGCGATGCTCAGGCTGACCCGGTCAACGGCGGCGGTGTCCCGGTCGGCGTAGCGCAGGCTGACCGCGTCCACCTCGACCGCGCGCAACCGCTGCGGCACCGAGCGGTCGGCGTCGCCGGCACGCCGCTCGGACAGGTAGTCGGCGTCGCCGGCACGCCGCTCGGGCAGATAGTCGGCGGCCCGGGTCATGAAGCCGGTGTAGTCGCGGAAGTGCTGGCCCTCGGTGTAGGCGCGGTCCATCTGGAAGGTGACCACCGCCAGGGATCGCTGTGCGGACTGCACGGCGATGACGCCGGTGGCCGCGGCGGCGAGGGGGATGTGCCCTTCGATCAGCAGGGCCCCGAGTAGCACGTAGACCACGGCGGTGGCGATCCCACCGATCATCGCGCCGACGGTGGTGGTTGTGGTGACCCGACGGGCCAGGGCCAGCTGGATCCCGGTCTCGACCCCCATCACCCGGTCGTACTGGTCGAGCAGGAAGGACCGCAGTCCGTAGGTGCGCAGCTCGGGGGCGGAGTCGCGTTCGGCCATCAACCGGTGCAGCAGCCACAACCGACGCCGCCGCACCGAACCCGCCGCGTACGTCTGATAGCGCAGGTGCCCGGCGCGCAGCGACGCCCAGCCGTTCGGCACCGTGGCCACCAACAGGGCCACCAGCAGCAGCGGGTGGATCACCACGACGGCAACGGCGACGGCGAGCACGCCGGTGAGGCCGGCGAGCAGGTTCACCGACGCCTGCACCAGGCCGGTGGTGGAGTCCGCGCCTCGGGAGGCCCGCTCCATGTCGTCGGCGAAGGCGTCCGCGTCGAAAGCCTCCAGCCGTACGGCCGTGGTCACCTCGAACAGGCCCCGTTCCACCTCCCGGTCGACCTTCGGGCTCAGGCCGTTCTGGGCGTACCCCATCGCGGTGGCCATGCTGGCGCGCAACGCGGTCACCGCCGCGAGGGCGACCAGGGCGGGTAGCGCGGCGAGCACCTTGTCGGCGGTCGGCCCCCCGGCGAACAACTCCACCAGTACCCGCTGCGCGGCGAGGAGCCCGAAGGCGGCCAGCACTCCGGCGCCCACCGTGGTGGCCGCCACGATCGAGGTGCGCAGCCGGTCGGCCCGCCAGCTGACGGCCAGCGCGGCGCCCACCAGTCGGGGCAGCTCGGAGAAGACCGCGAAGAGACCGGCCTGCGCCCGCGCTCGCACCCCGGTCTCCCACCACATCTGGCGTAACTCCGGTAAGGCCGAGTCTCGCTGGTTCGGGTTGGGCTGATCGGACGGGCGGTCGGGCAGGCTGGTTGTCGACATGCGGGAAACGTAGGACCGGTCGGGGGGACACGCCCGCAGCACCGCGCGCCGACAATGTCGGTAGCCGCGACACCGATTCCGACAATGTCGGTGGCGGCGACATCGATGCCGACATCACCCGAACGCGTCGGCGGCGGCGGGCGGAAGTGTCACCGCCGACAGCTACGGTGTTCGCTCATCGTGACCGCGACCCGGGGGTGGCAGCGATGCGCGACGCCGACGACACCAGGACCGCCCGTCGCGCCCTCGGCCGTCGCCTCGCCGAGCTGCGCCGGGCCGCCGGGCAGACCCAGCACGGCCTCGCCCGACTGGTCCAGTACGGCCGCAGCTCCGTGGCGAACACCGAGACCGGTCGCCAGCACCCGGAACGGCCCTTCTGGGCCCGCTGTGACGAGGCGCTGCGCACCGGTGGGGTGCTCACCGCCGAATATGACCGCATCGCGCACCGGGAGCACCGCCACCGTACGGCCCAGCCGCGCGGTGCCGCCCCGACCAGCGGCCCCCCAGCCACGTGGTGGGAGGCCGTGGACGACACCGAAGGCTGCTCACCGGCCGCTCTGGTGCACCGGCTCTGTCTCCTGCGCCACGATGTGGACCGCGCGATCGTCGCGCTGACCTGGCTCGGCTACCACCCCACCGCGACGATCAACCACTCCGGGTCGCCCGCGGAGATGAACGAGGACTGGTCCGCGACATCGTCGTAGGGGAAGCCGTAAGAGAGGCCGTCGATGGACTGCTCATGCCAGAACTTCGCGTAGTAGTTCGCCGGTGCCTGCTGGTAGAAGAGGCTTGGGTCCTCCCACTGCGACCGGGGCAGGTGGGCAACGTGCCGGTTCAGCGCGGCACAACCGTCCGGGTTACTCGCCAGTGGTCCGGAGCAACCGAAGATCTGGGCGGTGGTGGCCGGGATCCCGACCGACGACGCGTACCCGCTCAGGTAGTCGGCGTATTGTCCGCCCGAGCGGAACTGGGGCGTGTTGCCGGGGGACGGCACGCGATACGGCGCCTCGATCGTGGCGAGGTGCTTGAACTCGGCCGGCATCGCGTCCGAGAACCGCTGGAACCTCGGGTCGCGGTCCTCGGCGAAGATCGCCTCGGTCTCCCCGACGGCTCGGTCGTATCCGCCACCGGCGCGCAGCCGCATCGCCAGTGGGAGCCCGAACGCGTCCACCCGGGTGGTGTTGCCGTTGAAGCGGTCCGCGGCGACGGTGAACTCGACGAAGTCCCGATACTGGCTGGTGGGTGAGCCGAGGTAGAAGTACATCCGGCCGGCCGAGTTCGCCGGCATGTCGATGTACGGCTGTTCGGCGATGGAGCGGGTCTGGCCGCCGAAGCTCCAGTACACCTGGCTGTCGGGGTAACGTCCGTTGGTACGGTTCAGGATCTTGACCGTGAGGACGTTCTGGGCGGGCGGGATCGTGCTGGTGTCGCCCCAGAAGTCGTCGCTCGGCGGTGGTTCCGACTCCGTCGTACGCACGACGAACTCCCAGAGCGAGTAGCCGTACGGGGTGTTCCGGGCGGTGCCGTACATCCGCACGTACCGTCCCGTGTCGGAGACATCGAGCGTCTGCACGCCGCCGGAGCCGGTCGTGGTGGCGTAGCGGGTGGTCCACGGTCCGGCCGGACTGTCGGCGGTCTGCAGCTCGAACGCCCGCGCGGAGGCCGCCTCCCACCTCAGGACGACCTGGCAGATGGTCCGGACCGCGCCGAGGTCGACCCGAAGCCACTGCGGGTCGGCGAAGGCGCTCGACCAGCGGGTGGCGATGTTGCCGTCCACGGCCGCCGCGGCCGGCGTGGTGGAGGTCTCGACCGAGGAGGTCGTCACGTCGCGACCGAGTGCGGCATTACCCGTACAGGTGGGGGTGCTGCTGCCGTAGACCTCGAACTCCCACAGAGAGTAGCCCCACTCGGTGCCCCGGTCGGTGCCGTAGAGCCGGATGTAGCGCCCGGTGCCGCTGACCGTGAGGTTCTGGGTGCCGCCCGTCCCGGCGGCCGTCTGGTAGATCGTCTGCCAGGGGCCGGCGGGGTTTGCCGAAACCTGGAGCTGGAAGGCGCTCCCGTAGGCGGCCTCCCAGCGCAGGGTTACCTGGCTGATCGTGGCGGCGCCGCCCAGGTCAACCTGGAGCCACTGCGGATCGCTGAATTCGCTCGACCAGCGGGTGCCCGGGTCGCCGTCGGTGGCGGCGGTGGCCGGAGTGTCGTCGAGTTCGACCGAGGAGGCGGTGGTTGGCTTTCCCTGGGAGAGCAGGGCGGCTGCGGCCTTGGCCCGCTGGGCGGGAAGCGTCAGGACGGTGGCGAGTAGGACGAGCGGGACCGCGAACGCCAGCGCGCGGCGGTAGCGCGGACGGTGGGAGATCGGGCGAGCTGTCGGCATGACGGGCTCCCGGACGGGTGATGGTGGCAGAGAGCGCTCTCAGCGTCATCGATATTATCGAATTAGTCAAGCGGCCTGACCTGCGCGATCACCAGCTGGTCCGTCTCCGAACCACTGAGCACCTGCTGCCGCACGTCGATGAAGCCAGCCTCGTGCAGCAACCCGACGAGTTCGTCGTGGCCGTAGGCCCGACCGCCCTGGGTGTGGAAGAGGTTCAGGCTGAACATCCGGACGAACGCCGCGCCCAGACCGGCCGTCGGCTGCTCCGGTGCCGTGGCGAGCGGCTCGAGCAGGGCCACCCGGCCGCCGGGGCGCAACGCGGCGGCGACCCGACGCAGCAGGGTCAGCGTCTCGGTCGCCTGGTAGCCGTGCACGACGTTGAAGAGCAACGCCAGGTCGTGACCGGTACCAAAGTCGGCCTCGAAGAGGTCACCCGCACGTAGCGTGCACCGGTCGGTCAGGCCGGCTGCGGCGACGGTCTCGGCCCCCTGGGTCAGCGCACCGGCCAGGTCCACCACGGTGGCCCGCAGTTGCGGGTGTGCGGCGAGGAAGGCCACCGGATAGCTCGCGTGCCCGCCACCGACATCGAGCAGGCTACGCGCGTCGGCCGGCACCGGCAGCAGCTCGACGATCTCCGCACTGAGCCCGTCGGCGAGTCGACGCAGCATGGTCTGAAAGTCCGCCAGAACCTCCGGTCGCTGCTCCAGCCAGGCGTAGAAGTCACCGGTCGGAGTGCCGGAGCAGATCGACGACTCCAGGTCGTGCCACCAACCGGTGAGCAGCGCCGACCAGAAGGCGAGCACCGGCGCGAAACTGTCCGGGGCGGCCCGCAGGAGCCAGCGGGTCGTGTTGGCGCTGTTGGCGTACCGACCGTCAGCCTGGATCAGGTAGCCGAAGCTGGTCAACGCGTCGAGCAGGATCCGCAGTCCGAGCGGATCAGTGCCGGTCCGGACGGCGAGCCGCTCGACCGGGAGCGGACCGCCGGCCAGCTCCTCGAAGACGCCCAACCGAAGCGCGGCGCCGGCGCTACGGAAGGAGACCGCGTCGAGCAGGTCGAGAAACGCGGCGGGGGCGGCGTCGGAGGCGTGGAACTGCTGCGCCTCCTCCGGGCTCAACGGCACTGGCATGGCAGGGCTCCCTTCAGGTGGCGGGTTGGCGGTCGGTGGAGACGGTCCCAGGACCCGGGGTGTCGCCGGGGAGATCGTCAGGACCCGGGGTGTCGTCGGGGAGCGCGTCAGGAAGATCGTCGGCGGCGCGCAGCACCGGTCGGGTCCAGGCGAGCACGGCGAGGAGCACCATCGCCACCCCGGTGACCGCGAAGAGCAGCGCGATACCGCGGCCCTCCCCGGTGCCGATCACCCGACCGACCGAATCGGCGAGCACCCCCTCCGGGCGCAGCAGCGGCTCGAAAAGGCCGTCGGCGATCGGCCCGGCCAGCACGTACGCCAGCGGCACACTGGCGTCACCGATCACCCGGGCGGTGGCGAGCACCCGGCCCAGCACGGAGGGCTCGGTCTTGGTCTGGATCAGGGTCATGGTGGAGCTGTTCACGATCGGCAGGGTGAAGAGGAAGAGCGGTGCCACCACCCCGATCAGCCAGGCGGACGGGGCCGCCGCGTGCAGTGCGAGAGCCACTCCCCCGAGCGCGAGCCCGCCGCAGACAGCGGTGACCCGGCGGGTCGGTCCGCCCCACACCCCCATCACCAGGCTGCCGGCGAGGAGACCGGCGCCCCCCGCGGACATCAGCAGGCCGAGGGTGTCCGCCGTGGCGAACGAGAGGATCAGTGGCTGTACCAGGACCCCGGCGATACCAAAGAGAAAGTTGAAGGCGCCGAAGACCACCATGAGCGTAAACAGGCTCGGCCGTTGCCGCAGGTACCGCCAGCCGGCGGCGGCTGTCCGCAGTACCGCCTCGGCGGGACCGGATCCGGCCGGGCGGGTCACCTCGGCGGGTAGCCGGACCAGCAGCAGGGTCGAGGCCGCGACCACGAACGTAGCCAGGTCGATCGCCATCACCCCGCCGATCCCGACGGTCACCACGAGTACCCCGGCGACCAGTGGCGCGGCGATCTGCACCGCCCGGGAGACCTGCATCAGCCCGTTGAACCGGCCCAACTGTCGCTTGCCGACCAGCGCCGGGGTCATCGCCTGGTAGGCGACCTGATGCACGGTGGACGCGGTGGCGCTCACCGCAGTCCCCAGGTAGATGTGCCACACCTGGAGGGCGTCGGCGACGACCAGCGCGGCGAGCGCCGCCGTCCCGGCGGCGGCCACGGTGTCGGCGACCAGCATCAGGCCGCGGCGGTCCCGACGGTCGGCCAGCGCCCCGGCGAACGGCGCGAACAGTACCGCCGGCAGGGTGGCGGCAAGAAAGATCAGCGAGAACTGGGTGACCGAACCCGTGCGCTGATAGACCCAGACCCCGAGGACGAACGCGGTAAGGCTCGACCCGACCAGGGAGACGAGCTGGCCGAACCAGACCGCGGCCCACCGGACAGTGGGCACCGTGCGCTCAGCCATGGGCCCTCCCGGGCGGTGGGGCGAGGAAGCCGGCGGCCACGAACGCCGACAGGTAGGTGTGCAGCAGCCGCTCGTCGGCCGGTCGGCAGGTGATCCCGGCCGCCGCGAGGGTCGCCTCGGTGCCGGTGCAATCGAAGTCCGGCTGCGTCCGAACCGGGGTATCCACCTCGAAGAGCGGGGCGAGCCGGGCCAGCGCGGCGTCCGGCCGATCCAGCAGTGCCGCCCGCCAGCGCGGGTACGGCACCGATGTCACCGGGTAGCCGAAGCTGGTCAGCGCGGCGGCCAAGGCGGCGTACGACATGGTCTGGTTGTTGTAGTAGTGGTGGTCCGTCATCACTCCCGCCCGGGTCAGGTGCCCGATGCCGGCCCCCACGTAGTTGACCGGTGCGAGGTCGGCGGGGTCGTCGATCTCCGGTACGGCGCCGAGCTGCACGCAGGTCTTCAGCAGCCGGCTGAAGTAGTCGTCGGTGTTACCAAGGCCGCTGTCGGCGTCCCCGGTGATCCGGGCTGGCCGGTGCACGCTGACCGGCAGCCCCCGCTCCCGGGCGGCCCGGACCAACGCGTCGGCCACCCACTTGCTGGCGTTGTAGCCGTCGGGGAACCCGTCACGGTCGGCCGGGACGTCGCCCTCGCGCACCAGAGTGCCGCGGTGCGACGGGGTGACGAAGACCCCGAGGGTGGAGACGAAGTGCACCGCACTCGGGCGGCCGGTGCTGGCCAGCCGGAGCACCTCCAGCGTGCCGCCGACATTCGCCGGGCGCAGCGTCGAATACGGCGCGACGAAGTTGACCACGCCGCCGTTGTGCACGATCGCGTCCAGCCCTTCGCCCAACTCGGCGAAGTCCGTACCACTCAGGCCGAGCCGGGGTGCGCCGAGGTCGCCCGGGACGCCAATCAGACGGCCGGCGTACTCCGGCCGCCAGAGGCCGTACCGGCGTAGGTTGGCGCGGACCCGGTCGAGGGCGGCGGTCGGGGTGTCCGCCCGGACCAGACAGTGCACGGTGGCGGTGCTGTGGGCGAGCCAGTCGGCGAGCAGGTACGCCCCGAGGAATCCGGTCGCCCCGGTGCAGAGCACCGCACGTACCGGCGCAGCCGACATCCCGGACGGTACGACCAGGTCAGCGGGGAGTCGCGCCTCGGTGCGGAGCAGGTCAACGTCGCTGTCCCGGGTGGGCTCGACTCCGTCAAGAACGGCGGCGAGGTCGGCGAGGTCGGCGGCGGAGAAGAGTGCCTGCAGCGGCAGCTCCACCCCGAGCGCGGCCCGGACCCGGGTCGCCAGGCCCGCCGCGAGTAGTGAGTGTCCACCAAGGTCGAAGAAGTTGTCGTGCCGGCCCACCGGGCCGGTGTCGAGCAGCTCGGCCCAGATGCCAGCGAGCGTCTTCTCGGTTGGAGTGGCCGGCGGCTCGTGCGCCGGTCGGTCGGTCTCCTCCGGTCGGGGCAGGGCGGCCAGGTCGAGCTTGCCGTGCCGGTTGGTGGGCAGGTCGGGTACCCGGATGAAGGCGGTGGGGACGAGGTACTCCGGCAGCCGGCGGCGCAGCGCGATCCTCGCCTCGGAGCCAACCGGGGTGGTGTCGTCCCCGACCAGGTAGGCGACGAGCCGAGGGCCGGCCGGGGCGTGGTCGACAACCACGGCGGTACGGCGCACCCCGGGCAGGGCGGCACAGGCCGCCTCGACCTCGCCGAGCTCGATCCGATGGCCCCGGATTTTGACCTGTTGATCGGTCCGGCCGAGGAATTCGAGGTTGCCGTCGGCACGATGCCGGGCGAGGTCGCCGGTGCGGTAGAGCCGCGACCCGGCGGGGCCGTACGGGTTCGGGACGAAACGGTTCGCGGTTTCGCCGGGATTGTCGAGGTATCCGCGGGCAGGGGCGGTGCCACCGATCCAGACCTCGCCGGCGAGGCCGATCGGCACCGGCCGCAGGTGGGGATCGAGGACGTGCACCTGAACGTTGGGCACCGGGCGGCCGATCGGCAACCGGGTCAGGCCGGGCAGTTCGACGCCGTCCACGGTGGCGTAGGTGGTGGCGCAGACGGTCGCCTCGGTCGGGCCGTAGTGGTTGTGCAGGGTGACCCGGCCGCCGGTGAGTCCCGCCCAGCGGCGCACCATCGCCAGGTCCACGGGTTCCCCACCGACCATCATGGCGCGCAACGTGCCGACGTCCGGCGCACCGGGGCGCGCGGCAAGGTCGGTGACCCAGCGGGCCCAGAGCGGCGCGGCGGTGTCAACCAGGGTGAGGCCGTGCGCCCGGCACAGCTCGACCAGGCCCGCGCCGGTGATCGCGGCCGGCTGCCGGTGTACCACGATCATGGCCCCGGTGACCAGGGCCGGGAAAAGGTCACCGACGGAGGCATCGAAGCTCAGTGGGGGCAACATGAGCAGCCGGTCACCCGGACCGATGCGGTGCAGGTCGACGAAGGCCAGGGCCAGGTTGACGGCGGTGCGATGGCTGACCATCACCCCCTTCGGCGTGCCGGTGGAGCCAGAGGTGTGAATGACGTAGGCGAGCTGGTCCGGGTGGACCGTCCGGGGAGCAGCAGGCGCCGTTTCCCCGGTCGGGCCGGCGTCCGCCGGTTGGCCATCAGGACCAACAGCGAGCACGGTGCCGACGTACGGCGGGTCGTCGTGCGTGTCCGCCCCGGCGGCCAGGGCGGCGGCGAGCTCGGCCTCGGCCAGGCAGACCGGGGCACCGGCGGCGGTGAGCAGGGCACGCAGCCGGGCCGGGGGGTGGCCGGGGTCCACCGGAAGATAACCGGCGCCGGCCTTGAGGATCGCCAGGACGCCGGTGACGGCGGCACGGCCGGCGGCCAACGCGAGCCCCACCGGCTGGTCGGGGCGGACCCCGCAGCGGCGCAGGTGCGCGGCGAGCCGGTCGGCGTCGGCGTCCAGCTGCCCGTAGGTCACCGCCGGCCGGTCCGGCTCGCCCGGGCTGATGTCCAGCAGGGCCGGCGCGTCCGGGTCGGCCGCCGCCCGCGCGCTGACCAGCTCGTGCAGCCCCGAGCCACCCGGGTACGCCCGGTCGGTGTTGTTCCAGGCGGTCAGGGCGCGTCGCTCGGCGGGGCCGACCAGTTCCAGCGCGGAGAGCGGCAGGTGCGTCTGGGTCGCCAACGCCCACAGCACAGACCGGAACCGGTCGACGAACCGGTCGATGGTCGCCTGGTCGAAGAGATCGGTGTTGTAGTCGACCACGGCGGTGAGGCCGGCCGGGGACTCGTACACCGCCACGGTGAGGTCCATCCGGGCGGTTTCCCGCAGCACCGGCACCGGGCGGACGGCGAGACCTGGCCGGGGGCCGGCGACGCCGGCCTGATTCAGGACCAGCATCACCTGGAACAGTGGGTTGCGGCTCGGGTCGCGGGGCAGCCGCACGGTCTCGACGATCCGCTCAAAGGGCAACTCAGCGTGCGCCAGGGACTCCACGCAGGTACGCCGGACCCGGGCCAGCGCCTCGGCCAGCGTCGGGTCCCCGGACAGGTCGGTGCGCAGCGGCAGGCTGTTGGCGAGCAGGCCGACCATCTCCTGCTGCTCGGGGTGGGTGCGCAACGTCACCGGGGCGCCGACGCAGACGTCGTCGGTGCCCGCGAGGCGGGCCAGCAGCACCTGGAGACCGGCGAACAGAACCATGAAGCGGGTGCAGCCGGTCCGCTGCGCCACGCCGTCGAGCGCCGCGATCAGCTCGTCGGTGAAAGCGAAGCCGTGGGTGCTGCCGGCGAAGGTCAGGGCGGCGGGTCGCGGCCGGTCGGTCGGCAGGTCGAGCACGCCGGAGCAGCCCGCCAGCCGGTCGGTCCAGAACTGACGTGCCCGGTCGGCGGCGGCGCTGGCCAACCAGTCCCGCTGCCGGAGCACGTGGTCGGGGAAGTGTGTGGTCGGCGGAGCGGTCGCGGCGGCCGCCCCGGTGCGCCGACGGTGGTGGCCGTCGAGGAGCCCGATGAGCACGATGTCGAGGGACCGCTCGTCGGCGATGATGTGATGCAGGGCGACCACCAACAGATGCTCGTCCTGGTCCAGCCGCCCCAACCGGACCCGCAGCAGGGGCGCCCGGCCAAGGTCGAACGGCGTTTCACTCTCCCGACTGGCGACGGCGGTCGCTGTGGCCTCGCGGTCGGCGGGCGCCACCGTGGTCAGGTCCTCCACGATCAACTGACATCGGGCCGCCGGGTCGGTTGTGGGCAGGATGACCTGCTCCACCTCCCCGTCCCGCTGCACGAACCTGGTCCGGAGGGCATCGTGCGCGGCGACGACCTCGTCAAGCGCGGACTGCAGCGCGACGAGGTCCAGCCGGCCGGTGACCTGCACTGCCTGACTGAGCACGTACGCCGCGCTTCCGGGCTGAAGTTGGTCGAGGAACCACATGCCCTCCTGCATCGGGGAGAGTGGCACCCGGGCGTCCGGGTCCCGAGGGGGCACCCGGACCGGCTGGGCCCGCCGGGCCAGTCCCCGGCGGGCCATCAGTTCCCGGATCAGCCGTTCGCGATCGGTCCCGGAGTCGTTCATTCCGGGCCGCCCAGCAGAGTCCGCAGCTCCTCGTCGGAGAGGTCGGCCACCTCCGTTCGAAGGGCGGCTACGGCGTCGGTCCGGCCGGCTACCTCCTCCGTGGAGCGCAACGCGCGGGCCATCGCGTCGATCGTCGGCGCCTCGAAGAGGATCCGGATCGGCACCTCCGTCTCCAGCGCGGCGCCGATCCGACTCAACGCCTGCGCGCCGAGGAGGGAATGGCCGCCGAGCCGGAAGAAGTCGTCGTGCACACCGATCCGCTCGACCTGCAGCACCTCCTGCCAGATTCCGGCGAGTACCTGCTCGAGGGCGTCGCGGGGGGCGACCCGCTCGACCCGCGGGTCGGTCCAGGTGGGGACAGGCAGGGCGTTCCGGTCGACCTTGCCGTTGCCGTTGAGCGGCAACGCGGTCATCGGCACCAGGGCTGCGGGAAGCATGTACTCCGGCAGCCGGCCGGCCAGGTCGGAGCGGACCTGGTCGGCGAGGGAGTCCGGGGCGGCCCCGGACTCCGGCACAGCGTACGCCACCAGGCGGGTGTCGCCGTCCCCGCCGGCCCAGGTGCCGACCACCGCGTCCGCGATCAGATCGTGGCCCCGGAGCAAGGACTCGATCTCGCCCAGCTCGATCCGGAACCCGCGCACCTTGACCTGATGGTCGGTGCGGCCGAGGAACTCCAGCCGGCCGTCGGCGCGCTGCCGGGCCAGGTCACCGGTGGCGTAGAGCCGGGCGCCGGGGTGGTCGGCGAACGGGTCGGGGACGAAGCGACCGGCGGTCAGGCCGGGCCGACCGTGGTATCCGCGCACCACACCGGACCCGCCGATGTGAATTTCTCCCACCACACCCACCGGCACCGGCTGGTACGCCTCGTCGAGCAGGTAGATCCGGGTGTTGGCGATCGGCGCACCGAGGTCCACCGCGGCCGGGGCCGGTGCCACGGGGGCCGCCGCGGACCAGACGGTGGTTTCGGTGGGCCCGTAGCAGTTCCACAGGGTCCCGTCGTCGGCCTGCAGGGCGTCGGCGAGGTCCCGGGGCAGGGCCTCACCGCCGCAGAGGCGCAGCCGCAGCGTCGGCGGCACCCCGCCGGAGGCCAGCAGCAGGCGCCAGGTCGCCGGGGTGGCCTGCATGGCGGTGATCCCCGCTTCGGTGAGCCGACGACGCAGGGCCGGCCCGTCGCCGACCTCATCGGCGCCCACGACCAGCAGCGGGACGCCCAGCAGCAGCGGCACCAGCAGTTCCAGCACCGAGATGTCGAACGACAGGGTGGTGACCGCGGCGAACCGGTCCTCGGGCGTCAGGTCCAGGTCGTCGTGGAAGGAGGCGACGAGGTTGGTCACGCTGCGGTGCGGGACCGCCACCCCTTTCGGTCGACCGGTCGACCCCGAGGTGTAGATCAGGTATGCCAGTCCGTCCGGATGCGCCGGGACCGCCGGAAGTGGCTCCGCCGGGCCGGGGTCGCCGGTGGCATCGTCGAGCAGCACCGTCACCGAACCCGCCAGCACCGGGCCGAGCCGCGCGACGACCGCCTGGTGGGTCAGCACGACCCGGGTGCCGGAGTCGGCGAGCAGGTGGCGCAGCCGCTCCGGGGGCAGAGTGGGGTCGAGCGGTAGGTAGCCGGCCCCAGCCCGCCACACGCCCAGCACCGCGGCGACCATGTCGACCCCGCGATCCAGGCAGATGCCGACCGGGGTGTCCGGGGCGACACCGGCGGCGAGCAGTCGCCGGGCGATCTGTCCGGCCCGCCGGTGCAGCTCGGCCCGGTCCACGGCCCCGTCCGGACCGATGACGGCAGGTGGAGCACCGGACTCGGCGGGGTCGGTGGGGAGCAGGTCCAGGAGGGTGTCGACCGGTAACGTGCCCCGGTCGGTCTGATTCCACTCGACCACGGCACGCCACCGCTCCACTCCGCTGAGCAGCGGAAGCCGGGTCAGGGGACGATCCGGCTCGGCGACCGCCGTGTCCAGCAGGGTGCACAGGTGCCGGGCCAGCCGGTCAACCGTACCGACGTCGAACAGTTCGGTGTCGTACTCGAAGGCCAACCGCAGGGCGCCCTCGTCGGTCAGCTCACCGGCGAGGGTGAGGTCGAACTTGGCGGTGCCGCTGTCGACCCGCAGAGAGGTGGTCGTGCAGCCGGCGAGACTGAAGGCGTTCTGCGGTACGTTCTGCAGGATCAGTTGGGCCTGGAAGATCGGTGCGTGGGCCAGACTGCGTTCTGGCTGCATCTCCTCAACCACCCGCTCGAACGGCACCTCGGCGTTGCCGAGACCGACGAGGGTGACCTCCCGTACCTGGTCAACAAGTTGCCGTAGCGATGGGGAGCCGGCGGACGACACCCGCAGGGCGAGCGTGTTGACGAAGAAGCCGACCAGCCGCTCCAGGTCGGGATGCTCCCGGCCGGCGACCGGGGTACCGATCACGATGTCGTCCTGCCCGCTGTGTCGGGACAACACCGCCTGGAACACGGCGAACAGGGTCATGAACATGGTGACCCCGGCACCCTGGTTGAACTCCTCAACGCGGCGAACGGCCGCCGCCGGGACGGTGACGTAGTGACAGGCACCCCGATACGAGCGATTGGCCGCGCGGGGCCGGTCGGTCGGGAGGCTGAGCAGGGCTGGTGCCCCACGCAAATGCGAAACCCAGTGGTCGAGCTGTCGGCGCAGCGCGTCACCGGCGAGCCGCTCCCGCTGCCAGACGGCGAAGTCGGCGTACTGCGTGGGCAGCTCGGGCAGGTCGGCCGGGACACCCGCCAGTGCGGCCGCGTACGCGGTCTCCAACTCCTGGAAGAGCACCCCGATCGACCAGGCGTCGAAGACGATGTGGTGCACGCAGAGCGCCACGTGATGCCGGTCCGGGTCCGTCCGGATCACCGCCACCCGCAGCAGCGGGCCTGCGGCCAGGTCGAACGGTTGCCCAGAGTGCGCTCGGACGAGCGCGGTGGCCTCGGCCTCACGCTGCTCCGCCGGCAGCCCGCTCAGGTCTGTCTCGGTGAGATCCACCTCGCCAGTCGGTCGCACCACCTGCACCGGTTCGCCGCCGGATTCGCTGAACGTGGTACGCAGCGCCGGATGCCGGTTGACGAGCGTGGTCAGTGCGGTGCGCAGCGCCGCGACGTCCAGTGGCCCGTGCACCTGGAAGGCGACCGGGATGTTGTAGACCGGGATGCCCCCGGTGAAGCGGTCCAGGAACCACAGCCGCTGTTGGCCGAAGGAGACCGGGTAGCTACGGGGCGCCTGGGCCCGTTCGGCGAGCAGGCGGGCCAGCAGGGCACGCTTGCCGCTGCTGCCGGGCGTGGTGGAGTCGGCGGTCGTCATCGAACCCCCTGATTCGTGTTGGGGTGCGAGGTGCCGGCATCGGCGCGGGGTTCGGGTATCGGCAGGCCATGCCGCTGCGCGGCCGCCTGGACCTGCCCGCGCAGCGATGCCGGGCCCCCGCGCCCGAAATACCGCAGGTAGCTGGCGAAGGTCACCGGATCGTCGGCGAGGAATGGCAGATCGCTGGCGACCATGTACCGGACCACCAGCATCGGCACCGGGCTCCGCAGTGGCCGGAAGTCTGTGTTCCACAGGCCACCCTTGGCCGGCGGTCCGTCGTGGAACTCACCGAGCATCAGCCCCTGGTCGGTGTAGTGCGGCTTGAGCCGCTGCTGGGTCCGATCCACGACCTGCTGGGCAACATCGTCCGGCAGGTCCGGGAGCGTCAGCAAGATCGTCTTGAACTGGGCGGACGGACCGGTGAGCGGGTCCAAGTGGTGGAACCACTCCCGGTAGGCGGCGAGCACCTCGTCCAGCTCGGCCTCGTCGACGGTCTTCCCCCGATGAACGGCCAGGTAGAAGATCTTCCGGTCCAGGGAGCCCTGGGCATACGGACAGACCGGGCCCTTGCGACCCAGCTCCGGATGGGGTTGACAGAGGTACTCCCGGGCCCAGGCGACCACGGCCCGCACCTGGTCGACCGCCCCGACCAACAGCGGGTGCAGCGGATCGGCGTGTAGGTCGGACTCAGTGAGCAGAATCTGTTCGGCGTTGATCGGATGCGTCAGCACAGCCCTCACCGCCCGATCGCGCTACGACGACCGACGCGGCGGGCGCCGGCGGTGACGGCAAGGCCGATGGCCAGGACGAGCCCGGCGCCGGCCTGGCGCAGGATGCGGTTCTGACGGTTGGCGCGGGCCAGCGCGTCGGCGTACGGGATGGTGCTGTGCGCCACCATCGCGTACAACGGCACCCAGTGTTGCGGCAACAGCCGGGCCAGCAGTCGATCGGCGGCAGCGGAGGCGCTGTAGCCGAACCGGTGCACCCGATCTCGTAGGTCCTCGAAGTTCGTGGTGGACAGGTCGGCAAGCACGTCGGTGTGCGGCTTCCGGGCTGCCTCGTACGCGGCCAGCGCGGTGGCCCGGTCGGAGTGGGCGGTGAGGCAGTCGTCGAGGACCACGCAGTCCTCGAAGGCCGAGTTCATGCCCTGGCCGTAGAACGGGTAGACAGCGTGTGCGGCATCACCGATCAGGACCACCCGGTCCGCGTACCGCCAGGGAGCGGTCCGCACGGTGACCAGGTGCCCGACCGGGTGCTCGGCGATGTCCCGGACCAGGTCGGGCATCAGCTCCTCCGCGTCGGGAAAGCGCCGGCGGAAGAAGTCCCGCACCACCGTCGGGGTGTCGAGGGCGGCGAAGCTCACCGGACCCTCGTGCGCCATGAAGAGCGTGCAGGTCAGCGAGCCGTCCCGGTTGGGGTGAGCGACCATCATCGCCTCGTGACCGGGCCAGACGTGCAGCGCCTCCAGCCGGACCCGGGGCTGACCGTCGGCACCCACCGGGATGGTCAACTCCTTGTATCCCCAGGGGAGAAACTCCTGGGCGTAGTTGGCGCGCAGCCCGTGCTGCAGCTGTTGCCGAACGGTGGAAAAAGCCCCGTCGGCACCGACGATCAGGTCCGCGGTGGCTGTTGTCGGCTCGCCGCCGGCAGTGGGCGTGACGTGTACGGTGCCGTTCTCCCGATCCAGGCCGGTCAGAAGGCGATCGAAGTGAAACCGCACCCCCGGTTCGGCCTCGGCGGCGGTCACCACCAGTGAGATCAGCTCCTCCCGGAGTACCGAGTGGAGAATCTCGTGCTCGCGTACCCCGTACGGCTGGACGCGTACTCCACCATCGGGCGAATGCACCACCCGATCGCGCATCGGCACGCTGTGCTTGAGTACGTCGGCAAGGAGCCCCACCCCGTCCAGCGCCCGCATGCCTCGGGCGGATAGCCCCAGGTTGATCGACCGACCCTCTGGTCGGGCCAGCGCGGAACGGGGGTCCGGACGTCGCTCGAAGACATCCACCTCGTGGCCCTGGCGGGCGAGGTAGAGCGCGGCGAGCGAACCGGCCAGGCCGGCCCCGACGACGACCACACGTTCTCTGCGCCTATTCATACGCCCTCCTCGGCGATCAGACTTTCCAGGAGCTCGTCAACCTCGCGGTCCGAGAGGTCGTCGAGCGAGGCGAGCAGATGCTTGGGGCTGGTATCGGCAGGACCGATCCGGTGCGGTGTCCCGGGGGAGCCCGCGGCGGCGATCTGGACCGCGAGTTCGGCGACGGTGGGCGCGGTGAAGAGGCTCCGCAGCGCCAGCTCGACACCGAAGGTCGCGCGGATGCGGGCGATCAGCCGGGTCGCGGTGAGGGAGTGTCCACCCAGGGCGAAGAAGTTGTCGTGCACGCCGACCTCGGTGCGGCCGAGCACGTCCTGCCAAAGCGCGCTGAGCTGCGCTTCGACCGGGGTACGGGGGGCGGTCGGGCCACTCCCGGTGGTCTCCCGCCAGGTGGGCTCGGCCAACGCCCGTCGATCCAGTTTGCCGCTCGCGGTGCGGGGAAGCGTGTCGAGCAGGACCAGGGTGGCCGGCACCATGTACTCCGGCAGCCGCCGGGCCAGACCAGCGCGGAGCGCCGGCCAGACCGATGCCGGGTCAGCGGCGGCGGGTTCGGTGACCGCGTACGCGGCGAGCCGGACGTCGGAGTCGGCTCCCCAGGTGGTTACCACGGCATCCCGGATGCCGGGCTGGTCGCGCAGCGCTGACTCGATCTCGCCGAGTTCGATCCGGAAGCCCCGCACCTTGACCTGCTGGTCGGCGCGGCCGTGGTAGACAAGACGCCCGTTCGGGAGCCGACGGGCCAGGTCGCCCGTGGCGTAGAGCCGTCCGCCGGGGATCGGGCCGAACGGGTCGGGGCGGAACCGGGCCGCGGTACGGGCTGGGTCACCGTGGTAGCCCCGGGCCACTCCGGTGCCGCCAATGTGGATCTCTCCGATCACACCGTCTGGGACGGGCTGGCCGGCGGAGTCGAGCAGCTGGATCCGGGTGTTGGCGAGGGGACGCCCCAGGTCGACCGGCCCGTCTTCTCCCACCGGCCCCGCCGAGGAGTAGACGGTGGTCTCCGACGGCCCGTACCCGTTGACAACCCGGGCACCGTCGGCGCGCAACGTGTCGGCCAAGTCGCGGGTCAGCGCCTCGCCACCGCTGATCCGCAACCGCACCCCGGCCGGTACGCCGGCTGCGGTAACCAGCATCCGCCAGGTCGCCGGGGTGGCCTGGAGGACGGTGACACCCCGCTGCACGCAGGCGGCCCGCAACAGTACGGCGTCTCGGGCCGTCGCCGCGTCCAGTATCTCGACGCGCGCCCCGGCCAACAGTGGCAGCACCAGCTCGACCACGGAGATGTCGAAGGCCGGGGTGGTGATCGCCGCGACCCGGTCGTCGGCGGTGAGCCCGAACAGCCGGTGACAGCCGACCAGGTGGTTGATCACCGAGCGGTGCGTGACCGCGACGCCCTTGGGTGCACCCGTCGAACCGGAGGTGTAGAGCAGGTAGGCGAGGCCGTCCGGGTGGCCGACGACCGGTGGCGGGTCGGTCGGCAGGTCTGGGTCGAGCTGGTCGACCCGGAGCACCACCGGGGTGGTGCCGGCAGTGGCGATGGCATCGCCGATCAGGGGTATCCCGGCAGGGTCGGTGAGCAGCACCGGCGGAGCCGCGTCGGCCAGCACGGTGGCCAACCGACCGACGGGCAATGCCGGGTCGAGCGGCAGGTACCCACCGCCGGCCCGCCAGACGGCGAGGAGCGCGGCCACCAGGTCGGTGTGCCGGCCGAGGCAGAGTCCAACCGGGACATCCGGGCCGACACCGTGGGCACGCAGCAGGTGGGCGAGGCGATTGACGCGAGTGGCGAGGTCCCGGTGGGACAGTGCGCCGTCCGGGCCGGTGACCGCGACCGCGACCGGGTCGGCCGGTGGAAACCGGTCGAGTAGTTCACCGACGCTGGCCACGTCAGGTAGGGGCAGTTCGGTGTCGTTGCCGTCCCGCAGGATCCGCGCCCGTTCGGCCGGGTCGAGCAAAGGCAGCTCGCGGACGGGGATGCCGGGCCGGTCGAGGGCGTTGGCGAGCAGGGTGAGGTACCGCTGCGCGAGATCGCGGATCCGGTTCGCCTCGAAGCGATCGGTGCGGTAGGTGAGGCGACCGCGCAGCCCTTCGGGGCGGTCCTCCACGGTGAGGGTGAGGTCGAACTTGACCGTGCCGTTCTCCCAGAGCTGGGGGGCGATCCGCAGCCCCGCCGACGTGGCCTCCGGCGGTGGCTCGTCGAGGGCGAACATCACCTGCACCAGCGGGCTGTGGGCGAGGCTGCGAGTCGGGGCGAGCCGGTCCACGATCTGGTCGAAGGGCACGTCCTGCCGCGTCTGTGCGGCGATGCTCGAGGCCCGGGCCTGGGCGAGGACATCGGCGAAGCTGGACCGGTCGGCGAAGCGGGCCCGCAGGGCGAGGGTGTTGGCGAAGAAGCCCACCACGTTCCGGGTCTCGGGTCGGGTGCGCCCGGCCACCGGGACCGCTACCAACAGGTCGTCGGCCCCGGTGAGCCGATGCAGGAGGGTCTGGAAGCCGGCCAGGAGCCGGGTGAACAGGGTGCCATCCTGGCTCGCCCGCAGCCGGGCGGTCAACTCGTCGGGGACGTCGAATACCACCTCGCCGCCGGCGTCGGACTGCTCAGCCGGACCGGGCCGGTCGGCGGGGAGCTCGAGCAGGGTCGGGGCGCCGGCCAGCTCCGCGTGCCAGAAGTCGACGTCGGCCTCGAAGGCGCCACGGTCGGCCCGCTCCCGCTGCCAGACCGCGAAGTCCGCGTACCGCACCTCCGGTGCGGGCAGGTCGGGGCGGGCACCGGCGACCGCTGCCGCATACCCGGCGGCCAGCTCCCGGAAGAGGATCCCGAACGACCAACCGTCGGCGAGACTATGGTGCACCACGACGGTGAGAATGTGCTTCCCACGGCTCCGTCGGACGAGCCCGAACCGGGCCAACGGGCCGGCCGCCAGGTCGAAGGGCTCCCGGGCCGCCGCGTCCACCAGTTCTCGCTCGGCATCATCGGAGGCGGCATCCACAACCGACAGCCGAACCGGCGCGGCGGGCACGACCTTCTGGGTTGGTTCTCCGTCGACCGACGTGAAGTGGGTCCGGAGGGTCTCATGCCGGTCAACCAGCCAGCCCAGCGTTGATTCCAACGCGGCCGCGTCGAGCGGGCCGGTCAGCTCGACCGCCCAGGCGATGTGGTAGGTCGCCGCTCCCGGCGCCAGCTGATCGAGCATCCACAATCGGCGCTGGCTCAGCGACGTCGGCGGGAGGTGGGCTTCGGTGCTCGTACCCGCACCGAACCGCGCTGCCGTCGGTCCATCCGCCGATCGACGGATCCCGGTGTGGACCGGCCGCGCGCCGGCCTGTTCGTCGAGGACGCCGGCCAGCCGGGCGAGGGTCGGGTGTTCGTAGACGAGGCGTACCGGCAGGTCCACCCCGAACCGGTCGGCGACGACGAAGGTCAGCCGAGTGGCGAGCAGGGAATTCCCGCCCAGCGCGAAGAAGTCGTCGTCCGGGGCGGAGGGGCTGCTACCGAGGAGCTCGGCCCAGAGGGCCGCCAGACGCACCTGGACCGGATCGGTCACTTCAGTACCGGGCCGAGCCGCGGGCGGCTCCGGCCGGGGCAACGCCCGCCGGTCGATCTTGCCACTACGGGTCAGGGGCAGCGTGGGAAGGACCAGGTACGCCCTTGGTCGGAGGTGGGCCGGGAGCCGGTCGGCCGCGTACCCGGCCAGTTCTTGGGAGGTCGGGGCCGGCGCGCCGGGACGGGGGGTCAGATATGCCAGCAACCGGCGCCGTTCCCCCTCCCCGTCAACCAGAACAGCGGCGTCCCCAACGGCGGGGTGGGCCCGCAGCGCCGCCGCGACCTCGCCCGGCTCGACCCGAAACCCGCGGATCTTCACCTGCTCGTCGATTCGACCAAGAAAGTCGAGGGTGCCGTCCGGCCGCCAGCGGACCCGGTCCCCGGTGCGGTACATCCGGGACCCCGGGCGAGGGTCGAACGGGTCGGGAAGGAATACCGCCGCCGTGGCCCCCGGGCGACCGAGGTATCCCCGGGCGACTCCGGCACCGCCGGTGTACAGCTCGCCGGGGACCCCGACCGGCACCTGCCGTCCGGCCGGATCGAGAACGTACACGGTGCTCCCGGGCACCGGCCGGCCGATCGGCACCGGGCTCGGCACCGCCTCCGGATCGGTCATCGGGTGCACGCAGGTGAAGGTGGTGTTCTCGGTTGGCCCGTATCCGTTGATCAGGACTGCCCCGTCGCGCACTCGCAGTGCCCGGCGGACCGCCTCCGGGGCGAGCACGTCCCCGCCCGCGAGGAGCTGACCGACCCCGGCGAGGCAGTCCGGGTCAAACTCCACCAGTTGGTGAAAGAGCCCGGCGGTCAGCCAAAGGACTGTGATCCGTTCCTGGCGGAGCAGCCGAGCCAGCCCGGTGAGTTCCAGCGCACCGGGTGGGGCCAGCACGAGCCGGGCCCCGTTGGAAAGCGCGCCCCAGATCTCCAGGGTCGCCGCGTCGAAGGCGACCGGAGCGAGTTGAAGGACTGTCTCGGTGGGCCCCAGGCGCAGGTAGCCAGGCTGATGGACCAGGCGAACCACGGCGGAGTGGGCAACGGCGACCCCCTTCGGCGTGCCGGTCGAGCCGGAGGTGAAGTTGATGTAGGCGAGGCCGGCGGGGTGCAGCCGCCGCGGCGCGGCACCGGTTGACGCGGCGGCTCCCGGCGACGCGGCGGCTCCCGTTGCTCTGGCCGCACCGAGCTGGTCCAGGCGGAACAATCGCCCGGCGCCGGGCACCTCGCCGGCAGCCAGTACCGGCGGGTCCCCGGCAACGGCGAGCAATTGCCGAATCCGCGCTGGCGGGTCGGCCGGGTCAAGCGGCAGATACGCAGCACCGGCCTTGAGCACGGCGAGCAGGGTGACGACGAGCTCCACCGAGCGGGGGAGGACCACCGCCACCGGCTCGTCCGGGCGGATGCCCCCGGCGACGAGCCGGTGGGCCAGGGTGTCGGCCCGCTCGATCAGCTCACGGTAGGTGAGCGTTTCCCCGTCACCATCGGCCACCGCGACCGTATTCGGCTGCCGCCGCGCCGCGGCGGCCACGAGGTCCGGCACGGTGTCGCCGACTGCGGTGGTGGGTGTCGGGTCGTTGACGGTGTCGAGGGGCCCTGCCCACACTGTGCACTCCTTCGCGTCACAACACCGAAAGACAGCTACAGAAGCAGTGGAACGGAGGATGGCAATTCCGCCGGCCCTGCCTTGAGTGGAACTCATGGGCCGGAGATGGGAAGAAACTACGAGAAGATTTCAGGTTCTGTCAACCAACCGTCGCTGGCCTGGATCATTAGCGGCCAGCCGGCGGGTGATCCGCGATTTTCGGAACGTTGGTAACCATCTCCTGACCCCATGTCACATGAAAGTACCGCGGGCGAAGAAAGTGACGGTGGGCCGAAATAAGTCGCTGCGGGCGCCCCGGTTTCCCGGTACGCCCGCAGCGGTTGCGGTGCGGCACGGGTCAGCCCTGGGTCTCCAGCCACTCGCGCAGCCCGCGTGGGCGCAGGTCGGTCCAGACCTCGTCGATGTGCGCGAGGCAGCTGGCGCGATCGCCGCTGAAGCCCACCGTGCGCCATCCGGCCGGAAGCTCCGACCCGTCGGGCCAGATCGAGTACTGCTCTTCGTCGTTCACCACGACACGGTAAGGGCGCGGATCCTCGGATTCTTCCATCGACACTCTCCATGGGAGTACTGCCACAGGTTAGCCGGAAACTATACCGCCCTATTCGGTTGGCCCGGGTTGACCGATCGTCGCGCATTTGGTCGTCCGTTCGCCCACAGAAATCAGACCAAGCATGGGAACGCCATCGGTTAATCAGCAAGACCAGGAAGCATAACCATACGCCCACTTCAGGTAATTCGAGCAATTTAGCGGCTGGTAGCTATTTGTCCGGCTAAGTGGGTGGCGCCGCAACCCTTCTAAACCAGCTCACCTGCCGCTAACCAGCCTTTAGCACGCCTTTCACCCCCTTACCCTTGTGGCTCTTTCCGACGCCGTACAGCATGCATGGATGGCAACGGATATAAACAGCTTTCAGTACCCACGCCGCGCTGCGGCCACCGTGGCGACAGCCCTGCTTGGAGCGGCCCTGCTTGGACTCACCGCCACCCCCACGCCGGTTTCGGCGAACGAGGCAACCCTGCCCCTCGGCGACTCCGACCTGGCGGAGAGTCGCAGCATCGAGACGCTCACCCAGGGTGTCACGCTGACCCGGATCGTCCGTGGCACCGAGCCGGCGCCGGTCGACCAGATCGGCGACACCCCCCGTGGACCGTGGGTGGTCAACGTTCTGGCGATCGACCCCAGGCAGAGCCGGGGGCACCTCGCCGCTACCTACGGACCCGACCTGGCCGGAGTCGAAAAGACCACCGACCTCGTCCGCGAGTCTGGCGCGCTGGCCGGAGTAAACGCCTCCTTCTTCACCTTCACCGCCAGCGCCGAGTATCCCGGCGACCCCGTTGGCCTGGGGGTATACGGCGGGCAGCTGCTCAGCGAGCCCACCGGTGACGCCGCGGAGGCAGATCTGGTTCTCGACGCCAAGAATCACAAGATGCTCATGGGCCAGCTGCAGTGGACCGGCAGCATCCGCAACACCCAGGCCAAGACCAGCCTCCCGCTGGAGTACATCAACCACCCGCCGGTTGTCCCGGACGCCTGCACTGAGCTTCCAGACCCGACTCAGTGCGCCGACTCCGGCGACACGGTGCGCTTCACGCCGGAGTTCGCCGCCAGCACGCCGTCCGGTCCAGGTGTCGAGGTCGTCCTCGACCGCAGAGGCTGCGTGGTCCGGACCACGAACACCCGCGGCACGGCCCTCGCCCCGGACCAGACCTCCCTACAGGCGACCGGGCGGGAAACGGTGGACCTGCTCGCCGTGGCGCAGGGCTGCGTGAAGCACTCCAGTTCCCTGCAGGACGAGGCGGGTAAGAAGGTTCCGCTGCGCCCCGGGACGTTCGCCGTGAACGGCCGCTACCGGCTGATGAAGGATGGGCAGGTCGTCGCGCCAACCGACTCGGACGGCTTTTTCGCGCGCCACCCGCGCACCATCGCCGGAACCACCCTCGACGGCAAAGTCATGCTCGTGACCATCGATGGTCGACAGACCACCAGCGTGGGCACCACCATGACCGAGACCGCCACGGTCGCCGCCGCGCTCGGCATGCACAACGCGGTCAACCTGGATGGCGGTGGATCAACCACGATGTCTGTCGATGGCACTCTGGTCAATCAGCCAAGCGGAGGCGAGGAGCGCCCCGTCGGCGATGCGCTCGTCTACATCGACCACAAGTTCAGCCACCGCTGACCGGCCAGGAGTCCGGCTGACCGCATCAGGAGTAGCCCCCCGACTCAGCCGGACTCCGCCGCTCCGGCCCGTCGTCGACGGTTGGCGCAACCGACGCGGCCAGAGCGAACCGACGCGGTCAGAGCGAGCCGGTGGCGCGGGAGGACAAGCGCACCAGCAGGGCATACCCCAGCGCCGAACTGACCGCCTGGGCAAGCAGCCACGGCCAACCGAGCACCTCCGGCGCCGGCACCATCACCAGCCCGACCGAGACCGGCAGGGTCAGCACGGCGAGAACGTCAACCCCGTTGAGCAGCCAGAGCAGCATTCCGGCCGGAAATGCCCCGAGCGGCGTATCGATCAAGATGGTGCCGACCGAGGCGGCACTCGCCTTCGCCCGCTGGTGGGCACCCGCCGCCACGGCCGGCCCCGCCAACAGACCGAGCACCCACCACGGCCCGGTGAGTGCCCCGAGGCCCTGCAACACGGCCAGGGTGATCGCGAGCCAGCCACCGGCGATGACGGCGGGGACCACGAGTCGCGCGGCGGTCACCTGACGACCCGTGAGACCGAGCAGCCGCAGCATCGCCGGGTTCGCGGCGTCACTGTGCGTGGACTCCCCGGTGAAGCCGGCGGCGCCCAGCGCGCCGATCAGGACCACGCCGAGCAGCAGCCAGGCGGGACCGTCCGCGAGGTAGACCGGGACGGCTACCGCGCCAACCGGCCACCAGAGCCGCGGCGCCTTCCGACGCAGAATGATCAGATCTTGGGCGATGAGCGGAGACAGCCAGCGGGTCGGCAGCAGCCGCGTCGTCCGGACCCGGGTCCGGCTGCGCCAGAACCGGCGGGCACTCATCTCGGCCAGGTAGGAGGGTTCGACCGCGTACGCGACATCGGCGTACGCGCCCGCGTTGATCGATGCTTCGGCGATCGGCGCGGCGGGCCACCTCTCCACCGCCCGCCCGGTCAACCCGACCAGGAACAGCCCCACGACCAGGGCGGCGATACCGGCGGCGAGCACGACCAGGGGCGGCACCGGCACGGCGGGCAGACCCGGCCCGCCGGTGGCGCTCAGCGCGGCGGCCACGACGAGGCTGCCCGCGCCGACCGCGACGCCGCCGCCGTCAGCGAAACGGGCCGCGGCGGGCCGCGGCTGGCCGGCAATGGCGAGCAACGCCACGAAGACGGCCGCAGCCGCGCCGGTGAGGCCACCGGCCCACAGAGCCAGGAGCTCGACCGGGCGGGCGACGATGCGCCCGGTCACCGTGATCCCGATGCCAGCCCCGACGACGAGCGCGGCGACGGTGGTGAGGGCGAGCGCCGGCGCGAGCAGGGAACGCCGGGATATCGGCGCGAGCAGCAGCCAGGTGGCGTCGCTGCGGCTGACCGAGAGCGGGCCGAGCTGGCGCAGCAGGACGAAGAAGGCGGCGAGGGCAGCCACCGCTGCGACGAACGGGGTCACCGCCGGGTCGCCGGACACCTCCGACGGCCAGACCACCCGCGCCACCGGCTCCCCGACCAGCGCGGCGGCCATCAGCACCGTGAGGGTCACGACGTAGACAGTGCTGAGGTCGACACGGCCCTCGGCGGCGATCCGGCGGCGGCGTATCCAGCGGCGGGCATGAACCGGGGCCGGGGCCGCCGGCCGGACCGGGGCCGCGACCGAGGTCACTCCGCCTCCGGACGGATGAGTACGACCTCACCGGCGCCGACGCCGACCCGGAACCCGTCGTCGTGGCTGGCCATGACGAGCGTGCCACCGGACGCCACGTACGAGCGCAGGTGTGCGGCGACCGCACCCTTGATCCGGGTGTCGAGGCGTTGCTCGGGCTCGTCCAGGACGAGAAGTCGGCTGGGCCGCACGGGGGTCGCGGCAAGCAGGAAGCGCTGCCGCTGCCCGGAGGAGAGGGTGCTGGGCAGGCTGTCGGAGAGCCCGGCCAGGCCGAGGGTTACGCAGAGCTCGGCGATGTGTCCATCGTCGGGGTCGCCGCCGTTGACCACCCGGACCAGGTCGAGATGTTCCCGCACGGTCAGGCCCTGGTACCAGCTCGGTGACTCCACTGTGGTGGCGACCTGTCGCCAGAACTCCGCACCGCGACCCGGCACCGCCGCGAAGACGGAGACGTCGCCGACGGTTGGCTCCTGCAGACCGGTGACGCATCGCAGCAGAGTGGACTTTCCGGCCCCGTTCTCGCCGACCAATGCGACGGCGCCGCCCTCGGGAACCTGGAGGTCGATGCGGTCCAGAACCAGCGTCGAGCCATACCGGACCGTCACCTGCCGAACGTCAACCACCGTGGTCATCGGCGCGATCCCACTGTCATACCTCCGCCCCCGTCGCGCGAGTTCGCGCGATTCGCCCGGACATCATTGCAGAAGTCCGATGAGCGGAACAGATCAGCGTTGATGACGGCCAGACCCCGCACGACACACGCCTGAAACAAGTTTCATCAGCTCTTCTCGATCCCGACGCGACATGGTTACATCGGTACGTGCCGTTGGTTGGAGCGCTCCCAAGGGCACCCCCGAAACGAGGAGGTAAGGCATGAGACGCCTGTTGCAGGCGCTGGCCGTACTCGCGGTCACGGCCACCGCCGCACTGGTCGCCGCAGCACCGGCACAAGCCGCGACGATCTGTGAGCAGTACGGCACAACCACCATCCAGGACAAGTACATCGTTCAGAACAACCGCTGGGGCAGCGCCGCCGAGCAGTGCATCGAAACCACCAACAGTGGCTTCCAGATCACTTCGCAGCAGGGGTCCACCTCCACCTCCGGACCGCCGCTCTCCTACCCGTCGGTGGTGCTCGGCTGTCACTACCAAAACTGCTCACCCGGGACCAACCTGCCCGCGCAGCTGAGCCAGGTCAGCAGCGTCCCGTCCGCGATCAGCTACGGGTATGCGGGCGGCACCTACAACGCCACCTACGACATCTGGATGGACCCGACTCCGAAGACCGACGGGGTGAGCCAGATGGAGATCATGATCTGGTTCCACCGACAGGGCTCGATCCAGCCGATCGGCGGCCCGGTCGGCAACACCTCGGTGGGGGGACGTAACTGGGAGGTCTGGCAGGGGAACAACGGCGGTAACGACGTCGTCTCCTACCTCGCACCGGCGACCATCGACAGCTGGTCATTCAACGTCAAGGACTTCATCAACGACGTCGTCGCGCGGACCCAGGTCACCAACGACTGGTACCTGACCAGCCTGCAGGCGGGCTTCGAACCGTGGAACGGCGGCGTCGGGCTGGCCGTCAACAACTTCTCCGCTGATGTGAACATCGGAACGAGCCCCCCGCCCCCGCCGGGTGACGGCGGCACGATCGTCGGCCAGGACAGCGGACGGTGCCTGGACATCCTGGACCTCGGCACCACCGATGGCACGCCGATCCAGCTCTGGGACTGCACCGCAAACTGGAACCAGCTCTGGAACCGCACCGGCAACACCTTCGTCAACCCACAGACCGGCAAGTGCCTCGACGTTTCCGGTGGGTCCACCGCCAACGGCGCCCGGGTGCAGCTCTACACCTGTAACGGCACCGGAGCCCAGAACTGGCAGGTCAACGGCGACGGCACCATCACCAACCCGCAGTCGGGCAAGTGCCTGGACGCGGTGGAGCGGGGCACCGGCAACGGCACCCGGATCCAGATCTGGGACTGCTTCGGTGGTGGCGGCACCCAGCCCAACCAGGTCTGGACGGTCGGCGGCGGCAGCACGCCCCCGGGCGACGACCAGACCCCGTTGGCGGTCAACGGGCAGCTGTACGTCTGCGGTGTGAACCTGTGCAACCAGTACAACCAACCGATCCAGCTGCGCGGCATGAGCACCCACGGCCTGCAGTGGTTCAACAACTGCTACAACGACGCCTCGCTCGACGTGCTGGCCGACGAGTGGCGGGCTGACCTGTTCCGGATCGCCATGTACGTGCAGGAGGGGGGCTACGAGACCAACCCGCCGTGGTTCACCAACCGGGTCAACGAGCTCGTGGACGAGGCCGAGGAGCGGGGTCTCTACGCGATGATCGACTTCCACACGCTGACGCCGGGTGACCCGATGTACAACATCGATCGAGCGAAGACCTTCTTCGCCTCCGTCGCTTCTCGCAACGCCGACAAAAAGAACGTCATCTACGAGATCGCCAACGAGCCCAACGGGGTCGGCTGGGGCACCATCAAGAGCTACGCTGAGCAGGTCATCCCGGTGATCCGGGCCAACGATCCGGACGCCGTGATCATCGTCGGCACCCGCGGTTGGTCCTCGCTCGGTGTCTCCGAGGGATCCAACGCCGACGAGGTCATCAACAATCCGGTCAACGCCAGCAACATCATGTACGCGTTCCACTTCTACGCCGCTTCCCACCAGGACCTCTACCGCGCCGAGGTGCAGCGTGCGGCGGCGACACTCCCGCTGTTCGTCACCGAATTCGGCACCGTCGACTACACCGGCGATGGTGGGGTCGACGTGGGTAGCACCAACGCCTGGATCAACCTGCTGGACCAGCTGAAGATCGGCTACGCGAACTGGACCTACTCCGACGCCAACGAGGGCAGCGGAGCGTTCAACCCCGGAACCTGCAACAGCGGCAACTTCTCCGGGACATCGAACCTCACCGCCTCCGGCAATCTTCTCCGCAGCCGGATCAGCACCCCCGACAACTTCCCGACCAGCTAACCTCGGCCTGACTGCGGCTGGCTCGTGGCCGGCGGCGGGTGAGGCTGGGGAAAGCCTCCCGCCGCCGGCCACGACCACCGCGGCTGGTCACCCGCGCGTGGTCGGATCAGGGCTGACTCTTCCTGAGTCGGGGCGGGGCACGGCCAGCGTGGGCGTCAGCGCGGCCGCTACTTCTTCGGGGAACTCCTCGTGGACGAAGAGTTTGCCGCGCCGAACCTCGTGCAGGCGAACGGCACCCCGAAAACCGGACATCATCGCGCGGGTCCAGGCCACCGGAAAGTAGGGGTCGTCGGCGCCCCAGACCAGCTGGACGGGAACGGTGATGCGGGAATGCAGGTCAGCGATAGCGTCGAAAGCCGAGAAGTCGAAGTTCCGAGGGAACTGGCCGAAGGCCCAACGCAGATCAGCATTCTCCTTGAGAGGCCGCAGGAAGAACTCTGCGAAGTCTCCGTCCAGCAGGTTTCGGTCATGAAAGGCGTCGCCGAGAACGAACCGGTTTCGCCGCAGTCGGCTGTTTAACGCCGCCGTGAGCAGACGCTCGAATCCGGGTAGGTGACGGGTGGCGAACAGTAGCGAGAGGCGCCAGTGGGCCCCCTGCGGCTGCTCGGTGTCGATCAGACCCCAGGAGCGGACGCGAGGATCCCCCGCCAGGGCACATCGCGCGATGAGCCCACCGCTGTCATGGCCAACAACCGCCACGTCGTCCAGGGCAAGGGTGTCCACGACGCGCCGCAGGGCCGCCGCGTGCGTGGTGACATCGATGCGAGCGGTCCGGTCGAAGCGACTGTCGCCTGCCCCGACGAGATCAATAATGTGACATCGAAAGCGCGGAACGAAAGAGGGCAGCAGGCTACGGAACGTTGCCCCACTGACTGGCCATCCGTGCACGAATAGCACATCCGGCCCTTCCCCAATACTACGGATCGCAACCTGACCCTGACCCACATCAATAAGGCGGTCAGGCCGGGCGCGGAAGAGATCGGCGGCCTGCGCGACGGTAAAATCAGGCATCGATTCACTCCTGTCGACATCCCGTGGCTCGGCGAAGCCACCGGAGGAGAGCACGCATCGCCTCTCTCGCCGGCAGTACGCTCGCTATAGCTCGACAGTGACAGCCCGACAACACCCTGTCGATTACCTGCAAAGTAGTGAGCCCTTTTCGGCGACCGGACTGTCGACCTGCCCCACCCACGAAACGTCGCCGACCCCATCGCTCCCACCCACAGGGCCAGCTTCGGCCGGAAGCCGAGCGGTTCAGCCGGAAGCCGAGCGCCGGCTTCTCAGTTCTCGCGCGGTCTCCTCATCGGCGGGATAGAACGACTCGATCGCCAGCTCGGAGAGGGTTACGTCCAACGGTGTACCGAAGGTTGCCACCGTGGTAAAGAGGTTGAGCACTCGGCCGCCTCGTCGCAGCCGCACCGGCACCACGATGTCGTTGGCCATCGGGCCGTTGACATGGGTTCCGCCGGGGTAGCCACGCAACTCCTCCTCAAGGTCAGCCAGATCCGGGTCGCCGCTGAACTCCACCTGCCGGCTCAGCCGATGTAGCAGGTGCCCCCGCCACTCACCAAGGTTCACGATGTGCGGGGCCAGCCCGTCCGGATGCAGACTCGCCCGAAGGACATTCGCCGGCGGTACGAGCAGCTGGGGTGCCACCAGGTCGGTGAGCACCGACAGACTCTCGTTGGCCGCTACCAGGTTCCAGCCCCGGTCAACAACGACGGCGGGGTACGGTTCGTGCCCATCGAGCACCTGCCGAATAGCGGAACGGATGACGGTCATGGGCGGAGCGTCCAGCGCGTTCTCGGAATAGACCGGCGCAAACCCGGCGGCCAACAGCAGTCGGTTCCGCTCCCGCAACGCCAGGTCCAGCCGATCCGCCAGCTGTAACACCATCTCCCGGCTCGGCGACGAGCGGCCAGTCTCCAGGAAGCTGAGGTGTCGGGTGGAGATGTCGGCCCGGATGGAGAGCTCAAGCTGGCTGAGTCGGCGCCGACGGCGCCAGTCCCGCAGCATCACCCCAACGGCCGGTCTCGTCATGGTCATCCCAGCATCGTCCGTCGCCGACTTCTCGCTGTCCACTACCTGCGAGGTAGCACAATACTCCTGCTGGCCAGCCAGTGGCTGATGCCACCGGGGCAACCCCGCACCACCGGTCGACCCGCAGCACCGGTCGACCCCGCGCCACCGGGGTCAGCCCCCGCGCATCACCAAGTGACCAGGAGTTCGGCGGGGCCGTGCGTGCGGAAGGTCGGGCGCCAGCGGACCTGCGCCACGGGTACGGCGAGCGCCAGACCGGGCAGCCGCCGAGCCAGCACGGTCAGCGTCTCCTCGGCCTCGACGCGGGCCAGGGCGGCGCCGAGGCAGAAGTGGGGGCCGTTGCCGAAGGCGAGCCGCGTGGCGTTGCCGTCCGCCCCCCGGGTGGCGGCGGCGATGCTGAGCAGCACGGTGTCGCCGGCCGGGATGGTGGCGCCCCCGATGGTCATCTCCTCGGTGGGGAACCGACGAATGGCGGCGGGCGCAGGGGGGTCGAGGCGCAGCGTCTCCTCAATCGCGTCGGAAATTTGCACCTCGCGGACTCCACCGTGGTCGAGTAGGCGTAGCACGGTCGAGGCAATCAGGTTGGCGGTGTTCTCGTACCCGGCGAACAAGATCAGGAAGGCCAGTGAGGTGAGCTCGTCCCGGGTGAGCCGGTCCCCGTCCTGCTCGATGGTGATCAGGGCACTCAGCAGGTCGTCGCCGGGTTGCTGCTGCTTCGCGGCGATCAGGTTGACGACGTAGCCGTGCAGTTCGACGACCGTTTGCCGGATCGCGGCCCGGTCCGGCGGGTAGCTGGTGAGCATCGTGTCGGTCCAGGTCCGCAGGTCTGCGCGACCAGCTTCCGGTACGCCCAGCAGATCGGCGATGACCTGGACGGACAGCGGTGTGCAGTAGCCGGTGACCAGGTCAACGGGGCTACCCGCGGCGACCAGGGTGTCCAGGAGACGCTCGGCGGTTCGCCGGATTCGGGGACGTAGTGCGGCGACCCGCTGCGGGCTGAACGCCGGACCGACCAGGCGGCGCAGCCGGGTGTGGTCGGGCGCGTCCAGGTTAAGCAGGTTCGCATCGAGGGCCGGCGGCAGCGCGAAACCGGACCAACCGCCCCGACTGTGCCTTCGGTTGAGGGCCAGGCGGGGGTCGGCCAGCGCCCGGGAGACCAGTTCCGGGTTGGTGACCAGCCAGGCCAGGGAGGAGTCTGGCAGCAGCACCTGATGCACGTCTCCGGCTTTTCGAAACTCGTCGTACTCCTGCCCGAGTCGCGCGCCCGAACGGGGAACCGGGGCCAACTCCGCCCTCATCGGCTGGTCTTGGGACATCATGCCAGAGTAGCGGCGATCCGCCGACAGTCCGAAGTGGCAGAAGCTCGTTCGGCGAGTCGACCTGGGGTTGGGGCTGCTCGGCGAGCCGAACTGGTCAGGATCAGCTCGCCGAGCCCACTCTGCCGACCGACCTCAACGGTCAGCTGACGATCGGTCAATCACGGTACGAGAAACATGCGCCGGGCGATGCCGGGATCCCGCAACGGCTTGACCGCCAACCGTACGAGGATCAGTGCGTTGTCGTCGCCGGCAATCCGGTTGGCGCTGAGCTCACCGCAGGAGTGACACTGGTGAATGATCATCCATTCGCCGTCGGGCCGCACCGACATGCTCAACGCCTCCATCCGACCGCGGCAGTCCGCGGCCCGGTCGCCGGGGATTCGCCGGTCCACGTGCAGACTGGCCAGGCAGTTCGGGCAGTGATTGCGGTGCGTGGTGCCGGGCGCCTCTGACGAAACGTCCAGCCGGCAGCCCACGCATCGGAAATCGTTCGCCCGATGCCCACCCTGACGGTGCAGAACATCCTTGTGTCGCTGTGGCCGCCGGTTGGCTCGCGCCCGCTCGTACGGGCTTCTGCTACGCCTTGGCATCGTCGATACCTCCAGTCACTTCAGAGGTCGCCGAAGGTTTCGAGCGGAAACGGGGGCTGTGCCAGTGGGCGCACGGCGATACGCATCAAGATGAGCTGGTTGTCGTCGGCGCAGACGGGGTTGGAGGTCAGCTCATCGCAGCGTACGCAGCGGTGGATGACCACCCAGTCGCCAGTGCGGAGCACGGCGATGGCGATCGGCGACATCCGGCCCTGACAGTCACTGGGGCCACCCTCGACGTGATCGTGAACGTGCTGGGAGTGCAGACAGGACGGGCAGTGATTGCGCCGGACGCCGTCCCCGGCGGCGGCGGACACGGTGAGGCCGCACCGAATGCAGGAGAACGTACCGATCTTCAGGATGTTCTGCGACGTACGCGAGAGAGTCTTCTTGGTGTTGGACACCCGGAGTGCTCCTTGCTGAGATGTCGAAAGTGACAGCAAGAGCAGGCCGAGCAAGCCTCGCCCCCACCCGTCGTGGCACACGCGGGCCGGGCATGGGTGGCTGAGTCAGGCACCGGAAGGTAAACGTCCGGTCACTCACCGCTCGGAGGGAGCGGCGTCAGGAGACGGACGACTGGACGGTGCAGCGAGGCGCGCTCGGCGCGGGCTGGAACATAAATCTCTCCCCTCCTGGGCGGCGGCCCAAAGCAGTTTTGACGGAACTTCGCCAGGGTAGGCAGCCCGCACCGCCGCTGTCACCCGGATTATCGAGCATCCACCTCACCCCCGTGACCAGCGGAGACCCGCCGTCGCGCCCGCTATGGCAAGCGAGACCGCCGCCGCGCCCGCTGTATCGCGAAGACCCGCTGTCGCGCCCCCTGCCGCGCTCGGGAAATGGGCTGCCCCTGCGGAGCATCATCAGCCACACCATGCCCGATAAGGGCAGTTGTTTCGCATTTGCCCTCAAATATCAGCTTATGTCGGCTTACCGTGCGGAGTGATTGCTACCGCCGGCCCGGTAGCCGAGGAGCACCGCCTGACCTGTCCTCGGGTGGGCGCCTCCTCGCCGCCCACGGGGGAAGGACACCGACACCGCGATGAACCATCAGGACCACACTCACGAACCTGAATCGGACCACCGCCCTGGCGGACACCGGGCCTGGTCCCGGCGGCGGTGGTGGGCCGTCGGGCTGGTCGGCGTGACCGGCCTGACCCTCACCGCCATCGGGGTCGCCGCCACCCCGGCCACCGACCCCATCGGACGCGCCCTCACCACCGACGACCGCGCGGGGAAGAAACTCCACCAGCCCTCCCGCGACGACCGAGGCAAGAACGACCAAGGCAAGAACGACCAAGGCAAGCGCGACCAGGGCAAGCGCGACCAGGGCAAGCGCGACGACAAGAACAAGGGAGAGAAGGAGAAGAAGCCGCCGGGCACCCCGGTGCCCTGCGACGCCGACGCCCTGATCGCCGCGATCACCCTCGCCAACGCCCGCGGCGGCGCCACCCTCGACCTGGCCACAGACTGCACCTACCTGCTCACCGCCGACATCGACGGCGCCGGACTCCCCGCCATCACCACCCCCATCACCCTCAACGGCAGCAAACACACCACCATCGAACGCGCCGCCGCCACCGACCGATTCAGAATCCTCACCATCAACACCGGCGGCGACCTCACCCTCAACAAACTCAAAATCACCGGCGGACAGACCGACGACAACGGCGGCGGCATCCTCGTCAACCCCGGCGGCAACCTCACCACCAACCACAGCACCATCACCCGCAACATCA
>NZ_AXVR01000040.1 GCF_000484695.1 Salinispora cortesiana | reverse complement strand
TCGAACCCGTCGGGGGCGTCGTCGCCCCACTTCCATGCCGGCGCGTTGCCGGCGCGTTCCAGGAAGTCACGGCAGATCAGCGGGCCGCCATCGTAGCTGGCGTCGGCGATGTGCCAGTAGGTGACGGTGTCCGCGGTCGTCTGCGTCATGCAATTAGTGTACGACACAAACTCTAATAGTGCACGACAAAAACGCGCCCTGGCATGGATTCACCTCGCGACCTGGACGGGTGTCGACTGACATCGAAAGCGCCCCGCCTGGCCTTACGGCCGGGCGGGGCGTTGTGGTGTCTAGGTTGTCTTCGGTCGGCCTGGCTTGCGTTGCCAGCCGGTGTTGAACGCGTCGATGCTGCCCCGGGTGTATACGGGACCAGCGGCCAGCCGGGCGACCGGGGCCGGGAACGCCTCGTTCTCCCGGGCGAGCTGTTCGACCCGCTGCCGTGACACGTTGAGGATGCGGGCGATCTCGGCGTTGCCAACGAGGCTCATCGGGTGTGGTCGGGAGATCTCCCGTTCGTGGTCCTCGGCGGTGATGACGCGTAGGGCGGTGACCTCGGGTGCGCTGCCGATTGCCTGGCTGTGCGCGGTGCGGGCCGCGCGGACGGCCGCGTCGGCGGCTTGGCGGACGGTGGTCGCCTCGATGGTCATCTCCAGGCGCACCCGGTCAACGCCGGTGTCAACGATGATGCCGTAGCCGGGCAGGACGCGGGTGATCTCGGCGAGCTGATCGTCGGTGGGCTGCGTGCTCCAGCGGCGAATGGTTACGGCGGCGTGCCACTGCTGGGGTGTCATACTGGATTCCTCCATCCCCTTGTTCCTGTCGGATCCGGATGGGGTGGGGGGCCGCGCCGCTACGCGGCCCCCCTTCGCGGTTACCGCCGGTGGGCGGGGAACCGCAGTCCAGCGCCGCGTAGCGCGTTGAGCAGGTCCATCCACTGCTTGGAAGTGTGTGGCGTGTGCTCGAACGTCAGGGTCGTGATCCCCTTGCTGAAGATCCACGTCCCGGTGCGGGTTTGGCGGACGCTGAAGCCCTGCCGTGCCGCCGCTGCGACGATCTGGTCCATCCGGTTACTCATCTAGTCTCACCCCCTCCCCTTGTTCCTGTCAAGGAAATCCTAACAAAAACCCTTGCCGTAGGCAAGAGTTTAGGAGGTGGGTGATGCAGCAAAAACAAGCGCCCCGCCCGGCCGTGAGGCCAGGCGGGGCGCTTCGTGCTGGCGTGGTCAGTTTGGGACTGCGGCGGCAAACTCCGCTGGGGCGGTGGCGGTCAGGCTGGCGACCGCCCACCGATCGCCCTCCACCACAACCGCCCCGAACTGCCGCATTGACTCCACCCACCCGGACTGGGCCCCCGGAGCGAACACGGCAACCGTCACCTCATCCCCGGTGTCCAGGGTGCAGGTGCCCATCTCGTACCGTCCCGGATCGAGTGCGATCTGCTCTCCGCCGTTGCATCCGGCGGACCACATGAGCGCTACCACACCAAACACTGTGGTCTGCGCTGCCGGGGTCGGCTCCTGAGGACCCCAAGTCACGGGATCCGTGCTGTTGCTGCCCTGGGATGCCTGGGAGGTGGCTAGGACTAGCCAACTGAGCGCCAGGCCGACGAGGACGCCAATCAAGGATGCAGCTACGTCCCGGCGCACCATCGCTCCCCTCGTCGGTGGGCTGCCGCCACAGCAGTGATCACGATCGGTGTGCGGGTCACTACCGCACCGTACGACCGGCCGTCAAACCGGGCCGCCGTGACACGCGCTGGCCAGGGCCGCAGCCCGGCTCCCGGCAACCGCAGTGCCCGCCGGAGGGGTCAAGCTGGTCACGCCGCCCAGACAATCTCCTCGGGGGCCCTGCCCTCGGATACCGCCACTCGACCAGGGGTGATCCACATGTATGTCCGCATCGGCAGGTCATACATGCTCACCAACAGACCGGACCGCCACGCCGCGTCGGCCAGCAACGGGTGCAGCCGGTAGTCGCAATCGATCGTCACCGCGGAGCCCTGCTGAGGCGCCTGCCTGCCGAGGCGCTGATCGATCAGCTCGGCCAGAGCGGCGGCGAACCGGTCGGCCTGGGCGGCAGTGAAGCGCCGCCGTAGCATCGCTGTGCCGGTGGCGAGCTCGTTGGCCCACCAACGGGCGGCGGCACTGGCCTCAGGGCTCGGGACAACAGGCGTCATTGCGTGACACGGGAGCGCAGCAGCCAACCGAGACTGTCAAAAACCCCGTCCGGCCGGTACGGACGCCAGTGCGCCTGAGCAGGCGGCACTACCCAGCCGACCGTCAACCCATCAGGGGTAAGCCCCGGCGGTGCTGGCACCCAGGCATCCGCCCCATGGTGCAGCCGCCCACCATCCCGGGCGACCTGGTCAGGGTCCAGAAAGTCGGCAGCGAACACGAACATCCAACGCATCCGATCCGCCACGCTGGCCGGGCCCAGCAGCATCGACCACCACGGCGGACGGATGGTGGCAGTAGGTACCCGGGTGAGCAGCCGGTGGTGGATTATCGCCCCAATCGGTGAGGAGATCTCCAGTACGTCGAACCGCGATGCCTGCAACGCAGTCCCCCAGCGGCGTGGTTGTGCCGGCCAGCCGTGGGCGGCGTACTCGGCTACCGCACGAGCCGACCTGGCGGTCACAGTGCACCTACTTGCGGGACCCTGCCGACCGCGAGCAGGTTAGCGCTGGCGTGGATCAGCTCGGGACACTGGTCGTCCGCCATCTGGGCGGCTAGCACCATGTCGGCCACTCCCGTGTCGTCCAATTCGTACCGGTCAACTGCAACCGCAAGCCACCCGCCCGGCCCACCGACCCCGTGCACATTGACTATCTGTAACCCCGCCCCAGTCAGCTCATCGCGTAGACCGTCAACGGTGTGGTAATAGGTTGCTGCCGGCCACCGGTCGTTGCGGCGGCTCCATCCCTCTCGCTGGATGTCCTCAACGATAGGCCGACGCTGAATGAGTTGCCCGGCAATGGCCGCGCCGAAAAGGTTCGCGTGTCGCCCCAGAGCCACCACCGCCACCAGGCCGCCGGGTCGGGTCACCCGCACCGCCTCGGCCAACGCCACCCGCCGCTCCCGCAAGTCCGTCAGGTGGTACAACGGCCCCGCCAGAAGTGCGGCGTCGAACGAAGTTCCATCCCAGGGCAGGCTTCGAGCATCGCCGACAACCGCCGACACCCCCGCATTGCGAGCTTGCTCGACATGATGGGCCACTGGGTCAAGCAGTTCGACCGCGTGGCCCTGACCCTGCATCCACACTGCGTGCGCGCCCGGTCCACCCCCGATGTCGGCGACTCGACAGGGTGCCGACGGCAGGTAGCGGTCCAGCAGCTCGTGCAACCGGGCCGCCTCCAGCCGACCCCGAATGGTCGCCTCCAGACGACCGCCTTCGTCGTAGCTATGCACGTAGTGATCGATCAGGTTCTGACTATCGCCCATCGCGTCCTCCAAGTTTGATGAAAAGTTGCCGTTTCCAGACCGCCTGGCCGTCCGGTCTGTCCAACTCGTAGCCCTCCACCCACGCCCACCCGGGGTAGGTCGGCCGATCGAGGACCCGGATCACCCGGACCGTGACCGGGTGAACGAACTGCGGAGAGGCGTGTCGGTCCAGGGTCAGAGTGGCCCCCGCACTCAGCCCGGTGCTTGCGGACTGGGCGATCACCTGAACTGCCCGATCACCACGGCGGTAACCACGATCACCAACACCAGCGCGGTAATCAGCTTCTCCCTAGCCGTCGGCGGTTCGGGGGGTTCAGGCGCTGGCATCGGCACACGATCGCCGGCCCTGCGCATCCAGCGGGGGCGCCCAGTTGTCCTGCCCGACCGTGGCGAGGTAGTCGTAGGCGGTCTCGGTGGGCGGACACGGCCATGCGGACCGGCAGATCGGGCACCGGTCCACCCGCGGCCAGTGCTCGGTGATGATCCGACGGGCGGACAGGATCATCCGGTTGCGAAGCTGCACCGTCGACAGGCTGCCCGGGCTGGGCCGGGCGTGGGTGGCCATCACCGGCGGCAGGCCCGCTGTCGGGCCAACCGGGTCATCAACGGCCGATGATCGAGGATCACCGTCGGCTGGTCCCACAGCGGGCGGTAGGCACCGGCCCGCGCCGAATACACCGTGGCGGGACCGGTGGCGTCCAGCCGTGCGGGCCGGCGGCGGAGTCGACGGAATAGCCGAATCATGCGCGTGCTCCCTCACCCTCGACGGTGGGTGAGGCGTCCGCCCTTTCGGCTGCAACCGCCCCTACCCGATCTGTCGTGCACGGCTGATTCGGACGGGGGGCCGAACCAGCCGTGCCGCAACAGAAGGTAGGCGTGCTATTACGCTGCGGCTCTCACGGTGTGGGGGACTACCCCGTAGCGGGGTACTTCAGACCACACCCACCAGCTCTGCGAGGCTGCGCAGTTCATCCCGATTAGTAGCAGTTTCCCTGGTCAGCAGCTCCCGGACCGTCGCCCGCATCAGCAGATTCAGCGAGGACTCCTCGGGGGACTCCCGGTGCGCGCGTTGCAGCATGTGGATCGCAGCGTAGTCATCGCGCTTGCTGGCGTACGCCCGTGCGAGGTGCGTGAAGTGGGAGTGCCTACGCTCAATTGACGGCGACCGGCCAATATCGATCCGTTCCGCGATCCGCGCGGCCTCCCCTGGTCGGGATAGTTCCAGCGTTGCGGCAGCGCGGTGGATGGCCGCGTTGGTCGGACCGAAAAAGATGAAGTGGTGCTCTGTCTCCCCGGTTCGGGCCGCGAGCGCGTCGGCCCGGTCGAGCACGTCGAGTGTCCGTCGCTCGTCTCGCAGGCGGGCGTACTGGATGGACAGCAGCAGGTGCAGTCCACCGAGGGCCGCGAGGCGAACCGGATCGTCATCGGTGCTGCGTTGCAGGTCGGCGATGGCCTGCTGGCACATGTCTACCGAATCTTCGGTATGCCCTCGGTTGGAGAGCACCTGGCCCATGTTCCACGCTGCGGATGCCCGATAGGCAGGATCATCGGCTTCGTACGCGGCTGTCAGGGCCCGATCAGCAGCGATCACCGCAAGATCTTGAGCGCCGACCCTCTTCGCAAACGCGCGGACGAGTAGGTACAGGTCGGCCGCGACCCGCTGTGCTTGCCGTCGCTCCTTGCCGTCAAGGCTGGCGACCGCGGCCCGGGATGCGTGTACCAGGCCCGGCAGGACCGGGCTGGTGTAGGTGTAGCGTTGCCGCGACTGGTACCACGTCGTCCACGCCAGCCGGACTGCTGACCGCAGCTCAGCGAGGTTCGATAGCTGGTCGGCATCGGGTGCGTAGGCGGTCATCGCCGCCCGCAGCGGCGGCACCGATTCGTGTTCAGCCCGGTCATCGGGCATCACCCCGAGCGGATGACCGGTCAGTTTGTAGAGGTCACGAACATTGAGGATCCGAGCAATCTCGATCCAGTCGCCCAGGCTGTTAACTGAGCGCTCTCCGGATTCCCACTTTCGCCAAGCGCCCACGCTGACGCCCTTGAGCTGGGCGCACACCTCCTGGGTAAGCCCGCGCCGTTTGCGATAGAGCTTGATCCGCCCACCGGGCGGCATTAGGTCGTGCTTTGGCTCCATGTTGGCCTCCCAGGTTGAGGACTGGGCGGCGGGCCGCCGGCCTCAACCCCGGCGGGCCGCCAGCATCGACGGTACTCCCCGCCCACCACGTCACGCCGTCACCCGGCCGTGTGGTCACCTCGGGCGCGTCGCTCCGTACGAATTCCCGTACATCCGCACTCCTGGAGCCGGCCGATTTCGTCTCAGTCTATGCGTGTCGGATATTCAACAAGCCGCGAAAGATGCGAATCCCGCTCGCAAATATTGCTTGTCGATTGTGGAACTGGTATTAAACTAGGTCCGGATCGGTGATCAAGTAGTGACTGACCGTAAAGATCTGGCGGGGCCCGTCGCGCGCCAGCACCCCCGCCCCAGACCCATCCACGACACGCCACGAGAGCCCTGGCCATCCGGGTAGCACATATGTTCGACTCACGTTCCCTGTCCGACACTCAGCGGAGGTCATCTACCACACCATGCGCCAGGCCACGACACCCCAGTTCCGACAGGTCATCACTGCGGTTGCCCTAACGACGGTCAGCTTTACCAGCTTGCTAGCTGCTCGGTACATTCGCCGACAGGTCTACGACGCCGGGTATGTAAACGGGTACGCCGATGGCCTGACAGCGCCGGTATACGAGGGCCGCGGGCGTCGACGACGACTCAAGGTCGTTCGGTGATCCGCTGCGTGGGGCCACCCTGGGTGGCCCCACCGCGTTCCTAGACTCCGCCCATTACGTCGACCCGGTCATACGCTCGCCGTGCTCTGGCGGACCGGGCAGACCGGCCGTAGTGACGCAGCATCTGCGGCGACTCCCAGCCCGCTAGCTCCTCCAGATCACCCTCCGCACCACCAGCGTCCAGCCAGCGATGGGCGAATGTGTGGCGAAACAGATGGGGCCAGAGCCTGATGCCGAGCCGCGCGCCGCGCCGCTCTATCGCCTGTCGGATGCCGGATGGGGTCATGGCACCTCGACGCCGGACGCCCACCCAAAGGGCTGTCGCTCCGCACTCGACGACCGCCTTGTGGCGGGCACGGACGCGGAGGTATCTATCGATAGCTACAGCACAGCGATGGTCGTAGCGCACAGTACGAGTCTTGCCGCCCTTGCCAGTAACG
The DNA here is from genome assembly GCF_000484695.1 of Salinispora cortesiana. Taxonomy (GTDB): domain Bacteria; phylum Actinomycetota; class Actinomycetes; order Mycobacteriales; family Micromonosporaceae; genus Micromonospora; species Micromonospora cortesiana. Next base: position 39,746 of record NZ_AXVR01000040.1, on the reverse strand, counting down.
GTTGCCTCACGCTTAGAGACTGCGAGGTCATCGAGCGTCAAACTTGCGATCTCGGCGAGTCGGCCACCGGTACCGGCGAAGAGCCGGATCAACGCCGCATCACGGCGAGACTCAAAATCTCGGCCCGACTCGGCGTCCTTGAGTAGCAGTGATAGCTGCTCCTGAGCGATGACCGGCGGAGGCGTCTCGCCGAGCTTCGGCGCTGCGGGCACTGCCACCTTGGACATCGGGTTGGGGGCGTCCTCCTCTGCTGCGAACCAGCGCCAGTACTGCTGGAGCGCGCCGCCGATGTTGTGCACGTACTTGCGGGAGTATCCAGCGTCTTGCAGGTGCAGGAGAAAGCGTCGGATGTGCTTGTGGTCGGTCTCGTGCCAGTCGTGCAGCGTCGGCGAGTCGGTCGCGAGCCAGCCGGCGAGCCAGCCGATCGAATCGGTGTATCGCTCAACGGTCAGGGGGGACCTGCCTGCGGATTCCAGGTGAAGTGTGAAGCTTTCGATCCACGGAAGTGCCCACTCGGGCACACGTGGACGTGGGTGGCGTGGCATACCCCCACCTTGCCCGCAGTTGCGGGCAGGCGAATCGGCCGGAAGCCGCGTACCTCTGTCGTCTCTGAGCATCGTTCGGTCCTCCGCGTGAGTGGAGTACCGGCGTTTATGCAGGTGAAGCGGTATAGGTGGGGCTAGCTGGAATCGAACCAGCGACCTCAGAGTTATCAGCTCTGCGCTCTAACCGACTGAGCTATAGCCCCGTGTTGCGACGAGCAAGGTTAACCCATCGGCCTGGCCGCCCCAAAATCGGGGGTGACTCCGGCCGCTCCCCGGCACCGGCGGGTGCGGGTACCCGGGTCACCAGCGGCGACCCGGGTAACGCTGCCGTATTCAGTCGCGCTCGGCGAGCGTCAGCTCGATGCCGCCCACCAGGTCGGCGCAGACGTTGTAGACGAATGCGCCCAGCGTTGCCAGGGCCGTGAACAACACGACGTTGACCAGGCCGATCAACGCAGAACTCAGGATCACGCCGCGGGCGGTGATCTGGAAGCCGTTGGCGCTCTGGCCACCGCCCGCGTTGACCAGATCACTCAGGCTGTCGTTGACGCTGGCGAACACGCCCATCGCGTCCAGCGCCAGGTACAGCACCGAGGTCGCGACCACGACGACGATGAAGATCACCACCGACACCGCGAAGGCGAACTTCATCACCGACCACGGGTCGATCCGCCGCAGGTTCAGCCGAGCCCGGCGCGGCCCGCGAGACGCGGCAGAGCTGACCGCGGTACGCGCGGCGCGTACCGCCTCACCGACGCGTGCCGCCCCGATGGCCGCCACCCCGCTGATTCCCGGCGGGAGGGCACCGCCCTGGGGCCGGCCAGCGGAGTTCGCCTGGGGACGGGCGGTCCCGGTGATCCGCGGTTGACTTCCGGTCTCACCGAGTCGGGGCATGCCGTTCGCGCCACCCAGGGCAGCCGCGCTCCCGAGACCGGCCGCGCTCCCAGCGACCGTGCTGGTCTGCCCAGCGCCGCCAGCGGCCGACGGCGGGGTGGCCCCGGTGGCCTTCTCAGCGGCGGCACCTTCGGTGCGCGGTGTCTCGACCTTCGTGGCCTCAGCCGGCTCCTCGCTGGATTCCGGCTCCTTGGCCGGCTTGTCCGGCGGCGGGGCCATCCCGGGAGCCCTGGTGAATTTCGGGGCCGGCACGTCGGCGGGGACGGTGGCCCGACCCACTGCCGCACGGCCGGCGGCTGGGGCACCGCTCGTGGCACCCTCCTCGTCGACCGGGTTAGCCGAGTTCCCCGCGTTCCCCGACTTCGCCTGTGTCTCCGTCATGCAACTAGTCCTGTTCGTCAGGCTCGTCGGCATTGCGAGCAATCGCCACGATGGTTACGCCATCCGGAAGGTCCATCAGCTTGACCCCCATTGTGTTCCGGTCGCGCGTACGGCGTACAGGCTTCACCGGAGTCCGAATGACACCACCGTTACTGGTGATAGCGAAGAGCTCGTCGTCCGGGTCGATCACCACAGCACCGACCAGACCACCGCGCCGCTCGGTGATCTTCGCAGTCAGCACGCCCTTACCTCCCCGGCCCTGGACCGGGTATTCCTCAATCGGAGTACGTTTCGCGTAACCGCCGTTGGTGGCCACCAGAACGTCCAAGCCGTGCCGGACGACCTCCATCGCGAGCAACTCGTCGTCCTCGCTGAACCGCATCCCGATCACGCCCGAGGTAGCCCGCCCCATCGGCCGCAGCGCCTCGTCGGAGGCGTTGAACCGGATCGCCAGGGCGTTCTTCGACACCAGCAGGAGGTCCTGCTCCGGCGCCACCAGGGCGGCACCGACCAGTTCGTCGTCCTCGCGCAGGTTGATCGCGATGATGCCGCCGGACCGGTTGGAGTCGAACTCCTCGAGCCTCGTCTTCTTTACCACTCCGTTCTTTGTGGCCAGAACCAGGTAGGGGGCGACCTGGTAGTCGGAAATCTCGATGATCTGTGCGATCTGCTCGTCTGGTTGGAAGGCGAGCAGATTGGCCACGTGCTGGCCCTTGGCCACCCTACTGGCTTCCGGGAGCTCGTACGCCTTGGCCCGGTACACCCGGCCCTTGTTGGTGAAGAACAAAATCCAGTCGTGCGTCGAGCACACGAAGAAGTGGCTGACGATGTCGTCCTGCCGCAACGTGGCGCCGCTGACCCCCTTACCGCCCCGCCGCTGCGAGCGGTACGCGTCCACCTTGGTGCGCTTCGCGTACCCGGTTCGGGTGATGGTGACCACGACATCCTCGCGGGCGATCAGGTCCTCCATCGAGACCTCGCCGTCGAACGGGATGATCTGGGTGCGCCGGTCGTCGCCCCACTTCGCGACGATCTCGCCCAGCTCCTCCGAGACGATTCGCCGCTGCCGCTCCGGCTTCGCCAGGATGTCCTTGAAGTCGGCGATCTCCAGCTCCAGCTTCGCCAGGTCGTCGAGGATCCGCTGCCGCTCCAGCGCGGCCAGCCGGCGCAGCTGCATGTCCAGGATCGCGGTTGCCTGGATCTCGTCGATGTCCAGCAACCGGATCAGGCCCTGCCGCGCGTCATCCACCGTCGGCGAGCGCCGGATCAGCGCGATCACCTCGTCGAGGGCGTCCAGCGCCTTGGCCAGACCCCGCAGGATGTGCGCCCGCTCCTCGGCCTTACGCAGCCGGTACGCGGTCCGCCGGCGGATCACCTCGATCTGGTGATCGACGTAGTAGCGGATAAACTGGGCCAGGTTGAGCGTACGCGGCACACCGTCCACCAGCGCCAGCATGTTCGCGCCGAAGGTCTCCTGCAGCTGGGTGTGCTTGTAGAGGTTGTTCAGTACCACCTTGGCGACCGCGTCGCGCTTGAGCACCAGCACCAGCCGCATGCCGGTCCGGCCGGAGGACTCGTCCCGGATGTCGGCGATTCCGCCGAGCTTCCCCTCCTTGATCAGCTCGGCGATCCGCTCGGCCAGGTTGTCGGGGTTCACCTGGTACGGCAGCTCACTGACCACCAGCGCCGGCCGGCCCCGCTTGTCCTCCTCGACCTCGACCACGGCGCGCATCCGGATCGAGCCACGACCGGTGCGGTACGCGTCCTGAATCCCCGCCTGGCCGACGATCAGGCCGTGGGTCGGGAAGTCCGGCCCTTTAACGATCCCCAACAGGGCTTCCAGGGTGCTCGCCTCGTCGGCCTCCGGGTGCTCCAGGCACCACTGCACCGCCGCACCGATCTCCCGCAGGTTGTGCGGGGGGATCTTGGTGGCCATCCCGACCGCGATGCCTTCGGAGCCGTTGACCAGCAGGTTGGGGATTCGGGACGGCAGGATCGTGGGCTCCTTGGCCCGGCCGTCGTAGTTGTCCTGCAGGTCGACGGTGTCCTCGTCGATGTCCCGCAGCATCTCCATCGCCAGCGGTTGGAGCTTGCACTCGGTGTACCGCATCGCCGCCGCCGGGTCGTTACCCGGGGAGCCAAAGTTGCCGTTGCCGTCCACCAGCGGGTAGCGCAGCGCCCAGGGCTGAGCCATCCGGACCAGCGCGTCGTAGATCGCCGAGTCGCCGTGCGGGTGGAACTGGCCCATCACGTCGCCGACCACCCGGGAGCACTTCACGTACCCCCGGTCGGGCCGGTACCCCGAGTCGAACATCGCGTAGAGGATCTTGCGGTGGACCGGCTTCAGCCCGTCCCGGACGTCCGGCAGCGCCCGCCCGACGATCACGCTCATGGCGTAGTCGAGGTAGGAGCGCTGCATCTCCACCTCGAGCCCGACCGGTTCGATCCGGTCGTGCGCCACGACGGCGCCGGCGGTCTCGGGGGCGTCGGGCTCGTTGGGTGTGGACTCGGGGGTATCGGTCACTTGTTAACCCTTATCAGACTCAGAGTCGCTTTTGTGCTGTGGATAACCGCTGTGGAAACCGGCCTGGCTGTGGATAACTCTGTGGAATAGCCGTGGTCGCCGCAGACGACGGGCCGGTCGGATCCGAGTGGACTCAGATGTCCAGGAACCGCACGTCCTTGGCGTTACGCTGGATAAACGAGCGACGAGCCTCGACATCCTCCCCCATCAGCACACTGAACAGCTCGTCCGCGGTCGCCGCGTCGTCGAGCGTGACCTGGCGCAGGGTGCGGGTAGCCGGATTCATCGTGGTCTCCCAGAGCTCGGGATAGTTCATTTCGCCGAGCCCCTTGAACCGCTGGATGTCGTCCGGCTTGGCGTTGGGCTTCTTCTGCTGCCGCAGGGCGATCAGCCCGTCCCGCTCTCGGTCGGAGTACGCGTACTGCGCGTCGTCCCCCTTCCGGTTCCACTTGATCTTGTAGAGCGGCGGCGCGGCCAGGTAGACGTGCCCCAACTCGACCAGCGGTCGCATGAAGCGGAAGAGCAGGGTCAGCAGCAGCGTCTGGATGTGCTGACCATCGACGTCCGCGTCAGCCATCAACACAATCTTGTGGTACCGCAGCTTCTCGATGTCGAAGTCGTCGTGGATACCCGTACCGAGCGCGGTGATCAGCGCCTGGACCTCGTTGTTCTTCAGGACTCGGTCGATCCGCGCCTTCTCCACATTGAGGATCTTGCCGCGGATCGGCAGGATCGCCTGCGTCCGGGGGTCGCGTCCCTGCTTGGCGGAGCCGCCCGCCGAGTCGCCCTCAACGATGAAGACCTCGCACTCACGGGGATCAGTCGACTGGCAGTCGGCCAGCTTGCCCGGCATCGAGCCGGACTCCAGCAACGACTTACGGCGGGCCAGCTTGCGAGCCTGCTGGGCGGCGACCCGGGCGCGCGCGGCCTGGGAGGCCTTGGTGATGATGACCTTCGCCTCGGCCGGGTTACGGTCCAGCCAGTCCACCAGCCACTCGTTGCAGACCCGCTGCACGAAGCTCTTGACCGGGGTGTTGCCCAGCTTGGTCTTGGTCTGCCCCTCGAACTGCGGGTTGGTCAGCTTCACCGAGATGATCGCCGCCAGCCCCTCCCGGATGTCCTCCCCGGAGAGCTTCTCGTCACTCTTGAGTAGCCGCTTCTCCGTACCGTACCGGTTGATGACGCTGGTCAGCGCCGACCGGAAGCCTTCCTCGTGGGTGCCGCCCTCGTGCGTGTTGATGTTGTTGGCGAAGGTGTAGACCGACTCGCCATACGACTCGTTCCACTGCATGGCGATCTCGACCGACATGCCGTCCTCGTCGGTGCCGAACTCGACCACCGACTTGTGGATCGAGGTCTTCGAGGCGTTGAGGTGCCGGACGAAGTCGGCGATGCCACCCTGGTAGCAGAAGGTGACCTCCCGCATCTTGCTGTCATCGCCCTCCTCAACTCGCTCGTCGAGGAAGTGGATGGTCAGCCCCCGGCTGAGGAAGGCCATCTCCTGGAGCCGGCGGTAGATGGTCTGGAAGTCGAAACTAACGGTATCGAAGACCGTCGGATCGGGCCAGAAGGAGACCGCCGAACCGGTGGCGTCGGTCGGCTCGCCCTTTTCCAGCGGCGTCGGCTTCGAGTCCGTGTACGACTGCCGCCAGAAGTAGCCGTCCTTCTGGATCTCGACAGCCATCCGGGTGGAGAGGGCGTTCACGACCGACACACCGACGCCGTGCAGGCCACCGGAGACGGCGTACGCCTTGCCGTCAAACTTGCCGCCAGCGTGCAGCACGGTCAGCGCCACCTCCACGCCGGGCTTCTTGAGCTTCGGATGCGGGTCGACCGGGAAACCACGCCCGTTGTCGGTGACGCGAACCCCACCGTCGGCGAGCAGCACCACGTCGATGGTGTCGCAGTGCCCGGCCAGCGCCTCGTCCACCGCGTTGTCCACGACCTCCCACACCAGGTGGTGCAGACCGCGTTCGCCGGTGGACCCGATGTACATACCGGGGCGCTTACGGACCGCCTCCAACCCTTCGAGAACGGTGATCGACTCTGCGCCGTACTCCTGCTTGTCCTGCGCTGCCACCCTCGGCCACTTTCTCGCGTCGGCCACGCCACTGGCGCGACCGGTCACGGGGTTCGGCGGACAGAACGCGACGTCGGGCGCGCGGACCGGCACCGGAGAGTGATCCGGGCTGGGGGTCGAACGCGCCGGCCGCCGCGGTTGCCCGCGGATCGCGATCGGCTCGACCTGATGTGGAACGATGATCTCGGGCCCGGCCTGGCCCCGGGTTTCATCGCTCCGCACCGGGTCTTCGTCTCAGGCCCAATCCTACTGGGCGTTGGCGACAGATCCACCACTCGGCACCCCTTGCGCGGCGGCTGAGACCTTCATAGCCGGCCGACCGCTCAGTCCACGAATCCCCCTACGCGCACCGAGCCGACCGTAGGCTCGTACCGGCCGGTGATGCTCCCCGCCCAATATGTGTCCATCTCGCGATCAACTCCGGCTTGATCTTTGCCGGCTGGAACCGGACGATCGACCCGTTCGTACGGACATGGGCTTGAGAGGTGACACCAGATGGGGCTGGACAACGTCGTGGTGAACTGGCCGCGGACCGGCCGCTTCTACGACCCGGTCGCGCCGGCGGAGTTCGTGGACTTCGGCGAGATCGTCGACATGCCGCAGATCTCCGCACCGACCGCCGCGCTCGCCGAGCTGATCGCCAAGACCGGCACGGTCCGGGCGACCGCCTACACCGAGCTGGTCGATCTGATCCTCGGCCTGGAGAATGTGCTGTACGCCACAGAAAACTCGGAAGAGGACGAGGATCCGGTGATCGACCCGGACGGCTGCGGGTGGATCGCCGACGGAGTCGAGCGGTTCGTGGCGCGGCACCGAGCAATCGGGGAGGCAGTCACCTTCGAGACCGTCAGCGAGGTGCTCCGCGCGCTGCTCGGTGACGGACGCCTGGCCGAACAGCAGCTGCGTTGGCTGGACGGCCGGCTGGACCGGCTCCGCGACGACAGCGGAGCTGCGCCGCAGTGGACCTTCACCTGCGCGGAGCTGAGCGTCCTCGCCGCGTTCTACCGCCGCTGCGCCGAACGGGGCTTCGCGGTCTACGCCGAGTCGGTGGCACCCCGCCGGGCCGGTCAGCCGTAGGTATCCCGGGGGCCGCGGCCCCGCACCCGACGAGGGCCACGCGACCAGGACGGCGCGGCCGGACCGTGGATGTGCAGCCGGCGTACGACGTTGTGGCCCACCTCGCGGGCGATCTGCTGCAGCAGTGAGCCGGCGAGCAGCCGAAGTTGGGTGGCCCAGGCGGTCGAGCGCGCCTCCACGGTCAGCTCACCCCCTTCCAGCTTCACCGGCCGACTGTTCTGGGCCACGTCCGGGCCGACCACCCGCTCCCAGGCGCCGAAGACCGTCGCCTCGGCCGCCGGTTGCTGCCAGCCCCGGGCCTTCACCAGCCGATCCAGCACCGCGCCGAGCGGCTGTGGGTCGCGCGGGTCCGGTCCCGGGCCGGAGTAGCCCCGCGGCCGTCGCCCCCCACCGCTCGCCCCACCGCTGCGGCTGCGCCGCTGCGGCTGCGCTGTCTGGCGGCGAGCCTTCGCCGCATCCAGCACCGCCCGCGCGAGTTGCGGCCCGGACGCCCCGCCCGGTGCCTCCGCCCCGGTGTCCGCTGGCGGGGCGGCCCCATCCGCGCCGGTCGCCGCCGCCGCACCGGGTCCGGCTGCGGGTTCCGCCTTATCCGACACGCTCTACCTCCCCCTCGCGGACATCGAATCGCGCCCCGTGCAGACGCGCGGGGAGATCTTCTGCCACCGCGCAGGTCACCAGGAGTTGGCTCGCCTCGCCGACCAGCTCGGCGAGGCGGTCCCGCCGGCCGGTGTCCAGCTCGGCGAAGACATCGTCTAGCACCAGCACCGGCTCGATCCCGTCCGCGCGCAGCAGGTCGTACCCGGCCAGCCGGAGCGCCAGCGCCAACGACCAAGACTCGCCGTGGCTGGCGTACCCCTTCGCGGGCAGCGGCCCCAGCGTGAGGTTGAGGTCATCCCGGTGCGGACCGACCAGGGTGGTCCCCCGCTCGATCTCGGCTGCCCGGCCGGTGGCGAGTGCGTCGCTCAGCGCCGCGGTCAGCTCCGCCCGGTCAGCGGTTGGGCTGACCGATTCGACCGACGATCGGTACGTGATGCCGGCCGCGCCCGTACCGGCGGCCACCGCGTCGTACGCCCGGGTGACGTGGGGGGCGAGCGCGGCGACGAGGTCGAGCCGACCGGCGAGCAACTCGGCACCGTGCCGCGCGAGGTGGTCGTCCCAGACCGCGAGTGTGGAGAGGTCGCCGCCGCGGGTCCCGCCGGTCTTGCGCGCCAGGTACGCGGTGCGCAGCAGGGCGTTCCGCTGCCGGACCACCCGTTCGTAGTCGGCCCGCACCCCGGCGAACCGGGGCTGCCGGAGCACCAGCAGATCGTCGAGGTAGCGGCGCCGCTGCGCCGGGTCGCCCCGGACCAACTCCAGGTCCTCCGGGGCGAAGAGCACCAGCCGCAGGGCACCAAGCACGTCCCGGGCCCGCCGGGCCGGGGATCGGCCGAGCCGGGCCCGGTTGGCCCGCCCCGGAACGATCTCCAACTCGACCAGCAGCTCCCGCCCCTCGTGCACCACGGTGCAGCGGATGATCCCCGCGTCGGCACCCATCCGAACCAGCGGGGCGTCCGTGGCGACCCGGTGTGAGTCCAGGGTCGCCACGTAGCCGAGCGCCTCGATCAGGTTGGTCTTGCCGACCCCATTCGGACCGACCAGGACGTTCGTCCCCGGTTCGAGGTCCACGCCGATCCGCTCGTACGAGCGGAAGTCAACGAGTTCCAGCCGGCGGACGTACACGGGTGGTGGGGCCGTCAGCGCTTGCGAACGGCGTGCCCACCGAACTGCTGGCGCAGCGCGGCGACGGCCTTCATCGCGGGTGAGTCGTCCTGGCGGGAGGCGAAGCGGGCGAAGAGCGCGGCGGAGATGACGTTCATCGGAACGGCGAGTCGGACCGCCTCGTCCACGGTCCACCGCCCCTCGCCGGTGTCCTCCGTGTAGGGGCTCAACTCGGCCAGCTCCGGGTCCTCATCGAGCGCACGGTCCAGAAGGTCGAGCAGCCAGGAGCGGACGACCGTGCCTTCCCGCCAGGATTTGAAGACGCCGGGGACATCGGTGACCAGCTCGGACTTGGCCAGCAGTTCGTAGCCCTCAGCGTAGGCGTGCATGAGACCGTACTCGACGCCGTTGTGCACCATCTTGGCGTAGTGTCCGGCACCGACCGGACCAGCGTGCACGAAGCCGAACTCTCCGGCCGGCTTCAGCGCATCGAAGATCGGCATCAACCGGTCAACGTGTTCCTGGGCACCACCGACCATGAGGGCGTACCCGTTCTGCCGGCCCCAGACGCCACCGGAAACCCCGGCGTCGACATACCCGATGCCGCGCTCGTTCAGCCGCTCGGCGCGCGGGGCATCGTCGCTGAACCGCGAGTTGCCACCGTCAACGATGATGTCGCCGGCGTCGAGCGCCTCCGCCACCTTGTTGATGGTCTCGTCGGTGACGCCGGCGGGGACCATGACCCACACCGCGCGGGGCGCGTCCAGCTTCTGCGCCATCTCCGCCAGGCTCGCGACGTCGCTCAGCTCGGCCTGGTTGTCGTAGCCGATCACCTCATGCCCGGCGGCACGCAGCCGCTCACGCATGTTGCCGCCCATCCGGCCGAGCCCTACCAGGCCGAGCTGCATTGTCCGTACCTCCGTGCGTTGTGGTTCGTCTCGGTGCGATCAGCGGGAGACGCGGATCGGCATGATGAGGTAGCGGTACCCGGGCACGACCTCGCCATCCTCGTCGACGGGGGAAATCACCGCCGGCTTGAAGGCGTCAACGAACGACAGAACGGCGAACTGGGTCCCCATGTTCGAGAGACCGTCGATCAAATACTGCGGGTTGAAGCCAACGGTCAGCGGATCACCGCTGAAGCTGGCCTCCATCGCCTCGCTGGCCCGGGCCTCCTCGGTGCCACCGGCCTCGACCACCAGGCCGTCGCCGCTGAAGCTCAACAGCACCGGAGTGGTGCGTTCGGCGACAAGCGCGACTCGCTTGACGACCTCAATGAGCGCACTGACCGGCACCTGGGCCTGTGCGTTGTGGGTGGCGGGGAAGAGGGAACGCACCGGTGGGTAGTTGGCGCCGTCGAGGAGTCGACTGGTGGTGCGGCGGGGGCCACCGACGAACCCGATCATGCCCTCGCCCGCTGCTCCCTGGGAGAGCGCCATGGTTACCTGGCCGCCAAGTGATCCGAGGGCCTTGGCGGTGTCGTGCAGCGTGCGGGCCGGTACCAGGGCGTTGAGGCTGATCTCCGGGTCTTCCGGGTTCCACTCGATCTCGCGTAGGGCGAGGCGGTAGCGGTCGGTGGCGAGCATGGCCAACGTGCCGCCGGAGAGCTCTAGTCGGACGCCGGTCATCATCGGCAGGGTCTCGTCCCGGCCGGCTGCCACGGCTACCTGGGAGACGGCGGCGGCGAACGCGGCGGCGTCGATGGTGCCAGCGCTGACCGGCATCTCCGGGAGCGTGGGATAGTCCTCGACCGGCATGGTGGGCAGGGTGAACCGGGCGCTGCCGCAGACGAGTTCGAGATGAGCACCGACCGCCGCGATGTCGACCGGCTTCGCCGGCAGCGCCTTGGTGATTTCGGCGAGGAGCCGGCCGGAGACCAGGGCCGCGCCGTCGGCGTCCCCCTGCACCTCGACGGTCACCTGGCTGGAGACCTCGTAGTCGAAGCCAGAGACCTGCAGGTTGCCGTCGGTGACCCGCAGCAGCACTCCGGCGAGCACCGGCACCGACGGCCGGTTCGGCAGGCTCTTCGCGGTCCAGGCCACGGCCTCGGCGAGCGCGTCGCGCTCTACTCGGAACTTCATCAATGCCTCCGCGTCAACGTCAGCGCCAACTCTCTCATGCCGACCGCTGCCTGCCGACCCGCCGGGGCGTGCCGGTTCTCCTGGCACCTTAGGGCGCGTGGGCAACGGCGGTACGTCCGACCCCATGCGTGTCCAGGTGCCGCTGACCGGCAGCGGCGGTCTGCGGCCCGATCCACAGGAAGTCCAACGGTGATGATTGGTTTTTGTTGTCTTTAGAGATCTAACTCATCGTCTTCGTCGCACCTGTGCAAACTGTGGAGAACCCACGTTGACGCAGGTCAACCGGGGAATGCACCGGTGGGTTTCCTGTGGAGAAGCCGGGGGAAAACCTGGGACGTCATCCACAGGCCAGAGTTACCCCCAGCCCGTCCACCGTTGTCCACCGGTTATCCACCGGTTATCCACGGACTTCTTCCCCAGGCCTGTGGATTGCCGCTCGCAGCTCGACCCGGGTTATCCCCAGAACCTTCAACAGCCCGTCCACACCCGGCCCGCCACCGGTGGACAACGACATCGTTATCCCCAAGCGTCCACAGCACTACCCCCAGGGTTTTCCACAGCCTGTGGGTAACGAGGGGTTGGCGGCCCACGTTCTCCACCGAGGGGAGCGGAAGCTGTGGACAACGAGCGGGGTTACTTGGTGCCGACGGGACACCCGGATTCGACCCCTCGCCCGGGTCCGGGGGCCATCGTCCGGTCCGTGCGGGGTGGTGGAGCGCCGCTGGCGCCGGTTCGGCGGGTGGCTCAGCGGCTCGGCCGGTGCTTCAGGTGTTCTGCTTGATCCGGTTGGTCAGCTCGGCGATCTGGTTGTAGAGCGACCGCCGTTCGGCCATCTGCTGGCGGATCTTGCGATCGGCGTGCATGACCGTGGTGTGGTCGCGCCCCCCGAAGGCCTGCCCGATTCGGGGCAGCGACAGGTCGGTCAGCTCCCGGCACAGGTACATGGCGACCTGGCGGGCGTTGACGAGCACCCGCGAGCGGGAGTGCCCGCGCAGGTCCTCCAGACTCACCCCGAAGTAGTCGGCGGTCGCCACCATGATCTGGTCGGCGGTGATCTCTGGTCCGGTGCCGTCTGGAATGAAGTCCCGCAGCACCTCCTCGGCCAGCGACAGCTCCACCGACGACCGGGTGAGGCTGGCGAACGCGGTGACCCGGATCAGCGCACCCTCGAGCTCTCGGATCGAGTTCGATACCCGGGACGCGATGAACTCGAGTACGTCCGGCGGGGCGAACAGCCGCTCCTGGGCGGCCTTCTTCTGCAGGATCGCGATCCGGGTCTCCAGGTCTGGCGGCTGGATGTCGGCGAGTAGACCCCACTCGAACCGGGTCCGCAACCGGTCCTCCAGGGTCGCCAGCTGCTTCGGCGACCGGTCGGAGGTGATCACGATCTGCTTGTTGGCGTTGTGCAGCGTGTTGAAGGTGTGGAAGAACTCCTCCTGCGTCCGCTCCCGGTTCTCCAGGAACTGGATGTCGTCGATCAGAAGGATGTCGACATCCCGGTACCGGCGCTGGAAGGCGCTGGTCTTGTCGTCGCGCAGCGAGTTGATGAAGTCGTTGGTGAACTCCTCGGTCGAGACGTACCGGACCGAGTTAGCGTTGCCGAGTGTCGTGGCGTAGTGGCCGATCGCGTGCAGCAGGTGCGTCTTGCCCAGCCCCGAGCTGCCGTAGATGAACAGCGGGTTGTACGCCTTCGCCGGCGACTCGGCGACCGCCACCGAAGCCGCGTGGGCGAACCGGTTGGACGAACCGATGACGAACGTCTCGAACATGTACTTCGGGTTGAGCCGGTTGCCACCGCCGTCGGCGGGTGCTGGCAGCCGACGATCCTCGCGGCCACCGGGCCGGTGGTGGTCCACCCGCCCCGGCCCACTGTCGGTGCCGAGTTCCCGGGGCAGTGGCGTCCCCCCGTGCTGCTCCGCCGTCTCTGCTCGGTAGCGGCCGTCGAACGGGTGCTCGGTCACCGGCGGGCCGAGCCGGGCCTGCTCGTCGCGTCGCTCGCCTCGGGGCGGTCCGGTGAAGGCGGAGCTGAACAACGGCTCCTGGCCGTCCCGGGACACCGGCGTCGGCTGCTCGCCGTACGAACCGGCGGGCACCGCGGCGCGGCGCTCCGGCTGGGGCTGCCCGGGAATCAGCGGGAATCGTTGGTCCACGCCGTCGTCCAGGCCGCCTCCCGCGGCATCACCGGTGGTGTCGCCGGGTAGCCCGCCGACTTCTGGGCTCGGGGCACTGTGGTAGATGGTGCCGGCCGGACGGCCGGAGCCGTCCTCCGGCGTTCGTACCGTGACAGCTACCTGGATGGGCCGTCCCAGTCGGCGGGTGAGCGCCTCGGTGATCGCCGGGCGGAGCCGGGACTCGATGACATCTCGGGTGAAGGCGTCTGGGACGGAGACGAGCGCGGTGTCCTCGACGATGGCGCGGAGCCGGGTCAGCCGCAGGTAAGCCCGCTGCTGCGCGGAGACGATCTCGTCGGCGAGTTCGTCGGTCGTTGCCGTCCACACCGCGGCGAGTTCGGTTATACCCGTCACCGTCGTGCCACCCCCTCGCCTCTGTTCCCGGACGCCGCCGTCCTCCCCGTCGGCCGTCCCGGGCCCACCGCGTTCACGCGATGCTTCCCCACCCCGGCTGACCGACCGGTCCTTGTCCACAAGTTATCCACAGCCTGTGTGGGTACCGAATGTGGCTGCCCACCGATGTGGGTCAGACCTCTCCCGGTACAAGCGGGCGCTGAAGCGGGTCATCTTGCCGAACGATCCACCGCCCGATTCGGTCTTGCCTGCCGGCGGCGACCACAGCCGGACCGACCCCGGGCTTCCGACAGCCACTCACCGCGATTCGGGGCCAACAGCCCTGCACCGCAATCGGGCACGGTAACAGCGATGTCCGGACGCCATCAACAGCGGCCGTACGCCCACCGTCGGTGGCAGCAGCGAAAACGTCGGAACTGCCGGCGCCGGGTCGGCCGGTGGGAGCGTTGACGCTCGTTGTGCCCCTGCGTACGCTGGATCGGCTGCTCTCTCACCCTCTGCTAGGGTGATGGATGCTTGCTGTCCGCAGCGTCGGGCAGCGTTGATCGGGGGCGCCGCGAAGGTGTTCCGGATCATGACCTGTCTCGGATCATGACACGACCCGGATCGTGACACGAACCGAAACAGGGACGACCTCGGACCAGACGCGACCCCGGCGATCCCTCGCCCAGGGGTAGGACAACGGAGAGCCTGACGTGAGCAAGCGCACCTTCCAGCCGAACAACCGCCGGCGCGCGAAGACCCACGGCTTCCGGCTGCGCATGCGCACCCGTGCCGGCCGCGCCATCATCTCGACCCGTCGCAGCAAGGGCCGCGCTCGCCTGGCGGCCTGAGGCCGCCAGGTCCGATCGGCAGGGCGTGGAGAGTCGTGCTGACCGCCGCGCAGCGTCTGCGGCGCAGCACTGACTTCGCCGCGGCGGTCCGTGGTGGCCGACGCGTCGGGCGCGGCGTGGTCGTCGTCCATTTGACCTCGCCCGGCGCCCCACCGGAGATCTCTTCGACGAAGCCGGCGCGGGACACTGGTGCGGAGCAGACATCCGCACCAGCCCGCGCCGGCTTCGTCGTCTCCAAGGCGGTTGGCAACGCCGTCGTCCGTAATACCGTCCGCCGCCGGCTGCGGCACCTGGTCCGGGAGCGCCTCCCCGGACTGCCGGCCGGCAGCACCCTCATCGTCCGTGCCCTGCCCGCCGCGGCGCACCGGTCGTACCAACGACTCGGTATTGATCTCGACGCCGCGATCGCGGCCGCACGCGCCCCCCGCGGGCGGCGGTCCCGGTGAGTTCGACACCAGACCCGCCACAGCCGACCTCACTCGGTGCCCGGGTGCTCGCCGGGCCCATCATCGCGTACCGTCGGTGGATAAGTCCGGCGCTGCCGGCCCGCTGTCGGTTCTACCCGTCGTGCAGCGCATACGCCCTGGAGGCGGTGACCCGCCACGGCCCGGTTCGGGGGGCCGGCCTGACGGCCCGGCGGCTGATGCGCTGCCACCCCTTCCACCCAGGTGGATTCGACCCGGTGCCAGAGCCGGGCGGTCGCCGCCGTGCCGATGTGACTGGAGTCTGAGAATTGAGTCTCGACTGGATCTACTACGCGATCTCGTGGATCCTGCTGCGCTGGCATCAGGCGTGGGACGTCATCGGGGTGCCGGAAGGCGTGGTGCTCGGCACCAACTGGTCCTGGATTCTGGCCATCATCTTCCTGGTGGTCACCGTCCGAGTGATCCTCTTCCCGGTCTTCGTCAAGCAGATCAAGTCACAGCGGGCGATGCAGGCGCTGCAACCGCAGGTGAAGGCGCTGCAGGAGAAGCACAAGGGTGACCGGGAGACGCTCCAGAAGGAGATGATGGAGCTATATCGGAAGGAAAAGGCTAACCCGCTCATGGGCTGCCTTCCGATGTTCCTCCAGATTCCGGTCTTCCTCGGCCTGTTCCACGTGCTCCGCCGGCTCAACCCAGACAAGCCACTGGACAAGAAGACGCTCTACGGCTGGACGGTCGACCAGTTCGACAGCGCGTCGGTCGCGAAGCTGTTCACCGCGCCGATCGCCGGTAAGTTCGGCTCCTCCGCCGAGGAACTGGCCGCGCTGGGTGCCGACGGCACCACCGTCAAGGTCATGGCCGGCATTCTGGTGCTGGTGATGATGGGCACCACCTACCTGACCAGCCGGCAGATGATCCTCAAGACCGGCTGGGCCGAGGACCCGCAGCAGCGGATGATCCAGCGGTTGATGCTCTACGGCATCCCGGCGTC
This sequence comes from Salinispora cortesiana, assembly GCF_000484695.1. Taxonomy (GTDB): domain Bacteria; phylum Actinomycetota; class Actinomycetes; order Mycobacteriales; family Micromonosporaceae; genus Micromonospora; species Micromonospora cortesiana. The sequence continues at coordinate 23,692 of NZ_AXVR01000040.1, read as the reverse complement.
GCTGTTGATCTCCGGCGCGATCTTCCCGATCGGTGTGATCATCTACTGGGTCACCAACAACATGTTCACGCTGGCCCAGCAGCAGTGGGTGTTGCGTAAGTTCCCGCCGCCGCCGAGCGCCAAGTCGAGCACCACTGGTACGCGTGGTCCGGTACAGCCGGCGAAGAGCGGTGGCCTCTTCGGCCGCAGCAAGTCCGCCCCTTCGGCCGCCACCCAGCCAGCCGCGACCAAGGTCGCCGCCCCGAAGCCGGGTGCCAAGCCCACCAGCCAGAAGAAGGGCCAGCCCGCGAACCAGAAGGGCCAGCCCGCCGGACAGAAGAAGGGCCAGCCCGCGAACCAGAAGGGCCAGGCCGCCGGCCAGAAGAAGGGGCAGCCCACCAACCAGAAGGGCCGACCCGCCAAACGGCAGGGCTGATCCGACCGGTGCCTGACGGTATCTACCTTGGTACCGCCGCCGGAGGGCAAAACGCCGCCGCGCCCCGCGGCCACGGGCGAGACTGCCCAGATAGACCTACCCGTGGTGCCGGCGTTCCCGTCGGCCCCGGAAGACCAGCGGACCCGACGGTCCGGCCGAGTGAGTACGGAGGAGACCGTGACCGAGATCAGCACGCCCCGAGCTGACGAGTCCCAGGACGCAGAGGGGACAGATACGACGGCGAAGGGCCAGACCGAGGCGGCCGAGGCCGGCGGCGGCACGGAGCAGCGGTCCACCGGTGAGAGCGATCTGTTCCGGCAGAGTGAGATCGCCGCCGACTACGTGGAGGGCCTGCTCGACATCCTCGACTACGACGGGGACATCGACGAGCTGGTCTCCGGCGGGCGTCCGGTCGTGGAGGTGGTTGGCGGCCGACTGCAGAGCCTGGTTGGTCAGCGCGGCGCCACGCTGGAGGCGCTTCAGGAACTTACCCGGCTCGCGGTCTTCCGGCAGACCGGCACCCCCAGCCGACTGCTGCTCGACGTGGGCGGCTACCGGGCAGGCCGCCGTAAGGAGCTCGCCGCGGTGGCGAAGAACGCCGTCGAGAAGGTCAAGGAGCACGGCGAGTCGGTGCGGCTGGAGCCGATGTCCGCCTTCGAACGTAAGTGTGTGCACGACGTGGTCAACGCCATCGACGGCGTGGCGAGCGAGTCCGAGGGCGTCGAGCCGAGTAGGCGCATCATCGTTCGGCCGGCGGACTGAGCGGGTGACTCACGACGACACAGCGGCGCGTTTCGCGTCCGGCCCGGGTGGTACGCCGCCCGGGCCGTTGCCTGTCGGCGATCGCCCCGTGCCGGGTGCGGTGGACGCCGCACCGCCGCCGGAGGTGGCCGCTGCGGCCCGGACGCTCTTCGGTGACCGGCTGGGCCTGGCTGTTGCGTACGCGGGCCTGTTGGTAACCGACGGGGTGGTCCGGGGACTCATCGGCCCACGGGAGGCGCCGCGGATCTGGGGCCGGCATCTGCTCAACTGCGCGGCGGTGGCGGAGCGGATTCCGCCGGGCGCGACGGTGCTCGACGTGGGTAGCGGTGCTGGGCTGCCCGGCCTCGTGCTCGCTGTCGCTCGGCCGGATCTCTCGGTCACTCTGGTCGAGCCGCTTGCCCGTCGCACCGCCTTCCTCGTCGAGGCGGTGGCGCAGCTCGACCTGGCCGCCTCGGTCCAGGTTGTCCGGGGCCGGGCCGAGGAGATCGCCTCCGGTGGTGGTGAAGTCGAGCCGCTCACCGGCGATGTGGTGACCGCTCGGGCGGTGGCTCCGCTGGACCGGCTCGCCCGGTGGTGCCTTCCGCTTGCGGCGCCGGGCGGACGGCTGGTCGCCCTCAAGGGCGCCTCGGCGGCGGAGGAGGCCGCCGAGCATGCAGTCGTCGTGGACCGGCTTGGCGGTGGCGTGCCGGAGGTACACCACTGCGGTGTGGGCGTTGTTGAGCCACCGACGACGGTGATCGAGATTGTTCGGGAGCGGGTGATGGCACCGCCGCGACCCAAGTCCGCGAAACGTTCCCGTGGTGGTCGGCGGCGCTGAGTCGTCGGGGCACCGCATCGCCGGCCTCCTGCTCCGATGCACGTGCCTCGGAGTCAGCGGGACCACGTGGTCGCGTCGACTGGCGGAGCGCTCAGCGGTCTGCCGGAATTCGGCGGATCCGGCTTGCCGGAGCGGTAGCTGCCTCGTTGAACAGGTACGGGTGGTAGGCGGGATGCGAAGCCCGACGTGGACCGACCGCGCCCAATCCCCGTAGGCTGGCCGCGCGTCGATAGTGTGGGGCGGGCGGCGCCGGTTACTCACGGATTCCGACCGCTTCCAACGGGCCGCACGCTCCGGGGTGACCACCCGAGCGACCCGTTGACAGGATGCGGACCGACCATCCGAAGCGGGCAGGGATGACAGGTGCATGACGACGGCAGGTACGACGATCCGCGCGCGACCGGGTCAACGGGCGACCTGGTTTCACGTGAAACCGACGATCCTGGTTGGGCCACCCCCAGCCTCTCTGCCAGCCCGCCCTCCCGAGTGCCGCAGGACGAGATCTTCCGGCGAGCGGCGCCAACTCCGGGACGTACCCGCCCATCGTCGCCGGAAGTACCGTTAAGCCGCAGCGCCGGGGAGAGTTCCCGGGTCGGCGAAATACCGGCGGCCGAGCAGGCCGCGTCGGTACGGGGGAAGACAGCCACGTCGACACGCATCGAGGTGGCTGTGCCGCAGCAGGCAATGCCGGGGCGGCCGGCCGAACCGACCAAGGCTCCGAATCTGCCCACCGGGCAGGACGGGGTTGACGACACGTACGTTTCACGTGAAACACCGACGCGCGAAGAGGATGACCCACCGTTGGCGATGGAAGCTATGCGCGCCGTGCAGATCCTGAACCCGAGCGGAGAGGTGACGATGCCTCGTCCAGAACGGACCCGGGTCATGTGCGTCGCGAACCAGAAGGGCGGCGTTGGAAAGACCACCACGACGGTGAACCTGGCAGTGGCGCTGGCGCTGCACGGGAACCGGGTGCTGGTGGTTGACCTCGATCCGCAGGGCAACGCGTCTACCGGGCTCAACGTCCCGCACCACACCGGGGTGCCGGACGTGTACGACTGTCTGATCAACGGCCTGCCCTTGGAGGACGTCGCCCAGCCGGTCGAGGGAATCCCGAGTCTGTGGTGTGTGCCCGCCACGATCGACCTGGCCGGAGCCGAGATCGAACTGGTCTCTGTGGTTGCCCGGGAGTCGCGGTTGGCCCGCGCCATCACCGGCTACCCGGGCCACTTCGACTACGTCCTCATCGACTGCCCGCCTTCGCTTGGCCTGCTCACGGTGAACGCGTTGGTTGCCGCGGAGGAGGTACTCATCCCGATCCAGTGTGAGTACTACGCGCTGGAGGGGTTGAACCAACTCATCAACAACATCAACCTCGTCCGGCAGCACCTCAACCCCCGGCTGGAGGTCTCCACCATCCTGCTCACGATGTACGACCGACGTACGCGGCTGGCGGACGCGGTGGAGCAGGATGTTCGCAACCACTTCGGGCACAAGGTGCTCCAGGCGGTCATCCCGCGTAACGTCCGGGTGTCCGAGGCGCCCAGCTACGGCCAATCTGTGATGACCTACGATCCCGGGTCACGGGGGGCGACGAGCTACTTCGAGGCCGCTCAGGAGATCGCCGAGCGGGGTATCAAGGCCGAGGCGAGCCGCAATGCGTAGCGCGGACAGGCCGCGGGGAGGCCAGGCATGAAGAATCGTCCTAAGGGTGGACTCGGCCGAGGGCTGGGCGCCCTCATTCCTACCGAGGCGGCGGCGGACAGCGGGCCCGCCCCATTCGTCAGTAGCCCAGCGGTGACACCGACCGCTGGCCTGGCGGCGGTGAGTACGCCGCCGCCCGCGTCCGAGTCCGAGTCACTCAGCCCGGTCCCAGGTGCTCGCTTCGCCGAGATATCGGTCGACGCGATCGTCCCCAACCCTAAGCAGCCCCGGCAGGTCTTCGACGAGGACGCCTTGGAGGAGCTGAAGGTCTCCATCCAGGAGGTCGGATTCCTCCAGCCGATCGTCGTCCGCCAGCTCGACGATGAGAAGTTCGAACTCGTCATGGGTGAGCGCCGCTGGCGAGCCGCACAGGCGGTTGGCCGGAGCTCCATTCCGGCGATCGTGCGGGACACCCGGGACGATTCGATGCTCCGGGACGCGTTGCTGGAGAACATCCACCGCGCCAACCTGAACCCGTTGGAAGAGGCGGCGGCGTACCAGCAACTTCTGGACGAGTTCGGCGCCACCCACGAGGAGTTGGCCCGTCGGATCGGTCGGAGCCGGCCGCAGATCTCCAACACGATCCGGCTACTCAACCTCCCCGCGCAGGTACAGCGCCGGGTCGCCGCCGGAGTGCTCTCTGCTGGCCATGCCCGGGCGCTGTTAAGCCTGGACGACCCTGAGGCACAGGAACGGCTTGCCCACCGAATCGTCGCCGAGGGACTGTCCGTACGGGCAACCGAGGAGGTGGTGGCGCTCTCACTCAGCGATGACACCAGCGAGAAAGAGGCGCCGAAGCGTCGGCCGAAGCCGCATGCGCCCGCACTGACTGATCTCGCCGATCGACTCTCCGACCGCTTCGACACCAGAGTCAAGGTCGACATCGGCCGAAGCAAGGGAAAGATCACGATCGAGTTCGGCAGTGTGGACGACCTGGAGCGGATCGTCGACATCATCGGGGTCGACCGGGAGCAGTCCGAGGACTGACCGAAAGCCCGGCTCCCGCCCCCAGAGCGCCGCCCCTGTTTCACGTGAAACGGGGGCGGTTGTCGTTGGGGCTTGGGGCTGGCCCCAGGCAGTGGATCAGGGAGGGAGGGGACAGTTCAGCTTTGGCGCGCTATGCCTGATCTGATATCTCGACCACTCCCATCTGCCCGCTCGCCCCGACTCACCTAAGCCCGCTCGCCCGACCGACCCGCTCGCCCGGACCGCTCGCTCTGGCCGGCAAACTGGCCCGACCGACCGTCACTTGCCCGCTCGCCCGCTCGCTTCGACCTGCCGGCTCCGCGAACCGGCCCCTTCGCTGCGATGGTGAAACTCGGATCGACTCGGCGAGCGGGTGCCTCCCGCACCCGGTGTCGGCCCGCGATCGGATGCATCTGCCCGCCGGCAACCTCGCGCACTTTGAGCGACGGCGTCGGTGCGGGTGTAGCAGAAGTCTCTTCCCCAACGTTATCCACAGCAGTTGTCCACAGGTGGCGCTGTTTCACGTGAAACAGCGCTTCAACCGCCATGTTGACCTGTGGAAGGTGGCTGTGGATAACTTAGGCCTCCTGTGGATAACTTCGCTGGGAGGTGGATGAACGGCGGTGGGCCGGCCCGGTCGATCGGCGGCCGAAGGAGGTGGGGACAGCAGTCCCGGAAACAGTTAGGGTCACCTCGTGCCCGACACCCCTCCCTCAGTGCCGAACTTCACCCAATGGCCCTCCTTCCCCTTCGAGGGCGATCTCCGCGTCAAACAACTCGATGATCCGGTCGCGACCGAGCCGCACCGTCGCGGCGAAGGCGACCGGGAATGTACTGCCTGCGGCGCCCCCGATGAGGCGTACATCTGGGCCGACGAACGGTGGCGGGTACGTGCGATGGATAGACCTACCGGGCTTCCGATGGTGTTGATCCTCGAGTCCCGCTCGCACCTGGATCTGGGCGACCTGCCGAATCTGCTCGCCGCCGAGCTCGGCGTGCTGACGGTCCGGCTGGAGCGCGCCATCCGGTCCCTCGACGGCGTGTCCCGGGTGCATGTGAATCGCTGGGGTGACGGATCCGCGCACCTGCACCTCTGGTTCCTCGCCCGGCCACACGGTCAGCTCCAGCTTCGGGGCACCTTCCTCCCCCTATGGGACTCGATCCTGCCGCCGATCCCCGAGTCGACCTGGCGGGAGAATCTGGCCCTCGTCGCCGCGTGGTTGGCGGATTTTGGCGGACGCCAACTCGCCGAACCGACTCGAATCCAGTGGCAGGCACCGGCCAGTTTCGGTGCGGTAGAGGCCGTGGGGCACTCGGAGACCGCGGCGGCGGAGGCGGAGGCGGAGACAGCGAGGGGGACGGAGGCCGCTGAGACGGCCTTGGGTGAGGGAAGCTCAACTTTCGTGGCCAGACAGCGGAGTGCGACCGGTAGCGGTGGCACGGCGCAGGGCGGCGGCACAGCGGGCAGCGGCGGCGCGGTGGAGAGCGGCGGCGCTGAGGAGCCTGACGCGGCGCCAGGCGGGGAGACCGGGAGCGTGGCGATCAGCGCTGACGCTGACGTGGTGCCGGCTGGCACTGACGTTCCGGCGGGCGACGCCGGTGCTGGCGCCGCGGAGGGCGGGGCTGCCTCAGCTCGGCTCGCCGTGGACCCGGGACCTCAGGTGGGCGGTGAGGGAGGCCTGGACAGCGCCGATAGCGGAGCCACACCCCGGTGATGTAGCCCCTAAACTCCGCGGGCCGCACCGACTCCGGTGCGCTGGAGAGGGCCGCTGACACTCCCCCGCCGTGGCCATCAGCGTCGAACGCGGCTCCGTCCTGACCCTGGCGGCCGACCACGACCGTGCTTTGCCGGCTCAGGCTGCCCGGGAGGCAGCCTGGGAAACCAGGGTCCCGATCATCCGACCGAAGTCGAGACCGGCGGCCTGAGCCGCGAGCGGCAGCAGCGAGGTCTCGGTCATGCCGGGTGCGACGTTCACCCCGAGCACGTGCGGCTGACCGTCGGCATCAACGATCAGATCGACCCGGCTGAGGTCGCGCAGTCCGAGCGCGGTGTGAGCGGCGACGGCGAGTTCGGCAACCGCCTTGGCCACCTCGGTGGTCAGCCGGGCCGGTGTGTGCCACATGGTGCGGCCGGCCGTGTATCGGGCGGCGTAGTCGTACACGCCGTTCCGGGGCACGATCTCCACCGCCGGCAGGGCCTGCGGTCCTTCCCCGAGGTCAACCACGGACACTGCCACGTCTGTCCCGGGCAGGTAGCGCTCGACGAGGGCGGTGGAGTCGTACGCGAAACAACCGACCATCGCGGCCGGCAGGGCGGCGCTGTCCCGGACCACGGCGGCGCCCAGACCCGAGCCACCCTGCGCGGGCTTCACCATCAGTGGGAGGCCCAGTCGGTCGGCGATACGGTCCAGCACCGCCACCGCACCAAGTTCGGAGAAGCGGTCATGGGGTAGGGCCACCCAGTCCGGGGTAGGGATGTGCGCCTCTCGTAGCACGGTCTTGGCCGAGGGTTTGTCCCAGGCGCGGCGGGACGCACGCGCGTCGCAGCCGACGTACGGGACGTCGCAGAGGTCCAGCACACCCCGGAGCGAACCGTCCTCGCCGGTGGCGCCGTGTAGCGCGATGACCACCGCGTCCGGCGGGTCGGCGACGAGCGTCGGCAGGAGGGCGACATCCGCGTCGCGCAGCTCCGCCTCCACGCCCACCGCGCGTAGCGCGTCGAGGACCCGGCGGCCGGATCGTAGCGAGACGTCCCGTTCATAGGAGAGCCCACCGGCGAGCACCAGCACGCGCAGGTCGGTCAGGACAGCGGGATCGGCAGCGGTCTTACCCATGCCCGAATCATGCCAAGTCTGGTCCGGGTGTGTCCGAACCGGCCCGCCCTCGACGAGAGCCGGGAGGGCCGACGGCGCCGAAGACCCGGCGCATGGCGATGTCCTGCTCCATCACTCCGGAGAGTCGCCGTACGCCCTCCCGGATCCGCTCGGGCGGCGGGAAGGAGAAGTTGAGGCGCATCGCGTCGGTGCCGGTGCCGTCGGCGTAGAAGCCGGTGCCGGGCACGTACGCCACCCGGGCGGCGATGGCGCGGGGCATCATCGCCTTCGAGTCCAGCCCGTCTGGCAGCGTGGCCCAGACGAAGAGGCCGCCTCCGGGCCGGGTCCACGCCGTACCGGCCGGCATCAGGTCCGCCATGGCCGCGAGGAGCGCGTCCCGCCGTTCCCGGTAGACCTCCCGGTAGACCTTGAGCTGCTCCCGCCACGGCATGGTGCCGAGGTAGGTGGCCACGGCCGCCTGAGCGAAGCCGCTGGGGCAGAGGATCTGTGCCTCACTGGCGATGACCAGTTTGTCCCGCACCGCGTGCGGGGCGAGGATCCAGCCGACCCGCAACCCCGGCGCGAAGGTCTTCGAGAACGTGCTGAGGTAGAAGACGCCATCGCGGCGGCGAGCGCGCAGCGGCGCCGGGGCGTCGCCCTCGAAACCGAGCTGCCCGTACGGGTCGTCCTCCACCACCAGCAGGCCGGCGCGTTCGCAGATGTCGAGGATCCGTTCGCGCCGCTGCTCGGTCAGCGTCACGCCGGTCGGATTCTGGTACGTGGGGATGGTGTAGAGGAACTTGATTCGACGCCCGGCGCGCGCCTGATCGGCGATGGCTGTCTCCAGGGCCTCGGGGATCAGCCCGTCGTTGTCCATCGGCACGTGCACGACCTGCGCCTGGGCGGCTTGGAAGACCCCGAGCGCCCCGACGTAGGTCGGGCCTTCGGCGAGCACCACATCACCGGGGTCGAGGAAGAGGCGCGCGACCAGGTCCAGCGCCTGCTGGCCACCGACGGTGACGACGACGTCGTCGGGGGAGGCACCGCAGGCGGCGTCGATGCCGGAGAGCGACATCACCTCACAGATCCGCTCCCGTAGCTCCGGGGTGCCCTGGCCGATGCCGTACTGGAGGGTGGTGCTGCCGTGGTCGGCACCGAGCCGGCCGAGCATCTCGCCGACCGCGTCCAGGGGGAGAGCAGCGATGTACGGCGCACCTCCGGCGAGCGAGACCACCTCCGGCCGGTTGGCCACCGCGAAGAGCGCCCGGATCTCCGAGGCGGTCATGCCTCGGACCCGTCGGGCGTAGCGGTCGGTGTAGTCGTCGAGCGTCGTGCCGGTCATGTTCCGCTGTCACCTGCCCGGTGGTCGTTTCGCGTATCCCTTCCCGTGGTGTCCGGATCCGGCGTACGATCGTTGGCCGGGGACACCGAAGGGCGGTCTACCTCCGAGCCTACTGTGGGGATGCGCCGATGTCGCGACGTCTGGTCAGCCTGACCTTGGACACCCTGGAGGATCTGCCCCGTTCGTGCCGGCAGTGCGTCTACTGGGAGCTGGACCCGGTCTCCGCTGATCGGGCCCGCGACGCCGGGGATCCCGGTCTGGAGAAGGAGGCATGGGTCTCGCAGACCCTGCTGGAGTGGGGCGCCTGCGGCAAGCTGATCTACGTTGACGACATGCCCGCCGGGTTTGTGCTGTATGCCCCGCCGGCGTACGTGCCGCGGTCAATGGCCTTTCCGACCTCACCGGTCTCCCCCGACGCGGCGCTGTTGATGACGGCGAAGGTGGTGCCGGCCTTCGCCGGTGGCGGGCTTGGCCGGATGCTCGTGCAGGGGGTCGCCCGGGACCTGACGAAGCGCGGAATCAAGGCGATCGAGGTGTTCGGTGACGCGAAGTTCGGCGACGCCGACGACTCGGCGCGCGCCTGCGTGGCCCCGGCGGAATATTTCCTCTCGGTGGGCTTCAAGACGGTCCGCCCGCATCCGCGCTTCCCGCGCCTGCGCCTGGAGTTGCGCACCGCACTGAGCTGGAAGTCCGACGTCGAGTACGCGTTGGAGAAGCTGCTCGGCTCGATGAGCCCGGAGAGCCTGCTCCGGCCGGTCCGTCCCACTCCGGCGACCCGGTCCAGCGCCGGCTGACCCCGGCAACCAGCTCGAACGCAGCGGCCTCTCGCCGGTCGGTCCGGCGCCGGCTGACCCCGGCGACCCCGGTCCGGCGCGGGCTGATCACCGCTTCGCTCAGTCGACCACGGTCCCGGCGGCCACGCTCTCGGCCGCCACCATCGCCCGCAGCTTGCTCACGTCGATCGACCCGGTGGGTACGTCCTGTTCGATCGGGTAGTACATCCGCTGGATTGCGGCGACGATCGCCTCCACCACTCGGTCCCGGAACCGCGGGTCGACCAGCCGCGATCGGTCTGCTGGCGAGGTCAGGTAGCCAACCTCGACCCGGACGGCCGGCATTCGGGTCAGCCGGAGGAGGTCCCACGCCTTTGCGTGGGACCGACAGTCGCGCAGCCCGGTTCGCGCCACGATCTCCCGCTGTACGAGGCCGGCGAGGCGCTCGCCGGTGGTGGAGGTGACGCCGTTGTCCGTGCCGTAGTGGTAGGTGGCCACGCCGTCGGCGGCCGGGTTGACGTGCCGGTCGAGGTGCAGGGAGATGAACACGTCCGCGCCGAGCGAGTTGGCCAGGGCGGCCCGGTCGACGTCGGGCAGGTGGTCCCGCTGCGCCGGACCGCGAGTCAGCTGCACCCGTACCCCGGCCGCGGCGAGTCGCCCCTCGAGCCGACTGGCGAGGTCGTGCACCAGGTCGGCCTCGGTCCAGTACAGCTGCCCCTCGGGTACGGTCACCCCCGGGTCGCTGCCGCCGTGCCCCGGGTCGATGACCACCGTCCGCCCGACCAGGGTGGGACCGGACTGTCGGATGGCGTCGGACTCACGGAGCCACTGTGGGCGCCCGCCGACCACCTTGCGGCCGAGGCGTCGGAGCGAGTTCACGGTGTGGGGGCCGCAGGTGCCGTCCGGGACGAGCCCCACCTCGCGTTGGAACTGGGCGAGCGCCCGGGCTGTTCGGACCCCGTAGATGGCATCCGCTCGGCCGACGTCGTAGCCCATCTCGAGGAGCCGTTCCTGGAGCGACCGGATGTCCTCACCGATAAGTGGCTCCGGTACGGAGTGGTAGAGGGTACGGGCACCCAGCCGCCAGCGGGCCGCGTCTAGTGCCTGCCACGTCTCGGTGCCGACTCGGCCGTCCACGCTGAGCCCGCGGGACTGCTGGAAGGCTCGGACGGCACGTTCGGTGCGGGGGTCGAACTCGTCGCTGTCTGGTGCTGCCGGTACGAGTAGGTCGAGGCCGGCCAGCACCTTACGGATCTCGGTGACCGCCGGTCCACGGTCGCCGGGTCGGATCGGACGCACGCTCGACCCCCTTTTGCACGGAAGCTGGCCGGCCGGGCGGCCCGGCGAGGACGCCGTTGGCCGTGTTCCGGTAGCCCCGCCGACGACGGGCGGTGTTGTCTTCTGGGATTGAGGTTAGGCGCTCGCCGGGCCCGAGGTGTGGCGGCCGGAAAAAGACCTGCCCCCCGCACCCGGTGGAGCGGATGCGGGGGGCAGGTCTGGTCGGGTGCTGGTCAGAGCGCGGACTGGATGAGCTTGACCAGCTCCCCCTTGGGCTTGGCGCCGGCGATCGACTGCACTGGCTTGCCGTTCTTGAACACGGTGAGCGTCGGCACGGACATGACCCGGTAGTTACGGGCGGTCTCCGGGTTGTCGTCGATGTTGAGCTTGACGATGCTGACCTGATCGCCCATCTCACCGGCGATCTCTTCGAGCAGTGGCGACACCTTCCGGCACGGACCGCACCACTCCGCCCAGAAGTCCACCAGAACCGGCTTGTCGGACTGCAGTACCTCGGTGGTGAAGCTGGCGTCGGTGACCGACTTGGTTGCTCCCACTACGTTCCCTCCTCGGGGGATGTGTTCGGAATTTCAGCTCTGGATCGTGGCGATGAAGCGCTCGGCGTCCAGGGCGGCGGCGCAGCCCGTACCGGCGGCGGTGATGGCCTGCCGGTAGGTGTGGTCCACCAGGTCACCGGCGGCGAACACCCCCGGGATGCTGGTCTTGGTGCTGGGCGCGTCCACCTTCACATACCCCTCGTCGTCCAGGTCCACCTGGCCACGGAAGAGCTCGCTGCGGGGATCGTGGCCGATCGCCACGAAGACGCCGGTCACGTCGAGCACCCGGGAGTCGCCGGTGTGCACGTGGCGGAGTCGGACGCCGGAAACCTTGCCGTCGGCGCCGAGGATCTCCTCCACCACGGCGTTCCACTCGACCTTGATCTTGTCGTTACCCAGCGCGCGCTCAGCCATGATCTTGCTGGCCCGGAACGAGTCCCGACGGTGGACGATCGTGACCGACTCGGCGAAGCGGGTCAGGAAGTTGGCCTCCTCCATCGCCGAGTCACCACCACCGACCACGATGATGTGCTGGTTGCGGAAGAAGAAGCCGTCGCAGGTGGCGCAGGACGACACGCCGTGGCCGAGGTACTCCTGCTCACCCGGCACACCCAGCGGGCGCCAGGCGGAGCCGGTGGCGAGGATGACGGCCTTCGCCCGATAGCTGGTCTCCCCCACCCAGACGGTGCTGACCGCGTCTGAGCCGACCTCGCCGGTGTTCTTGAGCTCAACCCGGGTGACGTCGTCGGTCAGGAACTCGGCGCCGAAGCGCTCGGCCTGCTTGCGCATGCTGTCCATCAGCTCGGGACCGAGAATGCCGTCGGCGAACCCCGGGAAGTTCTCCACCTCGGTCGTCGTCATCAACGCGCCACCGGACTGCGCCCCCTCGATGACCAGCGGTGCGAGGTTCGCGCGCGCGGCGTAGACCGCCGCCGTGTATCCGGCTGGCCCGGAGCCGATGATGATCAGGTTGCGGACGTCGTCCACTGCCGTCTCCCGATTCGTCTGTATGTTCGCCGACGGCGCACACCGACGGCGAGTCGGTGCCGACACCCCTGAAGCAGGCATCGGCAGCTGATGTAGAGAACGCCATCGTACGAACCGGGAATTCCCGAGCCGGTCATCCGGTGGGTCAGCTCACGTCACGGCACAACACCCCGCGACCGTCGTGGGGTTCTACCCTACCCGCGTACGGTACCGGGTGTCCGCGCCCGACCCGGATACCCCGCACTCGGGACCGCTGACCCAGGCCCAGCGGGCACCAGTCGCATCGGTGAACCGGACGACCAGCGCCGGCTGGCCCTCGAAGCGGGCGTAGTCCACCAGCTCGACCGCCAACCGGCCAGCGTCGTGCTCGACGCCGATCTCGGCCAGGCAGGTTTCGAGCGCGGCCGAATCCGCCAGCCGATCGAGCCCGATCGCCCCAGCCGTCCGGTCGCCCTGGATAGCCACGGATGGCTTCGACTCGGTGGTGCTCTCGCCGGAGTACTGCAGCGGCGACGAGGCCGGAGCCGCCAACTCCTCCCGCTGGTAGTCCCGACCGGTCTGCATCGGCGGCGCGGTGGTGCCCACCGGGCCGGCGACGGCCTGCTCCGGGGCGCCGGTGTTCGACCCCGGACCGTCCGTCCCCCGGCCGAGTTGGTCCAGGCCGAGCAGCCCGACAGCGGTTACCGCTACCACGGCGAGCGCGACGGGAGCACCGACCCGCTGCCACCGCCGCCGTCGCCGACCGGGGCCGCTGGTGGCCACCTGCGGAACGCCACCGGGGCGCCGCGAACCAGCGTGCGACTGAGCCGGCACGACCGAAGGGCGCGCTGCCCTACCGGCCATAGGGTGCGCTGCCCTGCCAGCCGGCACGCCCTCGGCCGGTGCTCTCTCGGTCGTCGGTGCATCGTCGGTCGCGGCCAGCGCGGTGCGAATCTGATCCGCCACGGCCGCGGGCATCTCCTCCGCCGTCCCGTAGGCGACCAGGGTGGCGTGGACCTCCGCGACCGCTGGCGCGAGCCGGGCGTACGCGTCCGCCCAGGCCTCCTCTCGCTCGACCAGGCGGGCGACGGTCACCTCGTCGGGAGTGCCCGCCAGCGCCCCGCCGACGTAGTCGGCGAGTAACTCGTGGTCAACCTCCCGGAACCCCCCGGTCGTCACAGCTCCTCCTGGTTGGCTTCGCGCCGGGGTCGCCCCGACACCGATCGGACGCCACCGCGCGGCTGCTGGTTCCGTCCCGTGACGGTTGGCATACCTCCATCCGAGAGTGGCTGCTCCGGTGCCGTCCGGAGATAGCCGAGCGCCGCCGCCAGACGGGCCCGGCCCCGGGCACACCGGCTCTTCACCGTCCCCTCAGCTACCTCAAGGATGCGGGCAACCTCGGCTATTGGGTAGCCCTGCACATCAACCAGGACCAGCGCGGCACGCTGCTCGACCGGTAGCGCGGCCAGCGCCTCCCGGACCACCAGAGCGGTGTCGTGGTCGGGCACGGGAGCGGCCGGCTCCGTGCCACCGGTGGCACCCGTCACGTCGCGTACGCCGTCGGGCAGTGGCACCGTCGGATGCGCCTGGCGGCGTCGGATCCGGTCCAGGCAGGCGTTGACCACGATCCGGTGCAGCCAGGTGGTCACCGCCGAGTCACCCCGGAACCGCCCGGCGGCCCGATGAGCGGAGAGCAGCGCGTCTTGCAGCGCGTCGGCCGCCTCCTCCCGGTCGCCGAGAGTGCGCAGCGCCACCGCCCAGAGCCGGTCCCGGTGCCGGCGAAGCAGCTCGGCGAAGGCGTCCCGCTCGCCAGCAACATGCGCGCGTAGCAGGTCGAGATCGGAGGCCGGTGGGCTGTCGCTACCCACCGGCCGCTCGGTCGACCCGTTCGGCGCCATCACCACGTCCGGCGGAGACGGCGCCGGGGACGCGGTGAGCGGATCACGAGATCTTGATCTCCTGGATGCCGACCTTGTAACCGCCGTCGCTCGGCGGCAGCTCGGTCAGCCAGACGAGCAGGTACTGGTATTCCGTGTCCGCATCGAACGCGTCGAAGGTCATCGTTGTGCCGGCGTCTTCCTTGGCCGGCCCGATCGGGTTCTGCTCATACTCCGCGAAGAGCGCATTGTCACCCGCGCTCGAGGAGGGGTGCTCGTTGGTGCCCGTGTACAACCGGGCTGACGCACCCCGTGCCGAGAGCTGGACCTGCAGGGACGTGAGGGTGCGGGGCTCACCGAGGTCGAGCCAGATGCCCATGCCCTGCTTGATCCGGCCGAAATCCGGGTGCCCCTTGTAGGTCTGGGTCTCCCAGCCCTCATCCAGACTGCCGTCGAAGACCTTCTCGGCGCCGCGGACCTCGGCGCGATCCCCCTCTGGGTCAATGATCTTCGCAGCGGTGATCTTCGGCGGTTCGGTCGCTGCGGAGTCGGGTGGGTCTTCGCCGGCCGTGGTGGGAGCGGGGCTGGCAGCCGTCGTCGGGTTCCGGTCGCCGTCCCCGCCTCCGCTGAGCATGCTGATGCCGATCAGAAGGCCGACGAGCGCGACGGCCAGGAGGCTGGCGATCCCGACAGCGAACTTGCGCCCCCCGGCGGCGGCCAGCGGTGACGGCTCGGCCCCGGTCTCGGCGGTGAAGCGCAGTGGGCCGCTGCTTTCCAGGAACTGCTCGTCGGACGGGACGTCCAGCCGGGCCAACTCCGCGGCGAGGACATCCGACGGTGGGGGTGGAAGCGAGCCGTCCAGCAGATCCATGGTGAGGTCGTCCAGGTATGCCGGAACCCCGGCCCGCACCTGGCGCGGCGCGGCGAGCGTGCCCTCCGGGCCCCGGACCGCGTCTGGGGTCGCCGCCCGCCCGTGTCCGGCGGTGGCGCCGTGTAACGGGACCTCGGCGTGGGGCCAGTGGCCGGTCAGCGCGAAGTAGAGGACACCGCCGACCGCCCGGATGTCGCTGGCCTGGCTGTCGGCCCCGTCGGTGCGCGCGTCCGCCAACACCACCCGGCCGTCGTCACTGATCATGATCGTGCCGGGGTGGACGTTGCCGTGCACCATTCCGGTGGCGTGCACGGCGGCCAGGGCGCTCGCGACGGCGTTACCGACGGCGGTCGACCGAGCCGGGTCCAGCGCCCCCGCGGCCACGAGTTCCCGCAGCGACTGCCCGTCGACCCACTCGCGGACCACGTATGCCCGCTCGCCCTCGTCGATCGCGTCGTAGACACCGACCAGGTTGGGGTGGATGACCCGACTGGCCGCAACGGCGGCCTGGAGCATCTCGGTGGCGGAGTCGCCGCCCGGGTAGCGCAGCACCACTGCGACGGGGCGGCGCAACACGACATCGACCCCGCGCCAGAGCAGCCGGCCAGCGCTGTCGTTGTTGATGTGCTCAACGAGTTCGTACCGCTCGGCGAGCACATCACCGGCGATCGGAGCACCGAAGGTCATGATCGGCGGAGCGTTCTCATCCGCCTCCTGACCCTCGCCGACCTGGGTCACCAGTCCTCCCTCGGTGATCGTGTCGATCGATGGACCCGTGTTGCTGGGCATTGTGGCTTCCGCTCTGCCTTCCACGAACCGGCCGGCCGTTGTCGGCGCCCGCGCCGACGCCCGCCACACCCGTCGAGAGCGACCTTACCTGGGTTCCCCGCCTTCCCCAGCATGTCATCTTCCCGCCGCACCGGTAGCGGCTGCCGGGCTCGGGTTGCTTGTCCGGTTATAGCCGTTATCGGCGGTGTTGCTGGCGCATGTACTAGCCAATCTAGAGGTTGACCGCTAGTAGTTGCCGCAGGGGCTGGGGTCAGGTGGCGGGGCACCCGGGCCAGATTCCCGGGTCCGCACCGGACATGCCTCCCAGACCGGCAAGTTATCCACAGGATGACCCGGCGACTGAGCGGCCGGGCCAAAGTTATCCACAGCCGCATCCCCAGCCTGGTGATCCTCGTTCACGCAGAGTGCACTCCTTGGTGGGCAGCTTCGATCGTCCTGATCCCGAGAAATAGTCAGAACGGGACGCTCAGTGACCGAGCCGGCGGCGGACCATGGTCACCACCTCGGTAACCTCCGCGATCCGGAGCAGCATCGCGAGCCCGAGGTAGCTGAGACCGATCGCCGCCCCACCGATCAGCAGCTGGACAGCCGCCGCGAACCACCCGAGCTCCTCCGGCCGGCCCGGCAGCAGGCGGACCACCAGGAGGCCGACCAGCGCGGCTCCGAGCGCGGCGACCAGCACCTTGCCCACGGTACGCATGATCCCGCCGAGCCCGATCCGGCCGACCCGGGGCCGCAGCAGCAGCGCGGACAGCACCACCGCGGCCAGGTAGGAGATCGCGTTGCCGAGCATCATGCCGGCCGCGGCGAAGGTGGCGGGAAGGACGACGTAGAGCCCGACCTGCAGCAGCACCCGCAGTGCCACCACCGGGATGTTGGCCAGCGCGGGCGTGCGGGTGTCCGGCAGCGCGTAGAACGCGAACGTGAGCAGCTGGCTGACCGCGAAGGGCACCAGGCCGATCGCAGCGACCAGCAGCACAGTGGCGGTGGCGACCGCGTTCTCCCCGGTGAACGCGCCGTACCGGAACACCACCACGGAGATCGGTGCGGCCAGCACGGCGTAGCAGACCGCCACCGGGGCGAGCACGGCCGTGACCATCCGGGTGCCCCGGGACAGGTCGGCCGTGAGGTCGGTGAAGCGACCGTCCGCCGCGGCGGCGCTCATCCGGGGCATCAGCGCGGTGATGATCGAGACCGCGATGACGCCGTGCGCCATCATCAGCAGCAGGAAGACGTTGTTGTAGATCAGCAGGCCGGCGTCGTCCTCGCCGGCGACCCGGGTGAGCAGGTTGACCACCACGAAGAGCCCGAGCTGGTTGACCGCGACGTAGCAGAACATCCAGGCACCGAGCCGGGCCAACTCCCGCAGCCCCAACGCACGGAAGTCGAAGCGCAGCCTCCACCGGAAGCCGACCTTGCGCAGGGCGGGCAGCAGACCCGCGGCCTGCACCGCCACCCCGAGCAGGGTGCCGCCGCCGACCAACAAGATCCGGTCCGGCCCGACCTGGCCCGGCTGGAGCGCCTGCGCGCCGTAGACCCAGATGTAGAGGCCGAAGGTGCCGATGGCCACCAGGTTGTTCAGGATCGGCGCCCACATCGGGGCGGCGAAGTGCCCGCGCGTGTTCAACACGGCGGCGATCAGCGCACTGATGCCGGTGAAGAACAGCATCGGCAGCATCAGGTACGACAGGTTGGTGACCAGGCCCCGGTAGTCCTCGTCCTTGCCGCCGGCGTAGATGCCGGTCAGCACCGGAGCCAGGACCACCGCGATCAGGGCGGCGGCGGCGAGCGCCACCACCGCCAGGGTGAGCAGCCGCTGGGCGTACGCCTCGCCCCGGTCCGGGTCGGCCTTGCGCCGCCGGACCAGCACCGGCACCAGCACGCTGGTGAGCACTCCGCCGAGCAGGAACTCGTATACCTGGTTCGGGAGGAAGATCGCCGTGGTGTACGCGTTACCGACCAGGTTGCCCAGGGCCGCGCCGATCATCAGGTTCCGGATGAAACCCGTACCCCGACTGACCAGGCTGCCCGCGGCCATCACCAGGCTGTTCGCCGCGGCGCTCCCCTCGGCCACCGCCTCATCCGGGGGCGCCACCGCCTCGGCGGCCGGCTGGTTCAGCGGCTCAGCCGAGATGAAGATCGCGTCGTCACCCGTCGGTCGGCCACCGTCGCCCAGCGCGTTGGCGCTGCGGTAGAGCCGGCCGCTCATCGTTGTCGCCTCCAGGGTCTGGTCGGTGCCCGGCACCGACCATAGGTCCGCGGGCGAGGGCCTCGACACAGACTAGTCGTCGGCTCGGCGTCATCCGCGCCCGGCGGACGCCGGGCTTGGCCGGACCGATAGGCTGGCCCTCCCATGTCCGACTCCGCACCGCACGCCGCCGACCGCCGCGAACTCACCGCCGCGCAGCGCACCGCCGTAGCCGAATTGCTCCGGGTCTCCCCGGTCGCCGACGAGTTAGGCCGCCGCTTCGCGAGCGCCGGTCACGAACTACACCTGGTCGGCGGATCGGTCCGCGACGCACTGCTCGGCCGCCTCGGCGACGACCTGGACTTCTGCACCGACGCGCAGCCGGACGAGACGCTGCGGATCGTGCGCGGTTGGGCCGAGGCGATCTGGGAGACCGGGCGGGAGTTCGGCACCATCGGAGTGCAGCGCGACGGTCTGCGGCTGGAGATCACGACCTTCCGGGCGGAGGTGTACGACCAGGTCAGCCGCAACCCGGTGGTGCAGTACGGCACGAGCCTCGCCGAGGACCTGAAGCGGCGGGACTTCACCGTCAACGCGATGGCGGTCAGCCTTCCCGAGCATCGCTTCACCGACCCGCACGGCGGGTTGGCGGATCTCGCGGCCAAAGTGGTCCGTACCCCGGCGGCGCCGGAGGAGTCGTTCCGCGACGACCCGCTGCGGATGCTGCGGGCGGCCCGGTTCGCCGCGCAGCTGCGGTTCGCCGTACACCCGGACGTCCGGGCGGCGATGGTACGGATGGCCGCCGACCTGGACCGGATCACGGCGGAGCGGATCCGGGGCGAGTTCACCAAGCTGCTCTGCGGCGCCGACCCGGTAGCCGGCCTGCGGCTGCTGGTCGACACCGGGCTGGCCGAGCGCTTCCTGCCCGAGCTGACCGGGCTCAAGCTGGAGATCGACGAGCACGCCCAGCACAAGGACGTGTACGAGCACACGCTGACCGTGGTGCGCAACGCCGTCTCGTACGAGGAGGACGGCTGTGACTTCATCCTCCGGATGGCCGCGCTCATGCACGACGTCGGCAAGCCGGCGACGAAGGCGGTCGGGTCGGACGGTCGGGTCAGTTTCCACCACCACGAGGTCGTCGGCGCCCGGATGACCAAGGCCCGGATGAAGGCGTTGCGCTTCCCCCGGGAGACCACCACCAAGGTCACCGCACTGGTCGCGCTGCACCTGCGTTTCTACGGGTACGGCCGGGGCGAGTGGACCGACTCGGCGGTGCGCCGGTACGTCACCGACGCCGGTGACCTGCTGGCACGGCTACACAAGCTGACCCGCTCCGACTGCACCACCCGCAACCGGCGCAAGGCCGCCCAGCTCGCCGCCGACTACGACGCGCTGGAGGAGCGGATCGCCCGGCTCGCGGCCGAGGAAGATCTGGCCCGGGTCCGTCCCGACCTGGACGGCAACGCGATCATGGAGCTGCTCGGCGTACCGCCGGGTCCGGTCGTCGGGCAGGCCTGGAAACACCTCAAGGAGGTACGGCTGGAGCGGGGCCCGCTGGGGCGGGACGAGGCCGAGGCCGAGCTGCTGCGCTGGTCCCGCGAGCAGGGAATCGTCGAGTAGGGAATCGGCGGCCCTGCGCCGCCTCGGCGGGCGTCAACGGACGATGCCGGTAGCGCTCGGCGTGAGGTGGCCGGTGCTACCGACAGAGTCGGAATCCGTGCCCGTCGTAGCGGATCACGGCTTCATCCGGCTGCGGTGGGTGGGTCGGCGTAGGTGCTCGGGGCGGATGCCGATGCCGACGAGCCAGGCGGGTAGGGCTTGCAGCGCCGGGATCCGCTGCAGCAGGCGGATCGGCGCCGGGGCCTCGATCCGGTCGGTGGTGTGCAGCAGGGGGTCGACGACGCGCCGCTGCGCGGCACGTTGGATGTTTTGCGTCACCACCGCCGGCAAGTGCCGGCGCTTCTGCACCGCGGCGAGGCCCGCCTCGGTCACTGGCTGCCCGGTGGCGAGTTTCGGACCCAGCATCCGGGCGGTGGCCGCGGCGTCCTGTACCGCCAGGTTGATGCCGACGCCGCCGATCGGGGACATGGCGTGCGCGGCGTCGCCGATGAGCAGCGCGCCGGGTGCGTGCCACCGCTCCAGCCGGTTGACCTCCACCGTCAGCAGTTTGACGTCGTCCCAGCTGGCGAGCTCGCCGACCCGGTCGGCGAGGGTCGGGTATCGCCGGGTCACCTGCTCCCGCAGCGCCTCCAGCCCGGCTGCGCGGATCTTGTCGTAGCCGCCCTTTGCGATGACGTAAGCGCACTGGTAGTAGTCGCCGCGGTCGACGGCGAGTATCAGCCCTCCGGCGCCGATCCGCATCGCCAGGCCGTCGCCGTCGTCTGCGTGGCGCGAGATCCGGAACCACAGTACGTCCATGGGTGCGCCGTACTCGACGGGCTTCAGGCCGAGTTCCCGGCGTACCGTTGAATGGCGGCCGTCGCAGGCGACGGTGAGCGATGCCTGGATCTCCAGTTCGCCCTGCGGACCCACGGCCCGGACGCCGGCGACGGCGCCGGACGCGTCGTGGAGCAGGCCCGTCACGGTGGTGGAGCGGAGCAGCGTGAAGGTCGGGAATCTCGCCGCCTCGGTCGCGAGCATTTCCAGGAAGTCCCACTGGGGGACGAAGTACAGGTAGTTGTGGGGCGTCGGCAGGCGGGTGAAATCCACGATGGTGTAGGTGCCGTCGTCGAAGGTGGCGCGCACCGCGTCGGCCTTGCGTCCGGGCAACGCCGCCATCCGTTCGCCAAGCCCGATCTCGTCGAGCATGTTGAGTGTGGAGGGGTGCACGGTGTCGCCCCGGAAGTCCCGGAGGAAGTCGGCGTGCTTCTCCAGCACGGTGACCGCCACTCCCTGCCGGCAGAGGAGCAGCCCCAGGACGAGTCCTGCGGGCCCGCCGCCGACGACACAAACGGTGGTCTTCATGGATTTTCCTCCAATCGCAACTCGTGTTGCTTTTTAAGTCTGCCATGATGGCGAGTAGCAACGCAACAGCCGTTGCTTTAAAGGAGGTGTCCGATGCCTGTCAGCCAGCGACCGGGTGGGCGCAGCACCCGCGTCCGGGCTGCAGTCCTCACGGCCGCCCGCGGCCTCCTCGCCGACGGGTACGCCGAGTTGACCGTCGAACGGATCGCCCAGGCAGCCGGCGTCAACAAGACATCGGTCTACCGTCGATGGACCGACCTGGAAGGCGTCCTCGGTGACCTGCTGAGCGAGTACGCCAGTGAGGTCGTCCCGATCCCGGACACCGGCGACCTCGGCACGGACCTCGAAGAACTGGCGTTGCTGGTCCGGGTCGGCATGACCGGCGAACCTGGCGAGCTGATCACAGCCCTGGCCACGTCCGCGCCCCGCAACCGGCGCGCCGCGCAGATCGTCCGCGGCTTCTTCGCCGAACGGTTCCGCCTTGCCGAGGCCGTCGTCGACCACGCCATCGCCCGCGGCGAACTGCCTCAGGGCACCGATGCCGGGGCCGCGATCGAGATCATTGGCGCGCCCTTCTTCCTACGGCTGCTCGTCGTCAACGAACCCATCGACGAGGAGTTCGCCCGACGTGCTGCCGCTGCGACCACCGCAGCCCTGCACGCCGGCGTCTTCGATCCGAAGTGAGCGCCTCATCCGCCATTGCGGACACAGAGGCGGCCACGGATCGACGTCGACTTGATCAATCTATTGCGACTCTCCTTGATGTCCGATCAGTGGCAGACGGGTGCAGTTGATCAACCGACTTCGCCTCGTTGGTCAAGCCGTTGACGCACTGTCTTGAGGTCGATGCCGGTCAGTCCAAGGTGCGGATCGACGCGGTGCAGTAGTGCCGGCTGGTGGATGATGGGTAGCGACCTCACCGCAGGTCGGCCTCGGTGGTCTCGTCATCGAGCCAGACGAACGGGCGTCCCGCCGCCCATCGCGCCAACGGTCTGGTCTTCCAGTGCATCCCACGTGGTGGTCAGCGGGCGGCACGGCGACCAGGAACTCCGGCCGGCGGGAACGGCGCCGCCAGCCGGACACCTGGTCCCGGTAGAGGATCTGGCGTACGTACGGCTCGGCGTCTCCCCGGATCCGTGGCCAGCGGGCGTACGCCTTGACCAGCGCGGTCTGGAGCAGGTCCTCGGCGCTGTGCTGACTGCCAGCCAGGGAAATCTAGCTATTGACAAGATTCGGGCGGAGGTGCATCTTTACATTGACTAGTTGGAGGTGTCCGCATGTCCCCGTCAACCCTGAACACCGCCGGAATCCTGCTGATCACCGTCGTGACGATCGGGTTCGGTGGACTGGCCCTGCTCCGGCACCTCGCCGGGCGCACAGCCGGCTACCTGGACAACCCGGTCCGCCGGGGCCTCTGGACCGCCGGGCACGCGCACGCCGGGGTGCTGGTCCTCTTCGCCCTCGTGGCCCTGCCCTACATCGAACAGGCCGACGTGGCGGACGGCACCCGTACGCTGATTCGGCTGCTCATCGTCGCCGCCCCGATTCTGATGCCGCTCGGTTTCTTCCTCTCGGTGGTCCGGCCCCGGGACACGAAGCCCAACAAACTCATCTGGCTCACCGTCGCCGGCGGCGCCAGCCTCAGCGCCGGCACCCTGCTGCTCGGGGTGAACCTCCTCTGAGCCCGGCGGCGCCCGGGAGGTTTCACCCCGTTGTGGTGGCTTGTGGCTGGTTGGTGGCCAGGGCGGTGTCGATGAGTGTGGTGGCGGCGGCGCGGGCGTGGTGGGCGGCGTCGTTGGTGCCGGCGATGGCGGCGGTGGTCTGGGCTCCTTCGGCGAGGATGGCGAGTTGGTGGGCGAGTGTGGCGGGGGCGCCGGTTTTCGTGACCAGTTCGGCCAGGCGTGCCTGGAAGCTCGCCTTGTGTTCGCGGATGAGCGTGGCGATGTGGGGTGCGGTGCCGCCGAGCTCGCCGAAGGTGTTGATGAAGACGCAGCCGCGGAAGTCGTCCTCGTCAAACCAGTGGGCCAGCATGTCGTAGATGGCGATTAGTTGATCTCGGGGTGTGTCACTGCCGGTGGCGATGGCGGTTTCGACAAGGCTGTTCCAGATGCCGTGGCGGCGGTTCAGGACGGCTTCGACAAGGTTCTCCTTGGAGGGGAAGAGCTGGTAGAGGCGTTTCAGAGAGACGCCGGCCTCGTTGCGTAGGGCGTCCATGCCCACGGCGTTTATGCCGCGGCTGTAGTAGAGCCGGTCGGCGGTGATCAGGATGTGTTCGCGGATTTGCTCGGTCTGGGGTGTGGTCCGGTTTCGGGTGGCGGGGGGCATGGCTTCCTCTTGTCCCGGGTCAAGTGTGGTGACGGTCATGCTGCCCCAGCTGACGCAGGGGAACGTTCGTTCTCTAACGTACTACCCGATACAAGCGAGAACGAACGTTCTCTAACTTGGGAGGCTGTTATGCCGTACATCACTGTGGGAATCGAGAACAGCACCAACATCGACGTGTAATACGAGGACCACGGTCAGGGACAGCCGGTGGTACTCATCCACGGCTACCCCCTGGACGGGCACTCGTGGGAGAAGCAGTCCGCGGCTCTACTCAAGGCCGGC
>NZ_AXVR01000039.1 GCF_000484695.1 Salinispora cortesiana | reverse complement strand
GTCGGTCAGGACCCGGCCCCGGTCGTGGACCGGCTGGAACCCGGGTTTGGCCAGTACCCTCGATATGCCCGCGGTCAGGCCGGTACGGTCGGCGAGCATCCGCAGGCCCGCCACCCCCACCATCGCCACCACCCCGTCACCGTCAGCCGTGACGCGCAGGCCCTTCGACCATCCGGTAAGCTCACGCACGTCGGAAGTGCCTCCTCGCAAGAGATCCTGGTAGATGTCGCAATCACCATTTTCCCTTGCCTGGCAGGCACTTTCGCCTTTCCGGACCTCACGAAACCGTTACAAGATCACCACCTGGTGAATGTCCCGGGTTGGAGAGAATCGGCGTCCAGGAGTACCAGGTCGACCCGACCGTGCTCCTCGATCGCATGCGCCAGGGATATGGCGAGGAGGCTGCCCGGGACCTGGCTCGACACCTCTCCTGAACGACGCCGGCCGGCAAGCCCTGCTTGCCCTGGCCTACCTGCGTAGCGGTGACACCCCGACCCGCGCAGCGTGATGTGCAAGCCCTGGAGTACGCATCTCGGCATGCGTGTTGTGGCGTGTATGTGGTCCGTGGGGAGATCGAGGGCCCGGTGTCAGATCCGCGACCTGGGCCAGCCCTGGCCGAGCTTGAGCGGCAGAGCCAGGGTTACGGCGACACGGAGGTGATGAAGCTCTGCTGCGTCCAGCTGTTCAACGTCGGCGTGATGAGCGACGCCCGCCGACGATGCCGAGCAGTCCGGGCACCGGTCCGGCCGTTTCGTACTCGGCGACCCGGAGCAGCTGGAGGCCGGCTCTGGTGACCGCGTCGAGCAGCTCCGTCAGGGTGCGGTGCCGCACCCCGACCCGGGGCCGGATCCCGACGCCGAGCCCGGGCCCGGTGAACGTCACCGAGTGGTCCCGGTACCCCGGATGCAGTCGTACGGTGTCACCGCCTCGTTCGGCGAACGGGCCCACGAAGCAGGGGTGCACCCTCCACATGAAGGCCGGGCCGCTCCGCCGCCACTGCGGGGAGCGAGGTGTCG
The DNA here is from genome assembly GCF_000484695.1 of Salinispora cortesiana. Lineage (GTDB taxonomy): Bacteria > Actinomycetota > Actinomycetes > Mycobacteriales > Micromonosporaceae > Micromonospora > Micromonospora cortesiana. The sequence continues at coordinate 46,277 of NZ_AXVR01000039.1, read as the reverse complement.
CAGCGGCCGGGGGAGCGGTGTGCCGCCACGCCGGGCTCGTACGGTGTCCAGGACGCGGACCCGGCGGGTGGCGTGGTCAGTGACCGCAGGACGCACATTCTGGCGCCGGTCAGCGCAGGGGTGGCGAAGACCGGCCAGCGTAGGGGTGTCGAAGACGAGGGCCTGGCGGAATGTGGGGAGGCCCGGTGCGGTGGCTCCGGTCGGACGAGATGTGGCACAGTCCGGTGGTGTCCGTGCCCACGATCCTCCTCGCCGAGGACGATCCCGCCATCCGCCGCGCCGTCGAGCAGTCCCTGCTGCTTGAGGGCTACCATGTCGTCGCCGCGGGTGACGGCCTTGAGGCGATTGCCGCGATCCGCCGGGACAACCCGGACCTACTCGTCCTGGATGTGATGATGCCCGGCCTGGACGGCCTCACGGTCTGCCGGGTCCTGCGGGCACAGGGCGACTGGACCCCGATCCTCGTGCTCACCGCACGAACCCAGGTCTCGGACCGTGTCGCTGGGCTCGACGCCGGTGCGGACGACTACCTCGTCAAGCCCTTCGAGCCGGAGGAACTCCTGGCCAGGCTGCGCGCCCTGCTGCGCCGGGCGGCCCCGAGCATCGGTCCGGACAACCCTGCCAGCGACGAACTGACAGCAGCCGGGGTACGGCTCGACCTGGCAGCGCGCCGAGCATGGCGGGGTGGTGCGGAGATCATCCTGTCGCGGACGGAGTTCGACCTGCTCGAACTACTGATACGTAACTGCGGGGTGGTGCTGGACCGCACCACGATTCACGACCGCATCTGGGGCTACGACTTCGGCCCTGGATCGAAGAACCTGAGCGTCTTCATCAGCTACCTGCGGCGCAAACTGGCCCGCCCGGGCGCACCCGAGATCATTCACACGATCCGGGGAGTCGGGTACACGCTCCGCGAATCATGACTCTGCGTGACATGACCCGGCCCAGCTTGCGGCTGACCTTCTCCCTGCTGTTCGCCACGGTCGCGGCGCTGGTCGCCGTCGGTGTCGGCGCGCTGAGCTATGGTCAGGCGTCCGGGTTGATCTGGCAGGAGACCGACGACGACTTCGACCGGGCGGCGGAGGCCGTGGCGGAGCTGACGATCGATGCGGGTGACCTGACGCCGGATGACCTGGTCGAGCTGGACGATGACTTCGGCGTTGATCTCGGTGATGTCCTCGCTGGATCCGACACGCTCATCGGCCAGATCCTCGGACCCGGAGGGCAGGTCGTTGACGAGGGCTACCCCCAGCCGCTTTCGGTGTCGGACGTGGACCGGGCGGTGGCCGCGGCCGGGGATCCGGGGCACACCCGGAGCAGCGAAGCGCAGCTGGACCACACCCGGGTACGAGTTGTCACGGTCGCGCTCGGCGGAGGGCGCGGAGCTATCCAGGTGGCACAACAGCTCAGCGAGGTGGACTCGCTACTCACGAGCCTCAGGACCAGAATCACGGCGGTCGGCGTCGCGATCTCGCTGGCGGCCGGGGTGTGTGGCTGGTTCGTGACGACCCGGGTGACCAGCGGCCTCTTCCGACTGACCAAGGTGGCGGAGGAGGTAGCCGTCACCGGACGGCTGGATCTGCCCGTGCCTGCGGGCGGGCGAGACGAGGTCGGCCGCCTCGGCACGGCCTTCGACCGGATGCTGGGTCAGCTCGCCCGGTCCAGGGACGCCCAGCAACGACTGGTGCAGGAGGCAGGCCATGAGCTGCGCACTCCACTGACCAGCATGCGGACCAACATCGCCCTGCTGTACCGGTTCGACGAACTGCCCCTGGCCGCCCGCGGTCCACTGCTGACCGACCTCACGATGGAGTCCAGGGAGTTGATCAAGCTGGTCAACGAGCTGGTGGAGCTTGCGACGGACACCCGAGAACTGGAGGCGACCGAGCCCGTTGAGCTCGCGGAGATCGCGGGAAGGGTTGCCCAGCGCTTCCGTACCCGATCCAGCCGGGAGATCACGACGCAGGTCGACGCTACCGTCGTCACCGGCCGGCCACAGGCCCTGGAACGATCCCTTACCAACCTGGTCGAGAACGCCACCAAGTTCGATTCCTCCGGGGCCCCGGTGGAGATCGTGATCCACCGGGGCCGGGTTGAGGTGCGGGACCGCGGACCCGGGATACCAGACCTACCCGAAGGGCGGCTCTTCGACCGGTTCTACCGGGCTCCCGAGGCCCAGGGCATGCGAGGCTCGGGGTTGGGCCTGGCGATCGTCCGGGATGTGGTGACCGCGCACGGCGGGACGGTGTTCGCGCACAACCGCGACGATGGGGGCGCCACGATCGGCTTCGAGCTGCCGGAGCGCTGAACCGAGCACCTGCGCCCACCAGCCCAACCTCGGCCTGACCGGTGCATGGCCGCCACGTGGCCCCCTCTGTGTCGTCGGCCTGCGGAACTTCACGCACGCGCCGGGGACCGCTTCCTGCCCCCGCCCAGCAGCGAGGGACGTCTGCGGGCAGCAAGGTCCTCGACCCACCCGAACACCCACGCCGCGACCAGGACCAGCGAGAACTCCACGCAGATCATGGCCATCACCTCCGGCATGGGCCATCCGACGAATACGCCGTCCTCACTCAGCCACCACACCAGAGGCAGCAACGGGTAGTGCCAGAGGTAGATGGTCACCGCCCGGGAGTTCATCCGTTCGGTCAGCACACGGAGCGGGGTGACCCGGTCGATCAGCCCGGCACCCGGCCGAAAGCGCAGCAACACCAAGGCGAACGCGAGCGACAACAGCGTATTCAACACCAGGCTGTCATAGAGGCTGAGCGAGCTAATTTCGATCTCTTGCTCGGCCCGGTAGGTCCACCACAAACCTACCGCTGTCAGCCCGGTGGCCAGGAGCATGGTGGCCCAGCCGCTGATGCGGGACAACAGACCGTCGTGGTGGGCGAATCCCAAAAGCCAGCAGGCCAGGTAGACGACGAAGCTGCTCAACAGCCCTTCCGAGCCGCTCAGCATCGAGCTCAGGGTCCCCTCACCCCCGACGGTTGACAGGTCGAGGGCAATCACCCCGCACCCTGCCACAGCCAGCACCGCCCAGGGACTCAGGCGGAAAATGCGCAGCAGCAGGGGCGAGAGCAGCACAAACCACAGGTACGCGCGCAGGTACCACAGCACGCCGGTGAAGCCGCCACCCAGCTCGGACTCGCCGGCGGGCGGGTCACCCACCGGCAGGAGCCAGAAGAGATACTGCCACGTCGGGCGGAACGGCTCATCCGACCCGTGTGCCTCCCACCACATCAACGGCAGGGCGACCGCCGCCACCATCCACAGCGGGGGTAGTAGCCGACGCATCCTGCCCCGAATGACGGTCGTGGCTCCCTTCCGGCGATCGAGGGACGCAGCCATCATCGCTCCACCGAGCGTGAACATGATGCCCATGGATGGAAAGGCCAGCGTCATCCAGGGTGCCCCGGCGGTGTGTAGCACCACCACGCGAAGGATGGCGACGGACCGCAGGAGGTCAAGGTAGCGGTCTCGTCCCACCGCTGGCAGGGCCGAGGAGGTGGCACTGTTTGCCCCCTCATCGCCGGTCGACGGAACGGCGTTTCTCCTGGTGTTGAGCAACAGACGTCTTCCTCACTCGATGAATCCACAAAGGTGGTGACGCACCGCCGGACACGGTGAGTGGGAGGTGCGCAGCTTCGGCAGGCCTCACGATGGCAGCGCAAGGTGAAGGTACGTCTGGAAAAGGGCAAGAAGTAGTCAAGAACCGGCCAGCGAGCCCGCCCTGGCGAGCGTCACCAATCAGTACGGGCACGACGAGCCAGCTGACTTAGCCGGGCACCTGTTCCGGCGCCTGCACTGCGCCGTGCCGCTGTCCTGAGGAGCGCAGCCGGCAGCCCAGCGTACGAGGACCGTGGGACGAGCCGATCTCTGGCGGGATCGCGGCGATGGACACAGCTACTGCCGCGCGCACCCGGCATACTGCGGGGCGTCAGCCTCTGCTCTCGGCGCTGTTGATCGTCGTGGCGGCTGTGGCCGCCCGCTACCAGGAAGGTGAGGCGCCCGCGGAGGACGCCTCCGCTCTACGTGCTCCGGCTTAGCATGATCACCGTCGCCGCGAATGCCGCCGTTGGGGAAGGCCAACGTGGATATCGGCAGCCGTGGTCGGAGTTGAAGATGGTTCCGGCGCTGCCGGTGGTGGAGCTGCGGAGGCAGGCGGACGTTCTGGCCCGGCAGCTGCGCGAGGTTGACACGATGATCCAGCGCACGAACTGGGAGGCCGAGCTGCTGGACTGAACGGTTGCGGTGCAGGTAGCCGACGTGGAGGCGTACCCAAGACCGCAGGCCGGCGGTCAATCCGGCCTACTCCCGGCACGCCGAGGGCGGGCGTGGGGTTCAACTCCCCGACGCACATCGCATGCCCAGCACGGCACACAGGTGACGGCGAACAGGGTGTAGATCCACGACGGCGAGGGTGGGACAGGGACTTCCGCAACCTCGGACCCGGGCGCCGCGACGACATCGACCTGCTCAGGTCTGTCGGCGTCACACGAACGGCGACGGCTGACCCGACTGCCGGATAGCGGGCCGCCACCGTCCGGCAGCAAAGGCACGCTCAGCTTCGGGCGCTACCGGTCGTTGTCGAGACGGGGTTGAGGTGCATGTGGTGCCAGGCGGCCGGGCGCCGATACTTCTCCAGTTACCTCCACGCGGCTGCTACCAGGGTCGGGAGGACCTGTGTGGCGGTGCCGCGCAGGTTGATGGTGGCGATCCGGTCCAGTGGGGTCGGCTGGGGGTTGACCTGGATCACGGTGGCCCCTGAGCTTGCCGCGATCCGGGGGATCTCGGCGGCCGGGTACACGACGCCGGAGGTGCCGACCGTCAGCAGCACGTCGCAGGCGGTGGCCGCTTCGACCGCTGCGGTCAACGCGGCCTCGGGCAGCGCCTCACCGAACCACACCACCCCAGGGCGGACGAGCGCCCGGCAGGAGGCGCACCGGGGCGGCGAGATGCGGCGGCCCTCGTGCGGTTCTGCGGCCTCAGCGTCGGGTGGGTCTGGGAAGGTTGCCGGGTGAGCAGGCGCCGCCACGCAGCGGGGTGTGAAGAGGCTGCCGTGCAGGTGGATCGCGGCCTGGGTTCCGGCGCGTTCGTGCAGGTCGTCGACGTTCTGCGTGATGACGGTAGGGCCGGGGGTTCGGGATTCGATGGCGGCGATGGCCAGATGCCCTGAATTGGGCTCGGCTCGGCGTACCCGGGCGCGTCGCCACTCGTACCAGCCCCAGACCAGGTCCGGATCGGCGTGGAACGCCTCCGCGCTGGCGAGCTGCTGGGCGTCGAAACGCGCCCACAGGCCGGTGAGGTCGTCGCGGAAGGTGGGCACGCCGCTCTCTGCTGAGATGCCGGCGCCAGTGAAGATGACGACCCGGCGGGCGTCGCCGAGGAGTTGGGCAGCTCGGTGTGGCAGGAGACCTTCCATACGAGGAGATCCTGCCACGACGTGGCGGCGCGACCGCTTCGGGCAGGCCAGGCGGCGTCTGCGACCACCGGATAGACATAGTGCAGACGATGGATGTCATCCCGGATGGGTGGCGACACGACCGCCGGTGTGGGAGATCTGTGGCTGCCGTTCGTCGCGTTGATCGAAGTGCTGACAGGTGACCCTGGGAGCTTGGTTGACGAGATCGTTCAGTGGATCTCCGACGCTGACCTGCGCTGTCAGCAGTGGCTGGTCGGCGGCAGCGCTGAGGCTGCCCAGGCGTTCGGCTTTCGACTGATCGGTACGGCAACGAAGCCGGAAACCGGCTGGTCCACGCCGTGGGCCAGCCGGTACTGTTCGCCCGCCAGGAAGGAGCGCCGCGATGGTCGAGACGACGATTCTGTGGCGGCCGACCGGCCCCGAGGAGTTGGACCTCGTGCGCGCCTCCGGCTGGAAGGCGTGGCCGCCGCGGTTGGCCGACCAGTCGATCTTCTACCCGGTCCTCAACGAGGAGTACGCGATCATGATCGCCCGGGACTGGAACGTGCCCGCCTCCGGCGTCGGCTACGTCACCCGGTTCGAGGTCGACCGCGCGTTCGCCTCCCGTTACCCGGTCCGGCAGGCTGGCGGCCGCGACATCCTCGAGCTGTGGGTGCCGGCCGAGGAACTCGACGAGTTCAACCGGCACATTATTGGGCTGATTGAGGTGGTCCACGAGTTCCGGCCAGGCTGCTGAAGGGGACTTGGTGACAGCGGACGAGGATGAGATCCTGAGTGTGGCCGCAGGGACTTCGCTGAACGAGACGGTGCGCATGGTGCACCGCCTGCTGTCGTACGCCGACGGGCTGAACCCTGGGACAGGCCGGGACGCCGCCGGCCCGGGTGGCGACGTGGTGCGCACGGAGACCGCCCGGCTGCGGCGCGGGCAGGCCGCGCTGGTCCCCGCCAGGGCCGGCAGTCGTGCCGTCCGCTCCGCCTGGCCGCTGACCCGGCTTGGGCGTTCAGCCGCGCCCGTCGACGATGCCGAGCAGTCCGGGCACTGGTCCGGTCGTCTCGTACTCGGCCACCCGGAGCAGTTGGAGGCCGGGTCCGGTGACCGCGTCGAGCAGCTCCGTCAGGGTGCGGTGCCACACCCCGATCCGGGAGCGGATCCCGACGCCGGGCCCGGGCCCGGGCCCGGTGAACGTCACCGAGTGGTCCCGATACCCCGGATGCAGTCGTACGGTGTCACCGTCCCGTTTGGCGAATGGGCCCACGAAGCAGGGGTGCACCCCCACGTAGCAGAACCGGCCCCCTGGCCGTAGCACTCGGCGGGCCTCGGCCACGACGGCGGCCCAGTCGCCCACGTCGGTGTGGATGAGGGTGGCGACCGCCATGTCGACGCTCTCAACCCGGTATGCCCGCAGCCCCCGGACCGGTCCTGCCGGGTCGCCGACTATACCCAGCTCACAGACCGGCCGGCGGTGAAGCTGGTGGCGCAACTGCCCGTACGTCGGCCAGGCCAGCGACTCCGGTGAGGGCCACGGCGTTGACCGCCCCCGGGGCGGACCGACGGGTGGCGCAGGCCTGAGCAGCATTCAACGACTCTCGATCCTGAACTTGCCCTGTCCGGCGGACTTGCTGCGAGCCGCTGGCCTCAACTCCCCCTGACAGACAGGGCGAGTACGAGCCATCCCGCCTTCCCTGTCGAACCGTCACACCCAACGCGGTCCCCGTATCAGGTGTTACGGTAACAACTGTTACGGTAACGCTTGTTACGAAAAAGGGAGGACCGGATGGACGTGCTCGTCACCCCTGAGCCATGGAAAGCGCCGGACGCAGCCAGACTGCGCGCCCCGCAACGAGCGGAACTCGATTCCGGGTACGGAAGCGACGACCACGAACCGGGTGTCACGTTCAGCGCGGACGACATGGCCGTCTTTGTCGTCGCCCGGCAGCCGGCCGGGGCTGCGGTCGGCTGTGGCGGATTGCGAATGCTCGCACCGGACACGGCGGAGATCAAATGCGTGTACGTGACCCCCGCGCACCGTGGCACCGGTGTTGCCAAGGCGATTCTGCACGACCTCGAAGCACGCGCGTACCACGTTGGCATTCGACAGCTTGTCCTCGAGACTGGAACATTACAGCCCGAGGCTGTGCGGTTCTACGAGCGTGAAGGCTACGATCCAAGCCCCACCTTCGGCCCCTACCTGGGTGCCACTCAGTCGGTGTGCTTCGCACGCACCCTCGACCCGCCGAGCCACTCGTGACCGCCCCGAGCCGCCCACGTCCGGCATCCAGGCCATGGAGAGTGGTCGTCCAGAGCTCCACTACGACGCTGCGACCAGCCGACCCAGTCGCTGCGGCACTGACCACATCAGCCATGGCCTCCTCGTTCAGCAACGGTGTGTTCTACACAGTCAGCGCCCTGTTCTTCACCAGGGTCGTCGGTCTGGGCGTCGGCCAGGTCGGCCTCGGGCTAACCATTGCTGGCGCGATCGCGATCGCCGCCTCATTCGTCGCCGGTCGCGCCGCAGATCGAATCGGCGCATCGGCCGTCTTGGTCACCACGACCGCCAGCCAGGGGTTGGCCCTACTCACCTACCCCACCACTGCCACTCTCACCACATTCACCCTGGTCGCCTGTCTCGCCGTCGCCAGCAAAGCCGCTCAGGGCACCGCCCGGGCCACCGTGCTGGCCCATGCGTTCACCGGCGCCGAGCGCGTCCTCGTCCGAGCTCGCCTCGGCGTGGTCATCAACGTCTTCATGGGCGTCGGCACGGTCTGCGGTGGATTGGCCCTGCTCGCCGACACCAAGGTCGGCTACGTGATGGCGATCCTGGGCTCCGGGATCTTTGTCCTGATCTCCACCTGGCCTTTGCTGGCCATCCGCGGCAAACTCGCCGCACGTGCGCGCGACGACGAGACGTGTGCCGTCAGGCCCGCGAGCCGCTCAGGATCATCACCGTTGCGGGACCGCTGCTATCTGGCCGTCAGCGGGCTGAATGCGCTTTTGGCCATGCATGCCGGCCTCCTCACCGTCGGCGTTCCTCTTTGGATCACCGAACACACCTCAGCGCCCACCATCACCGTCACGTTGGTGCTACTTCTCAACACCGCCCTCGTCGTCGCTATCCAAACCCCCCTGGCGAGGCGCATTCATGGAATTCGTCGTAGCGCCCGAGCAGTTCACATAGCGGGACTCACCCTCGCGCTGGCCTGCCTCGTCTACTCGGCGTCCGCCACCGCACCGACTGCCATCGCAATTGGCTTGCTGCTCAGCGCCGCCGTCTTGCACACCGTCGGCGAGGTCACCGCCGAGATCGGCAGCTGGGGCTTGGCCTTCGACTTCGCACCAAACAGTTCTGCCGGCGCATATCAGGGAGTCAACCAAGCCAGCGTCGCCGCGGGTGCCATGCTCGCTCCCCTTGTCATCACCACCACCGCGCTCACCCATGGTGCGATCGGCTGGCTTGTGCTGGCCGCCGTCTTCACCTCGGCGGGGGCAGGCACACTCCTTGCCGTCAGGGGCCGTCAGCGCAGTCAAGGGGGAACCGTGGGAATTCGGTAGCTCCCGGTCAAGGAGACTCACTGCCAGGATCCCGGCCGCCCTCATCGCGGGAGTTCTGCAAGTCCCCGCTCAGTGGCAGCGCGCGACGTTGGCCGACGACGCGACGCAGCAAGTCTTCGCGAGCCAGGTCCGGATCCCTGCCGGCGGTCCGGACCTGGCTCGATCAAGATTGACTCGATCCGGCCAAGAGAACAACCCCGAGGACTGTCCACGGACTCAGGCTAACCACGTCCCGCGGTAGCGCCTGGCCAGATAACGGCTTGCGCGGCGATCACTCGTACTCCGTCGAACGTCACCGCTGGGCTGCCGTGGAGGCGATACCCAAGATCGAGGAGCTCGCTCACCCTGTAGCAGAATTTTTCGTCGTCCGGTCCAGTCAGCAGGCGGTAGCTCGGCAGGCCATTCGGGGGCTGGTCAGTCATAGCACTAAGCATGCCAGAGGCGAAATGTGACCCGTGGGGTGTAGCAGACCCGTGTCAAGCGTCCGGGTGCGCAGGTACGTGGCGAGGCCGGCGCGATCGACCCGGTGCCTTTCATGACCGCCCAGGGCACCCCGCTCGGCTGAGCGAGCACCGTGACCGATCGGTGTCCGCTGGCGCTTCGACAACGACGGTGAGAAGCCGGTGCAGTACGGCCGCTGCCGTTGGGCTCAGGTCCACCTCGGATAGTTCCCTGATCGGCACGAACCGCGTTGGGCGGCCCGCACCGAGCACGATCGTCGTCTCCTCGGTGGTGCCGATGAAGGCGTGTAGTTCGACGGCGGAGGCTGAGCCGGTCAGGTCTGGCCGTAGGTCCTGCCATAGTGGGTTAAGGCTCGTGGTCAGGCCGGCTTCCTCGGCCAATTCCCGGACGGCGGCCAGCGCCGGAGTTTCGCCCGCCTCGACGTGCCCGCCAGGGAGCGCCCACTGGCCGGGCTCGGCCGCCGCGTGCGGGTCGCGGAGTTGGAGCAGCACCGCACCTGTCGGGCCAGTCAGCGCGACCACAGCGATGCGGATCGGCGGTCCGTCCGGCCGAGTGGGCGAACCATCGGCGGGTGGGTGGCAGCGTGCCTGGCCTGCCATATGGGGACGGTCAACACTCATCCTCGGGTGATTGTCGGCCAGTGTGTTGAGCACCCGGTGCCCGAGCAGTTCGTACTGGCCGCGGCAGCGCTTGAGCGGTGTTCCAGGCTCGCGGCGGCGGACCGCGCCGCCGGTGACAATCTCACCGGGGTGGAACTGCCCGGCGGTCAGGTCGACGTCTGTGCCGTCGGGGAGCCTGTTCCACCAGTGGAAGCCAGTCTTCACGCCCTCAACATGGACCTCACCGAGAATCAGCTCGCCGCCCAGCAACTCCTGAACTACCAGTGCGGTTGTTCCGCACTGGCCCCGGGCCGGATTTTCGGGCCGCCAGTCAGCCAGGTCATGCGGGTCGCATGTGTCGGGTCCCCAAGCCGTCTGGAACATGGGCCGCAGCAGCTCTACGTTCACCATGCCGGGACTCTGCCGCAGGGGTACGACAGTTCGCACACGACCAACTGACCGAGGCCGCAATCGAACAGCCTGAACACGTCGCGAAGTGGATCGCAACGTGATGCCTCCTCCTCGGCGGCGTAGCGGGCGGCGAAGAGCTGCGCCCTCGGCGCCGGCGACTGGCCCCTTCCGACCAGTCCGTCGGAACTCCGGCGCCGCCCTACCGTGATGCCGCAGTTCCGGCGGAGGGGGCGGCTTCAGGGTAGGCCGGAGGGAAATCACTCGTTACCTTCTGTGCGTGGACGTTGACGACCTGTTCGCCAGCAGTGGCGGTCTCGCTTCCCTCCTTTCACCAACGGACTGGACCGCGATGTGCTCGCTCGGTTCCCGATGCCTCATGGCTGCCGACTACCCGCTATTCCGACAGGGCGACGAGGGGGAGCACGTTTACGTGATCCTCAGCGGCGCGGTCAAGGTAGTTCGTGGCGAAGCAGTGGGAAAGAGCGCGATTCTGACGATTCGCGGGGCTGGTGACGTCGTGGGCGATCTGGCTGTGATGGACGGTGGCCGCCGCTCCGGCACGGTTGCGACGCTGACCCCCATGGTGGTCCGGGTGGTCCCAGGGGGGAGTTTCAAACGGTTTATCGAACGCCCTTCCGTCACCGCCGCCTACGCCCGGTATACCGTCAACCGCCTCCGACAGTCTGACGTCCAGCGGACCGAGATCGCCGTCCTTCCGGTACGGCAGCGCCTAGCCCGGGCACTGCTCCGGCTCTATGTGACGGCTGACGCTGCCGGTGGCCAACGCGCCTTCGAGCTGCCACAACAGGATCTGGCAGAGCTAATCGGTGCGTCCCGGAACGCGGTCGTCCTCGCGCTCGGGGTTCTCCGCGCCGAAGGCGTGCTGGACACCCACCGCATGCGGGTATCGATCCTCGACGTCGATGCACTGCACCGGCGGGCCGGATAACACAGTGGCTGATAGCTACATCACTTCTGCTGTGCACAGCGGTGGGCAGTGCTACCCGAGCGGGCCGGACACGATTGCCCCTGTCCGGCCGCCTGCGAAGGGAACGCGACATGGAGCAGCTATCCCCGTTCGAGCAGTCCCGCCCGCTACCGCCTTACCGCGCCGTGCTGGCGGTTGACGCGAAGGGCTTCACAGACCTGCCCGGCTGTACGCATGAGAACGTCTCCCGCACCATTCATCGGCTCGTTGGGGACGCGATGCGGGATGCCGGGCTGGACGCGGAGTGGTCGAGTCCCGACTTCTATGGCCCAACCGGGGACGGACTGGCTGTGGGCTTGCCCACACGGATACTCGCGTATCTCGTCCATCCCTTTCCGGCCATGCTGCAGAGTCGTCTGGACGACCACCGGCGCCAACACCGAGGGGAGGAGCCGCTGAGGTTACGGGTGAGCCTGCACGTGGGTCCCCTGCCGACCGACCCGGCTGCAGTGGGGCAGGGGGGAAATGGGGCAGCACGTAACGAGACGCACCGACTCCTGGACTCCGGGGTAGTCAAGAGCGTGCTGACGGGTGCCAAACCGCGCATCACCCTGGTTGCCATGATCGTCTCGGACCGGGTCTTCCACGACGTGATCAGTGCTGGCTACTCCGGTCTGCACCCGGACCACTTCGTTGACGTGGAGGCCCGGGTGGAGGGCAAGGCGTTCGCGCAGCGTGCGTGGCTGCACCTACCCACCCCGTCGGGGGCCTGGCCGGTGGGCCGGACGAGCGAAGCGGAAGTCGCATCGGAGCCTCCGTCCCCACGAGGGCTCGCCCACCAGCCGTCGCAGCAGCCGGTGGGCACCAACTACGGGCAGGTGATCGGGGGTGGGACCGTGCACGGCGGAATGCACCAGTCCTTCGGCGGTAACCCCCTCGGGAGCCAATCGTGAGCCTCGAGGAGACCGTCGCTCTTACCGAGGACGAGCGGCTCGAGGAGGACCTCTACCCGGAGGCTGTCAGCGGCATCAACGTCGGGCAGGTGGTCGCCGGCGGCACCGTGCACGGGGGCGTGCACCAGACCTTTGTCGAAAACAAGCTGATCAACGAGGCCACTCGCCGGCACCACCTGCTACGGGCCTATGTCGAGCAGGTAGTGCAGTCACTCGCGCCACGCAGCTACCGACTAGCCAGCCAGGACCAGGGTCTCACTCTCGACCGGGCCGCGGCAGCCCGCCTCGTCGGCGATCAGCCATGGGTGGTGATGCTGGGCCCGGCGAACTCCGGGCTGCGGACCGCTGCGGTCGCGCTGCTGTACGAGTCGAGCCAGGCGGGGCGGCGATTGGAGGAAATTCTGATCGACGAGGAGCGGGGGCGCCCGTTCGCTGCGATGGAGCTTCCGGCGGAACGGGGAGTGACGTACCTGCTATGTCTGCCGCACCAGCGGGAACGGGTGAGTCCCGACCTGGGCGGCCGGTTGCAGGCCCATGCCGCGAACCTGGCGACTCTGGGCGCGAATCTGGTGGTCGTGGCGACCCCAGCCGTCTGGGCCGCCGCCGGCAGCGTCGGAACCGCCCCCATCGTTCAGGTCCCGCCCCCAAACCTTGCGGAGGTTATCCGTCGCGAGTGCGCGGTGCACGCTGTCGACGCTTCCCCCATCATCGGGAACCCCGCAATCGGTGACTTGCTGACCCGAGCCACGGTGGTGGACGCTATGCGGCTTTCCGGGATCATCGTGACCGCCCTCCGTAACCATCCCGAGCAGGACGTGACGAAGCTCGTTGAGGAGGTGTGCGGGGCCTACGGTGACTGGGACGATGTCCTGGCCAACTGGTTCAGCGTAGCCAGGAGTGTCCGGCATCGCCTATTCCTTGTCGCAGCCGCCCTGCTCGAGGGAGAGCCGCCGGCAGAGGTACTGGATGCGGTCAACTCGCTCGGGCAGACGCTTGGTGACCTGCCCTCCGCCCGCTCAGACGGGCTCGCGGAAACCGGACTTCGGGCGCTGATGAGCGAGATCAAAGCTGAGGTGGTGGACGGTGGGCTCCGGTTCGAGCGGGCGAACTATGGCGCGGCAGTACTGACCTTTTTGCATGGTGACCGCTCAGCCTGGTTTCACAAAACGTTGTGGGAGTGGGCCATGGACCTGCCGCTACGACGGAATGACCATCGGCAGACCCGGCTGGCGGAACGGATTGTCGGGAGTCTGGTGGCCATCGTGTTACGGACCCGGGACACCCGCCCACTGGTATGGCTGAATCGCTGGGCCGGACGGCCGAATCTGCAGCCCCACGTGGTGCAGGCCCTGACAGCCACTGCCATGAGCGATGAGGTGGGGGCCGATGTACGGAGTCTGCTCTACCGCTGGTCGCGCCTGGAGCGTGCGAGTGACCAGTCCCTCTGCACCATCGCCGAAGTCTGCTCAGGCGAACTCGCCCGGCTCTATCCCCGGGTGTCGCTGACCCGTCTGAGCCACATTGCCCACCGTGACTCTCCGGTCGTCCGGAACGCCCTCGTGACGGCGGTGAGTCGGCTCTGGGAGGTACCCCGGCTACGCCCTCGGATCGTCGAGGTGCTTACCAACTGGTCCGAAGGTGAACCTGGTGGTCGCACGGAAACGGCGTGGACGGTGTTCGCGGCGCTCGCCCGTAGTGAGGCACATCCCGTCTTGGTGACCTGGCATGACGAGTCGTTGCGCGGCGGGCTCGTCGCGGCCGTGGCCCGACTCTTCGATCAGTCCGAGGTCGATGAGGCCCGTACGGAATTTGGCGAGAGTCTGCTCGACGCGGCGCTCTGGTCCGAGGTGAATCGGATCCGGATTGTCGAGTTCCTGGGAGATGTGGTGCGTCGTGGGGACGGCGGGACCCGCCGTCTCGTGCGCCTCTCGAAGCTGACGTTCGCGTGGCAGTCGGTCGATCGCGACGTGACCAGCCCGGATCGGCGTGACGTGCGTGACCACGTCGTCGAGAGCCTGCACCAGGTCGATCCACTCACCATAGGAGCATGAGATGCGTAATTTATTGCGGGGCATCTTACGGGAGCGGTCGTCGGGGGATGAAATGCACTATCCTTTGCCGTCCCCGTCACACACGTTTCAGGCCACGCTCGTTAGCGCGTTGCCCGGCGCGAATTTTCAGGCGGAGGTGACCGTTGAGTGGCGGGGATGTGAACCGGAGGCCGAGGTCAAGGTTCGTGCCTTTGTTTGGGATCACCTCGCCCGGTGGGCCGCCCCCCGGCGCGTCACGGGTGCGAGTCACCTGGCCGATTTAATCAATGCCAGGGGCGTTAGCGAGATTGCCGTGCCGCAGACCAGCCTGGTCCTCACCCACCTGCGTGTCCGGATCACCGCGCCTGCCGAGGCGCTTGCCGTGACCACCGCCTGGGAGGAGGCCGAACGACGCCAGACTCTGGAAGAGCAGCGTCGTGGAGGCGAACTGCGTCAGCTTCGGTGGCTGCGTGACGAGATCTTCGGCAGGCCGGACCTGGCTCGGATGTACTGGCATCTCCACCACCCGGCCGATCTTCGGTCCATGACAGACCCGCTCTTCGATACGATCGCCGCTCAACTTGGCAGTGGTGCGCACGTGACTGCGCCCCCACAGGCTGAGGAGGACCCGATCAGTGTGCTCATCGGAAAGTTCGTCGCCGGGCTCAGCGCGGACGAGCGTCGGCACCTGATCGGCCAGCTCGATCGGGTATTCCGTAGCTTCGACCGCACGGACCTCGCCAGCCAGCTGGGGGACCCGAGTGACCGGGTCGAGACGTGACGGGGGCGCGCCGTTTCTGCGGTTCGCAGAGTGAAGCTGGGTGGAACGCCCTCCAGCAACTACACGAGACCATTCGGTTCGCCGACGTGAAGGCGGCTGCGGTCCTTGCAGCCGCCGGGCTCCTGGGCGGCAGCCTGTGTTCCGGCCAGGACTCCCTGACCGGCTTGGGTCCGGCCTGGTCGCCAATGCTCCCGGTGCTTTCTGCGGTAGCGGCCGCGACGAGTGCGCTCCTCGCGTTGCACACGCTGATGCCGCGACGAGAGGCGGCTGCGTCGGAGCCGCTGCAGCACTTCGCGTACGTGGCCAAGCGTTACGGACGCAACAGCCAGGGATTCGTCGACGCGTGGTTGGCAACCACAGTCGATGAACACGCCACCGCCCGGATGCTGGCGGGACACGTCTGGGCGGCGCATATGGTGGCGAGTCGCAAGTTTGCCTATGTCACGTGGTCAATTCGGCTTCTGGTGCTCGGAGTATTGGCCTGGCTCGTGGCCGGGTTGGTCTGACGAGTCGGCGGTGTCGCCGAACATGGTGGCGGGATGCGTTGCGTCCCGTCACGATGTCGAAACCCGTACGTTGGATGATCGGCACGTGGCGGCCCCGGATCAGTCCGCCTCGGCCGCGCGATCTTCGTGCGTCATCCTGGTCGGTCGTCATCGACCTGCTGGACCTGATGGTGGTCATGGCATCAGATGGATGCGGATCCGTCTGGCCGCCACCGCCGCATCCGCCAGGACAGTCAGACGGGGCTCGGCGGATTCGAGCAGGTGTGGATGACGCAGCAGTGCCAGTGGCGACAGACGCCGGTCTGTCAGTATCGCCTCGATCATCGATCGGTCGCCGCCACAGACCAGGGACCTGACTGCATCGTGAGGGTCGGCGACAACATCGGGTGAATGGGGCAGCATGATCCGCGCGGCGATGTCCGCAGCCCGCTGAGTAGCAGCCTGGGCCTGGTTGGCGCGGCGACGTGCATAGCGCTGCTGCGAGGAATCGCCGGCCGCGGTGCGCCCCTGTACATAGAAGCGCTCGATCTTGGAGACGGTGATGGTCGTTCCGTCCACGACGCCGGCGGCAACTGCACCTTTACGGGCCAGCAGCACGGCGATCCGGGGCGGTCGGATGATGCGGGCCAGCAGCATGTCGACATCCTTCGCCTCGGCAAGCCCCGGCGGCGGATACAGCGTGGCGGTATCACCGTTGTTCATGCCGGTCAGCACGAGGCCCTGCTCGGTGGCGCCGTCATGGCGGCTGTAGAAGCCGTCGAGCCAACCATGAATTCGCTCCGGTGAGATCTCCACCCACCGCCCACCGCCCGCGGCTGGTCGCGCCTTGACCACGTGAACACCACCTATCGGAACGGCCGGCTCGCACCCATTATCGTGAAGGCCGGAGGGCTTCGGTGCTTCGAGACCGGAAGGTGCTGATGCTCGACCGGCGTTTGTGGCGGAGAATTCCGCTCTGATCATGGAGAACCTGCGTCGGCGGGACGTGCAGCCGACCGACCTGCAGGAGTGCATCCGCACAAGCGTGCCACCCGGGGACTCTCCCGGGTGCACCAGTTCCTAACGGTGGAGATGGGCGACATGAACGACCGCTGGTTTCCGCTCCCGAGCAGCTCGCGCGAGCACCGGGGGAGTATCTGAGCCGCCCGGAGGCGAGGGTTCTCGCGACGGAGGACCTCTCGCCAGGACTGGGCCAGGCCACCGTGCTGAGCGTCGTCGCCGACCTAGGCGACGGCGGTGCGTCCCGGTGGATCGCCAAATCCCTGCGGGCCGCAACCAGTCGCTACTGGAGCACAATGATCCCTCGCTCGTCGAGCGGGAGGTCCGGTTTTCTCCAGCCCGATGCCGAGGGCCATCCCCGCGCAGCTGAGCACCCCGCCCGACGCGGGAGTGGCGCGGTACGACGGCCGGGACTGGATCTTCATGCGGGACGGCGCGGAAGCCATCGACCGTCGGTGGACCCCCGCGGACGCGCACCACGTGGCGCGCGGACTGGCCCTACTGCACCATTCCGGTGGCGGCCGACCCCAGCCTGCTCGGCGCACCCTGGCTGGAGCGGGACGGCTACGCCGCCTACGCGCATCACGTGGCGGCGGGCCACCACAACCTCAGCCTGCTCGGTGTGGACCCGCGGCTCGCCAGCCTGTTCTCGCCCGGTCGGGTCCGGCGGCTGCACGCCTGCCTGGACGCGCTTGACCGGCTCATCGCCGAGGCTGGCCGGATCATACCCACCCTGCTCCACGGCGACCTCCACGTGCACAACCTTGGCCTTGCCGACGACAGGCGCCTGGTGCTCATTGACTGGGAGCACGTGGGGACCGGTCCAGTCGGCATCGATCTCGCGATGTTCGTCTCGCTCTACCAACTCTTCGGAGGCGCAGGCGAGCTGGACGAGCGGGCGCTGCTCACCGACTACGCTACGGGCGCTCAGCGAGGTCGCCGGTCGGGGCCTGCATCTGCGGCTCGGCCCTGGCCTGACCGCCGTACGGAAGGGACTGTTCCGAGACTCCGAGAGGGAGCTCGCACGCCATCTGGACGACATCCGCTCGGGTGCCCTCCGGGCGCTGACCTGGGCTAGCGAGTTCGGTATCGGAGCCGACGACGGTTGATCGGGTGCCTGTTCCTGCCGACGATCCCGCCGATGCCACCGAGCGAGAACACCAGGGCGATCTGCTTCGTCGGGACCCCGTCCAGTTTGACCGCCGGTTAGCCAAGCCAGGTTGTGCTGCCCGCGACCGCGGTCAACCGGATCCGGTGCCGGACTTGCAGTTCGACCAACAGGTCACCGCCTGGCGTGCGGGCTGGTCCGTCGACGAGCGGGGAGGCGATGCCGCTACGCCATGCCTCGGACTCGGATCAACACAGGTCGAGGGCCACCTCTACTCGTAAGCCGGCGTCCACCCATGCCTGCACTGCGTCTTCGCCGGGGTCTGCGCCAAGCGTCCCGGCGAAGCCGTTGACGGCGCTCGCCACCCGCCGCAGCCCAACCTTCGTCAGCTCGCGGGCAGCGCCGAGCAGGCGGTCGGGGTACGTGGTCGGCAGGTGCAGCAGCCCCTGGTGAGCAACGGTGGTGAGTAGCGTCCGGCTTTCCTGCAGCGCGGCGACCAGCTGGCTGGGCTTGTCGCCGCCGTCGAACCCTAGGTGACTCGCCACCGAAGGCGCCAGGTCCGGTACGACCATCGTTCCGTCCACGGCGAACGCCAGGGGATCGATGATCACTTCGCCGGCGGAGCGGTGCACGATCCCGCTGACGAATCGGACCCGGCCGTTCTTGCCGGTGAGGGCCGCCGCGACCGCATCGAGTCGGCCGGGCGCGGCAACCGTGTGGGTGGCGGTGACCGTGGCGCGGGTGCCGTGCGCGTCAACGATGACGGCGTCGAGGCGCTGCTGACCGGGCGAGTAGTTGACGGTCAGGACGTCGGCGACCGCCACGACGCGTACCAGCTCGGCCTCGATGCGGGGCCGGACCATCCGCGGCGGCAGCGCGTCGAGCTCGCCGCCGAGCGCGTCGATGTCCCGCACGACGAGCGCCTCGGGCAGCGCGTCCCAATGCCCCTGCGACGGGTTGACTGTGGTTTGGGCGACCCGGCTGGTGGCCAGCCGAACAGCGCGGCTCGCGCTGCGTACGGCGGACTCGGTCACCACGTTGCCCGCGGCCAGGGCACCGAGGGTGGCTCCAGTGATGCGTCGGCGGGCCAGGGCGGCGCCGTCGGCCGCTCCGTCCCAGCTACGCCGTAGCACCAGCACCGTGGCCGTCTCGGCGTGCGCATAGAAGACTTCCACCTTACGTTGCTCGCCCACCGCCGACACCCGGCAGCCGAGGGAGTCGAGCCGTACCCGGCGAAGGGGGGTTTCGGCTGCCTCGTCCGTGCCGAGTACCAGGGCCCGCAGGCTGCCGCTGTCGTTGCAGACCGCGCGGTGCCGGGCATGCAACTCCAGGACCAGTCCGGCCAGCGTGTCGGGCCGGTACCGGGCACTGCGTTCCCGGTACGCCGTCAGCTGGTCGGCCAGGTCGCCGAGGGCGAGCAGCGGCCAGCGCAGCCCGACGGCGTCCAGAGCCTGTTGCTGTTCGGCGACAGCCGCCGCCATGCCGGTGCCGACGTGCACGGCGCCGTCGCGCAGCACCCGGTCGGCGAGCAGGAGCGTCGCCTCGAGCCCTGAGCCGCTGCCGTCGTCGTTGGCCGGGCCGCCGACCTCGACCCGCGCCTCGGCCAGGCCGGGCGCGCGCTCGTCCGCGACCCGGAACGCCCACACGGCGAGTGCGACGACGTCGTCGCGGGTGCCGGCGACGGCGTCGGTGTGTACGAAGCCGAGGTCGTGGGGGACGAGGAAGCGTACGGTGACCGAGCCCAGTTCGACGGTGGGGACAGGGTCGGTGGGTGTGGGGCGGCGTACCCGGGCCAGGTATCCGGCGCGTTCCACCCGCCGGGCGGCGGCCATCAGTCGGGTGCCGATGCGGCTGGTGAGCTGCTCGTCGGTGAACGAGCCCGGTGACCACGCGGCCTGGCCAGTGCCGGTGCTCGGTGGTGCGGCGGACGGAACGTCGATTGGGGACGCGGTCCGGGTGCTCGCCGACCAGGCGGAGCCCGAACGCGGCTGCGGGCCGGAGCCGGCGAGCGAGCTGGCAGCGGTGTGTTGCCGCTGGTCGGCCAAGGAACTGGCAGCGGATTGTTGCCGCTGGTAGGCGAGGATGAGCCCGATGAGGTGGCGGCAGACCGTGGTGGCGTCGCAGGAGCAGGCGCCAGCGTCCAGGCCGCCGGGTGGCAGGCTGGCGGCGGTGCCGTCGGGGAAGGTGGCGCGCACGGTGTCGTCGCCGTCCAGGGTGACGGCCGGCGCGGCCTGGTCGAGCTCCTTGGTGGCCCGTTTGACGAGCCCTCGGTTGGTCAGGGCGGCCAGCGAGTCGGGCGTCAGGGCCAGCAGGTCGCCGCGGGTGGTGGCGGGGGGTGCGCTCATCGGCCCACCTGCTCGGCGACGAACGTGGCGAGCTCGCCCGGTGTCATCGCGCCGACGGACGCGCCGACGTCGGCCAGGCGTTGCGCGGCCCCCCGGTCGTACACCGGGTTGGCTTGTTCGTCGAGCGCGGCCAGCCCGAGCACCTTGGTGCCCTGCTCGACCAGGCCGCTGACGGCACGCACGAGCCGCTCCTCCGATCCGCCCTCGTAGAAGTCTGTGATCAGCGCGACGATGGCCCGCCGGGGCTGCTCGATGAGCCGCGCGGCGTAGTCGACCGCGCGGCCGATGTTGGTGCCTCCGCCGAGTTGCACCTTCATCAGCAGCTCGACCGGGTCGTCGACATCGCTGGTCAGGTCAACGACGTCGGTGTCGAAGGCGACCAGGTGGGTGCGGACGCCGGGCAGTCCCCACAGGCAGGCGGCGGTGACCGCGGAGTGGATGACCGAGTCGGCCATCGACCCGGACTGGTCGATGAGCAGGATCACCTGCCACTGGTCGATGTGCTGGCGGGTGCGCGAGAAGAAGTACGGCGTCTCGATGAACAGCCGCTGCTCTTCGGGCCGGTAGTGGCCGAGGTTGGCGTTGATGGTGCGCCGGACATCGAAGTTGCGTGCCTGCCGGAACCGGCTCGGCCGGCGGGCCCGTGCGCCGGTGAACGCCACCCGCACCTCGGTCGCCAGCTTGTCCATGAGTTGGCGGATGACCGCTTCGACGATGCGCCGGGCCAGCCGCAGGACCTGCGGGTTCATTAGGTGCTTCGTGCGCAGCACCGCTCTGAGCAGGCTTTGGTTGGGCTCCACGCGTTCCAGGACGGCGGGGTCGGTCACCACATCGTGGATCTCGTACCGCTCCACCGCGTCGCGCTGCAGTCGCTCGATGGTTTCGCGGGGGAAGAGTTGGGTGATGTCGTCGAGCCAGTCGACCGTGGTCAGTGTCGCGGGACCGTCGCCGCCGGACCGGCCGCCGGCGCGGCGTACGCCCCGGCGACCGAGTTCCTCGTCGCGGCCGTACAGCCATTCGAGCGCGGCGTCGCGGGCCGCGGTCTCGGCCGCGAGCGGTCGGCAGCCGAGGGCGGCGTCGCCGGGCTCGCCGAGGACGAGCCGCCACCGTTCCAGGTCGGGTTGGGGTTCGGGGTCGGTCACGTGCCCATCAGTCCTTCCCGGGCGAGCAGCGCGTCGACTCGTTCGTCGAGGGCGCGGCCGGCCGCGACCACGTCGGGTGCGATGGGCAGCCGCAGCAGCGCCCGGCCCGACCCGGCGACGCCGCGCCGGGCCAGCACGTGCCGGGCGATCGTCTCGCGTTCCCGGGGTGGGAAGTACGCGAACGCTTGGCGCAGCGCCGGCAGGGCGATGAGGAACTCCTGCTCGCCCATCCCACTGAGCAGCTCGTCGAGCAGGTCGAGGACCCCGTTGGCCGCGAGGACCCCCTCGCGGGCCAGCGCGAACATCCCGGCGAGCCAGTCACCGACCGAAGCCGGGGCGAACGCGCCGCGCACGGCGCGTACCGGCTCGACCTGGGCGCCCAGCGACCAGGCGAAGCCGAACGCCGCCCCGCGGAGGTCCGGCGGCACGTGCGCGTTGCTGGCGATCCGGGCTGCCACGGCCAGGGCCGCTTCGCGGTCGAGCCCGAGCGCGGACCGGGCGTGCACGAGGGCATCGCGGGCCGCCACCAGCGCGTCGATCCGCGCCGGCTCGGCGGGCGCCGCCCCGCCGTGAACCCCCTCGGCGAGCCACAGGACCCGCTCTACCCCGGCTTTGACGACCGCGCCCAGCGTTCCGCTGCCAGCGGTGCCCAGCAGGTGGTCGTGGCGCCACAACGCGAGGACGACGGCCAGCACCCGGCCGACGGGTCCCACCTCGGGTGCGGCGGCGACCGCCCCGGCGACGTCGTGCAGCACCCGGTCGGAGACCTGACCGCTGCCGCACAGGGCCGCGCCGAACAGGGCGGCGGCCAGCTGTTCCATGTCACCCCGGGCGGCGGCGATCCGATCCGCCAGCACCGCGGCCGCTGCCTCATCGAGCGTCGGGCCGTAGCCGCCGCCCTCGATGAGGGCCGGCAGGCGGTTGTCGTCGGCGCGTACGCTCCACTCCTCGTCGAGGACCGGGTCGATGCCGGTGGTGGGGCCGGCGTGCCGGGTGAAGCCGGGGATCCGCAGGACTCGCAGCCGGTGCAGGATCCGGCTGCGCTCCAGGTCGGTTGGGTCGGTCAGCTTCAGGGATACGTCGCCGGGCCGGTCGAGCCCGTGCCGCTCCAGATCGGCCTCGGCGTGGTGCACCAGCGGCGGCAGTGGGGTCGACGGATGCAGCCGGCCGACGCGGTCGCCGCTGAGGGCGGCGACCATCTCGACTATCGCGGGATGGGTGCCCGTGCGCAGGGTGCCCCGGGTCGACCAGGGCAGGGGCACGTCGAGCGCCTCGTTGACCAGTGTGGCGGCCAGCCCGTCGAGAACGTCGACCCGGGCGAGGTGCCGGTGGCCGCGTACCCGGGCGAGCCCCTCCGCCGAGACGCGCGCCGCGATCAGGTCCGCCGTCGACACCGCCTGTCGCCGTTCCCGCAGCCGCCCGACCACCGCGGCCATCAACTGGTCCGCGGCGGACTCCGGGCCGATGTCCCAGAGCCGCTGGTAGTAGTCGGGCGACGGCATCCCGGACTGGTAGCCGTCGAAGGCGTCGAGCCGGCGGAACGAGTACGGCACCAGGTAGCTGCCGCCGGCCGCTGTGGCCGGGAGCTCCGGCGTCTGCGGCCAGCCGAGGTCGACCGGGGCGCTGTCGCTGGTGGCGCTGAGCTGGATAAGTGCCGGCCGGTGAAACCCGCCGGTGACGACCACGACCGGCCGGTCCCCGGCGTCGGCGACGGCCGCCCGCACCCACCGGGCCATGTACGCCTCCCGCGCGGCGTCCTCCGGACCGGCCGTCGACTCGCCGCGGACCAGGTCGAAGTAGACGGCGAGCCGCTCGGCGAGGCCGTCGGCCGGGGGGACCTCGAACAGGTGGTCCCACAGCGTGTCGACGTTGTCGGCCGCGAACGTGCGGCACAGCGACTCCATCACCTCGGCGTACCGCTGCTCAGCGTCCGCGTAGCGGTTACGCCGTCCGGCGAATGCGGGATGCCAGGCGGGCAGGTCGATGAAGCGCAGCTGGGCACCCACCTCGCGGCCCGTGGTCAGCGCGACCCACTCCGGGGAGTACGCGCAGAACGGCGCCCAGGAGGCATGCTGCCGTTCCGCATCGCGGTAGCTTGTGAAGACCGCGACGGGCAGCTCGTGCTCGAGTAGCAGTTCGTCGAGCCGGCCGTTCATGTCCACTGGTCCTTCGACCAGCACGTACGCCGGCCGTAGTGCCGAGATTGTCGCGGCGACGAGCCGGGCGCAGGCCGGGCTGTGGTGGCGCACGCCGATGAAGGTGGCTCCCATCAGCCGGGCAGCAGGTGCCGGGCGGTGTGCAGCTCCTTCCACTGCCCGCCGGCGTGCCGACTGGCCTGCTGCTCGAGGTAGCGCCGCAGCCGGGCCAGGTCGTCGGGGTTGTCCTTGGCGGCCGTGCCGGCGAGGCACGACACGAGGTCGGCGGCCGTGCCCGGTTCGCCCCGCAGGAACCAGCCGCGTAGCCCGACGGCGTGGGCGACCGACACCGCCTCCGCGGTGCTCATCACGGCCGACAGGGGCTCCATCGCGTCGCCGCGGGACGTCTGGCCGACGCGCAGCTCGCGGAAGGCGGGAACCAGCACCTCGAGAACGTCGCGCCGGGGCTCGGCGGTCACCCCGGAGCGACGGAGCAGCTCGCCCGCCTCGGTGACGACCAGCGTCAGTTCGGTGTCGAAGTCGGCGATCGGGAAGACCGTCTCGAAGTTGAACCGGCGCTTGAGCGCAGAGCTCATGTCGTTGACACCACGGTCACGGGTATTCGCCGTGGCGATGACGTTGAATCCCTCCTGGGCGAAGACCATCGCGTCGTCGCCGGTCAGCTCCGGCAGCGCGAGTACCCGGTCGGACAGCGGCGACAGCAGGCAGTCCTGCACCTCCAGGGGACAGCGGGTGATCTCTTCGAACCGGACCACCCCGCCCTCCGCCATGCCCCGCAACAGCGGCGCCGGCACCAGGGACCGCCGGGACGGGCCCTCGGCGACAAGCAGGGCGTAGTTCCACGAGTACTTGATCTGATCCTCGGTTGTCGCCGCGCCGCCCTGGATGGTCAACGTGGAGTCTCCGCTGACCGCGGCGGCCAGCAGCTCCGACAGCAGCGACTTGGCGGTGCCCGGCTCGCCGACGAGCATGAGGCCGCGACTGGTGGCGAGGGTGACCAGGGCGCGGTCGATCAGCGACGGGTCACCGACGAACTTGCGACGAATGCCGGCCCGCTCGTCACCGAGAATGAACCGCCGGGCCGCCTGCAGGCTCAGCGCCCAGCCGGGCGGCCGCTCCGCGGTGTCCTCGGCGCGCAGCCGCGCCAACTCGTCGGCGTAGCGCATCTCGGCCGGCGGCCGTTGCATCCGGGGCGTCGCGTCGCCGTCGGCGCCCGCCGCGCCCGTCGTTCGCCCACTACCCGCGCTCATTCGGTGATCTCCTCAAGGTCACGGATGTTCTCGGAAGCGGAAACCGGGTCCAGGTCGCCGAACGACGCCACCCGTGCGTTGCCCCAGTAGCTGTCCTGGGCGCGCCGCACCCAGATCTCGTCCAGCTTCTGGTCAACGAACTCGTCAACCAGGCCGACGACGATGCCCGGGTCGAGCCCGATCACGACAGCGCCCCCGCCGGGCAGTTCGCGCTCGACACAGCCCTGGACCCCGCCGTCCTCCGGCGACGTCCGGTGCCACCCACGGCGCTCCAGGCCGAGGAGCTTGCCCACGTGCACGGTGATCCCCTCGAACCGGGTCAGCCGGTGCGCTGTCAGCTCCGTCTCGGCCAGCGTGTGTACGTCCCGGCCGAGTTGCGGGAACGGTTGCAGAATTTCGTAGTCGGCGAACACCTCGCCCCAGGCGGCCACGGCATCGGCCAGCTGCACCGGGTGGGCGACACCGACCACGGCGTCGTCGGGAAGCGACACCGGGTCGTCGTCGACATCGGCGAATGTTCGGTCTTCGGCCACCCGCAGGGCACCGACCAGCTCGCCCCGCTCGTCGTACCGCCCCCACACCAACCGCCGTACCAGGTGCCACACCAGTGGGTGCCCCACGAAGAGCTGACGGAACTCGGCGCCCGTCCACCGTCGCTGCGTCACCATCGCCTGCTCCAGCCGGCGGATCTGCTCGCTGGCGATGGTACGGACGTCCTTCTTCAGCCCGCCGAACCGCTGGTATGCAGCGGGCGCGAGGGCAGGGTCGTCCTTGACTCCCGGCTTCGGCAGATCCTTGCGCCGCTTGCCGTCAGCGTCCCGCACGTACGGCTTGAGCCGTTCGTCGAAGCCCACCACATGGGCTTTCACTTCCGCGCTACTGCGCAGTCGCCCGATCTACCGACAGGAGGTCTACCACGGCTGCCGCGGTATCCGGATACCGGGCGAGAAGTGCCGCTACCGCGCTGCGACCGGGTTGGTCGTGCCGTTGCCACGGGTCGGAGCAGCCAAGCAGCGCGGCGATCGCGTCCACGGAATCGGGATTGTCGGTCAGCAGGCCGACGACCGGCCCCGCCGGCACGACCGGAGGCGCCGGCGCCGGGGTGGCTGTGGCCCAGGGTGGCACCCAGCTGTCCAGCGCGGGCAGGGCGCCGGGGAAGGTGTGTGCCGCCTCGCGGATCAGCAGTGGCACCAGCTCCGGGCCGTGCTCGCGCAGTGTGGTGATGAGAGTGGGTAGCCAGGGCAGCAGGATTGGGTCGGGCAGCTGAGCGAAGGCCGTCGACATCAGCTCGACGACGAACGATGCCAGCCCGGGTACCGGGTCGAGGGCCTGTACGAAGCCGGAGAGGTACTGCGGGAAGATCGGCACCACCAGCGGGTTGGCCAGCAGCTCGGCGCAGCAGTCGCGCAACTCGGTGAGGGGCAGCAAACCCAGCTGGTGTCGGGCTGCCCAGTGCAGGGCCACCTTGGCGGGTGCCTCCGGGTGCGCCTGGGCAACGGCGAGTTCGAGCTGCGTCCGGTCGCAGCCGATGGACAACGCCAGGTTCTCCATGCTGAACAGGAAGCCGAGCATGGCGCCGACCTGCCGGACCCCAGCCTGCTCGTCGACGAACGCGGTCGGCAGCAGGGTGCAGTAGTGCGTGTAGCCGGCGGCCACGAACGCCTCGCACCAGGCTGGCAGAGCCGTCGCAGTGGCACGGTGGTGGGCCAGTAGCCGGCGGATGCGGCGCAGCACGTTTGGGGCGTCGTCGACAGTGCGTTCGGTGGCGAGCAGCTCCACGGCCCGGGCGCCGAGTTCGTCGACCAGACGGGGACTGTCGAGCAGTCGGATGGCGTCCTCGATGGCCGCCAATGCTCCGGCAGCGGTCGCCTGCGGCCCGCGTATCGCGCGACGCAGCCGCTGCTCCAGCACCTGCTCCACGGTGACGCCCTCGTAGCCCAGCTCGATCAGGGCCCGTTGGTTACGGCCGAGTGCGACATCCCAACTCTCCTGGATAGATCGTTGGCCCAGCCGCCGCTCTCCCATGATGGGACGAACCGCATCGTGCGGAAGCAGGTAGCGCAGCATCCAGAGCAGATCGGAACAGGGCGCCAGCCGGGAGTCGGCGTGTAGGTCGAGCAGGGCCCGCTGGACAGTCCGCTTCTCCAGGTCCAAGCCGAGTGGGCGGAGACGTTCGAGGACGTCGCGGGCCAGCGGTGGGAGGGCCTCGTAGCCGACCCGGCCGACTCGGTCGCCGCCGAGCAGGATCTCGCAGAGCCGGCGGACGTCCCGCCGGCCGGGGACGACGTCCTTCTCGATGCAGGTGACCGCGGCGTCGGCGAAGTCGTACGGGGTGGGGCGGGCCCGGTTGCGTAGGCCGGCGAGGAGGATGGAGGTCTCGTAGACGGCGATCGCGTCGGCGGTGCTGGCGAGGTAGCCGTTGCGTCGGGCGAGTCGGACGATGTCGACACACCAGCCGCGGAGTTCCGCCTCGTCGATGCCGTTGAGCGCGGGTGGTGCGGCGAGAAGTCCGGAGAGCCGGTCGGTGGGACCGGTGGCAGGTCCGGCGGTGTCCCGTCCGCCCCGGCCGCGAGTGCGGGTGCCGCGCTGCCCATCCAGGCGGTACGGGGTGAGACCCGAGCGCTTCAACGCTTTCGTCCAGGTCGCCGCGGCGATGGAGACCGAGCCGGGGGCCAGGCCGAACTGCGCCTCAATGGCGGAATGGCTGGATGGGATCAGCCCGTACCGCCAGCGGGTGCCGGTGCGGGGGCTGATTTCGTAGCCGGGGGCGTCGGAGGCGAGGCCGAACTGCTCAACCTGACTGGCGGCGTGGAAGGCGCCGCAAATGTAGAGGCAGTGGCTCGGGTCAATGCCGGAGGTGGCGAGGTGTTCGCGCATTCGCGTCCACATGTACCGCTCACGGTCCTCGTCGCGGTCCAGCCGCTCGGAGCGAGCCGGGCGCAGCCGGCGGAACAGGCTGCCGATGAGGACCATCACCTGCCGGTAGGTGTCATGGTCCGCGTCGGCAAGGGGCTGCTCGACGTACTGGTCCCACCACTCCGACCAGTGCCGCACCTTGCCATGGTGCAGCAGGTACGCCTCCAGTTCCGCGAAGCCGGGGCGCAGGTCACCGATCTCCACGCCCACCGCGTCACCGTGCAGGGCAGCGTCGTCACCGGGCCGGCCGCCCCCCGCGCCCATCTGAAGGGCGCCGTCTGGCTGGGCTTCAGGGGTGCGGGGCAGCCACTGGAAAACGTGGTCGGTGGAGCGGTCCACCAGCACCAGTTCGACTCCAGGTGTCTGGAAGGCGTACACGATTGCCTGGTATTCGGCGGAGGCCTCGGTGATCGGTGCGACGACGCTGAGCGGACCCCACTCGCTCGGATGCCCCGCTAGCTCGGAGGCGAAGGCCTGCACCGCCACCGGAAGCCGGCAGTTGCCCAGTTCACCCAGCAGTGGTTGCAGGTCCTCGCAGAGTTCCAGATAGATCACCCGGGGCTGCTTCTCACGCAGCCGGCGCACCATGGCCAGCGCGGAGGCCGGCGAGTGGTGGCACACCGGGAAGATCTCCAGCGGCACGGCGAGGGCCCGGTCGACGTCGTCAACCATGCCCGCGAGGATGCCGGTGAGGGTGTCCGGAGAGTCGGCGAAGGCAGTGGCGGCGGCGGTGAGCTGGTGGCGCAGACCAGTGAAGGGACCACCTGCATCGGGCGCGGTCACGACAACGCGGCGATCGCTTGGCGGCCACCGTCGAGGAAGCCCTCCCAACCACCGCCGTCCTGCTTGGCCCGAGGCTCCACCACCCCGTGCAGGTACTTGTTGAGGATCGCCAGGTCCTCCGGGCTCCGCCGGGCCAACGACCCCATCAGCGACCCGGCCAGGGTTTCGGCACGCAGCGCCCGGTCGCCGAAGAACTGGCTGTGCAGGATTGCGTCCTCCAACACACCGATCTGCTCCGCCGTGGACAGCGCCGACTCGAGCTTCTCGTCGTCACTGGTCGCCCCCGCAGCAGCGGTACGCAGGTCGGCGAAGCTCTGCAGCAGGATGTCCAGCAGGGTGGGCGGCACCTCCACCTCAATGCGGTGCCGGCGCAGCAGTTCCTCGGTGCGGAACCGGACGATCTCTGCCTCGCTGCGTTTGTTGGTCACCACTGGGATCCGGACGAAATTGAATCGTCGCTTCAGCGCCGAGGACAGGTCGTTGACCCCACGGTCGCGGCTGTTTGCGGTCGCGATGATGGAAAAGCCCGGCTTGGCAAAAACGATGTTGTCGTGGTCCAGCTCCGGAATCGATACGTACTTCTCCGACAGGATGGAGATCAGCGCGTCCTGCACGTCGCTGGTGGAGCGGGTCAGCTCCTCGAAGCGGCCGATAACGCCCTGTTCCATCGCGGTCATGATCGGTGACGGGATCATCGACTTTCGGGATTGCCCCTGGCCGATGACCATGGACACGTTCCACGAGTACTTGATGTGGTCCTCGGTGGTGCCGGCGGTGCCCTGCACCACCAGCGTGGAGTTGCGGCAGATCGCGGCGGCTAACAGCTCGGCCAGCCAGCTCTTGCCGGTGCCGGGATCACCGATGAGCAGCAGACCCCGGTCAGAGGCCAGGGTGACGATGCTGCGTTCGACGAAGCTGCGGTCGCCGAACCACTTCTGCGGGATCACCCGGTCCAGGCCGTCGGCGCGTTCGGAGCCGAGGACGAACAGCCGGACCATGCGTGGGCTGAGCCGCCAGGAAAACGGCTTCGGATCGGCGTCGACCGACGCCAGGTAGTCGAGTTCGTCGGCGTACTTGACCTCAACGGGGGCACGCAGCATCTCAGACATGAGGGGGTTGGACTCCTAGGTGAGAAAGCTCTTGAGCTCGAAGACGAGTTTGCGGATGTGGCCCGAGATCACGGGGGTGCCCAGGTCCTTGAAGCGTTGCCGGAACCAGGGATTGACGCTCTGTTGGCCGGAGCTGTTGACTGAGCCAACGGGGATGAATCGCACGCCGGAACGGTGTACGGCCTCGATGCCGTCGAACAACGGCTGCGAACGGTCGAACTCGTAGAAGTCCGAAATCCACACCAGGACGGTGTTCCGTGGTTCGGCGATCTTGGGCCGCGCCATCGCCATGGCGACCGGACCGTCGTTGCCGCCGCCCAGCTTGGTGCGCAGCAACACCTCGAACGGGTCGCGCACCCATGGGGTCAGGTCCAGCGCCTGCGTGTCGTACGCGATCAGATGCACATCCACCTTGGGTAGCCCGGCGAAGATCGACGCCAGGATCGTGCAGTTGACCATTGAGTCGACCATCGAGCCGGACTGGTCCACCACCACGATCAGCCGAGCCGGCGTCGTACGGCGGGCGGTGTGCCGGTAGTAGAGGCGGTCGACGTAGAGCCGCTGATCCTCGGGGCTCCAGTTGGTCAGGTTCTGCCAGATGGTGCGATCCAGGTCGAGGTTACGGAACACCCGCTTCGGCGGCACCGACCGGTCGATGGTTCCGACGCTGGTCTGCTCCACCTGCGTACGCAGCACCTCGGCGACGTCGTCGACAAACCGACGGATCAGCGCCTTGGCGTTGGCCAGGGCCGTTCCGGACAGGTTCGCCTTGTCCCGCAGCAGCTGCTCGATCAGCGACATGCTCGGGGTGAGCTGGCTGGCCAGCACCGGGTCGGCGAGCACCTCGCGTAGGTGCATCCGGCGTACCAGGTCGGCTTCCAGCGCGGCGAGAGTGCCACCCAGCCCCGTCCCGCCCTGCCGGCGTAGCTCGCCCGGCTCGGCACCGAGCGCCTGCTCGAACCATCCGGCGTCGGACTGCCATCGGGCCAGCTGGCTGGCGTTGACCGGCCCGGTATCGGCGGCGAATACGTTGAGCAGTACTTTCGACACCAGCGCGGCCCGCCGCACCTCGGCTGGGCCGGGTTCCGGTGTGACGCCGTCGTCGGCCGCTGGTGCCTGCTCGGCAGCGGTAAGCAGGCCGTGCAGCTCCGCGGCGAGCGACGGGTAGATTTGGATCACAGTGTCCACCGAGACGGCCGGGTCCAGCAGCGCGGCGGGCAGCCCCAGGTCCTCGACCACGGCCAGGCTCGCCGCTTCCAGCGTGGGCTGCTCGGTCGGGTCGAAGAGCCGGGCCAGTAGCCGCCAGTAGAGCACCTGCCGCCGATTCTTGTCGGCACGATCGTGATGGGGGAGGGTCATCGGCGCAGCAACCGTCCCGCCCGTTCCCGCAGCACCGTCACGGCGTCGCCCGCCTTCGCGTCGGCCTTCGCGACCTTCGCGTCGGTGACCCCGCACGCCCAGTCGCCGGTGTGCACGGCGACGATCTTGCGCTTGACGGTGGCCTGCACCGCCACCGGCTGCAGCAGCCACCGGCCGGCATCCCATCGCAGCAGCCCGAGACATGCCGACGAGGCAGCGACCAGCTCCGGGGTGAGCGGACCGCAGGAGGGCAGTCGGTCGACCGCCACGGCGATCCGGTGGCCGTCGAGTTCCACGGTGAGCCCACCTTCCTGGTCGGTCACGGCGTACCCCTCGATCAGGACCGGCTCGGCGATCCCAGCCGGGTGCCGGTCCAACGGATGCGGTGCCGCTGCCAGGGCGTCCGGCAGCAGGACCCGTGCTGCGGCGAACGGATCGACCGGCTCGTCGAGCTGCGCCCGGTCGTCGTGCCAGTGCACGTCCGCGCCCCGGATCGGCACGTCGGCCACCAGCACACCGCGTCGCTGCGCCAGCGCCGCCAGCAGGACGGGCTGCGCCGGCAGCAGCCGCCACAGCGCCGGACCAACGATGCTGTCCACCTTCGCGGCACCCACCGCCGTACGGACCAGTCGGGTCGACCCGCCATCGGCCGGCTCGAGAAGCGCGTGCACCTGGAACTGCACCGCGGTGTCGTGTTCGTGCACATCCACCGCCAGCGGCAGCAGCCGCCCCGAGACCCGTTCGGTGACGCTGAGGGCAGCATCGCCGGCGGCGGTGTCCTGGGCGAGCAGCACACCACGGGACCACAGGTCAGCCCAGCGGCGCTGTGGCACCTGGGACATCATGGCGACCGGCACGCAGGCGCGTAGCTCGGCGGCGAGACCGTCAAGCAGCACCGCGAGCCGCCGCAGTTCAGGTACGGCCAGCGTCGCCTCAACCACCGACCCGGCCCCGGCCACCAACTCGTGGTCAACGCCGCGCCATCCGGCTACCGCCACCTCGGACAACCACGCGCGTGCGCCGGCCAGGGCCGGCGACACCGCGCCGGGTACGGCGGCCGGTATCGGCACCCACGGCGCGCGGCTGCGACCCAAGGCGACGTCGACCTGCCCGAGCAGGGCATCGTGCACCGCTCCGAGCACCGCCGATCGTGCTCCGGCGAGCGCAGCGACATACTCCTGGGTACCCAGCCCAGCAATGATCTTGTCGACGGCCTCGGCGACCAGATTCGCCAACGGGGTGGTCGCCACCGCCCCGGCCAGGCCGGCCAGCGCCGCAGCGTCCTCGTCGCCAACCCGGGCCAAGCCTCGGGTCAGGGCGGCATCAACGTCTGCCACCAGGTTGAGGGCGTCGGTTAGACCGGCCGGATGGTCAGCGGTGAGGGCGGCGATCTGCGTTCCGCGCATCAGCGAGCCGTCCTGGTTGACGGGAACCAGTGCAGCTCAGGCAGGGCCGTGGTGCTGCCGGGCACCTCCAGGTAGGAGAGATGACGCAGAAACCGGCTGAATACCACCGCAGCCGAGCTCGGCTCGTGCCGCGCGTCCAGGCTGTGGAGCAGCGCCGCGCCCGTGTTCACCGCTACGTCGGGTTCGACTCGCAGGTATCGGGCCACCCGATCGAACCCGTACTGCAGCACCGCCTCATCGGCCAGGGTCTCCAAATGCTTGCACGGAGCGCCGCGGAGGCCCCCGCACGGCCGGTTGTTGTTGGTGCTGCAGTGGTAGGCGTGGGTGTTGGCCGTGATCGACGAAACGTACACCCGCCCGGTATCCGACCCGCTGGACACCACGCCCTGCAGTCGCCCATCGGCCAGCTCCACAAATGGCACCTTGACCAGCTTGCGAGGCTGAGCGGGGGCTACCACCCGCGCCATACTTCGCCGCGCCCACCCAACATCGTCCACATTCGCCACCCTTCGACCTCTCCGTCCGCCGCGCACCGAACTTCCCATCACCACGCCGCCGGCAGAGTCAGCCGTCGCCGTACGTCACGACCGGGATCATGGGCTGCGGGTACGACAGGATCATGGACTGCGGGTACGACACGGGCTGGCCTCGGGGCCGGACAGCGGCTGCACTGTCAGCCTGTCATCAGTGCCAACAGGAACGAGCCGGCGGCCTTATGTGCCGACTCGTCGCCGTGGGTCCTCGCCAGGGCCTGGGTCGCAGGCCAAAATTCATCCGACAGGGCGACCTGGAAATCTGTGAATATGGTGTTCGGTCCCGGCTTTCTGAACACCATATTCGGGAGTCGCAGGTCCAGGGCGAACACCGAGTCAACCAGTGTTCGGATGTGTTCGTATTCCGCACGATCGCTGGTCAATGCGTCGATTGTCACTAGCGATCGCCAATTCTGATTTCTGGGCGTCACTGCTGTGAATCTTTACTTTCGCCACGACTGATTTGAAGTTCGGGTACTGGAGGGGCGGAGTCCTAGCCCGGTGGGCCGAGTCAGGCGTCGGCGGAGTCGTTGACCGCGCCGGCGATCAGCCGCAGCGCCTCGGCCATCGCATGGCCGGACGGGGCGGCCTCGGGGTCGAGCAGCCGCTGCACCGTCAGACCGGTCATCAGTGCCAACAGGAACGAGCCGACGGCCTTGCGGGTCTCGTCCGCGACGTTCTCGCCACCGTCGCGGATGATGAAGGTGGCCAGGGCTGGGCGGGCGCGGGCGTAGCTCTCCGCCAGTTGCTCCCGCAGTACCGGCAGGTGCTCGGCCAGTGCGAACGCCTCGATCCCGGCGACCCAGAGCGGTCGGTGCGTGCCGAACGATTCGACCAGGCCAGTCCACATCGACTCCAGTCGTTCCATCAGATCGGGTTGGGTGCCGTCGCGCAGCACCCGGTCGATCTCGACGCCCCACTCCTCGAAGGCCTGCACCAGCGCTGCGGTCAACAGCGCGTCCTTGGAGCCGAAGTGGTAGCCGATCGACGCCAGGTTGGTGTCCGAAGCGGCGACGATGTCACGGGCGGTGGTGCGCGTGTAGCCGCGTTCGTAGATGCAGTTCCTGGCCCCTACCAGCAGGCGTTCCCGATGACCCACGGGCGTCACCCTACTCGGAACCACCTCCTGATTCATCCACCGGATGTATACGGACGTATAAAATTCGGTGTAGCCTTCGGCCATGGCTAGTGCGCAGGCAAGGCCGGCCGCCGCGAGTGGGTCGGCCTCGCGGTATTCGTCATGGTGACACTGATCATCAGCATGGACATGACCGTGCGGTCCTACGCTCTGCCGTTCATTACGGCGGACCGTGAGCCGACCAGCAGCCAGTTCCTCGGGATCACCGACGTCTACGCCTTGTACCGGCTGGCCTTTGATTCTGATGGGGATACTCGGGGACCGGATCGGGCGCCGCCGACTGCTGATGATGAGCGCGGCGGTGTTCGGCGTCGCGATCCCTGGCAGTGTCGGCGCGTACGTCTACCGGCGGGAGCTCTCGGGGGCCGCACCGGACGGGGTGCCACCGGAGGCCTGGGCCGCCGCCCGGGAGACCCTGGGCGGCGCGGTCGAGATGAGTCGGACGCTCCCCGCGACCGCGGCGGAAGCCCTGGTGACGCTCGCGCGGGCGGCCGTCACCGACGAGTTGCGGGCCGCCGCGATCGTCTCGACCGGCACCCTGCTGGTGACGGCGCTCCTGGCGGCCGTGCTGCTGCGCGGCGTGTGTCGGTGCCCGGGCAGGGCCCAGTTGGCGGGTCGGGCGATCCATGGTCTGAAGGCACCGGCCCGGTCGACCTTGCCCCGCGCCCGCCCCCGGTACGCCGGGGCGTGCTGCCGGACGTCGACTCGGTGGTCGCGTCGGCACGGGAACATCCCGCTCCAGACGTCCCGCTGCGGAGGTACCCGCAGCGCCGATCCGTAAGGGACCAGTGATGACGGCAACCTTCGAGAGTGACCTCTGGGTGCGGCGGTTCCATCCGGCGCCGTCCAGCGCGATCCGGCTGGTGGCGCTGCCGCACGCTGGCGGTGCGGCCAGCTACCTGTTTCCGGTTTCCAAGGCCCTCTCACCCGCCGTTGACGTGCTGGCGATCCAGTATCCGGGCCGGCAGGACCGCCAGCATGAGCCGGTACTGGATTCGGTCACCGACCTCGCCGACGGGGTGTTCAACGCGCTGCGGCCGTGGCTGGACCGGCCGGTGGCGCTCTTCGGCCACAGCATGGGCGCGGTGCTCGGCTACGAGGTGGGGCTGCGGTTGCAACTGCGGACGGGCCGGCCGCCGCTGCGACTGTTCGTCTCCGGCCATCGGGCTCCGTCCCGGGTCCGGGCCGAGCGGTACGTGCACACCCAGGACGACGCCGGGGTGCTGCGGGAACTGACCCGGCTCGGTGGCTCGGACCCGCGGCTGCTGAGCGACCCCGAGCTGTTGCCGATGATCCTGCCCACGGTGCGGGGGGACTACAAGGCGGTGGAGACCTACCGGGCCGACCCAGATCAACGGCTGGACGCCCCGATCACCGTGCTCACCGGCGACGCCGACCCGATGACCACCCTGGACGAGGCGCACGACTGGTATCGGCACACCACCGGTGGATGCGACGTCCAAGTGTATCCCGGCGGGCACTTCTATCTCAACGACCACGCCGACGACGTGATCCGGCTGATCCGGGCCGAGCTGGAGCGGCTGTCGCCGAGCGAGCCGACCAGACCCACCACTTCGGGTCACTAGCTCCAGTGGGATGGCCTCTGCTCGATCCACACCGTGAACACGTACCCACCGCCGTTCGGGGACGTTCTGCTACGGGGAGCATGAGGCCATGCAGTGGATATTCGCCTCACCGGCGTGGATAGTGGAGCTTTGCGGATCTCGGAGGGTGCTGTGATGAAGCGGTGGCGTGACCGCCTCCATGAGCTACGTCAAACCGGCCAGGCCGATGGCTTGCATGCCATCGTGGCGGTTCGTGGTGGCAAAACCTTGCTGGAATACTACGGGGCCGGCGAGGACTTCGCCTGGGGTGACTCGCAGGGCGTCGTCGAATTCGGGCCCGAAACGCTGCACGACCTCCGGTCGGTCACCAAGAGTGTCACCGTGCTGTTGTACGGCATCGCACTCGGCGAAGGGCTGGTCCCGCCACCGACGGAACCGCTCCTGCCACGGTTCCCGCAGTACCCCGACCTGGCGGCTGATCCCCAGCGTGCCCGGCTTACCGTCGAGCACGCGCTGACGATGTCGTTGGGCCTGGAATGGTGTGAAGACCTCCCGTACAACAGCCCGGGCAACGCCGAGATCGCGATGGAGTTGGCGCCGGACCGGTACCGATACATCCTGGAGCGGCCGATCCTCGAGCCGCCCGGCGTCCGATGGACCTACTGCGGCGGTGCCACGGCGTTGCTCGGCCGCCTGATCGCCGACGGCACCGGACTATCACTGCCGCAGTATGGGCAGGACGTGCTGTTCGCACCGCTGGGCATCGGTCGGTTCGAGTGGATGGCTGGCTCCGATGGCGTGGCCTCCGCGGCGTCCGGGCTGCGACTCGCCCCCCACGATTTCGCCCGGATCGGCGAGTTGGTGTTGGCCGGAGGAGTCTGGGACGGTCAGCGGATCGTCCCCGCCGACTGGGTTCGGACGATGCTCCAGCCACGATTGCCGACCAACTGGGCCGGGCAGTACGGCTACCAGTGGTATGTCGAATCTATTGCCGAGCACCTTGTGGTGGCTGCCATGGGCAACGGCGGTCAGCGCCTGTACATTTTGCCCGAGCTGGACCTCACCGTGGCTATCACCGCCGGCAACTACGACGACCCCGACCAGTGGCGGGCCCCGCTCGCGGTGCTGAAGCAGGTCATCCTCCCCGCAGCGGCTTGACGGGCGGAGCGGTGGGCCCGGGCCCACCGCTCCGCAGGTCGCCTCGCCCGGGTGGATGAGTGTTCCAGTTCAGGGTGTTTTTCGATGAGGTCGTATGGCTTCTATCCAACGGCCGCCAGGTAGTCCGAGTAGAACACTCCTAGGCCAATCGCCAGGCAGACGCCGGCGACGGTCCAGAACCGGACCACAATGTTGACTTCGCTCCAGCCGGCCAGCTCGAAGTGGTGGTGCAGCGGCACCATCCGGAAGACCCGCTTCCCGGTGGTGCGGAACGAGACAATCTGGATCATCCAGGTGACGGTGATGATGACGAAGAGACCGCCGATCAGGATCGACAGGAGTGTGGTGCGGGTTGCCACCGCGAGTCCGCCGATCAGGGCGCCGAGCCCGAGCGCGCCGACGTCACCCATGAAGATCCGCGCCGGGGACGTGTTCCACCACAGGAAGCCCACGCAGGCACCGGCGGCCGCAGCCGCGATGATGGCTATTTCCAGCGGATCGCGGACCTGGTAGCAATAGTCGTTCGCCTGAGCGTACGCCTCGTCGGCGCACCAGTGCCGGTATTGCCAGAACCCGATCAGCGCGTACGCGCCGAGCACCAGGGCGGACGCGCCGGTGGCCAGGCCGTCGAGGCCGTCCGTGAGATTCACGCCGTTTGACATAGCCGTGATCACGAATACGAACACGATCACCGAGCCAACCTTGCCGACGTCCAGCCAGCTAATGTCCCGGACGAATGAGATGTGCTCGCTGGCCACGGTCTGGCCGTTGGAACTCGCCACGTAGAGCGCGGCGATACCAAATCCGATGCCGATGATCGCCTGGCCGAGTAGTTTGCCCCTGGCGGACAGTCCGTCGGAGTTGCGCTGGCGGACCTTGAGGAAGTCGTCGACGAAGCCGAGCGCGCCGCAGAAGACGAAGAGGCCGAGCAGAACGAGGGCCGTCATGGTCGGTTGCACCTGCGCGATTTGCCCCTCGGGCAGCGTGACCAGTGCTAAGTGCCCGGCGACGTAGGCGATGACGGTCGCCACGATGAACACGACGCCACCCATCGCCGGCGTTCCCTTCTTGCCCTCGTTCGAGGCGAGGCCGAGGGAACGGATCGGCTGTCCGGCCTTGAGCGCGGTGAATACCCGGATCGCCACCGGCGTTGCGAACAGGGAAATGATGAACGCGACCGCAGCCGCGACGACGACCGCCCTCACGGGTGAGCCTCGACGAGATCAGGGTCTCGCACGACATCCCCACTGCCCGACAGGTGCCGGAGAGGTCGGCATGATGTGAGCCGTCGGTCCTGCGCGGTCCGCTCAATTGCCGCCCAGTTGTTCGCGAGCCGCACCGGACGCCAATCCCTAGGCCGCTGCCCTCCGTCTCCCGCCATCCACCCAGCGGCTCTGGGGACCGACGGGCAAAGTCGTACCCGGACAGTCCATCGAGCTCGCACATCGGCGCCTGGTGATTCAGTCGGAGCTTGCCGCGCAGGCCGTCCTTTCCCAAAGTCATCGGTCACGGGACACGAGCTTGCCATCCGGCAGCGAGCGAAGAACACTCGGGACCTCAGCGGGTGATTGTTGAGCCGCCGTATTGCCCCACGGTCTAACCGAGCCTTCGGATCACTTTCTGCGCAGTACGAGCAGGTCCAGGGCGTCGATCACCGGGCCGGCTTCGGTGAGCGCTGCCTGACGCAGGCGGCGTACGCCGGTGTCGTACTCCTCGTCGGTAATCAGTTGCAGCGGGGTGTGTGCCGCTCGGCGCAGGGTGTTCGCCGCTTCGTGCAGCGATGCGGCGGTGACCTGCGGGACCTGCTCCAGGCTGACCGTGGAGAACCCTTCACCGGCGAAGGCTGCTTCGACCTGGGCCACACTCGGGTAGGTGTCCAGTACCCGGACCGCCTCGGGAAAGTAGCGGAACAGGGTGATCGCCTCGTGTCGGCCCGCGAACGCGGACCGGATCAGGACGAGCGCACCGGGGCGCAGGACGCGGCGTAGCTCACGTGCAGCGGCGTTCAGGTCGGGCACGTGGTGGATGACAGTGGAGATCCAGGCAGCATCGGCGCTTGCGTCGGTGAGCGGGATGTTGGCGTCATCGCCCGCGAGGACGGGTTGGTATACCGACCGTTCGCGCATGGCTGCTGACGGCTCGACCGCGGTCACCTGGATGCCAGGGAACCAGGCGGAGAACGCCTGGGCCCAGCTGCCCGTGCCGGCACCCAGGTCCACCAGCCGCATGCCCGGTCGCGGGTCCAGGTGCCGGGCCACAGCTGCCCGCCACTCGCCGGCCTCCTGGTCGCCGAGGTGCCGGGTCGATGCGAATGCGCCCGCGTTCGTGTGGTCGTATGCGATGCGAGCCATGTCGATGAGCAAACCGCGGCAGCAGGGCGTGGGGCAAGGAGACCAATTGTGACAGTTCACACTCGCTAGTTCCGGTGGAGCGACTACGACGTTTCGGTGCTCGCGCTCGCCACGGTCCGGCTCCACCCGGGGGCGGTCGCCCAGCCCGCGGAGGGATCCGACCGATCACGGGGGTTGGGGAGTGAGGTCCGGGCCGGGCTGGCGGTGGCCGCGCGGTCACCGTTGCTGCGCACGATTTTGCTCGTCTCGGCAGTCGCCGAGTTGGGCTTCACCGGCCCGTTCAATGTGGGCATCGCGCTGCTGGCCCAGGAGCACGGTTGGGGTGCTGCGGGGGTCGGTCTGATCGTCGGCGGCTTCGGTATCGGTGCCGCACTGGCAGCGGTGGCGGTGTCCGTGCTCGGCCGTCTTCCCTGTGCTGGCCTGCTCGTTGGCCCACTCGCCATGCTGACGGGGGTCGCGCTCGCCGCTGTCGGGTTTGCCCCAGCCCGGCTGTGGGCGGTCGCCGCGTCGTCAGTGCTCGGCGTTAGCGTCGGTCTGGCCGGCACGCTCGGGACGGCCCTGCTGCAGGCGCAGACGCCGCCGCAGTATCTGGGCCGGGTGATGAGTCTGAGCAGCCTGGCCGGCTTCGGTGGAATTCCGGTCAGCTACGCCATCACCGGTGTGGTCGCCGGGCTGTGGGGGCCGGCGGTGGCGTTCTTGGGCGGGACGGCGCTCGCGGCCGCTGCCGGGCTCGCCGCTGGGTCGAGCCCGGCACTGCGCCGCGCCGTGCTCTCCGCCGCGCATTGACCCTGCTGTCGGCGGCGCTCACTTCCGATCCAGGATGTACTCAGCCCAACTGCTGGGCGTCTCCGAAACTCGGACAGCCGCCAGTCGACCCCCTACCGAATCTGTCAGGTGATCTTCCAGCCATCGCGCCAGATGTCGCGCCAACTGCTCACTGGTTGGTGGTACATCTTCACCTAGCACCTCATTGAGGTATCGATGATCGAAATGGCTTTTGATGTACTGCTTGAAAGGATCCAGGTTGCCGAAGTCAGTAACAAATCCAGGCCCAGTAAGCGAGTTGCCCTCGAGTATGATCTCAACGGTGTAGGTATGCCCGTGCAAACGACCACACTTGTGACCCTCGGGTAGCCCCGGTAGGCAGTGCGCAGCACTGAACGTGAACTGTTTCCCGATTCGCCACATATCGCTCACCGTCTCTCTGGTTCGGTCGGCATCGGCTGGGGATGCTCTCGGCCTAGGTGTGCCGCAACCCGGTAAGCGACCGTCTACCCAACGCCGCGGGGCAACATGCCGTTGGCATCGAGAGAGTCCACCGCCGCTCGTCAGTCCGGCTGGCAAGCAACTCGGCCAACCGCTGCGGGTAGTCACGCTCCCGTTCTCGCGGCAGACCTCACAGCTCGCGAGCGAGTTCCCGCTCAACGCTGCCTCAATCGCGACCACCGTGATCCGGGTGGCTCCCGTACGCGTCGCAACGCCTGACGATGTGCGGCGGGTTGGTCGACACGCCGGTATGACCAGCAACGCGATCGACTCCGCGGACTGCTCACGAGCGCCGGTGCAGTATTCGTTGAACTTGAAGGTTCAGTGTCGTAAGGTGAACTGCATGGTTCACCAACATGTCCTGGACCGGGTGTTCGCCTCACTGGCCGATCCGACCCGCCGCGGCATTTTGATCCGGCTCGGCGATGGACCGGCCACCATCGGTGAGCTCGCCGAGCCCACCGGGATGAGCCTGACCGGGATGAAGAAGCATGTCCAGGTGCTCGAAGACGCCGGACTCATCGTCACCGAGAAGGTCGGCCGGTCACGCCAGTGTCGCCTCGGCGCCGCGCCACTGGATGAGGCGATGGCCTGGATCGGCTTCTACCAACGGCTCTGGGCCCGCCGCCTCGACGGGCTCGACGCCTACCTCACTCTCCAGCCCGACCCGAAGGGACAGCACTCATGACGCTCGACATGCAGATGACGCGACACCTGCCCGCGACACCCGAGGATGCCTTCGACGCGTACACGGACGCCGAGAAGCAGAAGATTTGGTTCACCCTCCTCGACGAACAGCCCGGCATCCTCGAGATCGAGGTCGATCTTCGGGTTGGTGGACAGCAGACCGCGGTGTGGGGACCCAACGCCGATATGCTGTTCCGGGAGACACAGACTTTCGTCGAGATCGACCGCCCGCACCGGCTTGTCCCCGAGTCCACCGGCTCCAGCCCGGACGGCATGACCATGACAACCCGCATCGAGGTTATGTTCGAAGAGAAAGACGGCGGCACCCTGATGACCGTCGTCCAGAGCGGCTTCCCGACCCCCGAGGTCCGGGACTCTTTCGCCAACGAGGCGTGGGACGGAGTATTCGCCCGGATCGAGGCGTTCCTGACCCGTCAGCGCGGAACCGAGCCTGCTGATGCCTAGGCCCTCCCGGGCGGCGGTCGTCGCTCTCGGTGCCGTCACCGCCGTGGTGGTCAATCTCATCGTCGGCACGATCGCCCTCATGACCCTGCCCGCCGACTTCGACGCCATGAGCAAGGCGACACACTGGCCCTCTGCCACCTGACACTCGTCCCGGTCACCATCGCCGCCGTGATCGCTATCGGCCGCCGAGTGGCGTCCACCAGCGCCGTGCGAGCCACACCAACCTGAGCTGTACGACACGCCAAGGGCGCTTCGCTGGAAGTCGGAGGCGCTCTGCACCGCCCCTTGAGGAGGGTATGGAGTGAGCACGACAGTGCCGGTTGGGTTTGGGGCCGTTGGTTCTGGGCCTACGACGTCAGCCTGGGGATCTTGCTCCTGGAGGCCGCTCTGGTGCACGCGGAGACGGCGCCCGGGCAGCGCCCACCACGGGCCGACGTGGTGGTGGAAGACCTCCGCACCCAGGTGCGGGTCGGCTCCAGCCTCTTCTTCGCCTTGGACCTTGATGAGTGGGACACCGAGCAGCGCGACTACGCCCGTTCGATTATCGCGGCGGCAGGACGCCGGCTTCGTGGGCATGGGATCGTCACATCTGCGGAGGCCGCTCAGCGTTACCTGATCGACGATGAGCCCTACTTCCTGCGGGGGCATGAGCAGGTAGCCGGCGATGTGGTCGCGGATCTCGCCGAGGCGATCGAGAGTTTGATCCGGGATCAGCTACCGGCGGTGCCTTCGACCGATCGGCGTTGGTTCTACGGCGTAGCGGGTGGTCCACGTGTGCGGTGAGGGCAGCCCATCGAGTGTTGGTAGACCGGCAGGCAAGTAGGTCGTCAGGTTCCGGCGTCGGGTGGGATGAGCGCCAGCGACATCGCCTTAGTCACTGCCGCCGTGCGGTCGGAGACGCCGAGTTTCGCGAACGCACGCAGCAGATGCGTCTTGACGGTGGCCTCGGTGATGGCCAGGGTTCGACCGATGTCCGGATTGGACATGCCGGCCGCCACGAGGCGCAGAACGTTGGCTTCGCGCGGGGACAGCGCGTCCTGCTTCGGGTGCCGCATCCGGTTCAGCAGGCGGGTCGCGACCTTCGGTGACAGCACCGTCTCGCCCCGGGCGGCCGCCCGGATGGCACCGAGCAGGTCGGCGCGCGAGGAGTCCTTGAGGAGATACCCGGTGGCGCCCGCCTCGACGGCTCGCAGCACGTCCACGTCGAACTCGTACGTCGTGAGCACCAGGACCCGCGTGTTCCGGTGCCACCGTGCGTAGTTGACCAGTGGCGCCCACGCCGTCGAGGCCGGGCATGCGGAGGTCCATCAACACCACATCCGGGCGCAGGGCCCGCGCCGACGTGAGCGCCTCGGCCCCGGAGGCGGCCTCGCCGCCGACGGCGATGTCCGGCTCACCGTCGAGCATGCCGCGGACACCGGCCCGTACGACCGGATGGTCGTCCACCAGCAGCACCGAGATCACCGGACCGGCACCTCGACCCGGACCAGGGTGCCCGAACCGGGTTCGGAGCTCACCGTCACCGTGCCGGACATCTGCTCGACGCGACTGCGCATCGTTGCCAACCCGTAACCTCCCGACTCCGCCGTCGTGGCCCGGCCGCACCCGTCGTCCTGCGTCTCCAGTACCAACGATCCGTCGTGGTGCTCCAGCCGTACGACCACCGCGTTGGCCCGGGCGTGCTTGCGGACGTTCGTGAGCGACTCCTGCGCCGTACGCAGCAGCACCACCTCGAGCGCCTTGGGCAGCGGCGGTCCGTTGACGTCGGCGGCGAACTCCGCGTGCAGGCCGGTCTCCGACCGGAAGCGGTCAACGAGCCGGCGCAGCGCCTGCGCCAGCGAGGAGTCGTCGAGCGCGGCCGGCGTGAGCGCTCCGACCAGCGCCCGCGCCTCGGTCAGATTGTCGCGAGCGGTGTCCATCGCCAGGGCCAGGTGCCGCCGCGCCTTCCCGGGTGACTGTTCGAGGTCGGCCTCGGCCGCCTGCATCAACATCAGCACACTGGACAGCCCCTGCGCGATGGTGTCGTGGATGTCGGCGGCGAGGCGCTGCCGCTCGGCGTTCACGCCGTCCTCGTGGCTGAGCCGCGCCACCTCCGCACGGCTGGCCTCGAGTGCGCGGATCAGCTCGGCGCGGTCGTCGTTCTGGTCCGAGACGTGGCTGAACCAGGTACCGCACACCACCGAGACGACCACCGTCATCATCGCCACCCACAGCGGCGCCTCGAACAGGGCCACCAGATCACGCGATACGGCGAAGACCACCGCCAGGTAGCTGACGTTGACCGTCATCACCGCGATGAACGCCCGCCGGCGCGGCCGGATGACGTACGCCTGCGGGCACAGCATGGCCAGCAGCAGTGACACACCGTTGGCCATCGCCACACCGGCGGCGAACAACCCGGTGGCGCCGGCGAAGTAGGCGTAGCCGCGCCAGGTGGCGCCACCCCCGCCGGAGAGCACGCGCCGCCACGCGGCGTACCAGACGAGTGCCACGGCGATCGTGGCCACCGCCCCGGCGCGGGCCGGGACCGGTCGGTTCGTGGACCCCAGGACGAGGGCAGCGGTGGCGACGGCGATGACGACGTAGTAGATCTCCCACACCACGTCGCTGGTCCACTATCCGCCACCCGCGCCAGAGCGGGGGGTCGGACCTGTTGTGGAGCGGGTGCCGGGGATTACCCGTCCCGGCGTCCCCGCCAGCGAAACGTCGTGCGGCACAG
Source organism: Salinispora cortesiana (assembly GCF_000484695.1). Classification (GTDB taxonomy): domain Bacteria; phylum Actinomycetota; class Actinomycetes; order Mycobacteriales; family Micromonosporaceae; genus Micromonospora; species Micromonospora cortesiana. Next base: position 2,174 of record NZ_AXVR01000039.1, on the reverse strand, counting down.
TAGGAGACCTCCGATGCACCACGCGCCCAGGTCAGCGAGCGGATCAGGCTCCAGAACTGCCGGCGTGCCCGGGGGTCGAAGCCGGTGGTCGGCTCGTCCAGGAACAGCAACTTCGGGTTGCCGATGACGCCGACCGCGACATCGAGTCGACGCCGCTGGCCGCCGGAGAGCGTGCGCACCCGTGCGCGCGTCTTCTCGCTCAGCCCGACGGAATCGATCACCTGATCGGGGTCCCCGGCGTCGGGGTAGTACCGGGCGAAGTGCCGAATCGTTTCGCCGACGGTGAGCTCGGACAGGTCGGCGACGTCCTGTAGAACGATGCCGATGCCGTACCGCCAGCTCCGTGACGCCTGCTGCGGGTCAACGCCCAGGACGGACACCTCGCCCTCATCCCGGCGGCGGTAGCCTTCGAGGATTTCCACCGTCGTTGTCTTGCCGGCGCCATTCGGGCCGAGCAGCGCGAAGATCTCACCGGTGACGATGTCGAGGTCGACCCCGTCGACCGCCGGGTTGTTCCCATAGCGTTTGCGTAGGCCCCGCACTCGTGCGGCGAGCGATTCGGTCATGCTTCCAGCGTCTTGTCGCCGCAGTCCGTATGGGACGACCACCCGACTGAATTCCGTTGTCCACCGATCGATGGACAACGGAATTTACCCGGCACCACAACGAGTACGTCACGCGGAGGTCGCCAGAAGCGGCGGACACGTCGATGGTGCTAACTTGGACCCATACCCCTCGTGAGTGATCAGCGCACGCCCACCACGGGCCGACGTGGTGGTAGAAGATCTACGAATTCAGCCAGGACGCCGGCTTCGCGGGTATGGGATTCTCACTCTGCCATGACCACGGTGGCTAGACCGCGGCGAGGATCCGTGCCAGCTCGGGTACGGCTCCCGCATCACTTCCGGCCGCCGATGGGCCGCCGCGAGCCGGACGGCGACCGCTGCTCCCTGGTCGGCAGCACCCGAAGCCCCGCGATGTACGCGCCCAGGAGTGGCTGGCCGCTGTCTACTTTGACCTTCGGGGGAAGGCGCCGAACTACGTGCTGCCGGGGCCGCAGTCGTGGCTCGCCTCAGCAGGGCACGTTCGCCTTCACAGCCCGAAACCTGGCCCGGCGATCAGCGCTAGCGGTAGTGGAACAGACCAGTGCACTGGATCATGAGGTCGCCGATTGCGGCGAGGCCGGCGGCTTGGCCTTCTGCGGGTAGATCGTTTCGTGGCGGGCCAGCATGGCGACGAGTTCGCCGATCTTGCGCTCGCGGGTCTGCGTCCGTTTGACCGCAGTAAGGCGTTGAATAAGAGCGAACCGGTTGGTTTTGGTGAGTACGTCGAACATGGCCTGGGCGGCAGGGTTGGCGGCGACGGCGGCGAGTAGGTCGTCCGGCACCGCGGCCTCCGACGACGGGGCATAGGCGGCCGCCCACCGCCCATCTGCCTTGGCAGCCTCCACCGCGACTCGGCCGGAGGGCATCATTCGCCCCTGCGCCTCCAGCCGGGCCACATGGCCGACATTGCGTTGTGACCAGGAGCTGCGGGGCCTGCGCGGGGTAAACCGGATCCAGGATGTTTCCCGATCCCGCTTCCGGCCCTGCCCGTCGATCCAGCCGAAACACAGGGCTTCGTCAACCGCCTGCTGCCACGTCAGCGTGGTGGCGGTGCCGCCTTTCTTGGTCAGAGCGAGCCAGACACCCGGCGACGTAGCATGGTTGGTCGCCAACCACGTGCGTAGTGCCTCGGCATCCTCGACAATCAACTCGTCCAGTTCAGCGCTCGCCATGACCGCAGGCTAACCCGCCCCCCGGGCTGCCAGCGCGCCGGCCACTCGCGGGACCATCAGGGTGGGGGTGAGATCCACCCACACGCCTAATACTCCAGCCGGGGATTGTGATCACGGTTCGGTGAGGGCTTGTCGGGCGTAGTGGCTGGTCGTGGCTCGTGCTTGGTGACGGCGTCGGCGTACGGACCAGAGCAGTGGGTCGTAGCGGCGGCGGCCGGGTTCGATGATCAGGGTGTTGAACAGGTGGCGTAGTTCGTTGACGGTCAGCGCGATCAGCCCGGCCGGGTCGGGGCGGCTGCGGTGCGTGGTCGCGGCGGCGAGGAAGGCGTGGGCGAGGATCGCCAGGGTGGTCCAGCGGTGCCAGGACGTCCAGCGGCGGTTCTGGTGCTGGTCCAGG
>NZ_AXVR01000038.1 GCF_000484695.1 Salinispora cortesiana | reverse complement strand
GTGGAGATCGATGTGCGGCGTACGGCTGATGGGCATCTGGTGTTGATGTATGACAGCACGGTGGATCGGACGACGGACGGTACGGGTGCGGTGTCGGAGTTGACGTTGGCCGAGGTGAAGCAGCTGCGGTTGAAAAGGGGTCTGGGTGGGAGTCAGGCGCCGTTGACCCAGGAGCGGGTGCCGACGTTGGCCGAGGCGATGGCGCAGGTGAAGGGCCGCGCCATGGTCAACCTGGACAAGGCGTGGGAGATTCGGGACGAGGTGTATGACGTCCTGGTCGAGACGGACACGCTTGATCACGGCATCTTCAAGGGGCCGGCGTCGCTGGTGGACGCGCAGGCGTTCCTTAACTCCGACCCCGAGATTCTCTACATCCACAAGGTGGACGACGACAACGTGGACGAGATCGGTGCCTTCACCGGTCGTGCTCCACAGGCGTATGAGATTGGTTTTGACCAGCTCACTGATCCGCAGGTGCAGCCGTCGGCGTTGGCGGCTGCGGGGTCGCACGCGCGGATCTGGATGAACACGTTGTGGTACGGCCAGGCTGCTCGCTACACCGATGAGACGTCGTTGCGGGACCCGGCGCAGGGCTGGGGTGCGGTGGTAAATCAGCACCAGGCAAACATGATCCAGACTGACAACCCGGAGCAGTTGGTCAGCTGGTTGGCCAATCGCGACAGCCAGTGGCCGTCGTTGCCGGCGGGCACGGTTCAGGTGCAGGCCGAGGACTACTCGGATGAGGGTAAGGGGATCGGCTACCACGACCTGGATGACGAGAACCGGGGCGGTACGGTGGCCCGCCCCGACGAGGGCGTGGACATCTGCGACAACCAGGGCGCGATAGTGATGTGCTGGATTCGCGGTGGTGAGTGGGTCAAGTACTACGTCGAGGTGCCGGAGTCGGGCCTGTATCGAGTGAGCGCCCGGATGTCGTCGCCGTACTTCCCGTCGGGACGGTTCACGATGACCTTCGGTGACCAGTCGACGATTGGCCCGTTCAATGTGGTGGGCACGACCTCGCACAACGCCTTCGAGCTGCGGGAGATCGAGGATTATCACATCCTGCTTCAGGGTGCGCACGAGTTCACGGTGCGGATGGACGAGGCGGCGTACCAGAACTTCAACATCGACTACTTCCAGTTCGACCTTGTGCAGCAGCGCTAAACCCACCGCAGGAAGCGGCGGTACAGGTCGGCTGCCGGGTGGGTCTGGACCTGGGCTAGCTGCTCGGCCGCTTCGGCCATGAGCGCGCCCAGGTAGACCTGCAGCGCGGTGCGGTCGTTGCGGTATTCGGCCGGCAGGGCGTGTTGGGCTGCCGGGCAGGGCCACTCTGCCTGGCAGCTGCCGCATCCTCACAGCGGGCGCATCGGCAGGTGTGGTCGGTCAGCGGCCGGGTCGCCCGGATTCGGTTGTGGGGGCCTCGGGCTGCTCGTCATCACAGCACCCGGAGCGCGATGGCGGCCACGACGATCACCAGGATGAGCGCCGCGATCACCTGGTGATCGTTAGTGGCTGGCGGCGGGGGTGTGGTCGGCGTGCTCGGCCGCACCCGGTCGCCGTCGGGCAGCGGCGGCGACCCGTGCGGGTCGCGGTACACGCGTCGGTCGGTGTGCGCCGGCCGGTCAAGATGCGCCGGCTGCTTGGGTTGCGTGGTCTGATCGGGATGCGCCGGCTGGTCGGGGTGCGCGGGCTGGTCGCGGTGTGTTGGTTGGTCGGCGGTCGGGTTGTCGTCGGCCATCACAGTCTCCGTAGCCCCGCGAGCACCGCGGCGAGGATGTCGTCACCGGGAACGGTGTGGACGACCCGGGCCCGGCCGACCGCCAGGCCGCCGGAGAGCAGCCGCTCCCACTCCACGTCGGAGACAGCCACCGGGTGGCCGGGGTTGATCGCGTCGACGAGCGCGGCGCGGCGCGTCCGCCGCGGTAGGAGTGGTGCTGGCGCGGTGGTGGTCGTTGGCACGGCTCGCCTCCCGGGTGTGGTGGTTGTTGGTTGTGGAATGGACCGCCCCATCACCCCCCTCCCGGTGGTGGGGCGGTCCGGCAGCGCCTCCGGCGGGTTGGGCCGCCACCGGCTCACGCCGTCTACGGGCAGTTTTCCGACAGTTGTGGGGCCAACACACCGCGTAGTACTAGGTTTCTGGGACGTCTGGAACGTTTGAGGGAGGTTGGAGCATGAACCACGCAGTCATCGCGGCGATGGCGGAGGCGGGTGAGACCGCCGAAAGCCTCGCAGCTCAGATCGGTGTGGACCCGAAGACGGCCGCGAAGTGGGCGAGCCGTGGACGGATTCCCCAGACCCGGCACCGCGCGAAGGTGGCCGCGATCCTCAAGCGGGAAGTGGAGGACCTGTGGCCGGACGCGGTGCGGCGACGCGAGCCAGCCTGGTTCCGTCCGTGGGCCGACATTGAACGCGAGGCGGTGTCGCTTCGCGCGTTTCAACTTGCGTGGGTGCCGGGCCTGCTGCAGACCGCGGCGTACGCCCGGGCGACCCTCGCCGGCGAGGCGCTCAGCCCCGAGGCGGTCGAGGAGCTGGTCGATGTGCGGATCAAGCGACAGGCGATCCTGCGCCGGGACCGCGCGCTGATGTTCATCGCGGTGCTGGACGAGCTGATCCTTCGCCGGTCCGCCTATGGCGACCGGGGGTTGATGCGGGAGCAGTGCGAGCAGTTGGCGGCCTCCGCGGAGTTACCGAACGTGTCGATCCATGTCGTGCCGCTCTCGGCCGGTATGCACCCCGGTCTCGGCGGTCCGTTCACCCTCGCCGAGTTGGAGAAGGGCACAGTGGTGGCCCATGTGGACAGTCAGGCGAAGGCGCAACTGGTCGATGGCGTCACAGATATTGCTACGCTGAGTCGACGGTGGGAACGCATCCGCGGGGAGGCTCTCTCCCGGGCGCAGTCCCGAGACCTGCTCAGGGAAGCGGCATGTTCATGGACCTGATCGGTGCGCAGTGGCGCAAGAGCAGTAAGAGCGGCAACAACGGCGGCGACTGTGTCGAGGTTGCCGGCAATCTTCCCGGCGTCGTGGGTGTCCGGGACTCCAAGGACCCGACCGGTCCGGCGTTGGTCTTCGGTCCAGCGGCGTGGCGGGCGTTCGTCGCCCAACTCCCCGGGCAGCCCTGACCCCGCCCACGGGCAGCCCCGACCACTCCGTAAACACTGAACCCCAACCCGGCCGTAGCCCGGTTGGGGTTCAGTCGGTGCCAGCAGTCGCAGCAGCTGCCCTCGACGCTGCGCGGAGTGGGCTCAACCGCCGGCTGCGGTGGCGGTGCCGTCGTCTCCAGTAGCTAGAGTACGACGGCTGCAGCGGAGATGAGGAGAGCACCTTGATTTCAGCGCGACGCATCCTGCTGGCCCCAGTAGCCACGGGGATGATCTTCATGTTCGGGTGTGCCCCCGGCGATGGCCCGTCGTCGGCGGCGCAACCAACGGGGCCCGCTGCCTCCACCACAGTGACATCGTCGGCGCCAACCGCCGAGGCGGATTCCGATGCTGCCACCAAGGCCGCGTGCGCCGCGGTGGAGGAGAGCATCACCGCCACCCTGAAGAGGGTCGCCGAGGCGGAGAAGGTTGGCCCGCCGGACGGGCACCTTGATGTGAGCCTGGGTTATGCGGTCGGGGTAGGGGGGATTTACGATCATTCCTTCACCAGTAGTGACCAGGTCAGTCACGCCATCAACAATCTCGTGATCGCGATGGGTGACCTCGCCGAAGCCTGGGAGAAGGGGCCGGAAGAGGCGTCAAGTACGGCGGAATTCAGCGCTGCCCACAAGCAGCTCAAGGAAGCTTGCGCGGCTGGCTAGGCGCCCTGACTTACGAGCCACCTGCTGGCCCAGACCTGGCTGTTCTTGATCCCGGGCCGATCAGGCAGCAACGACTGGCAGTCGTACGGTGACTGTTAGTCCCTGCCCGGGTGTCGAGTCCAGTGCCGCGGTGCCGCCGTGCGCTTCGACGATGTCCCGGACGATGGCCAGGCCCAGTCCGGTGCCGCCGGGTGCGGACCGCCCGGGGTCGGCGCGCCAGAATCGGTCGAAGGCGTGCGTCAGCCCCTGGGCGTCGAGCCCGGGTCCCTCATCCTGCACGACGAGAACGGCGTCCTTGTCGTCGTGGTGGACGCGGACCTCGACCGCCGTGCCGGGTGGGGTGTGCCGAACCGCGTTGCCGACCAGGTTCTGCACCACCTGGCGGAGCGCGGTCGCGTCCCCGGTGACGGTCACCCGCTCCGCTACGGCGAGAGTGAGCCGATGGTGGGTGGCGGTGACCCGGAGACTGTCCAGCACGTCGGCGCAGACGCGGCCCAGGTCGACCTCGTCGTGTGCCAGGGGTTGGTGCGCGTCCAGCCGGGCCAGGGTGAGTAGCTGCTCGACGAGGGCGCCCATCCGGGTGCTCTCGGTGCGGATCCGGCGCATCGCCTCGTCCACGCCGTCCCAGTCGGTGATTCCGTCGTTGAGGTAGAGGTCGGCCCAGCCGTGCACCGCGCTCAGCGGCGTACGCAGCTCGTGTGAGGCGTCGGCGACGAAGGTCCGGGTCAGCCCCTCGCTGCGTTCACGCTGGTCGAATGCCTCGTTCAGCGCGGTGGCGACGCTGCCGATCTCGGTGCGCGGGTCGCCCACGGGTACGCGTCGGCGCAGGTCGCCGCGGCCGATCTCCCGGGCGGTGTCCGCCACGGCGCGCAGCGGTCGGAGCCCGGTGGTGAGCACCAGCCGGGCCAGCGCCACCCCCAGGACGACGATGAGCAGCCCCGCGGCCACCTGGACCAGGACCAGCCGGCGCAGCGTCGCCGCATTGTCCGCCAGGGTCACCCCGACCACCAGTCCGGTCACCGGACGGACCTGCCCGTTGATCTCCAACGGGAGGGCCTGCTCGGGGGAAAGCAGCTCGCGGCGCACCCGCAGTGCCGTCTCCGGATCATCACCGATGGTCACCGGGTGCGCCGGCAACTCGTTGACCGGCGGCACCACGGGTGGCCGTGCGCCACCGTGCTGCAGCGGCAGCCGGGCCAGCACCAGGTTGCCCTCGGCGTCGTAGAGGGCCAGGTAGGCGTTGGCGGGCACGAGCTGTTCCATCCCGGCGGTGGGCAGGGCCGGCCCGGCGAGGCGGGCCCGCGCCAAACCCCGGTCGAGGACCAGCTCGATGGTGTTGTCGACCCGTTCGTCGAGGAACCGACGCAACGCCAGGTAGGCGGTGACATCGGCGGCGAGCAGCCCGACCACCAGCAGCGCGACCGTGCCCACCAGCAGCCGGCCGCGGAGGCTCCGCACGGCCGGCCACCTCATTCGGGCGGTTCTCGCAGGACGTAGCCGAAGCCGCGCACCGTGTGCAGCAACGGCGGATCCGAGACGTCGATTTTGCGGCGGAGCTGGCTGACGAACTTCTCCACCACCCCCGGGTCACCGGGGAAGTCGTACTGCCAGACCTGGGCGAGGATCTGCTGCTTGGACAGGACCCGGCCAGCGTTTTCCAGCAGGTGCCGCAGCAACCGGAACTCGGTCGGCGACAGCTCGACCGGCATACCCGCGCGGGTGACCGTGTGCGCGTCCTCGTCGAGTTCCAGGTCGGCGACGGTGAGCCGGTTGGCCGCGCTGGGCCGCCCACCGAGGCGGCGCAGCACCGCGTTCACCCGGGCGACCACCTCCGCCACGCTGAACGGCTTGGTGATGTAGTCGTCGCCGCCGAGGTTCAGCCCGGTGAGTCGGTCCTCCAGCGAGTCCTTCGCGGTCAGGAAGACCACCGCGAGCTCCGGGAACCCGCGGCGCAGGTCGTGGACCAGGTCGAAGCCAGAGCCGTCGGGCAGCATCACGTCCACGATCGCCAGCTCCGGAGCCAGCTCACCGGCGACCGCCAGCGCCTCGGCCCGGGAGCCGGCGGACCGGGCGTCGAACCCGGCGACCCGTAGCGTGCGCAGCAGCAGCTCGGCCAGCGCCGGCTCGTCGTCCACCACGAGCACGCGGGCTCGCCAGACCGAGCTCAGCTCGGCGGTTGACCCCGGCCGTGGTTGCCGGGCGGAACGTCCTGTTGGTCCGGCCATGGCGTCAGTATCTCCGGCGCGGGTATCGGGAACCTGCCAATCGCCTGCCGAACGGCTGACGGTTTGCTGAAGACCCGACGGATCGTCCGCTGAATGCCCCGGGTGGAGCCGGGTTCGAGTCGCCCGATCCGGATCGTCAGCAAACGGGAAGGTGCGCCGGAGGGGACCGGCAGGTCGGTGCGTTTGCCTTGGGGCATGAGCCGGACTGATCTGTCGACCAAGGCCCGCCGACCGCGCCGGACCTCCGCCGGGAGCCGGACCAGATCCCGCCGTACCGACCGCTCGCTGGCCCGCCGGCTGCGGTTGCCGCTGGTGCTGGTCGTCGTCGCGCTGGTGCTGGGCTATGGCGCCGACCGGTTCCTCGCCGCCGCGGTCGAACGGCGGGTGTCCGCGGCGGTCGGCTGTCGGCTCGACGGTGCCGAGCTGACCACCTCGCTGCCCGGCCCGCTCATCGCCCCGCGGCTACTGACCGGGGACCTGGGCACCGTGACCGTGCAGGGCGCCATCGACACTGCGGCCGGGCCTACCGATCTTCAGCTCTCCCTGCGCGACGTGCACGCCCGGCCGTTCTCGGACGAACCGGTGGACGTCGCCGGCGCCGAGGCGACGGTGACCCTGCCGTACGACCAGCTGCCCGGCGCCGAAGCGGGCCAGCAGCGGTTCGAGAACGCCGGTGACCAACTCGCCGTGGTCCGGCCGGGCGTGGTCTTGGGCGGTGACCTTCGCGTGCTGATGGACCTCGCGGTGGCCGGCGAGGAGCTGGTACTCACCCCGGCCACGGTCGAGGTGGCCGGGCAGCAGCTGCCGGTGGACCTGGTCGCCCCGATTCTCGGCGGACGCGATCCGGAGCTCGCGGGGCAGCTGGAGCCGCGCCAGGTCGCCCTGCCGGGCCTCCCGAGTGGTCTGGTGCCCGACCGCGTCGCCGCCGGCCCCGACGGCCTGACCCTGCATGCCAACCTTGACACCAACGAGCTCACGTCCGCCGCCGCGGGCGACTGCCGCGCGTGACACCCCTCGATCCAGTGACCGAGGCCCACCCCACTCCCTTCGGAGGTTTCCTTGCGTAACGCCCTGTATTCGTACGGCCGGCTGGCTGCCCGCCGGCCCTGGCAGCTGCTCACCGCCTGGCTCCTGGTGGCCGCGGCCGTAGTGGGCGCGTGGGTGACGGTGGGCACCAGCATCGACGACGCCATCACCATTCCGGGCAGCGACAGCAGCCGCGCGCAGGAGATCCAGAATGCGGTCTTCCCGGCCTCCGCGCTCGGCAACGGCACCCTGGTATTCCACGACGCGGACTCCTCGGTCACCTCGCCCGAGGGGCGGGCGGCGATCGAGGCCTCGCTGCTGGCGGTGCGAGATGTGGATGGGGTGACGCAGGTGGTGCCCCCATTCCCGCAGGAGCCCGGCCAGCCCGCGCCGCGGATCAGCGCCGACGGGCACACCGCGTACGCGCAGGTCTACTTCGACGTGCCATCCGCCGCCCTCAGCGAGCAGGAGGCCGACCGCGTGTTGGCCGCCGCCAGCCCGGCTGTGGACGCCGGGCTGGAGGTGCTCCCCGGGGGTCAGCTCGCCCAGGCGGCGGCCGGCGGTCCGGGGCACCGCAGCGAGTTGATCGGTCTGGCCGTGGCCGCCGTCGTCCTGCTGGTGGCCCTCGGCGCGGCCGCGGCGATGGCCCTACCCCTGCTCTCCGCGCTGGTCGGGCTGGTGCTCGGGCTCGCCGGCATCGGGCTGCTCAGCCAGGTAGGAGCGATCCCGGATATCGCGACGACGGTGGCGAGCATGATCTCGCTCGGCGTCGGCATCGACTACGCGCTCTTCATCGTCGTGCGGTACCGCACGGCCCGGCAGGAGGGGCAGTCACACGAGCGGGCGTTGGGGGTCGCGGTGGCCACCGCGGGCGCGGCGGTGCTCTTCGCCGGCGCCACCGTCGCCGTCGGCCTGGGCGGCCTGCTGCTGGCCGGGCTGCCGCTGCTGACCGCGCTGGGGTGGACCGCCGCCGTAGCGGTCGGGCTGTCGGTGGTGGCCGCGGTCGGCGTGCTGCCGGCCGTTCTCGGGGCCGTCGGCTCGCGACTCGACGCCGGGGCGCTGCCACGGCGTCGCTCGAAGAAGACACCGAAGGCGGGCTGGTGGCACCGGATCGGCGAGGGGACGGCCCGGCGGCCGTGGCTGGCAGTGGTCGGCTCGCTGATGGTGCTGGCGGTCTTCATCGCGCCGGTGGCGGACCTGGAGCTCGGCCAGCAGGACGGTGGCCACGACCCGGTCGGTACGCCCACCCGGCAGAGCTACGACCTGCTGGAGTCGGCGTTCGGCCCGGGCGTGAACGGGCCGCTGCTGGTCGTCGCCGACCTGGGCGACGCCGCCCAGACCGACCCGGCCACGGTGCAGCGGCAGGCCGCCGCCCTCAGCTCCGCCCTGGCGGACGTGCCCGGCGTGCAGTCCGTCCAGGGGCCGCGGGTCTCCACCGACGGCAGTGGCGCGCTCTGGCAGGTGGTGCCGACGACCGCGCCCAGCGACCCGACCACCGGTGACCTCGTCACCGAGTTGCGCGAGGAGATCCTGCCGCCGCTGGCAACCGACGGTACGCAGCTACACGTCGGCGGCCAGACCGCCGCGAAGATTGACTTCACCGATCAGGTGGCGGAGCGGCTGCCGCTGGTGTTGGCGGTGGTGATCGCGCTGAGCGTGCTGCTGCTGGTCGTCCTGTTCCGCTCCTTCGTGATTCCGCTGACCGCCGCGCTGATGAACCTGCTCTCCGTGGGCGCCGCGTACGGCATCCTCACCTTCGCCTTCGCCGAGGGGCACCTCACGGGGCTGCTCGGGCTGGACGGGCCGGTGCCGATCGAGAGCTACATCCCGCTGATCCTCTTCGCGATCCTGTTCGGGCTGTCGATGGACTACGAGGTCTTCCTGGTCTCGTCGATCGCCGAGCGGTGGCACGCGGTCCGGGACAACCGGCGTGCGGTGGTGACCGGGCTCGGCTCGGCGGGACGCGTCGTCACCGCGGCAGCGTTGATCATGTTCAGCGTCTTCATCAGCTTCGCCGGCCAGGACAACCCGCTGATCAAGATGTTCGGGGTGGGGCTCGGCGTGGCGGTGCTGCTCGACGCGGTGGTCGTCCGTGGGTTCCTGGTGCCGGGGATCATGGTGCTGCTCGGCCGCGCCAACTGGTGGTTCCCCCGCTGGTTGGACCGGCTCATGCCCCGGGTCGACCTGGAGGCGTCCCCCGTGACCGAGGAGACGCCCGACGGGCACCCGCCGGCCGACGCCCAGGCCGCTCTCAAGGCCACCTGACCCGGACGGCGTGCGCTAGACGAGGTGGAGGGTCGCCGGCTGTGCCGCTGCCGGCGGATCGGCGGGCTCACTGATTGACCCGTACGACTTGTGCGAGTTGTACGCAAGGCTCATGAGTGAGCCCGCCGCCGAACTCCCGATATCCGACGCCCGCGACAGCCTGGCGGATGTGGTCTCCCGCGCCCAGCCGGTGATCATCCCGGGCTAGCCGGGTTGGGGTGCTGGCGGTGGGTCGCCGGCGGGTCCCAGCGGTGTCGGTTGGGCGGGATGCGCAAGGATAGGTGTGCCGTTCACCCCTTACCTGCGGGAGTCGTCTGTGACTACCGAGCTGACCGCGCCGGCCCGGATCCGGTCGGATGTGGCGCCGATCCAACGCCGAACCCTGGGGCTGCTGTTCGGCACCCAGATCATTGGTGGCATCGGTGTCACCATCGGGATCGCGGTCGGGGCGCTGCTCGCAGCCCGGATCGCCGGCACCGCGGTCGCCGGCCTAACCCAGAGCGCCACTGTGGTGGGTGCCGCGCTGCTCGCCATCCCGATCACCCGGATCACGAACGGGCACGGGCGTCGTCCAGGGCTGGTCGTCGCCTATCTGGTCGGCGCGGTCGGCGCGGCGCTGGTGGTACTCGCCGCGGTCACCCGAATCGTGCCGCTGCTCTTCCTCGGCAGTCTGCTGTTCGGGGGCGGCACCGCCGCGAACCTCCAAGCCCGGTACGCCGCGGTGGACCTCGCCGAGCCGGCGCGTCGGGGCCGGCAGCTCGCCCTGATCGTCTGGGCCACCACCATCGGGGCGGTGGCCGCCCCGAACTTCGCGGGGCTCGCCGACGCGGTCGCCGGCGGGTGGGGGCTGCCGCCACTGGCCGGCCCGTTCGCCTTCAGCGCCGTCGCCTTCGTGCTGGCCGCCGGCGTGCTCTTCGCACTGCTTCGGCCCGACCCGCTGCGCACCGCGCGGCGACTGTCGGTGGCTGAGTCCATGACGCCCCCGCGCCCGGCGGCCGAGTCCACGACGCCCTCGCGTCCGGCGGCCGAGCCCATGACGCCTCCGCATCCGGAGGCCGAGCCCATGACGCCCCCGCGCCCGGCGGCCCGGCGTGGCGCGGGGATGCGGGCGGCCTGGCAGGTGGTCCGCGACCGCCCGGCGGCCCGGCTCGGCGTCGCGGCGGTGGCGGTCGGGCACGCGGTGATGGTGGCGGTGATGTCGATGACCCCGGTACGGCTCGGCGAGTCGCATGGCGACGCGGACGTCCTACGGGTGGTCGGGATCGTGCTGAGCCTGCACATCGCCGGCATGTACGCGCTGTCCCCGCTGGTGGGCTGGCTCGCCGACCGGCTCGGCCGGCCGGCGGTCATCCTCGGCGGGGTTGGGCTGCTGCTCGCCGCGTGCGCCGTCGCCGGCACCGCCGGCCACCACACGCCGCAGCTCTCGGTGGGTCTGGTCCTGCTCGGGTTGGGTTGGTCCGGCACCATGGTGGGCGGCTCCACCCTGCTGTCGGAGTCGGTGCCGGCATCGGTGCGGCCGAGTGTGCAGGGCTTCTCCGATCTGACCATGGGGCTCGCCGGCGCCGGCGCCGCCGCGGTCAGCGGGTTCGTCATGCGGGCGGCCGGCTATCCGGTGCTCACCCTGCTGGCGGCGATCGTGGTGGTGCCGTTGGTGGCGTTAGCGTTACGTCGAGGGCCCACCGGGGGCGCCCGACCGGGAGGATGACACGTGCGGCTGACCGACTTTTGGGCGCGGCTGGAGGAGACGTTCGGGCCGGGCTACGCGGCCAGCATCGCCAGCGACCAGGTCCTGGCGCCCCTCGGCGAGCGGACGATCGAGCAGGCGCTCGCTGCGGGGGAGGAGACCCACGTCGTGTGGCGTGCGGTGGTCGCCGCGTACCCGGACCGGGTGCCGGCGCGGCTCCGTTGAGCAGTCATTTCGTTACGTTCGCGGGTCGCGCCGCTGCTCGTACACCTGTTCGGCTATTGTCCACAGCGAGGAGCTTATCCACAGCTCGCGGCATGGTCGCTGGTGTTCTGTCGGACCATGCGCCTAGCGTGTCCGCGTGACGCGAAGCTCAGCGAAGTCGGCGAAGGCAGGGGTGGCGACGATGGCGGCAGTGCCTGATCGGGAGAGGGCACTCGACCTTGCTCTCGCTCAGATCGATAAACAGTTCGGCAAAGGTTCGGTGATGCGACTGGGGGAGCGCCCGGTCGTGCAGACCGCGGTGGTTCCGACCGGGTCCATCGCGTTGGATGTGGCCCTCGGCGTGGGCGGCCTGCCCCGGGGGCGGGTCATTGAGGTCTACGGCCCGGAGAGCAGCGGTAAGACGACGGTGGCACTGCACGCGGTGGCCAACGCCCAGCGCTCCGGCGGCATTGCCGCCTTCGTTGACGCCGAGCACGCCCTCGACCCGGAATACGCCCGGGCCCTCGGCGTTGACACCGACGCCCTGCTGGTCTCCCAGCCGGACACCGGCGAGCAGGCCCTGGAGATCGCGGACATGCTGGTCCGCTCCGGTGCGCTCGACATCATCGTCATCGACTCGGTGGCCGCGCTGGTGCCGCGCGCCGAGATCGAGGGTGAGATGGGTGACAGCCATGTGGGTCTCCAGGCCCGGCTGATGAGCCAGGCCCTGCGCAAGATGACCGGTGTGCTCAGTCACACCGGCACGACGGCGGTCTTCATCAACCAGCTCCGCGAGAAGATCGGCGTCATGTTCGGCAGCCCCGAGACCACCACCGGTGGGCGGGCGCTGAAGTTCTACGCCTCGGTCCGGCTCGATGTGCGCCGCATCGAGAGCCTCAAGGACGGCACCGACGTGGTCGGTAACCGCACCCGGGTCAAGGTCGTGAAGAACAAGGTGGCCGCGCCGTTCAAGCAGGCCGAGTTCGACATCATGTACGGCAAGGGAATCTCCCGCGAGGGGTCACTGATCGACGTGGGCGTCGAGCAGGCGATCATCCGGAAGTCCGGTGCGTGGTACACCTACGAGGGCGACCAGCTCGGCCAAGGCAAGGAGAAGGCCCGCGAGTTCCTTCGGGAGAACCCGGACGTGGCCGTCGAGATCGAGAAGAAGATCCTGGAGAAGCTCGGCGTCGGTGCCGGCACGGGTGACGCCGCTGGCGGTCCGGAGTTGCCGCCGGTCGACTTCTGAGCAGGATACCGGTGCCGTCACGACGGGCCCGTACGGGGCGGGGGTGGGATGCCAGCCCGCCGCGCACGGGTGACGCCACCGCGGCGGCTGCCCCCCGCCGTGGCCGACGTAACGCCGACGCCGCGACCAGCTCGGCCTCGCCCACGGACGAGGCCGAGCTGGCGCGGGAGGTCTGCCTGCGGCAGCTCGCCGTGCGTCCGCGTACCCGGGCCGAGCTGGCCCGGGCGCTGACACGGCGGGGCATCTCGGCGGAGGTCGCCACCGCGGTCCTCGACCGCTACGACGAGGTCGGCATGATCGATGATGCGGCCTTCGCGCGGGCCTGGGTCTCCAGCCGGCACGCCGGCCGTGGCCTCGCCCGCCGCGCCCTCGCCACCGAGCTGCGCCAGCGTGGCGTCGATGGTGATGTGGCGAAGGCCGCGCTCGGCGAGCTGGACGACGAGACCGAGGCAGAGACGGCCCGTGCCCTGGCGGAGCGGAAGCTGCGTGCCGCCCGGGGGGAGCCGGACGCGGTGTTTCGGCGACTGGTCGGCA
This sequence comes from Salinispora cortesiana, assembly GCF_000484695.1. Classification (GTDB taxonomy): domain Bacteria; phylum Actinomycetota; class Actinomycetes; order Mycobacteriales; family Micromonosporaceae; genus Micromonospora; species Micromonospora cortesiana. The sequence continues at coordinate 35,961 of NZ_AXVR01000038.1, read as the reverse complement.
TGTTGGCCCGCAAGGGCTATTCGCCGGGGGTGGCGATTCGGGCGGTGAAGGAGGCCCTCGCGGCGCAGAGCGCCGAAGCGGCCGAGTTCGCGGAGCAGATCGACGCTGAGGCGCTCAGCGACACCGAGGTCGATCCCTGACCAAGGGCTTACGTGGCCGCTTGGTCACAGCCATGTCGGCCAGAGACGATTACCTCCTTTTTGTGCGCTTTCACCCGATCATTGATCAGCATTGCGTAACGCTGTAAATCCGCTCCGTTCGGATGCATTGATCATGGTTTCCTTGACCGGACCGGCTCCGGGGACCTAGCCTCGCCATAAGGCTCACATTGCCCGACCAGCGCAGGCAAAGCGCACAACATAGATCGTGTAACAGAACCGCATCACTTTCGGCCGATTCGTTGGCCCTGTGTCAGCTCCGGACCCGGCCGGTCCGGAGCCGACGCGACAACTGCAGCTGCCGTCGGCAGTGCCGCCGCGGCACCGCCGACGGGAGGGCTCCCCTTTCGGTCAGCCGCTCCGGTCGGGCGTCCAGAGCCGCGGGAGCGCGCCCACCGCACGTTGCCGGCGGCGCGACGGTCAAGGGGAGGCGCGCGATGGCGAGGCGGCAGGGGTCGACAGGAAGTTCACCATGAACGGGCTCGACGCGGTCCTCCTCGTGGCCGTCCTGCTGCTCACCGTCATCGTGGTCGGTGCGGTGCTGATGGGTGTCCGGGCCGTCCGCGGCATCGCCGGCACCTCGCGGCCCGAGGACCCGGCCTTCATCGCGGAGAAAGACCGCCAGGAACAATCCCTCGCCGCGCTGCGGTCGGCCGCCGACGAGGCGAACAGCACCATCGACGCGGCGAAGTCCGCCGCCGCCGCGGCCCGCACCGAAGCCGCCGCCGCCCGCGCCGAGGCCAAGGCGGCCCGCGCCGAAGCCCGGCGGGTGCTCGACGGTGCCCGCGCCGAAGCCGACACCCTCCTGGAACGGGTGCACAAGCAGGCCGAGGCCGAAGCCGAACAGCTACGGACCGCCGCCCGGCGCAGCGGAGAACGGGAGGCCGCCGTCCTCGCCGTGACCACCCGGGAACAGGCGGCTGAGGTGGAGCGGCGGGCCGCCCGGATGGACGACCGGGAGCGGCTGCACACCGAGGAGGTCGAGCGGCTCGCCGAGCGGGATCGGCAGCTCAGCGCCGCCAACGCGGCCCTGGAGGCCCGGGAGTCGGCGCTCGCCGAGCGGGACCGGGAGCTGGAGCAGGCCGAGCAGCAGCGACGCCGCGAGCTGGAGCGGGTCGCAGGGCTCACCGCGGAGGCGGCCCGCGGCGAGTTGGTCGAGGCGATCGAGGCGCAGGCCAAGCGGGAGGCCGCGCTGCTCGTCCGGGACATTGAGGCCGAGGCGCGTAGCACGGGCGAGGAGCGCGCCCGGCACATCGTGGTTGACGCGATCCAGCGGGTGGCCAGCGAGCAGACCGCGGAGAGCGTGGTCAGCGTGCTGCACCTGCCGGGCGACGAGATGAAGGGCCGGATCATCGGTCGGGAGGGGCGCAACATCCGCACCTTCGAATCGGTCACCGGAGTCAACCTGATCATTGACGACACCCCCGAGGCGGTGCTGCTCTCCTGCTTCGACCCAGTGCGTCGGGAGGTCGGCCGGCTCACCCTGGAGAAGCTCGTCCTGGACGGGCGTATCCATCCGCACCGGATCGAGGAGGTGCACGACCTGGCCCGGCAGGAGGTGGCGCAGCTCTGTCAGCGCGCCGCCGAGGATGCCCTGGTCGAGGTTGGCATCACCGAGATCCACCCCGAGTTGGTCGGCCTGCTGGGCCGGCTGCGCTATCGCACCTCGTACGGGCAGAACGTGCTCAAACACCTCGTCGAGAGCGCCCACATCGCCGGCATTATGGCCGCTGAGCTGCGGTTGGACGTGCCGACGATCAAGCGGTGCGCGTTTCTGCACGACATCGGCAAGGCGCTCACCCACGAGGTCGAGGGCAGCCACGCCATCGTCGGTGCCGATGTCGCCCGCAAGTACGGCGAGAGCGAGGACGTCGTGCACGCCATCGAGGCGCACCACAACGAGGTGCCGCCGCAGACCGTTGAGGCGGTGCTCACCCAGGCCTCGGATGCCTGCTCCGGGGGGCGGCCGGGGGCCCGCCGGGAGAGCCTGGAGGCGTACGTGCGGCGGCTGGAGCGGATCGAGGAGATCGCGGGGGGCAAGCTCGGCGTGGAGCGGGTCTTCGCGATGCAGGCGGGCCGGGAGGTCCGGGTGATGGTCCGGCCGGACGACGTGGACGACATCAGCGCCTCCGTGCTGGCCCGGGACGTGGCTAAGCAGATCGAGGAGGAGCTGACCTATCCGGGGCAGATCCGGGTCACCGTGGTCCGCGAGTCCCGGGTCACCGAGATCGCCCGCTGACTGTGTGGCGCGCCGGCCGCGCCAGTGTTGTGCCAGGTGCGCCACCGGCTGTGGCAGCCGGGCGCGGCCGAAGCTGGTGTGTCCCCTGGCCTGCTCGGCGTCTCCTGGCCTGCGCTGCGCCTACTGGCTTGGACCGCGCGACGGCCGGCCCCGGAGTGGCCGGGTCGGCCGTCGCGCGGGGATCGACTAACTGTCGCCGTTAGCCTCGGAGATTCTCGCCTGGGAGGCGAGGGCGGCGGCCGGCGGCTGTGCTGGCGTGTCGGCGGCCCGCCGGCCGCGGGAGAGCCGCCGCTGGACGGCCTGGGCCAGCTTCGACAGCGAGTAGTTCACGGCGATGAACAGCACGGCGAGCACGGTGTAGACCTGGATGGGGTTGTCCAACACACCGATGATCTGCTTGCCGATGTTGAGCGTCTCCTCATAGCTGATGATGAAACCGAGCGAGGTGTCCTTCAGGACCACCACGAGCTGGCTGATCAGCGCGGGAAGCATGATCCGGAATGCCTGCGGAAGCAGGATCATCCGGGTGGTCTGCAGCGGGGCGAGACCAATCGCGGCGGCGGCCTCGGCCTGCCCGCCGGCGAGGCCCTGCATGCCGGAGCGGAGGATCTCGGCGATCACCACGGAGTTGTAGATGGTGAGGCCGATGACCAGGTACCAGAGATTGTCGAAGGTGATGCCGAACTCGGGAAACCCACGCGCCACGAAGAAGATCGTGATGACGACGGGGAGACCTCGGAAGACCTCGACGCAGAAGCGGGTGACGACCGACAGCGTGAGGTTCAGCCCGCGCAGCAGGTAGGCCAGTTGCGGGGCGAGCCCGGCGTAGCGGCGTTGGGCCAGGCCTTTGAGCTGGATCCGCAGCACCGCCAGCAGGGTGCCGACCACCAGCGAGGTGACGATGGCCAGCGCCGCCGCGATGAGGGTGTTCCTGATGCCGACGCCGAGTCGTTCCCAGACCAGGGCGAAGTTCTCGTTCCCAGGGTCGATCAACGGACCCCACAGTTCCATCGAGAACTGGCCGGTCTCATCCAGCGGCTGGTAGATCAGGAAGTACGCGCCCACCAGCAGCCCGATGAGGGCGGCGACGCTGCCGAACAGGGTGATTCGGCGCTGCCGTGGCCCGGGAACGTCGTAGAGGACGCTGCTCTGCTGGGTCATCGAGCCACCGCCTGCCGCCGTTCGACCCGGTCCAGGAGTGCGCCCAGAGGTACAGTCATGATCAGATATCCGATCGAGATGCCGATGGCGACTGGAATGAAGGGTTCGCCCCCAGCTGAGGTGAGTTGGTCCGCGGTCTGGGACAGGTCGCCGATGACACCGAAGAAGCCGATCAGCGCCGAATTTTTGATCATCGCGATGATCACGGACCCGAGTGGAACGACCGACGCCGTCCACGACTGCGGCAGCACCACGTGCCGCAGGTTTTGGATGAAGGTCAGCCCGAGGGACCGGGCCGCCTCCGCCTGGCCGGCGGGCACCGCGTTCACGCCGGAGCGCAGCGCCTCGCAGACGAAGGCCGCGGTGTAGAGCACCAGGGCGATCAGCGCGAAGCGAAAGTATGGCAGGTCGGTGCCGAGCCGGCTGAACACGATGTCGAGCCCGGGGATGCGGAGGAAGTCCGCGTTGGAACCGAGCGCGGGGAGGCCGAAGGCGGCGAAGAACATGACGATGGTCAGCGGCAGGTTACGGAAGGTGTTGACGTAGGCGGTGCCGAGCGCCCGCAGCGGCGGAACCGGGGAGATCCGTAGCACCGCCACGACGGAGCCCAGGATCAGGGCTCCGATCGCGGCGAGGAAACAGATCTGGAGGGTGAGCCAGAATCCACTCGCGAAGACGTCGAACTTGTCGATGAGTACACTCACGGTCGGTCTCTCTCCCCACCCTCCAGATCAGCCCGGCTCAGATCAGTAGCGCACGATGGTCGGCGGGGTGCCCAGTTCGGCACCGAACGTGCCGGCGGTGTCGTCCCAGGCCTTCTGCCAGCTGCCGTCGGCGTACGCCTTCTCCAGGATGTCGTTGATGAAGTCGCGGAACTCGGTGTCGTCCTTCTTCACCCCGATGCCGTAGGGCTCCTTGGTGAAGTTCTCGCCGGCCAGCTTGAAGGCGTCCTCGTCGTCCGCGATGTAGCCGAGCAGGATCACGTTGTCCGTGGTGACGGCGTCGACCTGGCCACTCTGGAGCGCGTCCCGGCACTTGTCGTAGGTGTCGAACGGCACCAGCTGGGAGGGGATATCCTTGAGGTACTTCTTGATCTCCTCGATCGGCGTGGAGCCGGTCACCGAGCAGATCTTCTTCGTGCCGTCCTGGAACGACTCAGGACCGGTGATCGAGGTGTCGTCCTTCTTCACCATGATGTTCTGGCCGGCCTCGTAGTACGGGCCGGCGAAGGAGACCCGCTCCTTGCGCTCGTCCTTGATCGTGTAGGTAGCGACGATCATGTCGACGCTGCCATCGGCGATCTTGTCCTCGCGGACCTTTGAGGGAGTCTCCACCCACTCGATCTTGTCCTCGGGAATACCCAGCTCCGCGGCGATGATCTTCGCGATCTCGACGTCGAAGCCTTCCGGCTGGCCGGACAGGCCCTTGAGGCCGAAGCCCGGCTGGTCGAACTTGGTGCCGATGGTGATCGCCTGGGCCTCGTTCAGGCGCTCCATGGTGCTGCCGGCGGCGAAGGACTTGTCGCTGCCCGCGTTGCCGGTCTCCTCACCAGCGTCGTCACCACATGCGGTCAGGCCGAGCGCCAGTGCGGCGACCGCGGCGAGCACCGCAGTGCGCTTGGTACGCATATCTGTCTCCTTCTTCGACGGGGCGCGCCGGGGCGGCGCGCCCACAACGGACGCTTAGTGCGTGAGGATCTTGGAAAGGAAGTCCTTGGCCCGCTCGCTGCGCGGGTTGGCGAAGAACTCCGCCGGGGGTGCGTCCTCGACGAGTTGCCCGTCGGCCATGAAGACCACCCGGTTGGCCGCGTGTCGGGCGAAACCCATCTCGTGGGTGACCACGACCATCGTCATGCCCTCGCGGGCCAGGGAGGTCATCACGTCCAGCACCTCGCCGACCATCTCCGGGTCGAGGGCGCTGGTCGGCTCGTCGAAGAGCATCGCCTTGGGCTGCATCGCCAACGCCCGGGCGATCGCCACCCGCTGCTGCTGACCGCCGGAGAGCTGGGCCGGGAACTTGTCGGCCTGGTTGGCGATGCCGACCCGGTCCAGCAGGGCCAGGCCGCGTTCGCGGGCCGCCGCCGGCTTCTCCCGGCGCACCTTGATCGGCCCGAGGGTCACGTTCTCCAGGATGGTCTTGTGCGCGAAGAGGTTGAACGACTGGAACACCATCCCGACCTCGCTGCGCAGCTTGGCCAGGGCGCGGCCCTCGGCCGGTAGTGGCTGGCCGTCGAAGGTGATGGTGCCGGAGGTGATCGGCTCCAGTCGGTTGATGGTGCGGCAGAGCGTCGACTTGCCGGAGCCGGACGGCCCGATCACCACGACGACCTCGCCGCGTCCGACCGACAGCGAGACGTTGTCCAGTACGTGCAACGGCCCGAACCACTTGTTGACCGATTCCAGCACGATGAGCGGTTCGCTCGTCGTCACGTCGTCCACCGTCCCTGTCGTCACGGATGGGAGGCCGAATGACCTCCGGTTGGCAAACTCTAGGCGGGGAGATGTGGCGTGGGGTGGCTCAGATGGTCACGGAGCAGTAACACCCTTCCGCGATGAGCTGGGGAGGCGGCTTTCTGACCGCTCGGTGGGCCCCCATGGGGTCGGTTTACTCCGTGTCGTACGGCGGAGCGCCGCCCTATACCCGATAAAGTGTCATCTTCTTGCTCGTTACCGCACCATCACTCGAGGGAATTTTGCCCGGAATGGTCACAGACCGGTAACTTGCCCCCGACTGGAGTTAAATGCCCCCCACCATCGTCAGTAAGGCCCGATCCGGGGCCGGTGAGACGATCGCAGCGAGGAGGCGGCATGACCGAGCTGTGGAACTGGAGAATCGACCAGGCGCGGCCGACGGAGGTCTGGCCAGCGCTGGCCGAGGCGCTCGGCCGGGTGGTGATGCCCCTGGCCGTCGCCGACCCGGCGCGCCTACCGAGATACGCCGTGGTCTGTGACATCTGGCAGGCGCCGGGAGAGTTCGCCACCATCGTTGACTGTTACGGCGTGCCGGACACCCTCGCCGAGCTGCCCAGCGTCGCGACCCTGGCCCGTCTGCTGGACCGCAACTGTGTACTGCGGGACGACACCCTCGACGAGACCCGGCACCTGCTGGTGGCGCCGGACGGAACGATCCGCCCGGTGCACTTCGACGTCCGGGAGACCGACGACGGCGAGGTGCTCAGCCGCCAACGGCTCTGCACCGAAGCCAACCCGGGCTGTCGCGGCTGGTCCCGGTGCCACCGCTCCCGCTGGGCCCCGGACTCGGTGCTACCCGCCCTCGCCGCCGCCTGACCCGCGCGGCTGCGGGGGCCCCACGGTGTTGGCGATGCGTTACACCGGGCCGACCCGGAGCCCGCCGGCGGCCCGCGCGCGGAGAAGACGATGACCCACTCACGAAGTGGGGCGACTCGCTAGGCTGGGGTCGTGCAACTACCGCAGCTCGCGAGCCGTACCTGCTCGGCCCGTCCGGGCCGGTGGGACAGCTTGACGGCGCCGGCCTGGACGTCGAGGACCTTCAGGCTTGCTCCGCCGACGACCCGTCCCGGTTGTTGACCATGCGAGTTGGAGTACTCATCCTGCCGTCCGCTTCCTGGACGCAGGCTGAGGAGATGTGGCGAACCGCCGACGAGCTGGGCTTCGCCCACGCCTGGACGAACGATCACATCGGCTGGCAGGACATGGTCGGTAAGGAGTGGTATTCGGCGGTGCCGATCCTGGCCGCCGCGGCGGTCGTCACCCGTCGGATCCAGTTCGGCACGCTCGTCTCGTCGCCGAACCTGCGCCACCCGGTGCCGTACGCCAAGGAGGTCGTCACCCTCAACGACCTCAGCGGCGGGCGCTTCGTCCTGGGCATCGGTGCCGGTGGGAGCGGAGTCGACGCCATCACCCTCGGCCAGGAGCAGGAATGGACCGCCAACGAACGCGCCGAGCGGTTCGCCGAGTTCGTGGAGTTGATGGCCCGGCTGCTGTCCAACGCCGTCACCGACGCCGACGGCAAGTACTACCAGGCGCGACAGGCGCCCATCACGCCGGTGGACACCCCGCCCGTACCCATTCCGCTGGCCATCGCCGCCTACGGTCCCCGTGGCATGGCCCTCGCCGCGCGCCACGGCGAGATCTGGGTGACCAACGGCCGGTCCCCGCGTAACGGGGTCGTTCCCCCGGTGGCCCGACCCGACGACGTCGCGGGACAGGTACGTCAGCTGGCCGACATCTGCGAGACCGTCGGCCGTGACCCGGCCACCCTGCGTCGGCTGTTGATGTACGTGAACCGGGAGCCGCCGGCGCTCGCCTCCCTGGACGTGTTTCGAGAGACCGTCGACACGTACCGCCGGGTGGGAATCACCGACCTGGTCGTGCCGTTCCCCGGGTTGGCGCCCTTCGACACGAGCATGGAGGTGCTCGAACAGGTAGCCGGGATTCTGCCCGACCTGTGAGTGGTAGCTCGATTCCGATCCATCCGGGCAGCCCGGATAGGCTGTCGTGGTCATGACTACCGCAGCGGCGAGCAGCCCCCGCACCTACCAGGTGCGCACCTACGGCTGCCAGATGAACGTGCACGACTCCGAGCGCATCTCCGGCCTCCTTGAGCAGGCCGGCTACCTGCGGGCCGAGGCCGCCGACGACACCCCGGACGTGGTTGTCTTCAACACCTGCGCCGTGCGGGAGAACGCTGACAACCGGCTCTACGGCAACCTCGGTCAGCTGCGTCCCCGCAAGAACCAGCACCCGGAGATGCAGATCGCGGTGGGTGGCTGCCTGGCGCAGAAGGACCGCAGCGAGATCGTCCGGCGGGCGCCCTGGGTGGACGTGGTCTTCGGCACGCACAACATCGGGTCGCTGCCGGTGCTGCTGGAGCGGGCCCGGCACAACGCCGCCGCCGAGGTGGAGATCCTGGAGTCCCTCGAGGTCTTTCCGAGCACCCTGCCGACCCGTCGGGAGTCAACGTACGCGGGTTGGGTGTCGATCTCGGTTGGCTGTAACAACACCTGCACGTTCTGCATCGTGCCGGCGCTGCGCGGCAAGGAGAAGGACCGCCGCCCCGGCGACATCCTCTCCGAGGTACGCGCCCTGGTCGACGAGGGTGTGTTGGAGGTGACCCTGCTCGGGCAGAACGTCAACTCCTACGGCATCGAGTTCGGCGACCGGTACGCGTTCGGCAAGCTGCTGCGGGCCTGCGGCGACATCGACGGTCTGGAGCGGGTGCGGTTCACCAGCCCGCACCCGAAGGACTTCACCGACGACGTGATCGCCGCGATGGCCGAAACCCCGAACGTCTGTCCCTCGCTGCACATGCCGCTGCAGTCCGGCTCCGACGACATGCTGCGGGCGATGCGACGCTCGTACCGGTCGGAGCGGTTCCTGGGCATCATCGAGAAGGTGCGGGCGGCGATGCCGGACGCGGCGATCACCACGGACATCATCGTCGGCTTTCCCGGCGAGACCGAGGCGGACTTCGAACGCACCCTCGATGTGGTGCGGGCGGCGCGGTTCTCCTCGGCGTTCACCTTCCAGTACTCCAAGCGCCCCGGCACCCCTGCCGCGACGATGGCCGACCAGCTGCCGAAGGCGGTGGTGCAGGAGCGCTACGAGCGGCTGATCGACTGCGTCGAGGAGATCACCTGGGCGGAGAACCGGCGGCTGCTGGGGAAGACCGTCGAGGTGTTGGTGGCCGTCGGTGAGGGGCGCAAGGACGAGCGCACCGGCCGGCTGTCCGGGCGGGCCCGCGACGGTCGGCTGGTGCACTTCGACGCCGGCAGCCTCGCCGGGCAGATCCGCCCCGGCGACCTCGTGCAGACCGTGGTCACCTACGCCGCCCCACATCACCTCAACGCCGACGGTGAGCCGCTCGCGCACCGGCGTACCCGGGCCGGCGACGCGGCCGAGGCGGGGCAGCGATCCCGTACCGCTGGCGTGTCGCTCGGGTTGCCCACGGTCGGCGCTCCGCCGCCGACGCCCCCCGCGGCCTCGTCGGCCTGCCCCCGCTGACCCTGGGGCTGACGCTGCGCGGTTGATCCCCTGAGCCTCCCGCAGCCCCGGGGCTGAACACGCCGCGGGCCCCGGTTCACGAGGAACCGGGGCCCGCGGGCGGCCTAACGGATCAGCTGGACTGCTCGGCCAGGCTGAGGAACTGACGCTTGGAACTGAGGGCCTGCTCGGCGTCGCGGACCCGCCGGGCATCCCCGGCGGCCTTGGCCCGGGCCAGCCGCTCCTCGGCCTCGGTGACCTGCGCCCGCATCTGCGCGAGCAGGGGGTTGTCCTGCGGAGAGGTGCGCCGCCACGCGGAGTCCATCACCTCGCGAACCTTGTCGTCGACCGCGCGCAGTCGACGCTCCAGGCCCCCCGCCGCCTCCCGGGGCACCCGTCCGGCCTCGTGCCACTGCGCCTGGATCTCCCGGAGCTTCGCCTGCGCGCCCTTCGGGTCACCGTCGACGTCCAGCGCCTCGGCCTCCGCCAGGAGTGCCTGCTTGCGCTCCAGGTTGGCCCGCTGCTCGTTGTCCCGGGCGGAGAAGACCTCGCTGCGCCGGGTGAAGAACGCGTCCTGTGCGGCCCGGAACTTCTCCCAGAGCCGCTGCTCGGCCTCTTTCGACGCCCGGGGCGCGACGCGCCACTGGTTCATCAGCTCCTTGAGCTGGCTGGCGGTGTGGGCCCACTCGGTCGAGTCCTGGAGCTTCTCGGCCTCGACGACCAACTCCTCCTTGATCGCCTGCGCCTGCTTCCGCTGCGCGTCCAGCGAGGCGAAGTGGGCGCCCCGGCGGCGGGTGAAGCCATCCCGGGCCGCCGCGAACCGCTTCCACAGCTCACCGTCGGTCTTCCGGTCCACCCCGCGGATCGACTTCCACTCCCCGAGGATCTCCTTGAGCCGGTCGCCGGCCGTCTTCCAGCCGGTCGACTCGGCGGCCAGCTTCTCGGCCTCCTCAACCAGCGCGGTCTTGCGGGCGAGGGCCTCGCTCCGGGCGGCGTCGCGGGCGGCCCGAGCCTCGGTGGCCTTCTCCTCCGCGAGGTTGGCGAGCCGATCCAACCGGTTGGCGAGGCCGTCGATGTCGCCGACGACGTGCGCTTCGGCCAGCGAGGCGCGTAGCCGGCGGATTGTGCTGAGCGAGTGGTTCGCATCAGCCGCGCCCGAGTTCAGTCTCGCCTCGGCCAGCCCCACCTCGGTGATCAGATCGGCGAACCGGCGGGCGAAGTGCGCCAGCCCCTCCTCCGGCGCACCCGCCTGCCAGGAACCGACCACCCGCTCGCCCTCAGCGGTTTTCACGTAGACGGTGCCGTCTGCGTCCACCCGTCCGAAGGCAGTCCAGTCGCTCATGTGCCCATCCTCGTTCTCCCGGCGTCACGGGTCAGTCCCGCGAGCGCCGCCACGGCGCAGCCCAACGTTCTCCACGGCATTGTCACAGGTGTGCCCCCGCCCCCGTCGAGCGCCTATCGCCGACCGTGACCATACGGTGTCCTAGCGCCCCGACGGGCCCGGATGGGGCGAGTGTCGGAACCTCTGTTCGGACGTACTCGTCAGTAGCCGGAATCCCGGGGTCCGGCCGCGGGAAGGCGCGCGGCGGTGCGTTCGGACCAGCCGCTACCGTGGCCCTCGTGCCCCTGGTCGCCGCCGCCGTCTGCCCGCACCCCCCGCTACTCGTTCCCGAGGTGGCGGGCGCCGCGTCCACCGAGTTGGCCGAGCTGCGTGCCGCCTGTGACAGGGTCGTTGCCCGGCTGCTCGCCGCCGAGCCGGACCGGATCGTGTTGCTCGGGTGCGGGTCGGTGACCATGTCCTTCGGCGCCGCGGAGCATGGCTCGTTCCATCGGTACGGGATCCACCGGCGGGTGCCGCTGTCGCCGACCGACGCTGCCGACCGCACTGATGAGGCTGCTGCCGGGCCGGCGCGGCTGCCGCTGAGTCTGACGATCGGGGCGTGGCTACTCGGTCGCGCTGGTACAGCGCTGCCCCGTTCCGCGGTGGCGGTCGCCGCCGACGAGCCTGCCGCCCGCTGCGCCGCCCTGGGTGCGGGCCTGCTCAACCGAGACCTCTCCGATGCGGGCCTGATCAACGCGGATCTGCTCGGCTCGGTGCCCGGGAACGCATCGGACGGCGCTACATCCTGCCGGCTCGGGCTGCTCGTCCTGGGTGACGGGTCGGCCTGCCGGGTGGAGTGGTCACCCGGCTCCGACGATCCGCGCGCCGAGCCGTACGACCAGGCGGTGGCGCGGGCACTGGCCGGTGCGGACACACGTGCCCTCGGTGCATTGGACGCGGAGCTGTCGGCGGGGCTGAAGGCCACCGGCCGCGCGCCCTGGCAGGTCCTGGCCGGCGCGGTCCGGGCGGCCGGGGGCTCCTGGAGTGGGGAGCTGGCCTACGCCGCGGCACCCTACGGGGTGACCTACCTCGTCGCCTCCTGGGCACCGACGGGAGCGGCCCGGTGAGCGCCGCCGACGCCGCCGACGCCCGCCGGGCAGCGGGCGCGGTGCCGGCCGACGGTAGCCCTCCGCCGGCGGGCACGGTGGTGGGCGTGGTCGGTCCGACCGCGGCCGGTAAGTCGGCCCTGAGCGTCGCCCTCGCCCACGAGCTCGACGGTGAGGTCGTCAATGCCGACTCGATGCAGCTCTACCGTGGCATGGATATCGGCACCGCCAAGCTGACCATCGACGAACGTGCGGGGGTGCCGCACCATCTGCTGGACATCTGGCCGGTGACCGAGCCGGCCAGCGTCGCCGAGTACCAGCGGCTCGCCCGGGCGGCGGTTGACGACATCCTGGCCCGGGGGCGGGTGCCGCTGCTGGTCGGCGGTTCGGGCCTCTACCTCCGCGCCGTGTTGGAACGCTTCGAGTTCCCCGGTACGGATCCGGTGCTCCGGCAACGGTTGGAGGCGGAGCTGGCGCAGACTGGCCCGGCTGCCCTGCACGAGCGACTGCGCGCGGTTGACCCGGACGCGGCGGCGAACATTCTGCCCGGCAACGGCCGGCGGATCGTCCGTGCCTTGGAGGTGGTCGAGCTGACCGGTGCGCCCTTCGCCGCCGCACTGCCCGACCCCAGCCCGTACTACCGGTCGGTGCAGGTGGGCGTCGACCTGGACACCGCTCAGCTCGACGAGCGGATCGCGCTGCGGGTGGACCGGATGTGGGCCGACGGCTTGGTGGCCGAGACCCGGGCGCTGGCCGACCAGGGGCTGGCCGCGGGGCGTACGGCCAGCCGTGCCCTCGGCTACCAGCAGGTCCTGCGCTTCCTGGCCGGAGAGCTGACCGAGTCCGAGGCGTACCAGGAGACGATCCGCGCCACCCGCCGGTTTGTCCGTCGCCAGCGGTCCTGGTTCCGCCGGGATCCGCGGATCACCTGGCTCGACTCGGCTGAAACCGGACTGGTGGCAGAGGCGCTGCGAGTGGTCCGGCCCGCTGCGCGATGATGGGAGTCGTGGAGTTCACCAAGGGGCACGGCACCGGCAACGACTTCGTGATCCTGCCCGATCCCGACGGCGCCCTCGAGCTGACCCCGGACCTGGTCGCGGCCTTGTGTGACCGGCGGCAGGGCATCGGTGGGGACGGCGTGCTGCGGGTGCTCCGCGCCGCGCGGCACCCCGACGGGGCGGCCCTTGCCGGTGCGGCCGAGTGGTTCATGGACTACTGGAACTCCGACGGCTCGGTGGCCGAGATGTGTGGCAACGGCGCCCGGGTCTTCGTCCGCTACCTGCTGGAAGCCGGGTTGGTGGTGCCGTCGGACGCGGCGCTGCCGGTGGCCACCCGCGCCGGTCTCGTGCGGGCGCGGGTCGAGGGGGAGGACCTGGCGGTCGAGATGCGGCGGCCCCGGTTGGCCGGCACCTCGTTCGCGGTGCTCGGCGGGCTGGCCCTGCCCGGTACGGCGGTTGATGTCGGCAACCCGCACCTGGTCTGCCCGGTGCCGGCCGGGCTGGAACTGGCGGCTCTCGACCTGACCCGGGCCCCGGAGTTCGACCCGGTGATCTTCCCGGCCGGGGTCAATGTCGAGTTCGTCACCTCCGGGATCCCGACGGACGGGGCCGATGGCTACGTGCGGATGCGGGTCTACGAGCGGGGCAGCGCGGAGACGCGCTCCTGCGGCACCGGTGCGTGTGCGGTGGCCGCGGTCGCCCTGCGGGACGCGGGCCGGGACACCGGTGTGGTCGCCGTGGAGGTGCCCGGTGGTCGTCTGGTGGTGACCCAGACCGCCCAGGGCTGCTGGTTGGCGGGGCCTGCCGTGCTGGTGGCGAGCGGCGAGGTTGCCCTCGGGGCGCTGGTCTGACCAGCCGGCAGTGGCCCGGCCCCTCCGGGCGGGTGATTGAGTTGGTGCGCCAGCCGCCATGGCCGTGAGCATCGGCTCCCGCAATCCGCTACGGGGTGCTACCCGGTGTGCGCCGCAGCTCCGTGAGCAGTCGCTGTACCCGGTTCCGGAGCTCGTCGCGGACCGGGCGGATGGCCTCGATGCCCAGGCCGGTGGAGTCGTCGAGCTCCCAGTTCTCGTGGCGTTCAGCTGGAAAGTCGGGAAGATCACTGCGGCGCCCGATGGTGATGATGATGTCAGCGGACGCCGCGGTCGCGGGCCGCAGCAGCGTCGGCACCTGACCGGTGATGTCGATGCCGACCTCCCACATGGCCACCGCGGCGGCGGGGTCGACCTGGCCGGCGGGGGCGGAGCCGGCGGAGCGCACCTCGACGGTGTCGCCGGCGAGCTGGCGTAGCCAACCGGCGGCCAACTGCGAGCCGCTGACGTCGTGGACGGAGACGAACAGCACCGAGGGTTTGCCGGGAGCTGTGGATTCGGACGGAGCAACCCCGAGGTGTTCCTCCTCGTCGAGCTGCTGCGAGCGGGGCGGTGGCCTGCCCGTGCAGCGGCGGCGGCCCGCTCGACGGTTCGGTGGCCCCTGGCTTCCCGTCGTTGCCGACTCCGCGGGGACGACGACCTGGTCGGCGGCGGCACCGGCGTCGGGGTAGAGGGCGGTGAGCAGGCCGATGCCGAGGGCGAGTCCGGCCAACTGGGCCAGGATGAAACCGGGCACCGAGGTGGGGGCGATGCCGGCGAAGGTGTCGGAGAACGCCCGGCCGATGGTGACCGCGGGATTGGCGAAGGAGGTGGACGAGGTGAACCAGGACGCGGCCCCGATGTAGGCACCGACGGCGGCCGGGGCCACCGACGCGCGCCCGGACCGGGCGAGGGCGAAGATCAGTAGGACCAGCCCGGAGGTGGCGACAATCTCGCCGATCCAGAGGTGCCAGGCGGCCCGCTCCTTGCCGGCGAAGTCGATCGCGGCGAGGTCGAACATCAGGTGCGCCAGCACCGCACCGGCGATCCCGCCGAGGACCTGGGCCACTCCGTAGGCACCCAGGGAGCCGGCGGTCAGACCGGTGCCGGCACGCCGCCCGAGGAACCAGTCGGCGGCGGAGACGACCGGGTTGAAGTGAGCCCCGGAGACCGGTCCGAAGATCAGGATCAGCGTGCCGAGGGTGAAGGCGGTGGTGATCGAGTTGGCCAGCAGCTGAAGGCCGACCTGGTCGGGGGCGAGGGTGGTGGCCATGATTCCGGAGCTGACCACGGCGGTGACCAGCAGGGCGGTGCCGGTGAACTCAGCCAGCAGGCGTCGCCAGAGTGTGCTGGTCATCGCTTGGTATCCCACCATCTGCGGTTGCCGAGGACCGGCGCGAGATCCGGTTACCAGCTCTGGTGCGGCCCAAACCACGCCCGGACCACCTGCTGGTCGCGGTGATCCGGGTGCGGTGGGTGGTGGCGGGCGGCCTAGGGGGTGGCGCTCGCGTTGGCGGCGATCTCGGGCAGGTCGGCCGGGCCCGGATCGGCGGCGGGCGGCGGGGTGGTCGCCGGGTTCTGCGCGGCGGCGCGGACGGCCGCGGCGACGGCCGGGGCCACCCGGGAGTCGAAGACGCTGGGGACGATGACCGTCGGGTTGATCTTCTCCTCGCCGACGACGTCGGCGATGGCCTGGGCCGCGGCGATCGCCATCTCCTCCGTGAAGCCCTCCGCGTGCGCGTCCAGCATCCCCCGGAACACGCCGGGGAAGGCCAGCACGTTGTTGATCTGGTTGGGCTGGTCGGAGCGGCCGGTGGCGACCACGGCGGCGTGCTTGCGCGCCTCCCGCGGGTCAACCTCCGGGTCCGGGTTCGCCAGCGCGAACACGATCGCGTCCTTGGCCATGGCGGCGATGTCGTCGCCGGTGAGCAGGTTGGGGGCGCTCACGCCGATGAAGACGTCCGCGTCCCGTACCGCCCCGGCCAGGTCGCCGGAGTAGTTCTCCCGGTTCGTGTGCTCGGCCAGCCACTGCCAGGCCGGGTTCAGCCCGGTCATCCCACGGTGCAGCGCACCCTGCCGGTCGTACGCGATGATGTCGCCCACGCCCTGGCGCAGCAGCAGCTTCATGATCGCGGTGCCGGCGGCGCCCGCGCCGGAGACCACCACCCGTACCCGCGCCAGCTCCTTACCGACGACGCGGAGCGCGTTGGTCAGCGCGGCCAGCACACAGATCGCCGTGCCGTGCTGGTCGTCGTGGAAGACCGGGATGTCCAGCGCCGCGCGCAGCTGTGCCTCGATCTCGAAGCAGCGCGGCGCGGCGATGTCCTCCAGGTTGATTCCGCCGTACGCGGGTGCGATCGCCTTGACGATCGACACGATCTCGTCGGTGTCCTGGGTGTCGAGCACCACGGGCCAGGCGTCCACCCCGCCGAAGCGCTTGAACAGCGCCGCCTTGCCCTCCATCACCGGCAGCGACGCCGCCGGCCCCAGGTTGCCCAGGCCGAGCACGGCGGAGCCGTCGCTGACCACCGCCACCGTGTTGCGTTTGATGGTCAGGCGCCGCGCGTCCGCCGGGTTCTCCGCGATGGCCTGGCAGACCCGGGCCACCCCCGGGGTGTACGCCCGGGACAGCTCGTCTCGGGTGCGCAGCGCGACCTTCGGGCTGACCTCGATCTTGCCGCCGAGGTGCAGCAGGAACGTGCGGTCGGAGACCTTTCGCACGTTAACCCCGTCGAGCGCGGTGAGCGCGTCAACCACCTGGTCGGCGTGGTTGGCGTCGGCAGTGTCGCAGGTCAGGTCGACGGTGACGTGGGTGTGGTCGGAGTCGACCACGTCGAGCGCGGTGACGATTGCCCCGGCCTCACCGACCGTGGTGGTCAACCGCCCGATGGAGGAGGCATCCGCGGTTACTGCGATCCGGACCGTGATCGAGAATCCGGCACTCGGCAGTCGGGTGGTGGCCACACAGTTCCTTCCGATGACGCTGAACGACTCGCCCCGCATTTCTACTCGCCCCCGGTTACGGCACCGCATCCGACCCCGTTACCAGCGGGTAGCCCGGGCATATTGCCGATGCGGGTGGCGTTGTCACATGTCAGGATTGCTGGGAACCGGCCGCAATTTCCCGGCAGCACGGCGGGCAAACAGCCAGCCGGCGGTAAACAGACAGGAGGCGCGGTTTGCGAGAGCAGGAGACCTTCCTTCCCGACGAGGGCGACCAGCTCGACGCCACCACCGGTGAGTTCGAGCTGTCGGAGCGGCAGGCGCTGCGGCGGGTCCCCGGCCTCTCCACCGAGCTGACCGACATCACCGAGGTCGAGTACCGCCAGCTTCGGCTGGAGCGGGTCGTCCTGGTCGGGGTCTGGACCGAGGGTTCGCAGCAGGACGCCGAGAACTCTCTCGCGGAGCTGGCGGCGCTGGCCGAGACGGCTGGCTCGCAGGTGCTTGAGGGGCTGATCCAGCGCCGGCAACGGCCCGACCCGGCCACCTACGTTGGCCGGGGCAAGGTGGATGACCTGGGGGCAGCCGTGCTCTCCAGCGGCGCCGACACGGTGATCTGCGACGGGGAGCTCTCCCCGTCCCAGCTACGCAACCTGGAGCAGCGCATCAAGGTGAAGGTCGTCGATCGCACCGCCCTCATTCTGGATATCTTCGCCCAGCACGCGAAGAGCCGGGAGGGTAAGGCGCAGGTCGAGTTGGCCCAGCTGGAGTACCTGCTACCCCGGCTGCGGGGTTGGGGTGAGACCCTTTCCCGGCAGAGCGGTGGATCAGGCCGCGGCGGTGGTGCCGGTGGCGGCGTGGGCCTGCGTGGCCCGGGTGAAACCAAGTTGGAGACCGACCGGCGGCGGATCCGGCACCGCATCGCCCGGCTGCGCCGGGAGATCAAGGGCATGCGCACGGTACGCCAGACCAAGCGCGCCCGTCGCTATCGCAACGCGGTGCCCGCGGTGGCCATCGCGGGCTACACGAACGCCGGCAAGTCCAGCCTGCTGAATCAGCTGACCGGGGCCGGGGTGCTGGTGGAAAACGCCCTCTTCGCCACGCTGGACCCGACGATCCGCAAGGCGACCACCGCAGAAGGGCGTCACTTCACCTTCTCCGACACGGTGGGCTTCGTGCGGCATCTGCCGCACCAGATCGTCGAGGCGTTCCGCTCCACCCTTGAGGAGGTGGCGGAGGCCGACCTGGTGGTGCATGTCGTTGACGGCACCCACCCGGACCCGGAAGAGCAGGTTCGTGCCGTCCGTGCCGTTCTCGCCGAGGTGGGCGCCGACCGGCTGCCGGAGCTGTTGGTGGTCAACAAGACCGACGCCGCCGGTGCCGAGAACCTGCTCCGGCTCAAGCGGCTCTGGCCGGAGGCGATCTTCGTCTCCGCGCACTCCGGGTTCGGCGTTGCCGACCTGCGCCGCGCGGTCGAGGCCCAGCTACCCCGCCCGGCCGTGGAGGTCCGCGCGGTCCTGCCGTACGAGCGGGGCGACCTGGTGGCCCGGGCGCACCAGCAGGGCGAGGTGCTCAGCACGGCGCACCTGCCCGAGGGCACCCTGCTGCAGGCCCGGGTCAGTGCGGCGCTCGCCGCCGAGTTGGCGCCCTTCCAGTCGACCGAGGCGCCGGAGCCGTCAGCGGTGGGCTCCGGGGTGCGTTCGTAGCCGTTCAGTGTGGGCGGCGGTAATCCGCCGCCATGCGACACTATGCGGATGCGTCGCTTTTTCACCCTGACCACGGGTGCCCTCAGCCTGCTGGGGGCAGCCGCGGTAGCCATCGGTGTAGTCCTGGTCATGGTGCCGTCGCCGGCTTCGGCGGAGGGGCAGAAGCGTTGCACCGTCACCGACGACCGGCTGCGGGAGCTGTCCGGGCTGGTGGCCACCGAGACCGGTTACATCGTGATCAACGACAGCACCGACGTCGAGAGCCAAAAGCGGGTCTTCTTCCTGGACGCCGACTGCGAGATCGCCGGGGACCCGGTCCGCTACTCCGTCGGCGGCCCCCTGGACACCGAGGACCTGGCGTTGTCGCCAGACGGGAAGACCCTCTGGGTTGCCGACACCGGCGACAACCTGACCAGCAGCAACCACCGGGAGCGGGTGGCGGTGTGGAGCATGCCGGTCAGTGGTGACGAGAGGCTGACGCTGCACCGCCTCGCCTACCCAGACAACAAGCCGCGGGATGCCGAGGCCCTGGTCATCGACGATGACGGCGTCCCGGTGATCATCACCAAGGTCGTCTCCGGCAAGGCCGAGATCTTCACCGTTGATGGGGAACTACCCAGCGGCGACACCGAACCGGGGAAGATGAAGAAGCTCGGCGAGGTGGAGCTGCCGACGACCGAGACGGAGAACGCGCTCGGGGCGCTCGGGCAAACGGCGATCACCGGGGCCGCCCGTTCCCCGGATGGCGCGCGGGTGGTGCTGCGCACCTATGCGGACGCCTTCGAGTACGACGTCGCCGACGGCGACCTTGTCACGGCGCTGACGACGACGGAACCCCGGGTGACTCCGCTCGCGGACCCGTTCGGTGAGGCGATTACCTACACTCCGGACGGTAAGACCTTTCTGACCGTATCCGACGGCGGCCAGCTCGACGAAGGCGAGCCGGTCGACGTCCTGTCGTATACGCCGACGGCGAAGACGGAGCCAGCCCCGGAGACGAACGCCGACGGATCGGAGGAGTCGACGGCCTCCTGGTTCGACAGCCTCTCCCTGCAGGAGATCGCGTACCTGGTCATCGGGGCTGTGGGCCTGATCGGTATGGGGCTGGTCGGGGCGGGTGTGACCGGCGTCGTACGGGCCCGGCGGCGACCGGCCACGACTACGGGTGCCGGCGGGCCGGCCGATGGCAACGGTTCGCGCGACCCCGCCGACCGTCCCCGCGGGGGTGTCTACGGCGGCGCACCGGTCGCCGGGGTCCACGGGGCGCGTCGGGAGCCGGGCCGGGCGGCCGCTCCGGCCGACCAGGGCGGATATGGCGGTGGCCGCCCGGCGGAGGGGGGTCGTCCCGCTGCCGGTGTCTATGGCAGGCGACCCGTCGGTGGTGCTGGTGGGCCCCGTCCCGCTGCAGGTAGCGGTCAGGGTGCCGGTGCCGGTGCCGGTGCCGGTGCCAGTGCCGGTCGTGCGGCCGGTGGGAGCCGTGGCGGCGGTGTCTATGGCGGGGGAGCCGGTGGTGGCGTGTACGGCGGTGGGCGTGCCCAACCGCCGCGTCGCGACGGCGGTGCGCCGCGCGATGGTCAGCGCCGGGAGTCCGGCTCCAGCCCGAGCGGACCTGGGCCGGAGCCGGGCGGTGGGCGCGGCCAACACGGCGGCCGCTACTGATCCGGTGGCCACGGCGGCCGTTACTGGTCAGATGCGGCGGAGCACCGTGACGACCCGGCCCATGATGGTGGCGTCGTCGCCCGGGATCGGGTCGAAGGCCGGGTTCTGCGGCATCAGCCAGACGTGGCCGTCCCGCCGCCGGTAGGTCTTCACCGTCGCCTCGCCGTCGAGCATGGCGGCCACGATGTCGCCGGATTCGGCGGTGGGTTGCTGTCGGACGACCACCCAGTCACCGTCGCAGATCGCCGCGTCCAGCATCGAGTCGCCCTTGACCTGGAGCATGAAGACCTCGCCCTCGCCGACCAACTCGCGGGGCAGCGGGAAAATATCTTCAATGGCCTGCTCGGCGAGGATTGGACCGCCGGCGGCGATTCGGCCCAGCATCGGCACATAGGCCGGGACCGGCCGCTGCGCGAGTGCCGCCTCGTCGTCGATGGCGTCGCCGGGAGGCCGAACGTCAACTGCGCGTGGCCGGTTTGGGTCGCGGCGCAGAAAGCCCTTCTTCTCCAGCTCCTTGAGCTGGTAGGCAACGCTGGACGGCGACACCAGCCCGACCGCCTCGCCGATCTCGCGCACGCTCGGCGGGTAGCCGTGTCGCTCGACCCAGGTGCGAATAAACTCCAGGATCCGCCGCTGCCGGGCCGTAAGGTCAACGGTTGCCGGTTCGGGGAATGCGCTGACGACGGGGGTGACCGGACGCACAGCGGGCGAACCGGTGCGGCCCCGCGCGGCACGTCGACGGCGGGTGCTCGCCGTGCCCGCCTCGGTGATCTGCTGCGGGCTCTTCGGCCGGTTGGTCCGGTCCTCGGTCACGTCCGTCCTCCCTGGTCGGCGCTCGGGTGCCCCGTCAATCGTGGTGTTGTTCGCGGCGGAAGCCCGTCGCGAGCCGGTCGTCCCTGACCGTATAGGCGAGATCAGCCTTCTTCAAACATCTGTACGACCTTGGTCGGCGTGTCGGGGTGGTTCTTGCCTGGGTCGCACTCCTGTTCTGGTAAATAGTACGACGGGTCGTACTTGTGTTCTAATTTCGGGCTCGTGTGGGTGGTTGGTCGGAATGACCCGTAGTGATTTGCCGTTGCGGGAGGTTGGGATGCTCGGTGGCGCTGATATCGGCCGCACGGGTGGGGTGACCTAGGTCGCTGGGTGACGCGCCGGACAGGCTCGCCAACTTGACCTCAGTTCCCGGGCGGCATACGGTCAACCCCTAGATGTAGTAGTCATTGGGCGCTAGTTGCCTATAGGTTGGGTTCGACTACGGACCGCACTCCATCCGCCAGCGCGGCGAAGACCGTCGAAAGGACGGCTCCGCCGTGGTGACGCGTGTCTGGATGCGGCCGGCTCGGCCCCACGGCCGATGAAGGAGGTCGGGCTCCATGCGGTGTCCGTACTGCCGGCACCCCGACTCCCGGGTCGTTGACTCGCGGGAAGCCGACGACGGTCAGCTGATCCGGCGCCGGCGCTCCTGCCCGGAGTGCGGCAAGCGGTTCACCACGGTGGAGGAGGCGGTCCTCGCAGTCGTCAAACGCAGCGGGGTCACCGAGCCCTTCAGCCGTACGAAGATCATCGGCGGGGTGCGCAAGGCGTGCCAGGGACGTCCGGTTGACGACGACTCCATTGCCCTGCTGGCGCAGAAGGTCGAGGAGACCGTACGGGCCAAGGGTGCTGCCGAGCTTCCCAGCCATGAGGTCGGCCTGGCCATCCTGGGCCCGCTGCGGGACCTGGACGAGGTGGCCTACCTCCGGTTTGCCAGCGTCTACCGGTCGTTCGAGTCGCTCGCCGACTTCGAGCGGGAGATCGAGACGCTGCGGACCGCGGCGCAGGTCCGCGAGGGAGGCTGAGGCGGTCGGGACAGCTGGCCGCACCAGAGCGGGCCGCGGGCGCGGACGGGTTTGACGGTAGGGCCGCGCGTGGGACGCGAACGGGTTTGACGGTAGGGCCGCGCGTGGGGCGCGGTCGGGTTTGACGGTAGGGCCGCGCGTGGGGCGCGGACGAGGGGCGATGAGATGCCGGGGGACGGTGTGACAACGAGCAAGTCACGGAGCAAGGCGGCAGCGGGTCTGAAGGTCGAGCGGGTGTGGACCACCGAGGGGGTCCACCCGTACGACGAGGTGACCTGGGAGCGTCGGGACGTCGTGATGACGAACTGGCGGGACGGCTCGATCAACTTCGAGCAGCGCGGCGTGGAGTTCCCACAGGAGTGGAGCGTCAACGCGGCCAACATCGTGACCACCAAGTACTTCCGGGGTGCGGTGGGGACCCCGGAGCGGGAGTGGTCGCTTCGGCAGCTGATCGACCGGGTGGTGGCCACCTACCGCACCGCCGGTGAGGAGTACGGCTACTTCGCCACCCCGGCCGACGCCGAGATCTTCGCCCACGAACTGACCTGGATGCTGCTGCACCAGGTGTTCAGCTTCAACTCGCCGGTCTGGTTCAACGTCGGCACGTCCTCGCCGCAGCAGGTCAGCGCATGCTTCATCCTCTCCGTCGATGACTCGATGGACTCCATCCTGGACTGGTACAAGGAGGAGGGGCTGATCTTCAAGGGTGGCTCCGGCTCCGGAGTCAACCTCTCCCGGATCCGCTCCTCAAAGGAGCTGCTCTCCTCCGGCGGCACCGCCTCCGGCCCGGTCAGCTTCATGCGCGGTGCCGACGCGTCGGCCGGCACCATTAAGTCCGGCGGGGCGACCCGGCGGGCGGCCAAGATGGTCATTCTCGACGTCGACCACCCGGACATCGAGGAGTTCGTGGTCACCAAGGCGCGCGAGGAGGACAAGGTCCGCGCCCTGCGCGACGCCGGCTTCGACATGGACCTGGGCGGCGCGGACATCGTCAGCGTGCAGTACCAGAACGCCAACAACTCGGTCCGGGTCAGCGACGAGTTCATGACGGCGGTGCAGGACGGCGGCACCTTCGACCTGCGTGGCCGGCTCGATGGCTCGGTGATCGACACGATCGACGCGAAGCCGCTGTTCCGGACCATCTCCCAGGCCGCCTGGGAGTGCGCCGACCCGGGGCTCCAGTACGACGACACCATCAACGACTGGCACACCTGCCCGGAGACCGGGCGGATCACCGCGTCGAACCCCTGCTCGGAGTACCTGCACCTGGACAACTCCTCGTGCAACCTGGCCTCGCTCAACCTGATGCGGTTCCTCCGCGCCGACGGCGGCTTCGAGGTGGAGAAGTTCGTCCGCTCGGTCGAGCTGGTCATCACCGCGATGGACATCTCGATCTGCTTCGCCGACTTCCCCACCGAGAAGATCGGCGAGACCACCCGGGCATACCGGCAGCTTGGCATCGGGTATGCCAACCTCGGTGCGCTGCTGATGGCCTCCGGCCTGCCGTACGGCTCGGACCAGGGGCGCTCGCTGGCCGCGGCGATCACCTCGCTGATGACCGGCACCGCGTACCGTCGCTCCGCCGAACTGGCCGGCATCGTCGGCGCGTACGACGGCTACGCCCGCAACGCCGAGCCGCACAAGCGGGTCATGCGTAAGCACGCCGCCGCGAACGACGAGATCAAGGCCACCGGTGCCGTCGCCACGGCGGTGCAGCGGGAGGCCACCCGGCAGTGGACCCTCGGCAACAAGCTGGGTGACCGGAACGGCTGGCGTAACTCGCAGGCCAGCGTCCTGGCGCCCACCGGCACCATCGGCCTGATGATGGACTGCGACACCACCGGCGTCGAGCCGGACCTGGCGTTGGTCAAGTTCAAGAAGCTGGTCGGTGGCGGCTCGATGCAGATCGTCAACCAGACCGTGCCGCGCGCGCTGCGCACCCTCGGCTACCCGGAGGAGCAGGTCGAGGCGATCGTCGAGCACATCGCCGAGCACGGTCACGTGGTGGACGCCCCGGGTCTCAAGCCGGAGCACTACCCGGTCTTCGACTGCGCCATGGGCGAGCGGTCCATCGCCCCGATGGGCCACGTGCGAATGATGGCGGCCGTCCAGCCGTTCATCTCCGGCGCCATCTCCAAGACGGTCAACATGCCGGAGCAGGCCACCGTCGAGGATGTCGAGAAGATCTACTTCGAGGGCTGGCGGCTCGGCCTCAAGGCGCTGGCGATCTACCGCGACAACTGCAAGGTGGGCCAGCCGTTGTCGGTGGCGAAGAAGGAGAAGGCCGCCACCCCTGCCCCGGTGGAGGCGACGCCGGCCGCGGTCGAGAAGGTCGTGGAGAAGGTCATCGAGTACCGGCCGGTGCGGAAGCGGCTGCCGAAGAAGCGCCCGTCGGAGACGATCTCCTTCTCGGTCGGCGGAGCGGAGGGCTACCTCACCTCGTCGTCCTACCCGGATGACGGCCTCGGCGAGGTCTTCCTCAAGATGTCGAAGCAGGGCTCGACGCTGGCCGGTGTGATGGATGCCTTCTCGGTGGCCATCTCCATCGGTCTGCAGCACGGTGTCCCGCTGGAGACCTACGTCAGCAAGTTCACCAACATGCGCTTCGAGCCGGCTGGTATGACCGACGACCCGGACGTGCGGATGGCGGCCTCGGTGATGGACTACATCTTCCGCCGCCTGGCCCTGGACTTCCTGCCGTACGAGCGCCGCGCGGAGCTGGGCATCTTCACCGCCAAGGAGCGGGCCGCTCAGCTCGCGGCCGAGGCGGAGGCGGAGACGAACACGGCGGACCTCACCGCGATGGCCTCCTCAGCCCCGGTCGAGACCCGGCCGGAGGAGCCGAAGGTCGGTCCGGTCGCCCAGCCGGCCCAGGAGCTGGCCGACGTCGCGGCGGCGCAGCCGGCCCCGTCCGTGGGGTCGAGCACGGAGCTGCTGGAAGCGGTGATCGGTAAGGCTGCCGACGCGCCGCTCTGCTTCACCTGTGGTACGAAGATGCGCCCGGCCGGCAGCTGCTACGTCTGCGAGGGCTGCGGTTCCACCAGCGGTTGTAGCTGACATATGTGCACGTGTGACCTCGGGCGAGGGTGCCCGGGGTCGCACGTGGCGGCGGTCGGTGCGGGGCACCGGACTCTCCGCTGTGGTGCGATCCTGAGGGCGTGACGGCAGCCGATACCTATCGCACCTTCGCCACCCGGGAGGCGTGTGGCGTGTCACCGGCGTACGAGCGCTTGGCGCTGGCGGTGTCCGGTGACGCCGATCTGCTCGCGTTGATCGAGCGGCTTCCGCCGGCCAAACGGCAACCGAATCTGCTCTTCGGCGTGGTTCGGCTGCTCGGTGGTCCGGTCGAGGACCCGGCGGCCTTTCACGCCTACGTTCTGGCGAACTGGCCGGCGATCGAGGTGGAGATCCGGCGCAGGGCGACCCAGACGAACGAGGCGGGGCGGTGCGCCGTCCTGCTGCCGCTGCTCGCCGCGCTACCCCAACCGCTCGCACTGTTGGAGGTTGGTGCGTCGGCGGGGCTCTGTCTCTACCCCGACCGGTACGCGTACCGCTACGACCGCCAGCTCCTGGGCGACGGCCGCCCCGTCCTCGACTGCACGCTCACCGGCACCCTGCCCCCGAGCCGGCTACCCACCGTGGTGTGGCGGGCCGGGCTGGACCTCAATCCGCTGGACGTGACCGACGCGAACGATCTTGCCTGGCTGGACGCTCTCATCTGGCCGGAGCATGCCCACCGGCGGGCACGGCTGCGGGCAGCGGCGAATCTGGCCGCGGCCGATCCGCCGCTGCTTGTCCGCGGGGACCTGGTGGACGACCTGCCGGCGGTGGCCGCGTTGGCCCCGCCCGAGGCGACCCTGGTGGTGTTCCACACGACCGTGCTGTACCAGGTGCCGCAGCGCCGACGTACCGCCTTCGTCGAGTTGGTTCGTGGGCTGCCCGGCAACTGGATCGCCGCGGAGTCGACGCGAGCGCTGCCCTACGACGGATTGCCCAACCCACCCGGTGCCGGTTTCAACAATGTGCTCGCGCTCGACGGCAAGCCACTGGCGTGGGCCCAGGCGCACGGGCAGGCAGCGGCCTGGTTCGCTTAGCCACCAGGCCCCTACACTGCCCGGCGTGGGTGGGGAGCGAAAACCGTTGGCGAATCGGCCGTTGACCGTGCCACACCCGTCCCGGTTGCCGCCCGAGGACCCGCAACGCGAGCGGATCTGCGCCGCCCACGCCGCTGCCCTGGCGGCCGGTCAGGCCGGCTACCCCGACCCGACCACCGGTCTGTTCGTGCTTACCGCCGGCTTTCTCGCCCGTCGTGGCACCTGCTGCGGTCGCGGTTGCCGCCACTGCCCGTACCTCGACTGAGCCCTCGATGCGGAGCAGGCGGCCGGGTCGGTGCGGTGCGTGGCTGCCCGGAAGCCGTGGTCAGCTGGCGGCGACGAAGACCCGGGAGGCCACCTCGCGGGGGAGGCGGACGCGGTCGCCGTAGCGGTCGATGGACACGCCGTCCCGCTCCTGGGCGACGGTCACCGTGGCACCGGGGTCAACCCCGGCGGCGTGCAGCTGGCGCAACACGTCCGAGTTGCTCTGCAGGCTCTCGCAGATGCGCCGGACGACGACCGTGCCGGAGAGGCCGGGGAACGCCAGGTTGCGTTCCCCCTCGGCGGGCTCCGTGGCCGAAGGGCCCGCCGATCCCAGCGCTTCCAGCCCGGGGATCGGGTTGCCGTACGGCGAGCGGGTCGGCCGGTTGAGCAGGTCGTAGACCCGCTGCTCGACAGCGTCGCTCATGACGTGCTCCCACCGGCAGGCCTCCTCGTGGGCCTCCTCGTAGGGCATGCCGATCACGTTGACCAGAAGCAGCTCCGCCAGTCGGTGTTTGCGCATCACGGAGACCGCCGCGTCACGGCCGGTGTCGGTGAGCGTGAGGTGGCGGTCGCCCTCAACGGTGAGCAGGCCGTCCCGCTCCATCCGGGCGACGGTCTGGCTGACCGTGGGACCGCTCTGGCGCAGCCGCTCGGCGATGCGGGCACGCAGCGGCGGCACACCCTCCTCCTCGAGCTCGAGGATGGTCCGTAGGTACATCTCGGTCGTGTCGACCAGTGAGTGCGCGATGATCTCAATCACCCGTTAACGAGAAACAAATCGGACGGCAAGTGTCTCACGCACGACCCCCACTCATCCACGTGACCCGCTACCGCAGGTTGTGGTTGACCATGGCGGTCGCCGACTCCAACTGGGGTTTCGCGGTCACTAGGCCCACGGATTCGGCGTGAGACACATCGATGTTACCCGCGCCGATGGTGCCGGCCGCTGAGGCCGGACCCATCGGCGTGAGGCTGGACGACAGCGAAGTACGTATGCCAGATCAGCATGAAGTTCACTCCTTCCGTCTTCGACGGCATCCCAAAGCCCCTGTCAAGGTCGTGTCCAGCCCGATCGGTGCTCTTCGTGGTCGGGTCAACGACAAGTAGGGAGTCACGATGACGATTTCGACACGGCGGGTGATCGCCGCAGTTGCCGGGGCGACGGCACTCATCCCGCTGTCCGCCTGCGCCACCGCGGACCCGACCGGGGAGCGGTCGCCCGGCAGCGCGGTGACCGTCGGTACCTCGGCCGCCGCGTACCTCAACCACGAGTTCCGGCAGCTGGAGGAGAGGTTCGACGCCCGGCTGGGGATCTACGCGGTCGACACAGTCACCGGTCGGACGGTCCGCTACCGGGCCGACGAGCGGTTCGCCTACGGCTCGACTTTCAAGGCGCTGGCCGCTGCCGAGGTCCTCGACGCGACCACCGACGCCGAACTGGACCAGGTGGTGCGGTACTCGGCGGACGACCTGGTGGACTATTCACCGATCACGGAGCAGTACGTCGCCGAGGGCATGACGTTGCGGGCCATCGCCGATGCCGCCGTTCGCTACAGTGACAACACCGCCGGCAACCTGCTGCTGCACCACCTCGGGGGGCCGGAGCGGTTCGAGCAGGAACTGAGGGGAATCGGCGACAACGTCACCGACGCGGATCGATACGAGACCGATCTCAACGAGGCGACCCCGGGCGATCCGCGAGACACCAGCACCGCCCGAGTCCTGGCCGAGGACCTGCGGGAGTACGCCGTCGACGACGCCCTCGAACCCACCGACCGGGACATCCTCAACGCCTGGTTGCGGGGCAACACCACCGGCGGGGAACTGATCCGCGCCGGCGTCCCCGACGGCTGGGTCGTTGGGGACAAGACCGGAGCGGCCGGGTACGGCACCCGCAACGACATCGCGGTGATCTGGCCGCCGGACCGCGCGCCGATCGTCCTCGCCGTGCTGTCCAGCCGGGACGAACCGGACGCCAGCTTCGACAACGCCCTCATCGCCGAGGCCACCGAGGTGGTCATCGCCCAGCTGGGAATCTAACCCCACCACGGCGGGGCGCCCGTGCGTAGATAGCCGTGCAGCACCCGCGCGACATGCGCCATGGTCGCCTCGCTGCCCGGTTGCGCGACGGCGGGTACGCGGGAGGCGGTCAACGCGGCGACGGCGTATGACTGCCCGTCGGTGTGGTCCACCACCCCCACCTCGTGTCGCAGGTGCAGCAGAGTGCCGGTCTTTGAGGACCAGCGCGCGGCGTCGGAGGTGAAGTCGGGTGCGAGTCGCTGCCGGAGCAGGTTGTCGGCCATCAGCTCGCGTACCCGGGCGGCGGTGGCCTCGCCGATCGTCGTGGGCCGCCAGAGGGCGTGCAGCAGGTCCACGAAGGCCCGGGCCGACCCGGTGTTGGCGCGGGTGACGTCGAGTTGGGCGACCGGGTGGCCGCTCCCGGCGGTCGCGGTGCCGATGGCGAGAGCCTGAGCCAGGTGCGCCTCATCGGGTCGGAGCCGTTCCCTTGGCGTGTCGGTGAGCTCACTGATCCGGTGTCGGACGGCGATGCCTTCGATGCAAAGTCGCCGCAGCTCGGCGGCGACCGCGGCCGGTGGGGTGAGGTCGAAGAGGGCGTCGGCGGCGACCCCGTCGCTGATGGCGATGCTCAGGTAGAGCAGGTCGTCCAGGGCGACCCGGGCCGGGTGGCGAAACCGGCTCAGCCCGGTGGTGGTGCCCGGTGTGGTGATCAGGCCAGGTGTGATGTCGATCGGCGTCGCCGGGTCAAGGTCTCCGCGCGCCACCCGTTCCAGGACAGCTACGGCCAGCGGCACCTTCACCAGCGACGCCGCCGGAAAGGGGGTGTCCGCGTCGAGGCCGATCTCGTCGCCGGTGTCGAGGTTGCGGACGAGGAAGGCTCCGTGCAGCCCCGCCTCCGCGAGGAGTTCGCGCGCGTTGCGCAGCACAGCGGAGACGCTCACCTCGGCTCCCCGGTCGGCGGCCGGTCCGGTAGCCGGCCCCCGGTGGGTTCCCGGGGGTCGGCCTGGGCACCCAGGCAACGGGCGATCTCCGAGTGCAGGGCAGAGCGCAGCTGTTCGAGGTCCTTGTGCGCGCCGGCGGCGACGTCGTAGCCGCGCTGGAGCCGGGGATCAGCCAGGGTGCACCAGTGCAGCCCGAAGTCCCCGGCCTGTTGCTCTGAACAGAGCAGCAGGTCAGGGGAGCTGAGAGCCTGGGCGGCGGCATCCACCAGAGACGGCGTGACCGCCACCTGGGTCGGTGCCAGACCGACGGACTGGCCGGCGCGGGTCAGCGGATCCCGCAGGTGGGCAACGTCGTCCTCGGGTTGGATGAGGATTCGCCGTCGCGCCGCCGCGCCGGTTCGGCCGGCGCGCAGGGTCTCCAGGAACACCATCCGGGCGGGGAAGACGGTCCGGGAGGCCAGCCCGAGCGGAATCCGCCAGAGCGACGCCTCGGCCGGAACCGCGACGATCCCGGCGCTGACCTCCAGGGTCCGACAGAGCTGTTCGCGCCCCGCCGGGTCGGTCGGCCGTACCTCCAGCTGGATCCGTTGCCGCCGCCCGGCGGCCACCAGGGCGGCCAGGCGGTGGGGTGGGCAGCTGTCGGGTACGGCGACTCGGAGCGGGCGCAACCGAGCCCGCTCGGCGTCCTCGGTCATCGCATCGGCGAGGTCGACCAGGCGGCGCGCCGTGCGCAGCATGTCCTGCCCGAACGGCGTCAATCGGACCGCCCGGGAGGACCGGTCGAAGAGCCGGGCGCCGAAGTGTTCCTCCAGGGCGGCGATGCGCCGGCTGGCCACCGACTGCGGGATTCCCGCCGCAGCCGCGCCGGAGGTGAAGCTGCCGTGGCCGCTGACGGCCACGAAGGCCCGGCAGGCAGCCACCACATCCACCCGGCGATTCTATGCAAGCGGATGGTGTTGACTGGGCGTCATGTCCGGTACCGAAATCCTGCTGGTCGAGGTCGACCAACTCGCCGCCGAGATGCGCGGTGACGACCCGCCGACCCTGCTCGACGTCCGTTGGCGCCTGACCGGCCCACCCGGGCGTGACGACTACGCCACCGGGCACCTGCCCGGGGCGGTCTTCGTCGACCTGGACACCGAACTGTGTGGCCCGCCCGGCACCCCCTGCCCGACCCCGCTGCCCTCCAGGCCGCGCTGCGGGCCGCCGGCGTCCGGGCCGGGCACCCGGTCGTGGTCTACGACGGTGGGGACGGCATGTCCGCCGCCCGTGCCTGGTGGACGCTGCGCTGGGCCGGTCACCGGCGGGTACGCCTGCTGCACGGCGGCCACCCCGCCTGGGTGGCGGCGGGGCTGCCCACCTCCACCGACGTACCCACCCCGCGCCCCGGCGACGTTGAGGTGCGCTCCGGCGCCCTGCCGGTGCTGGTCGCGGCCGAGGCCGCCCGGCTGGCCGCCGCCGAGGCGGGGGCGCTGGTCGATGTCCGTGCCGCACCGCGCTACCGGGGGGAGACCGAGCCGGTCGATCCGGTTGCCGGGCACGTGCCGGGCGCGGTCAACCTGCCGGCACCGGAGTACGTGACCGAGGGCCGCTTCTCCGCCGTCGACGTGCTGCGGGAGCGGTTCGCCGCCGCCGGAGTGGACGCCGCCGCGCCGGTCGGGGTCTACTGTGGCTCCGGTGTGACCGCCGCGCAGGCCGTTCTCGCCCTGCACCTGGCCGGTCGCCCGGATGCCGCCCTCTATGTCGGGTCCTGGAGTAACTGGGTCGCCGA
Organism: Salinispora cortesiana; assembly: GCF_000484695.1. Taxonomy (GTDB): domain Bacteria; phylum Actinomycetota; class Actinomycetes; order Mycobacteriales; family Micromonosporaceae; genus Micromonospora; species Micromonospora cortesiana. The sequence continues at coordinate 4,935 of NZ_AXVR01000038.1, read as the reverse complement.
TCCGTCCCGCCCCGTCGCGACGGTGCAGGAGCCCGGGTCCGCCCCCGGTTTGACCCGAGGTCCCACGTCACCAGCGTGATGCCCACGCCACGGGTGGCCACTCATGTTCTTCGGGTACCGGCTGCCCACGCCGCGCCGACACCGGCGGCGTGGGCAGCGCGTGCGACAGGCCGGGGGAGTCCTCGTGCGACGATAGGGCCCATGTCGGACGACACAGTGGTGGTGTGGGACGAGACACTGCTCTCCTACGACCTCGGCGACCACCCCCTCGACCCGGTACGGGTCGAGCTGACCGTCGCGCTCGCCCGAGAACTGGGTGTGCTCGGGCGTCCCGGGGTGCGGCTGGTCGAGCCGAAACCCGCCGACGACGAGCTGCTGAACCGGGTGCACGACGCGGCGTACCTGGAAGCCGTACGAGCTGCCCCGCAGGATCCGCTCTTTACCGGGTTCGGGCTGGGTACCCCGGACAATCCGGTCTTCCCGAAGATGCACGAGGCCAGCGCGTTGGTCGCCGGGGCCACCGTCGCGGCAGCCGAGGCGGTCTGGCAGGGCACGGCACGCCGGGCGGTCAACGTGGCGGGCGGCCTGCACCACGCGATGCCCGACCGGGCCGCCGGCTTCTGCGTCTACAACGATCCCGCCGTGGGTATCGCCCACCTGCTTGACCTGGGCGCACGTCGGGTTGCCTACGTCGATGTGGACGTGCACCACGGCGACGGGGTGCAACAGGCCTTCTGGGATGACCCACGGGTGCTCACGGTGAGCCTGCACGAGACTCCACTCGCGCTCTTTCCGGGCACCGGGTTTCCCGACGAGACCGGCGGTGCGCAGGCCCAGGGAACCGCGGTCAACGTGCCGCTGCCACCGGGGGTCGAGGACGCCGGCTGGCAGCGGGCGTTCCACGCGATCGTGCCGTCGGTGCTGCGCGCGTTTGCGCCCGAGATCCTGGTCACCCAGTGTGGCGCGGATGCGCACCGGCTCGACCCGCTAGCTGACCTGCGTCTGTCGGTAGACGGGCAGCGTGCCACCTACATCGCTTTGCAGGCGCTCGCCGACGAGCTCTGCGAGGGCCGCTGGGTCGCCACCGGCGGCGGTGGATACGCGCTGGTCGAGGTCGTGCCCCGAGCCTGGACCCACCTGCTCGCGGTGGCCACTGGTGAACCGCTCGCGCCGGCGACGCTCTGTCCGCCCGCCTGGCGCGAGCTCGCCCAGCTCCGCCGTCCGGGGCAGGAGGTGCCGTTGCGGATGACCGACGAGGCCAACCCGTCGTACGAGCCGTGGCAGCCCTCCGGGGAGCCGAACTCGGTGGACCGGGCCATCGTGGCCGCGCGCAAGGCGGTGTTCCCGCTGCTCGGGCTTGACCCGTACGACCCGCGCGACTAGGGCCCGTGTCGAGTCACCCGCCGGTCGCGCTGACCTTCGACGACACCGGCCCGAACGCGGCCGGGAGGAAGGACGCTCGCGTGACCACAGGTGAACAGCCAGTGGACGTGCTGCTCAGCGACGGCACTACCGTCCAGTTGCGGCCGATCCGGCCAACGGACGCACCGGGCATCGTCGCCATGCATTCGCGCTTCTCCGAGCGCACCCGCTACCTGCGCTACTTCTCGCCGTACCCCCGGATACCGGAGCGCGACCTGCGGCGGTTTGTCAACGTTGACCACCACGACCGGGAGGCGTTCGTCGTGCTGGCCAGCGGCCAGATCGTCGCGGTCGGCCGGTACGAGCGGCTGGGCCCAGCCGCCACCGAGGCCGAGGTCGCCTTCGTGGTCGAGGACGCATACCAGGGCCGGGGCATCGGATCGGTGCTGCTGGAACACCTCGCCGACGCGGCCCGGCGGGTCGGCATCCCGACCTTCGTGGCGGAGGTGCTGCCGGCCAACAACGCGATGCTCCGGGTCTTCGCCGACTTCGGCTATCAGGTGCGGCGTCAGTTCGCCGATGGCGTCGTGCACCTGAGCTTCCCGATCGCGCCGACCGAGGCGACCCTTGAGGTGCAGCGGGGCCGCGAGCATCGCACCGAGGCCCGGTCGGTCGCCCGGCTGCTCGCGCCCCGGGGGGTCGCCATCTACGGGGCCAGCGCCACCGGGCAGGGGGTCGGGGCGGCGGTCCTCGGGCACCTGCGCGACTACGGGTTCACCGGTGCGGTGGTGCCGGTGCATCCGAGCGCGCGAACGGTGGCCGGGCTGCCCGCGTACCCGTCGGCCGCCGCGGCGGGTCTGCCGATCGACCTGGCGGTGGTGGCGGTGCCGCCGGCGGCGGTGGAGACGGTCGTCGCCGATGCGGCCGCCGCCGGAGCGCATGGCCTGGTCGTGATCAGCGCGGGTTTCGCCGAGGCCGGTGCGGACGGCGCGGTCGCCCAGCGCCGGCTGGTTCGGGCGACGCACGCGGCGGGCATGCGGATCATCGGCCCGAACTGCCTGGGGATGGCGAACACCAGCACCGAGGTACGCCTGAACGCCACGCTGGCCCCGCGGTTGCCGGTCCCCGGCCGGGTTGGTCTGTTCAGCCAGTCCGGGGCGTTCGGGGTGGCGCTGCTGGCCGAGGTGGAGCGGCGGGGACTCGGGCTGTCCAGCTTCGTGTCGGCCGGGAACCGGGCTGACGTCTCCGGTAACGACCTGTTGCAGTACTGGCAGGACGACCCGAACACCGATGTGATCCTGCTGTACCTGGAGACCTTCGGCAATCCCCGCAAGTTCGCCCGACTGGCCCGCGGCATCGGGCGGGAGAAGCCGATCGTTGCGCTGGCGCCGTCGGCCCACGCACCTGGTCCCGGCCCGGCAACGGGCCCGGATGAGTACGCTGCCGGTTTGGGCGCGGCGGATCCCGGTGTGGTGGGCCGTGAGGCGCCGGGTCCGGACGACGCCGCGATCAGTGCCCTCTTCGCCCAGTCCGGGGTGATTCGGGTGGACACCGTCGCCGAACTGCTCGATGTCGGCGTGCTGCTGGCCAACCAGCCGCTGCCCGCCGGCGACCGGGTGGGGGTCGTCGGTAACTCCTCGGCCCTGACCGGATTGGCCGCCTCCGCCGCCACCGCGGTGGGGCTCACCGTCGCCGACGGCTACCCCCGCGATGTCGGGCCGGACGCCGGGGCGGCCGACTTCGCCACCGCTCTCGGCGCCGCCGTGGCCGACGACGGGGTGGACGCGCTGGTGGCGGTCTTCGCCCCGCCGCTGCCGGGCCAGCTGCCCGACGCCGAGACGGACTTCACCTCGGCGCTGCCCGCGGTGCTTGCCGGCGGCAAGCCCACCGTGGCGACGTTCCTGGCCGGACGGGCCCCCTCCGGGGTGCCCGCGTACCCGAGCGTGGAGGAGGCGGTGCGTGCCCTGGGGCAGGTGACCGTGTACGCCGGATGGCTGCGTCGCCCCACCGGCACGCACCCGGAGCTGTCTGACGTGGACCGGGACGCGGCCCAGGCGGCGCTGCGGCCGGAGGCGTTCGACCCGGCCGGGCTGCTCGCCGCGTACGGGATCAACGTGGTGGAGTCGGTGCTGGTGGCGTCGGAGCAGGAGGCCGTCGCGGCAGCGCGAAAGCTGGGGTACCCGGTGGCGATAAAGGCCGCCGCCCCCGGTCTGCGGCACCGGCTGGACCTCGGCGCGGTCCGCCTCGACCTGCCCGACAAGGCGCGGGTACGACGCGCGTACGCCAAGATGGCGGCGGAGTTTGGCGTGGATGTCCTGGTCCAGCCGATGGTCCCGCCCGGAGTGGCCTGCGTGGTGGAGCTGGTGGAGGACCCGGCGTTCGGTCCGGTGGTGGGCTTCGGCGTGGGGGGTGTCGCCACCGAGCTGCTCGGCGACCGGGCCTGGCGGGCGGTGCCGCTGACCGACCGCGACGCCGCGGAGTTGGTGGACGAGCCCCGCGCGGCCCCACTGCTACGCGGTCATCGTGGGGCGGCGCCGGTGGACCGAAAGGCTCTGGCCGAGTTGCTGCTGCGGGTCGGGCGGCTCGCCGACGAGCAGCCCCGGGCCCGCACCCTGACGCTGAACCCGGTGCTGGCCCGGCCGGACGGCTTGTCGGTGCTGCACGCCACCGTACGGCTTGTCTCCGCTACCGTCCGCCCCGACACCGGCCCCCGCCGGCTCTGACCCGAGTCCGGGCGGCGTGGCCTTGAGCGGACGGTTCCGGAGCTGGTCGCGGGGTCAGCAGGCGTACGCCTCCAGGCGCTGTGCCCGCTCCGGGGCGCGTAGCTTGTGCAGTGTCCCCTTCTCGATCTGGCGGATCCGCTCCCGGGAGAGGCCGAATTCCCGACCGACCTCGTCCAGGGTGCGCTGCCGCCCGTCGTCCAGCCCGAACCGGAGCCGGATCACCGCCTGCTCCCGCTGGGAGAGGGTGGCGAGCACCCCCCGCATCTCCTGGCGCAACTCGCCACGGCTGGCGGTGTCCTCGGTCCTGGCCGTCGAGTCCATCGCGGCGACGAAGTCGCCGAGCGGGCTCTCGCCGTCCTCGCCGACGGTCTGGTCCAGGCTCACCGGTTCCCGGTCGTAGGAGATCAGCTCGATTACCTGGATTTCCGGGATGTCCAGCGTCCGCGCCACCTCCGCGACGGTGGGCTCGCGACCCAGCGTGACCGACAGCTCGCGCCGGGTCCGCACCATGCGGTTGACCTGCTCGACCATGTGTACCGGGATGCGGATGGTGCGGGCCTGGTCGGCCATGGCGCGGGTGATGGCCTGGCGGATCCACCAGGTGGCGTAGGTGGAGAACTTGTAGCCCTTGGTGTAGTCGAACTTCTCGACCGCGCGGATCAGGCCGAGGTTGCCTTCCTGGATCAGGTCGAGGAAGGCCATCCCACGGCCGGTGTAGCGCTTGGCGATGCTGACGACCAGGCGGAGGTTCGCCTCCAGCAGGTGGTCCTTGGCGGCGCGCCCCTCGGCGGCGACGAGCTCCAGGTCGGCGCGGAGCGCCACGGAGACCGGCGTGCAGGTGGCTAGCTTG
>NZ_AXVR01000037.1 GCF_000484695.1 Salinispora cortesiana | reverse complement strand
CAATCTGCCGGCGTGGATGGTTCAGCCCACCGTCGCCAACCCTCAGGTAGGCCGCGTCGGCTGGCTCACCCCGGCCCAGCAGTGGCGAGCCAACGGAGGTCGCTGGTGACCGCGCACCAGCCCGTCCAGAGCGCCGACAGGCGAGGCTGAGGGGACGTCGATGGTTGTCGTTGCTACTGCCATAGTCGTTGGGCTCGCCGTTGGGGTGATCCTGGGCCTGGTGACCAAATGCCGTTCGGGTAGTTGGTGCCCCCGGTGTGGTGACCTCAAGCGCTGCCTACGTGACCACGACACGCGCGGGAGCCGGCGGTGGTGAGAAAGGCACACGACCCCATGCGCCCGCTGTGGCGGTGCCGGGCCTGCGGCGCCGACTGGCCCTGCCAGCCCGCGCGGCTCGCGTTGCTGGCCGAGTATCGCGGCAGGAGGTCAGCGCTGCTGGCCCACCAGGGCAAGCTCCTGGCCGAAGCATCTGATCAGCTATCCCGACTCAACGGCACCAGACCGGACCTCAGGCAGAGGTTTGTCGACTGGTGCTGGCAGGCGGAACCCGAACACCCCACAACCAACGCCTTCGAGCCGGCAGACCTGGACCCAGACCTGGTGTTCCGCGGAATCGAAATGATCATCCGTAGCCACTGGGGAGGACGGACCTGCCCCCGGTGCGTGAACAACGGTTGTCCGCATCTCGACTGGGCCGACGACTGGCTGGCCCACCTACGACGATCACCGCACGGCAATCAGGCAGAGCGCCCCGGGCAGCGTTTCGTCACTACTTCCAACGGAAGTGCACGAAGACCCGGCCGAAATTCTTCGAGTCCTTCTCCACCCGGTGATAGAGCGCCTTGACATCCTTCTGATCAAGGAACCGCAGCACCCGCTTCTTGAGCTGGCCGGACCCCTTGCCTGGGATGATCTCCACCAGGGTGGCCTTCTTCGCCACCGCCTCGTCGATGATTCCGCGCAGGGCCCGGTCGATGTCGGTGCCCCGGTTGTAGATGTCGTGTAGGTCCAGCTTCAGCTTCACCGCCGGGCCTCCACCGGGTCGATTCCGTTGCCAGCACCATCGTAGGTGGCGGGGCGGGCGACGGGGCCGCCCGGTGATCGGCGCCGACGCGCAGTAGCCGGACGACTGAGGGTCAGCGACCGACCCGGGCCTGCACTCGGTGCAACGCCGCCTGGTAGTCGGCGTTGCCATGGTGCATCGCCGCCGCGATCCGCAGGTGCCGCAACGCGTCCACCGGCCGATTCAGCCGCTCCAGCGTCCGACCCAACACGTGGTGGGCGTAGTGGTCACTCGGGTCCCGATCAACCAACTCACGTAGCTGCTCTTCGGCTCGACCGAGCTGCGCCGAGGAGAAGTATGCCCGGGCCAGCAGTTGACGCACGGCGGTGTTGCCGGGCTCGGCCGCGAGGATGGGCTCGAGCAGCCGAGCCGCTTCATGCGGGTCCCCAGCTTCGAAGTATCGGGTCGCCCGTCGATACTCGGCCAGCAGATCCATCCGACCCACCCCCTCATGTCGTGTCGGCACCCTGCCACCACCGGCACGGTGGACACCCGGCACACCAGCCGGCGGCAGCCGTCCTACCGGTTGAGAATAGGTTCACCGGTCGGGGGCGGGAACCCGAAGCGACCCACAGCCGGTCTCCGCCCGCCGAGACAGGAGGCATACCGAGCGAGTTTCCGGGTAACGGGCGGCCGGAGGTGGGCCATGGTCGCGCTGACACAGACACCGCCCTCAGCCCAACGGCTGCGGGCGGTTGACGAGTTCCTCGCCGAGGCCTGGGCAGACCAGGCGCGGCACGACAGCCGGCTGCGGGATCTCGCCGTCGAGGTGGACTTCGACCGGGGCGTAGCCCACCTGACCGGAGAGGTCGATGAGCCGGGTGACCTACGTCTGGTGCGGGACCGGGTCGGCCGGCTCGCCGGGGTCCTGGCCGTCTGGGCTCGGGTCCGGGTCGGCGGCCGGAATCCGGTCGTGGTGGACCTGGGCTGTGGGGGGACCAAGCAGTGGCCGGACAACCTGGGCCTGGACATCTACCCCGCGGTCGGGGTCGACGCGGTAGCCGACCTGTCGCGCACCCTGCCGCTGGCCGACAACTCGGTGGACGTCTTCTTCGCCGTCCATATCCTGGAACACCTGATCGACTTCCTGCCGTTGGTGGACGAGGCGCACCGGGTGCTCCGGCCCGGTGGCGTCCTGCACGTGATGAGCCCCTGGTGGGGGCATGTCAACGCGGTCGCCGACCCCACCCACGTACGGCTGCTCGACATCCAGACCATCAAGGGCATCTGCCTCCAACGCCCACCGGACGCTCCGCGCTGGTACCCCCTGCACGCCGGCTGTGACGGGGCCAGCATCTTCGCCGACCTGACCCTCCTGCCGCCCGGTGCGCCAACCCCCACGCAGGCCCACCTGGCTCGCTTCTTCGCCTGAGCTCAGTCGGGCTCGGGACCGACCCGGGTGGGGTCCGGCGCGCTCGGGGCACGAAGAGGCCGTTCCCGGGGGCTGACGAGTGCGGATGGGGCGACCCCAGCGGCGAAACGGGTCGAATCAGCGGCCAGGTCCGGGTGTTCGACTCCGAGCGCAACCGCCGCCGCCTCCCGAATGCCCAACACCGCACCCTCGCCGTACGTCCGGTCGAAGACGACATCGCCGAGCGCCGACCGCACCTGCGCCTGCCACCGCGCAAGGTAGTCGCCGTTGATGCCCGGCGCCGCCCCCAGGGCGGCCCCCCGCGCCTGCCCCGCGCCGAAGAGTCGGGCGGCGGTCAACGGATCGCCCCCCGCGGCACAGCGCACCGCAATCGCCTGCAGCGTGTCACAGGCACGGCGGTGGAAACCGTGCGCCATCCGGGACCGCAGCGAGACCAACAGATGCTCGTGCGCGGCGATCAGGTCGCCGCGGGCGAGCGCCACCAGGCCGAGCAGCATGTCCACCGTCCGGCGGCCCCGTTCCACCGGGCGGGCCGCCTCCACCGGGCGGGCCGCACCGAGCAGCTCTGCTGCCTCCCCCAGGGCACCGCGACGCCACAGCAACTCCGCCAGGCTGAGGACGGCGAAGAGGGCATCTTCGACCACGTCCTGCCGCTGCGCCCAGTCGATGACGTCCCGGCACACCTGTTCTGCCTCGGCGAACTGCCCTAGGTCGACCAGGGGAGCCGCTCGGCTGGCCAACACCCGGGCCAGCAGGCCGGCGTCACCGGCCCGCCGGGCCACCGTCTCCGCCTGCTCCGACAAGCGCAGCTCCTCGACGAAGTCGCCGTCCGCCCCCGCGTGCAACGAATGCGCGTGGTGCGCCGCCGCCAGCTCCGCGTCCGGGATGTGCTCACCGGTCTCGACGCTCCGGTCGTACAGCCGGGACGACCAGAGCCGGCCCTTCCCGGCCAGGCCGCGCTCCCGCCACCATTGGTCCAGCCCGACGACGAGCGCGAGCCCCGCCCGGGCGCTACCACCCGTCGCGCACCACCGAAGCGCGGCCCGCAGCTCCCCGGCCAACGGATCGAACGCGTACAGCGAGAGCGTTACCGGCCGGCCGTCCGGCCCCAGGCCCAACCGCTGTAGCGCGTGTGCGGCCCAGGCCACGTGTCGATCCCGCGCCGCCTGCTCCTCGCCCGCCGCCACCAACCGGCCGGCCGCGTAGGCGCGAATCGGGTCAAGCATTCGATAGGTGCTACCACCGACCTCCGGCTCGGCCAACACCATCGACTTCTCCACCAGCACCGACAGCGGGCCGAGCGGGTCGCCGTCCAACAGCCACTCCACCGTTGCCAGATCCACCGGCCCGGCGAACACCGCCAGCCAGCGCAGCAGCCGGGCCGCCTCCGCGCCCAGCTGCTGGTACGACCAGCGGAGGTTCGCCTGCATGCTGTAGTGCCGCACGGCCAGCCCGGTCTCGGCATCGCCCCGGCCGGCGTCGAGGGCACCCAGAACGTCGTCGAGACGGTCGGCGAGCTGCCCGACCGAGAGCACCCGCAGCCGGGCAGCGGCCAGTTCGATGGCGAGCGGCAGGCCATCCAATCGACGTACGACCCGACGCAGGTCCACCCACTCCGCCGGGTCGGGCCGCCGACCGCCCCGCGCCGCCGTGGCGCGGTCGAGCAGCAGGGCAACCGCGTCGCTCTCCGCTCCGGCCATCGGCGGGTCGACCGGGAGTGGCGGAATTCGCCACACCACCTCACCGGGAAGTCTGAACGACTCCCGACTGGTCGCGAGCACCCGCACCCCCACCCCACCGGCGAGCAGCTGGGAGATCACCTGGGCTGACGCCGCCAGCTGGGCGTCACCGGTGTCCAGCAGCATCAGCATCCGGCGGGCCGCGGCGTACTCCACCAGGGTGTCCACCATTGAGCGGCCTGGCTCCGGGCGGAGGCCGAGCCCGGCGGCGACCGCGTACGCCACCAGCCCCGGCTCTGCCACCGTGGAGAGGTCAACGAACCAGACACCGTCCGGATGAGACTCGACCAGGTCGGCGGCGAGCTCCACCGCCAGCCGGGTCTTGCCGGATCCCCCGGCGCCGACCACCGTGACCAGGCGATAGTTCTCCACCAACCGGCGCAGCTCGGCCCACTCAGCCTGTCGGCCGACGAACGAGGTGACCGAGGTGGGCAGGTTGTGTGCCGCCGCGTCAGCGGTACGCGGACGCGGAAACTGCCGTTCCAGACCGGCTGCGGTCAGCTGGAAGAGCCGTTCCCGGTCGTCGAAGCCACGCAGTCGGTGCAGGCCCAGGTCGAGTAGGGAGGCACCGCCGGGCAACGGGTGGGCGTGCTGGGCGGTCGCCGCGGAGCAGAGCACCTGTCCACCGTGCGCAGCGGCGGCGATCCGGGCGGCCCGGTGCACCTCCGCACTCACGTACTCGCCATCGCGGGGCTCCGCCCACCCGGTGTGCAGCCCCATCCTCACCCGCGGGGTGGCATCCGGCGTCGGCCAGTCGTGGTTGGTCAGGGCACGTTGGGCGGCCAGGCAGGCGGTCAGCGCGGCGGATGCGTCGGCAAAGGCCAGGAAGAACGAGTCACCCTCGGTGAGTAGCTCCGCCCCCTTGGTGGCGACAATGGTCCGGCGCAGCAGGCGCCGATGTTCCCGTAGCACCGGCCGGTAGTCCGGCCCGAGCAGTTGGGCCAGCCGGGTGGAGCCCTCGATGTCGGTGAAGACGAAGGTCACCCACCCGGTCGGGAGGTGGATCCGTGGCGACATGCGTGGAACCTCCGCCCAGGACGTCTGGTTCATGCTGCCTGAATCCAGCCCGTCACGCATCGCGAGAATGACGGCCGGTTCTGCTCCAACGTGCCACTCCTCGCCGACGTCGGCAAGCGCGGTGCGACGTCGACGAATCGAATGCCGACTCAGCAGCCGCAGCCACCGCCGCAGCAGCCACCACCTGTGGTGGGAGCGGTCCCGCCCGGCCCGCTACGACTAATTGTCGCGACCGCGGAAAGGAGTTTGACTGTGTCGTCGTGCCCCTGCCGGCAGCGGGCCGGCTCGGCGGCTCGGGACATGGGCCGGTTGACCTCGAAGGTGTCACCGCAGACGCGGCAACGGAACTCGTACCGGGGCATGCCTCCAGCCTACGACCGCCCCGGACGAACAGCCGGACATGGGTAATACTCGACAGGTGGTGGACGGCGAGCAGAACCAGACCCTCCGGCCCCTGCGCCCGGCCACACCGGGTGGGGGAGCGCAGAGTGGATCCGACGTGGCCGCCGGCCGTCGGCCCGGGCCGGTGCCCCGGCCGCGCCGACCCTGGCTGCAACCGCCGACGGCCCCAGACGCGAAGCCGGCACCGGACCCGAACGCGAAGCCAACACCGGACCCGAACGCGAAGCCGACGCGGGACCCGGACGCGAAGCCAACACCGGACCCGAACGCGAAGCCAACACCGGACCCCGACGCGAAGCCGGTCGACGAGGCCGAACCAGCCGATTCTGGCGACGCGGACCTGGCCGACGAGGTCGAATCGTCCGGCGACCCGGCCGGGCCGGAGCGGGCCGCGAGAGTCCGGCGGCGCCGAAGCCCCTTCGCGCACGCCATCCGCGTCTCGCCCAGCCGCTTGGCGGTCGGCGCGGCGCGTTCGGTCCACCGCTGGTCGCGACGCCCCAGCGGCCAGCTCACCCTCCCCGGCGGCTTCCTGCTGCTCCTGGTCGCGGCGACCGTGGCGGCTGGAGCCCTGCTGGTGCCTGCCACGGTGCGCTCCGGCCCGAACATCGCTGCCGCCACCGCCGGCGACACGGCCGCACCGACCTCCGTGCCCGACGGGCCGCCCGCCGGCATCCTGCCCCCACCGGACGCCACGTTGACCGCCCCGCCCCCCGGTCTCGGCCGACCCGCCGACACGCTCGCAAGTTGGGCAGCCCAGACCGCTCCGAAGGTCGACATCGCACCGGTCGCGTTGCAGGCCTACGGCTACGCCGAACTGGTCCTCGCCCAGACCAACCGCAGCTGCGGCCTGAGCTGGACCACGCTCGCCGCGATCGGGCACGTCGAGTCGGCACACGGGCAGGCCAACAACGCCCGGCTCGGCTCGGATGGTCGGGCCGCCCCGGAGATCATCGGCCTGCCGCTAGACGGGCAGGGCGGGCGGATGCTGATCCGCGACACCGACCGCGGCACGCTGGACCAGGACGCCACCTATGACCGGGCGATCGGGCCGATGCAGTTCATTCCGACCACCTGGCAGGAGATCGGGGCCGACGCGGACAACGATGGCCGCAAGGACCCGCACGACATCGATGACGCCGCCCTGGCCGCCGCGAACTACCTGTGCAAGGGTGGCCGGAATCTGACCATCGCCGCCGACTGGTGGAACGCCATCCTGTCGTACAACGATGTGCGGCAGTACGCTCAGGACGTCTTCGACAAAGCCAACCAGTACGGGCAGGCAAGCCGGAGCTGACATGATCACCCACGTTTCCGGGAAATCCCCTACTTCCCCAGAGCAGCGGTAGACGGCAAGCTAGACGGGTGATGATGCGCGAATGGGACCTTCGGGCCGCGTCGTCCGCCGAGATGGTGTCCCTGCTGGACACGTTGAACGCGGTCCTCGCCGCCGATCTGCCGCAGGACCCGCCCTGGCAGGGGAGCTTCCTGCGGGAGTACCTGACCGAGATGATGCCGGGCGAACGGCGGATCTCCTGGGTGGCTGTGCCCGACCCGGCCCAGGGCGGCGAGGTGGCCGTGCCGGGGATGGTCAACGTGCTGCTGCTCGGCAGCATCGGCGTACTCGAGGTGTTGGTGCACCCGTCGGCACGCCGCAGCGGCCTCGGCCACGAGCTGGTCCTGACCGCCGCCCGCCGGGTCTACCAGGAGGGGTTCCAGACGATCGGCGTGGAGGTTGTCGGCGACACCCCGGCGGTCGCCTTCTTCCAGTCGCTCGGGTTCACCCGAGAGTACGTCGAAAACCGAAGCGTGCTCGACCTGGCCGGAGTGGACTGGGTGGAGCTGGGCAGGACGGCCGACGGCGTCAGCCCGGGGTATGACGTGCAGTTCCATCCCGGTGGGCTGCCCGATCAACTCATCGACGCGTACGCGCGGGCCAAGGCGGAGGCCCGCGATGTCGAGGAGGGCGAGCTCCGCCCCAGCTCCTACGACCCGCAGCGGCTCCGGGACAGCCTCGACTGCCTGCACCGACGGGGGATGACCCCGTACATCGTCCTCGCGCTACACAAGCAGACCGGGGAGGTGGCCGGGCTGACCGAGGTGGTGGTGCCGGCGCAGCACCCGACCCGGGCCGACCAGTACGACACGATCGTCGTACCGGCGCACCGTGGGCACGACATCGACCGGGCGATGAAGGCACGCATGCTGTTGGAGCTACGCTCGGCCGAGCCGGCGCTCACCGGAGTGCAGACCTGGAACGCGCAGGACAACGAGGCGATGCTGAAGGTCAACGCCGAGCTGGGCTACCGCCCCGACCGGGAGTGGTACGAGTACAGCGTTGACGTTGCCGAGTTGGTGCACCGGCTCGACGCCACCGCCAAGAATTCATCATCGGGATCTTCGGGGGATAGAGCGAGGTAGGGCGCACCCTCTAACCTGCGCTCGTTCCCATCCACCCACCGTGGAGGCTCCATGCGCCCGCGCCGCGCACTCGCCGTCTTCGCCACCGTCACCGCTACCGCGAGCATCGCGGCCGTCGGGGTCACGCCCGGCACCGCCACCGCCGCCCCCACCGACCTGTTCATCTCCGAGTACGTCGAAGGCTCGTCCAACAACAAGGCGATCGAGCTCTTCAACGGCACCGGCGCGCCGGTCGACCTCGCCACCGGCGGCTATCAACTGCTGCTCTACTTCAACGGCTCCACCACGCCGACCACCACCGCCCTCACCGGCACGGTTGCGGCGGGAGACGTATTTGTCTTCGCCCACTCCTCGGCGAACGCGGCGATCCTCGCCCAGGCCGACCAGGTCACCGGTGCCGGGCTCTTCAACGGCGACGACGCGGTCGTGCTGCGCCGCGGCAGCACCGTGCTCGACGCGATCGGTCAGGTGGGCGTCGATCCGGGCAGCGGGTGGGGCACCGGCCTGACCAACACCGCCAACCACACCCTCCGCCGGCTTGGCGGCATCACCTCGGGGGACACCGATCCCGGCGACAGCTTCGATCCGGCCACCGAGTGGGCCGGCTTCGACACCGACACGGTGGACGGGCTCGGCGCGCACCACCTCGGCGACGGCCCGGTAGACACCCCCGCCACCATCACCTGCGGCGATCCCCTGGTTACGCCGGCGGGCACCGCGGCGTCCCGGGAGGTCACCGCGACCGACCCGGACGATGAGATCGTCGACCTGGCAGTCACGTCAGTCAGCCCGACGCCGGCCACCGGCACGATCAGCCGGACGGCGTTCACCCCGGCCGGAGCGGTCGGTGGCACCGCTCAGGCCACCGTCAGCGCAAGCGCCGACCTGGCCGCCGGGGCGTACTCGGTGGTCCTGACCGCCACCGACACCGACGGCACCACCGCGACCTGCACCCTGCCGGTGCAGGCCACCCGAGAGCTGACGGTCGGCGAGGTGCAGGGCCCGACCACCGACGCCGAGGAGGGCGCCACCGACCGCTCGCCGCTCGCGCCGACCAGCGGCAACGGTGCCAGCAACGCGCGGTACGACGTCCGCGGAGTGGTCACCCAGCGCACCCTGGCCCGCGACTCCGCTGGTCGGGACCAGCACGGGTTCTTCCTCCAAAGCCGCGCCGACGCGACCGACGGCGATCCCACCAGCTCCGACGGCATCTTCGTCTTCATGGGCTCGCACCCGTCACTCATCGGCGGCTACGTGCCGACCGTCGGCGACGAGGTTGTGCTCCACGCCCGGGTCTCCGAGTACTACCACATGACGCAGCTCTCCAGCGCCTTGCTGGTCCGGCGGATCTCCACCGGGCTGGACGTGGACCGAGTGGTCACGGTGACCGACGCGGCGCCCCCGACCGATCTGGCCGACGCGGAACGCTTCTGGGAACGGCACGAGGGGGCCCGGCTGCGGGTGCGCGCGGAGAGTCAGACGGTGAGCGGGCGCAACGTCTTCGCCTCCACCGCCGACGCCGAGACCTGGCTGGTCGACCGGGATGACCCGCTCCTGGACCGGAGCGACCCGCACACCCGCCGGGTGTTCCGCGACGCCCACCCGCTGGACAACGACCCCACCCAGATCTTCGACGACGGTAACGGCCAGCGGATCATGCTGGGCAGCCTGGGCGTCAAGGCCGCCAGCGGCGACAACACCACCCTGCTCCCACCGGCACGCACCTTCGACACGCTGACGGACGACGCGGTGGGCGGCCTCTACTACTCGTTCCAGAAGTACGGCGTCCAGGTCGAGTCCGCGGCGTTCGCGGCCGGAGCCGACCCGGCAACGAACCACCCACCGCAGCCAGCCCAGCGGTCGACGGAGTACGCGGTCGCCGCGTACAACGTGGAGAACCTCTACGACTTCCGCGACGACCCCTTCGACGGCTGCGACTTTGCCGGAAATGACGGCTGCACCGGCGTACGGCCGCCCTTCGACTACGTGCCGGACAGCGAGCAGGAGTACCGGGACCAGCTCGCCGCGCTCGCCGACCAGATCACCAACGACCTGCACTCCCCCGACCTGATCCTGGTCCAGGAGACCGAGGATCAGGACATCTGCGTGGTTGACGGCGGCACGCTGGTCTGCGGTAGCACCGACGACGCCGACGGCGCTCCGGATTCGCTGCAGGAGCTCGCGCTGACCATCGGCGACAACGGTGGCCCGTCCTACGCGGCTGCCTACGACCGCAGCGGCGCCGATGCCCGGGGCATCACCTCGGCCTTCCTCTACCGCACCGACCGGGTCGCGCTGGCCGAGGCGACCGTCGACGATCCACTGCTCGGCGCCGCCCCAACCGTCCAGTACCGCGCGCCCGGGCTGCCATCCAACGCCGACGTGCAGAACCCCAAGGCACTCAACGCGGTCCTTCCGCCCGACGTGGACACCAGCACCGGCAAGGACGGCGACAACGTTTTCACCCGCGCGCCGCAGCTCGGCCGGTTCACGATCGCCGCCGCCCCCGGTTCGGGGGAACGGCTCACGCTCTGGGCGGCCAGCAACCACTACTCGTCCGGCCCCGACCGCCGGGTGGGGCAGCGCCGGGAGCAGGCGGCGTACGGCGCTGCGATCGTCTCCGCGGTCGCGGCGGCGGACCCGGACGCCCGAGTGGTGTTCGGCGGGGACCTGAACGTCTTTCCCCGTCCCGACGATCCGATCGCGACAGCCGCGGACCCGACCCCGTCGGACCAGCTCGCTCCCCTGTACGAGGTGGGGCTGCGCAACCTCTGGGATGACCTGCTCGCCGACGCGCCGTCGTCCGCCTACTCGTACAGCTTCGCCGGCCAGGCCCAGACGCTGGACCACCTCTTCGTCACCGCGGCGCTCCATAATGAGCTCGTACAGATGCGGGCCGCGCACATCAACGCCGACTGGCCGGCGGAGTACGCGGGGGACGGATCGCGCGGCGCCAGCGACCACGATCCGCAGGTGGCCCGGTTCCGGTCGCGCCCGACGCTGACCGTCGCCGACGCCTCGGTGGTCGAAGGCGATCGGGGCAGCAGCGAGCTGGCCTTCCCGGTCACCGTCTCGCGTCCCCTCTCCGAGCCGGCCCTGGTCTGTGCCCTGACCCTGGGCCGAAGCGCGCGGCCTGGCGTTGACTACCGGTCATACGCCGGTTGCCAGACGCTGCAGGCTGGCCACACAACGTTGACCTTCCCGGTGTCGGTGCGCGGCGACCGGAAACAAGAGGCCGACGAGACGTTGACTCTGCTGGTAATCGGTGGCCCTGGGATCCGAAACGCCGATCCGCTCGGCACCGGGACCATCATCAACGACGACTGACCGCCGCTGACATCACCACCGGCGACTGAAAAACCCTGGAGGTCACCTCTCGGTGACTGAAACACCCTGGAAGTCACCACGGCCCGCCGGCCCGGTCGAGTACCGGGCCCGCGGGCCGTGGCGATGCTACGGACCCGGCTGGCGGCGATGGGCCGACCGGGCGCGGCGGCGTCAGTAGCGCTGACGCAGCAGTTGCGCGGCCTCGACCGCCCAGTAGGTGAGGATGATCTGGGCTCCGGCCCGACGGATCGAGGTGAGCGTCTCCAGCATCACCTTCTCACGGTCGATCCAGCCGTTCGCGGCAGCCGCCTCGACCATCGCGTACTCGCCGGAGACCTGGTAGGCGGCGACCGGAACGTCCACGGCGGCCCGGACCGCCGCGACCACGTCGAGGTACGGCAGCGCCGGCTTGACCATCACCATGTCGGCGCCCTCGGCCACATCCAGCGCCACCTCGCGCAGGGACTCCCGCAGGTTCGCCGGATCCTGCTGGTAGGTCCGACGGTCGCCGTCCAGTGTCGACTCCACCGCGTCCCGGAACGGGCCGAAGAACGCGGACGCGTACTTCGCCGCGTAGGCGAGGATGGTCACGTCCTGGTGGCCGGCGGCGTCCAGCGCCCGCCGAACCGCGCCGACCTGACCATCCATCATTCCGGACGGCCCGACCACGTGCACCCCGGCCTGGGCTTGCGCCACCGCCATCTCGGCATAGGCGGCGAGGGTGGCGTCGTTCGCCACCGACCCGTCGGACGCCAACACACCGCAGTGCCCGTGCGAGGTGAACTCGTCCAGACAGAGGTCGCTCATCACCACGGTGGCGTCGCCCACCTCGGAGACGACGTCCCGGATGGCCGCGTTGAGGATGCCGTTCGGGTTGGCCCCACCGGAGCCGCGCTCGTCCCGGTCGGCCGGAACCCCGAAGAGCATGATCCCGCCGACCCCGGCCTGAGCCGCCGCCACCGCGGCCTTGCGGAGCGACTCCCGGGAGTGCTGAAGCACCCCCGGCAGGGACGGCACGGACCGGGGCTCGGTCAACCCCTCCTTGACGAACATCGGCACGACCAGCTCGGCCGGGTCGACGCGAGTCTCGGCGACCAGCCGCCGCAGGGCCGGGCTACGGCGCAGCCGTCGGGGTCGCATCTCGGGATACGGCACGGGTCCTCCAGGGTCAGCGGAACCGGAGGGCGGTCGGCCCCTGCACCTTCGAGCCGCGCCGCTGCTTCGCCGGCATCGCGGCGAGCTTCTCGCGCAGCTCGACGGCGTAGCCGGCCAGCGCCTCCACCAGGTCGGGGACCGAGGCGTGCGGTGGCTGCACGTCAACCCGAAGGCCGAACTCGGTGGCGGTCTCCGCCGTCTTGGGCCCAATAACCGCAACAACGGTACGCGCGTGTGGCTTCCCGGCGATGCCGACCAGATTCCGGACCGTGGACGACGAGGTGAAGAGCACCGCGTCGAACCCACCCGACTTGATCGCGTCGCGGATCTCGGCCGGCGGCGGCGCCGCCCGGACCGTCCGGTAGGCGGTCACGTCGTCAACCTCCCAGCCGCGCTCGGTGAGCCCGGCGGCGAGTGTCTCGGTGGCGATGTCGGCGCGCGGCAGCAGCACCCGACCGACCGGGTCGAGCACCTCGTCGTGCGGCGAGAACTCGGCCAGCAGCCCCTCCGAGGACTGCTCCCCGGCGGGGATCAGCTCCGGCCGGATTCCGAAGGCGCGCACCGCGTCGGCGGTCGCGTCGCCGATGCAGGCGATCTTCACACCGCCGAAGTGACGCGCGTCGAGGCCGTGCTCGGCGAACTTCTCCCAGACCGCGCGGACCGCGTTCACCGAAGTGAAGATCACCCAGGCGTACCGGCCGTCGACCAGTCCCTTGACCGCCCGCTCCATCTGCGCCGGGGTACGCGGCGGCTCGACCGCGATGGTCGGCACCTCGCAGGGGATCGCGCCGTACGCGCGCAGTCGGGCGCTCATCACCCCCGCCTGCTCCTTGGTCCGCGGGACGAGCACCTTCCAGCCGTACAGCGGGCGGTTCTCCCACCAGCTGAGCTTGTCCCGCTGGCCGACGCCCTCGCCGAGAGTGAGCACGACCCGGCCGGTGAACCCGAGCGCCGCCGCGACGAAGGACTCCACCGTCGACGTGGTCGTGTACTGGGTCTCGCCGGTGCCGTCGCCGGTCACGCCGACCGCGGTCGCATCGTCGACTCCGGCGGCGAGCAACCCGTCCCGGATCGCGGCGAGGTCACCAGCGTCCACCGCGAGGGCCAGCGGACCCCGGGTGACGGCGGCGGCCAGCGCCTCGAAGTCGAGCGTGGTGACATCCTCGACGTCGGCCGCCGTCCGGACCCCGGGCAGCGGCACACCCGCGTAGGTCGCCACCCCCTCGGCCTGGCCGACGCCCGGGACCACCTCGAACTGGCCGGCGGTGCGGGCGACCGCCTGCACCTCCCGGACCACCGCGTCGTGGCCGAATGGGTCACCGGCGACCAGGTGCACCGCGTTCAGCCCGGAGCGGGCCGCCGAGATCAGGACCTTCGCCACGTCGCCCGACCCGCCCTCGGCCAGGGTTAGCTGAGCCTCCTGCTTCGCCTGGGCGCGGACGACATCGAGCAGCGCCTCGGGGACTCCCCGGTCATATACCACCTGGTCGGCGCTGACCAGGGCGTCGTATCCCCGGCGGGTCAGCAGGCCCGGATCGCCGGGACCGGCCCCGACGAACACGATGCGGCCTACGGGCTTACGGGTGCGGGTCATACTGTGCTCCCAAATTGCTGGGTCCCCGGGCCAAGGTTCCGTTGCTGGCCGAGGATCGAGTCGGCGCCGAGGTCGAGAAGATCAGTGGCGAGGGCCTTACCGATCTCCACCGCGTCGGCGGGCGTTCCGGTGCGGGACAGCCGGAGGTCACGAGTTCCGTCCGGACTGATCACCGCCCCGCGCAGGTAGATCTCTTCACCGACGTCGCCTTCGGCGAGTTCGGCGTAGGCGGCGACCGGGGCACTGCACCCGGCCTCCAGGGTGGCGAGCAGCGCCCGCTCCGCGACGACCGTGGCGCGGGACGGTGCGTGGTCGAGTACCGCGAGCAGCTCGACCAGAGCCGAATCGTCGGACCGACACTCCACTGCCAGCGCCCCCTGGGCGGGAGCGGGCAGCATCAGCATCAGATCGAGCGTCTCGGTGATCGTGTCGGTGCGACCCAGGCGGGACAGCCCGGCCCGGGCCAGGACCACCGCGTCCAGGTCGGCCTCCGGCCCGAGCACCCGCCCCAGCCGGGTACCGACGTTACCCCGGATCGGCTGGACCTCGAGCTGAAGCCCAAGCGCGTGCAGCTGGGCGATACGCCGCAGCGCACCGGTGCCGACCCGGGCGCCGGGCGGCAGCTCGGCGAGGGTACGACCGTCGGTGGCCACAAGCGCGTCCCGGGGATCCTGCCGGGCTGGGACGGCGGCGACGTACAGGCCGGGGGCCGCCGCGGTCGGCAGGTCCTTGTACGAGTGCACCGCGAAGTCGATGCTGCCCGCAGCGAGGGCGTCCCGGAGCGCGGAGACGAACACACCGACACCGAGCTGGTGCACCGGGGCCGTCGAGCGGTCACCGGTGGTCACCACCTCGACCAGCTCCACCGGGGTGCCGGTGGCCGCGGTGAGGGCCGCCGCGACCTGCCCGGACTGGGCCATCGCCAGGGCGCTGCCCCGAGTACCGAGACGTAGGGGGACCTTCATCACTCACCTCCGGTGGACAGCGGCTCGGCGTCGCCGCCGAACTGGGGATCGATGTCGGACACCACCACATTGGGGACGGTGCCGACCGCGGAGGTCTGCGGCACCTCCAGGTCGAAGAGCTCACGCAGCAGCGCCGCGTACTGGTCGCCGCCGGGCTCGGCGGCGAGCTGGCGGACCCGTACGGTCGGCTGGTGCAGCAGGCGCTGGACGACCCGGTGCACCGTCCGGGCGACCTCGGCCCGCTGTTCGTCGGTCAGATCCGGGCGACGCTGGCCGAGCCGGCCCAGCTCCGTGGCGACCACGTCGTCGGCACGCCCCCGCAGCGCGGCCACGGTCGGCGCGACGTCAGCTCCTCGCAGCCAGGTGAGGAAGGCGTCAACTTCGGCGGCGACGATCTGCTCCACCGCGGCGGCGTCGGCGGCGACGGGGCCGTCGGCGACCAGTGCCGCCATCCGGTCGATGTCGATCACCTGGACGCCGGGCAGCTCGGCCACGCCCGGCTCGACATCCCGCGGGACGGCCAGGTCGAGCAGGACCAGCGGCCCCCGGGATGGGTCCCGACCAGCAAGTGCCTGGGTCACCACCGACCGGGTGAGGACCGCCTCGGGGGCGGCTGTGGCAGCCACTACGATATCCACTGTGGAAAGCGTTTCGGTGAGGTCGGCGATCGGCACGGCGGTCGCGCCGTACGACTCGGCCAGCCGGACCGCTCGGTCGGCACCCCGGTTGGTCACGGTGACCGGCCCGGCACCCAACCGGGAGAGGGTGGCCACGCCCAGCGAGCCCATCGCTCCCGCCCCCACCACCAGCGCGGGGCGGCCGGCCAGGTCCCGGTCGAGCAGCTCGGCAGCGAGGCCGAGCGCGGCAGTGACGACGCTCTGCCCGGCCCGGTCGATACCGGTCTCGGAATGGGCTCGCTTCCCCACCCGCAGGGCCTGCTGCATCAGCTCGTGCAGCAGGCGGTCGACGGTCTCCGCCCCAGATGCCCAGTGGTACGCGTCCCGGAGCTGGCCGAGGATCTGGGCCTCGCCCACAACCATGGAGTCCAGCCCGGCGGCGACCCGAAAGACGTGGTTGACCGCCGCGGCGTCGAAGTGCACGTACAGGTGGTCGGCGAGGGCTGTCGGCTGGCAGCCCGTCGGCTCGGCCAGGACGGCACAGATGTCGCCGAGGCCGCCGTGGAAACCGGACACGACGGCGTACACCTCCACCCGGTTACAGGTGGAGACGAGCACGGCCTCACTCACGTACGGCTGCGCTACCAGGCGGGTCAGGACGCGGGGGAGGTCGGCGGGGGTGACCGTGAGTCGCTCCAGAGCGGCGACCGGGGCGGTGCGGTAAGACGCGCCGACGACTAGCAGCTTCACGTGCCGATCGCCTCCTGGGGGTCGGTGGCGGCGAGGCTACCCGGCAATGGGGTGAGGGGGGCCTCGCCGGCGGCGGGAAGTGCGGTCAGGGACGCCTTACGGTGCTCGTGGAAGGACAGGATCTGCAGCTCGACGGCGAGGTCGACCTTACGTACGTCAACCCCGTCCGGCACGGTCAGCACGCAGGGCGCGAAGTTCAGGATGCTGGTGACTCCGCCGGCGACGAGCCGGTCGGCGACCCGCTGCGCGGCGGCGGCCGGGGTGGCGATCACACCGATCGCGATCGACTCCTCGGTGGCGACCCGGGACAGCTCGTCCACGTGCCGGACGACCAGACCATTGATCTCCTCACCGACCCGAACGGGGTCGGAGTCGAAGAGCGCGGCGATGCGGAAGCCACGGGTGGCGAAACCGTCGTAGCCAGCGAGGGCGTGACCGAGGTTACCCACCCCGACCAGGGCGACCGTCCGCCGCTGAGTTAGCCCCAGGACGTACTCGATCTGATCGATCAGCAGGGCTACGTCGTAGCCAACACCCCGGGTGCCGTAGGAACCAAGGTGCGACAAATCCTTGCGGAGTTTGGCGGAATTGACTCCCGCAGCCGTGGCCAACCACTCACTGGAGACCGTCTCATGACCATTTTCGGCCAGGTTGTGCAGGGCCCGGAGATACTCGGGAAGCCGGGCGACGGTCGCCTCCGGCAGGTCCGGCAACGCCGGCACGGCGACAGGGCGTTCGGGCGCGCCGGGCGGGCGGTGCTGACTCATGAAACTCCGTGCGGTGGGATCCTGGGCCAACTCCGCCGGGCCGGGTCGGGACTCCCGCTGGCCACCGAGGAGACCGGCTGTGCTAGCGGGGCGGGTCGGAACTACAGAGTAAGCGCTTGTGAAGACACGCACAAATCGCGATCTTGGTCGCCCACGACGCGACTCCACCCGGCCCCCCCGTTCCACAAGATCAATGTCTCGACTTCGCCCACGCCGTCCGGCGATTATTACTCAATTAAGACTTCTCTGACCAATCACACGGGGGGCGCGTCGCCCACTTCCCGCTGGGCGTGGTAACACCAGCGCCAGCAACGGGCGTGGTAGCGCCAGCACCTCCAGACTTTCGGCGGCAGGCAGGATGGGTTGGTTCGGTCGCACTGCCTAGCCTCGGGGTATGACCGCCACCCGCGGGGCCGCCACCCCCGCTTCCCACCCGCTGCGCAACCTGCTCCGCCAACTCCTGCGCGACTCGGGCTACGTACTCTCCGGCCTACCTCTCGCCGTGGCTGGCTTCGTGGTGGCCGTCACCGGGTTCACCCTCAGCCTGGGCCTGCTGGTGACCACGCTGGGCCTGCCGGTCCTGGCCGGCACGTTCTACGCCGTCCGGGTGCTGGCCGACATCGAACGGCTCCGGCTGCCCACCGTACTGAGCGCGCCTCGGATCCGCCCCGTCTACCGGGGCCCCGATCCGGATGCCAATTTCTGGCGCCGGGTCCTGGCACCGGTACGCGATCCGCAGTCGTGGCTCGACCTGCTCCACGCATTCAGCAAGCTACTGGTGGCGGTGCCGGCCTTCGTCATCCTGGTCTGCTGGTGGGTACTGGCACTCGCCGGCATCTACTACGCAGCATATGATCGGTACATTCCGTACGACGCAGACAGCGTGTCCCTCAGCGAACTCCTCGGGATGGGCGATGGCGCCGGTGCCCGCATCTTCCTGAACACCGCCATTGGTGTCTTCGCCCTGCTCACCCTGCCGCTGGTAGTCCGCGCGTGCGCGCGGACCGAGGGTGGCCTGGCCCGCGCTCTGCTCACCGGGGTCGCCGAGTTGCGCAACCGGATCACCACCCTCGAAGAACAGAAACGAGCAGCCGCCTCCGCCGAGGCGAATGCGCTGCGCAAGCTGGAGCGAGACATCCACGACGGGCCACAGCAACGGCTGGTTCGACTCGCGATGGACCTCAGCCGGGCCCGCGATCAGCTCACCAGCAACCCGGAGGCGGCCGGGCACACGCTCGACGAGGCGGTTGGCCAGACCCGGGAGACCCTCAGCGAGCTGCGTGCGCTGTCCCGGGGCATCGCACCGCCCATCCTGGTTGACCGCGGACTGCCGAGCGCCCTCGCGGCGCTGGCCGGGCGCGGGCTGATCCCGATCGAGCTGCAGGTTGACACCGCGCTCGGCGAGCCCGGCGGCCGGCTCGACCCAGCGGTGGAGAGCACCGCGTACTTCGTGGTCGCCGAGGCGCTCACCAACGTCGCCAAACACAGCCGGGCCACCGAGTGCCGGGTATTCGTGGAGCGGGCCGGACGGCGACTGCGGGTCGGCATCGACGACGACGGCCAGGGCGGCGCGCACCTGGCCAAGGGGCACGGGCTGGTTGGCATCGCGGACCGGATCCGGGCAGCCGGCGGGCAGCTCCATGTGACCAGTCCCGCCGGCGGCCCCACCGCGATCCGGGCCGAGCTCCCCGCGACGACCGGAAAGTGGTAGGAACACAGCCATGCGGATCGTGATCGCTGATGATGCCGTCCTGCTCCGAGAAGGGCTGATTCGACTCCTCACCGAACGCGGCCATCAGGTGGTGGCCGCCGTCGGTGACGGCGATGCCCTGGTGCAGGCGGTGGTCACCCACCACCCCGACGTGTCGATCGTTGACGTACGAATGCCGCCGTCACACACCGACGAGGGGCTCCGAGCTGCCGTCCAAGCGCGTGCGCTGGTGCCGGCGGCGCCGATCCTGGTGCTCTCCCAGTACGTCGAGGTGTCCTACGCCGACGACCTCCTGGCCACCGGGGTCGGCGTCGGCTACCTGCTCAAGGACCGGGTGGCCGCGATCGACGAGTTCCTCGACGCGCTGGACCGGGTCGCCGCCGGGGGCACCGTCCTCGACCCCGAGGTGATCACCCAGCTCTTCGCCCGCCGCCGCCGCGACGATCCGCTGCGGGCCCTGACCCCGCGCGAACGCGACGTACTGGGTCTGATGGCCGAGGGCCACTCCAACACCGCGATCGCCCGCACTCTGGTGGTGACCGACGGTGCGGTCGAGAAGCACGTCCGCAACATCTTCACCAAGCTCGACCTCCCACCCGACGTCGGGCAGCACCGCCGGGTTCGCGCTGTCCTGGCTTACCTCCGCGGCTGAGCCGGGCCCATGATCAATGCGAGTGGGCCAGGGCGACCGCCTCGGTGAGGGTCTCCGCGACCGGATGGCCGGAGGCCCGCAGCCGGGTGGGGTCGGTGAGACCCCCGGCGTAGAGGACCGCGCGGCCACCGACCGATCGGGCCGCCTCGGCGTCGTCGAGCGAGTCGCCGATCAGCACCACGTCCCGGCCGTCCAGCCCCAGCTCGGCCAGGTGCCGGGTCAATGACTCGGCCTTCCGGTCACCACCGACCTCAGTCCGGAGCCCGTCCACCCGCAGGAAGTGCTTGGTCAGTCCGTAGGTCTGCACAGTTGGCACCAGAGCCGCGTGGAACCACATGGACAGCAACGACTGGTTCCCGGGCCAGGACGAAATCGCGTCCACCGCGTCATGCGCCAGCGCACAGGTGGTCAGCCCGTCCAGATACGCCTCGTGGAAGATCTTGTCTAGCTGGCCGAACGCCGCCTCGTCCACGGCCTGCCCGAGCACCTCGGCGTAGTAGTCGGCGATCGGCCGCCGAAACCGAACCCGATGCTCGTCGGCGGTCACCGACGGCCCACCGACGCTGGCGAAGGCGACATTGGTCGATGCCACGATCAGGTCCAGATCATTGAGCAGGGTTCCGTTCCAGTCCCAGACCAGGTGCGGGTGCGCAGAACTCATCGCCGCACCCTACCTGGCACCCTCAGAGCTGAGGGGTGGTCAGGTCACGGAGCAACCGCTCCTCCTCGACCCGCCAGTAGCCGTGCTCCTTGCCGTCGAGCAGCACCACCGGCAGCCGGTCCCCGTACTCGCGCTCCAGCTCCACATCGTCGGTGACGTCCTTCTCCACCCACCGATCGTTGGTGACCGACACCACCCGTTCCAGCGCCGCCTTCGCGTCTTCGCAGAGGTGGCAATCAGGCCGGGTGATCAGGGTGAGGCGGGGTTCACGCATCGGTCTCCTCCGTCGGGACGGCCCCGGCCCGACGACCGGAGCAGTGTCTTGCGGCGCGTACGCGTGGACAGTTTCGCCGTTGGCGGGGTGCGGCACACCCCGTACCGCCCTGCGCCACACCTGGGTGACCCGGCGGGCACCCGCCTCCCCTCGGGCGGAGAAGCGTTCACACCGGCACCGGCCACCTCCTGCACAACCGTCGAGTCTGGCACAGCGGCGAACGGCCGACCGCACCGACGCCGAGGCGGGTTGTAGCGCGTCACTACGTCCACGATCGGCGCGGCGGACGCCGACCAGCGGCGCGTCCGGGGTGTCGGGAGCCCACCTCGGACCGTCCTATCCATGGGACCGAGTCGTCACGTGCCGTGAACTCAAGGACGCCCTCCACCTGCCACCGTGGGCGGCCACTGCCGCCATCTCGCCCCTCCGACCGGCCGGCGCACACCGCGCCACGACCCTCCACACCCCCGATCCACCTGGGAGTCTCCTCGGAACACCGGGGAATCCGAAAGTCAACCGCACACGACGGACAACTGGTCCGGCAGCAGTGCGACACGACCGGAAATACTTTGGCCCTGTGTAACGGACTTGCCACGCGCGGGTGACGTTGACCCCTATCATCACTCGGGTTGGCTCACCCCGTTTTCCGTGAGTCAACAACCCCTCAGCCCGAGGAGGCCCCCGTGCCCGACAGCGCATTGGACCAGCACCTCAAGGGGATTCGCCGTGCGCCGGCACGTCCCCTACCCAAACCATGCGTGCCCGACCGATCCCAACCACACGCCGGGGACTCGGGCCGCTCGACGGAGGTGCCCCGATGACGACCTTCGGCTACGCGCAGCGGCCGATCGGCCTGGGTGACCCGCCCTCCCGATCCACAACGAATGAACGATTGACACCCCGTGGGCCCCGAGTTGACGGCCGGCTCGGCGCCTGGAGCGAAAACGGGGTGCGCAGCCGTCCACACCCCAACGAGGCTCCCACCCGGAGCGGGACACCGGGCGCGAACGCCAAGCCGGTCGGGGCCCGGGTCGCCGCACCAGCCCGGCCGGCTATGCCCGTACAGGGCCGCCGGAGCGCCGACCCATCCACCACCACCGACTCCACCGCCACCGACACGGCGGTACTGCCCGCGCTGCCCGCCAACACGCCCGCCACCGGCTTCCCGAGCCGTCCCGACCCGTCCGACCCGGCAACCGAAATCTGGGCCCTGGTCGAGCGCGCACAGGCCGGGGAGGCCGAGGCCTTCGGCCTGATCTACGACCGGTATGTGGACACCGTCTTTCGCTTCGTCTACTTCCGGGTGGGCAACCGTCAACTGGCAGAGGACCTCACCTCCGACACCTTCCTCCGGGCGCTGAAGCGAATCGGAAGCTTCACCTGGCAGGGCCGAGACCTCGGGGCCTGGCTGGTGACGATCGCCCGCAACCTGGTGGCGGACCACTTCAAATCCGGCCGCTACCGGCTCGAGGTGACCACGGGTGACGTCCTCGACGCCGAACGCGAGGACCGCGGGCCGGAAGGCAGCCCCGAGGCGGCCGTGGTCGAGCACATCACCAACGTCACCCTGCTCGGCGCGGTCAAGCAGCTCAACCCGGAGCAGCAGGAGTGCATCGTGCTCCGCTTCCTCCAAGGCTTCTCGGTGGCGGAGACGGCACGGGCCATGGGCAAGAACGAGGGCGCGATCAAGGCCTTGCAGTACCGGGCGGTTCGGGCCCTCGCCCGGCTGCTCCCGGACGGCTTCCGGGCATAACCACGCTGGCGGGGGCGGTGACGCCCGGACAAATCGATCTACGGTGATATCGATTACTTCCCGTGCTTTCTCCGCCACCGGCCCCGTAACCCCGACCCGGCGCGGCGCGTTCATCCGGGTGCGACCGATGCAGTCCCGGTGTCCCCCGGGTCTCGGGTCCGGCCCCAACCGCCGGCCTCGAGCCTCCCGCGACGCCCGCCCGTCCCCGGTCGCCGGTGACGATCGCGGCCGACCGGCCGCGCCCAGCGAGGGAGGTGCCAGCGGTGAACAGCGACCTCTTTGTCTCCCGTCGGCGCGCCGAGCGCTTCGCGCAACTTCTCGACGAAGCAAACGGCGGCCGACGACACCACGTCCGATCTCGGGTTGACGAAAAGCTCACCGACCTCGTCGCGGTCGGGCAGCAGCTCGGTGCCGCCGCCCCGACGGTCGAGGTCAGCACCGAGTTCCGGACCGGCCTACGGGCCATGCTGCTGGCCACCGCCGAACGCGAGGGCCTCGGTCGGCCTGCCCCGGCGGCCACCACCGACCGGGCGGAACATCGCCCCGCGCCGAACCGCTCCTTCCTCCTGCCCTCCGTTACCGCGCGGCGGGCCCGGGCCCGCGGCGCGATCCTGATCGGCATCGCGACCGGCGCCGTCGCCGTCTCCGGCATCTCCGCGGCCAGCGAGAACGCGGTACCCGGCGACGCACTGTACGGGATGAAGCGGTCGACCGAGCGCGCCCAGCTCGCGTTGACCGGCTCGGACCACAGCCGTGGGCAACTCTTCCTGGACTTCGCGCGGACCCGCCTGAGCGAGGCGGCCCAACTGCCCGGCGACCGGGCCGGCTACAGCGGCGTCCTGGACGACATGGACGCCGACACCCGCCAGGGCGTACGCCTGCTCACCACCGCCGCGGTACAGGACTCCGACCTGACGGCGCTGGACGTGGTCAACACCTTCGTCGCCGCGCAGCGTACGGCGGTCAACGAACTCCTGGGCGACGGAACCCGCGCCGACCGCGACCGCACCCAGCGCTCACTCGCGCTCCTCGACGACGCCCTTCGGCGCTCGGACGCGCTGCGCGCCGCCATCGGCTGTGGCCTGCCCGCGCCGAGCGGCAGCGACACGCTCGGCCCCACTCCGGCGAGCTGCCCCGCCGACCGCTGACACCGCCCGCGGCGGGCCGGCCCCGCTCCACCCAAGGCGCCAACAACCGCCGCCGGCCCACCGCACACCTGGGTCGATTGCCCGGTTGCGGGCCCGCCTCGGTCAGCCGCCCGGCTACCCTCGCCAGGTGGCGCACGGTGCGCCGGTCGGATGGAGGGGAGCACGTGGCCAGCCGAAAGGTGCCCGTCGACACCGATACCCGTGGTCACATCTCCGGGGGGAGCTCGGCCGGCGGCGTGTCGATCCCGCCGCCGGATCGGGCCGCGGCCGCCTTCTTCGACGTGGACAACACCATGATGCAAGGAGCATCGATCTACTGGTTCGCCCGTGGACTCGCCGCGCGCAACTACGTCACCACCAGCGACCTACTCCGATTCGCCTGGCAACAGCTACGGTTCCGGGTGCTCGCCACCGAGCATGTCGGCGACATGTCGCAGATCAAGGAGGCCGCTCTCGCGTTCGTCGAGGGCTGGCGGGTGGAGGAGGTGGAGCGCCTCGCCGAAGAGATCTTCGATGAGCTGATGGCACCCCGGATCTGGGCCGGCGCCCGCCAACTCGCCCAGGGCCACCTCGACGCCGGGCAACGGGTCTGGTTGGTCAGCGCTGCGCCGGTGGAGATCGGCCGGGTGATCGCCGCCCGGCTGGGGCTCACCGGTGCCATCGGAACGGTCTCCGAGGTGGTTGACGGCGCGTACACGGGACGGCTGGTCGGCGACCTGATGCACGGGCCCGCGAAGGCGGAGGCGGTGACCCGACTCGCCGCGGCGGAGGGGCTGGACCTGTCCCGCTGCACCGCCTACAGCGACTCCGCCAATGATCTGCCGATGCTCGCCGCGGCCGGCCGCGGGGTCGCCGTCAACCCGGACTCCGCGCTGCTGCGGGAGGCCCGCCGACGCGGATGGGAGGTACGGGACTTCCGTACCGGACGTCGGGCGGTCAAGATCGCCGTCCCCTCCACCGCCGCCGTCGGGCTAGTCGCCGGGGCAGTCACCGCGGGGCTGGCCCGGCACCGCCGCCGCTCGTCCCTCCGGACGTAGGCTCCCCCGCCAAGACGTCCACGCCACCGTCAGTGGGTGGTTGACCCGGCCGGAACCGGGGTCGGTGTCGGGTCGTCGGTGTGGGCGATGTGGCCGAACTGACGCCACAGCCCCCCGACGAGCAGCGCCGAGCCGGCGAAGGCGAACCAGAATGGACCGGTCATCCCGAGGAGGGTGACCAGCGGGCCACCAAGGGCCGCGCCGACAACCAGCCCGCCGAACCCACTCATGGTGTAGATGCTGTTGACCCGACCCTGAAAGTAGATCGGAACCGCCCGCTGCAGAATGGTCAGGGCGGTGGTGCCCCAGGCGAACGCGTGCGCCCCGAAGCCGAAGAGGATAGCCGAGGCGACCCAGGGCGAGGTGGTCACGGCGAGACCGAGGTGGGTGAGGGTTTCGATGATCAGCCCGGCCCGCATGACGCCCCCGAGGCTCACCCGGCGGGTGAGCCGGCCGTACCCGACGGTGGCGAGCAGCCCGCCGGCCGCCAACGCCGTGCTGATCAGGCCGAAGCCGACGGCACCGAGGCCGAGCCGCGCCTCGGCGTAGAGCACCAGGATGGACCAGGCGGCGCCGTAGGTGATGTTGAAGACCAGGACGGTCAGACAGAGCGTCCGAACGGCCGGATGACGAACGGTCCAGCGGAACCCGGCCACGATGTCCTGCCGCAGAGCACGGTGCTGACCCGCCGATTCCCGCACCCGCGGTGGCAGCGACACCCGGGACACCAACAGCAGCCCGGCCGCGAGGAGAACCGTGTTGGTGGCGAACGGCCAGGACCGACCGGCTGCGAAGAGCACGGCACCGAGCGCCGGACCGACCAGCTTGTTCAGCGTGATGACCCCGGCCAGGACGCCCGCGGGCTCGCCGCTGGTGGCGCCCCTGGTCAGGGGCCGAACGGGTCCGGCCGCTGCTCCAGCAGCCGGTGCAGGGTCTGCTGAATGATCTCCCGCACCTGGTCGGCGAGGTTGAACACGACCATCGGGTCATCGGCCGAGTCGGTCAGATGCTCGGTGGCGATCGGCGGGCAGAACTCGATCATCCATTTGCTCGGCAGCGGCACCATGCCCAGCGGGCCGAGCCAGGGGAAGGTCGGCGTGACGGGGAAGTATGGCAGCTTCAGCAGCCGGGCGAGGGGCTTCACATCGGCGAGCATCGGATAGGTCTCCTCGCCCCCGACTATCGCCACCGGCACGATCGGGGTACCCGTGCGCAACGCCGCGGAGACGAAGCCACCCCGACCGAATCGTTGTAGCTTGTAGCGCTCCGCGTAGAGCTTGCCGATGCCCTTGAAGCCCTCGGGGAAGACGCTGACCAACTCACCGGAGTCGAGCAGGCGCTCGGCGTCCGGGTTGCAGGCGACCGTGCCGCCGCCCTTGCGGGCCACCGCCGACACCACCGGCATCCGGAAGACGAGGTCCGCGCCGAGCAGCCGGAGAAACCGGTGCCGGGGGTGCTGGTCGTGCAGCACCGCCGAGAGGATCAGCGCGTCCAGGGCCACGGTGCCGGAGTGGTTGCCCACCACCAGGCCCGCCCCCACGTCGGGCACATGCTCCAGCCCGGTGACCTCGGTGCGGAACCAGTCTCGGTAGAGCAGTCGCAGCAGCGGATGAAAGACGGACTCGGTCAGCTGCGGGTCGAAGCCGAACTCGTCCACCTCGTAGTCGCCAGCGAGGCGTCCGCGCAGAAACGCCAGCCCGCTCGCCACCTTCCGGTCCCAGTGGTCGCCGGGCTGCTCGGAGACCACCCCGCCGCTCACGACCGCTCCCCGGCGGCGGAGCGGACCTGCCGGACCCCGTCGAGCACCAGCTGCTCGGCGGCGGCGAGCCGCTCCCGGGTCACCACGATCCCGTTACGGTGAGCGCGGATGAAGTCGTCGAAGGCGGCAGCGGTTGAGCGCGGGGTGAAGCCGAACTCCCGCTCGAGCCGGTTGGTGTCCACGACGCGACCGTGCACGAAGAGGTCGACCTGGTCCAGCCCGTAGCGGCCGAAGCCGAGCGTACGGGCCAGCGCGGCGGCCCCGGACAGGCCCGGCTCCAGCACCGGCACCGCGACCCGGCCGGCCCGCCGGATGGCCTGGGAGAGCGCCAGCACCCCGGGGCCGGCGACGTTGTAGGTGCCGGGATGGTCCAGCACGACCGACCGGTGCAGCACCTCCAGCGCATCCTCGAAGTGCAGGAACTGCAGCCGCGGGTCGCGGCCGAACACGGTGGGCACCAGCGGTTGGGCGAAGTAGCGGGTGAGCGTGGTGTCGGCGGTCGAGCCGATGAACGGCGCGAACCGCAGCACGGTGGCGGTTACGTCGGGGCGGCGGCGACGAAAACCCCGCACGTACCCCTCAATGTCCAGGATGTCCCGGCCGAAGCCACCGCGCGGTACCTCCCGCGGCTCGGTCTCCTCGGTGAAGACCGCCGGGTCACGGAAGGACGCGCCGTATGCGGCGGTCGAGGAGCGGATCACGAGCTTGCGCAGCCGGGGCGCGTGCTGCGCGGCGGCGAGCAGCTGCATCGTGCCGATGACGTTCTGCTCCTTCATGGCCGCGCGGCCCCCGTGCTGCGGGTCGGGAGCGCTGACCAGGGCCAGGTGCACCACCGCGTCAACGTCGAGGTCGGCGAGGAGGCCACCGATCGAACCAGCATCCACCCGGACCCGCTCGACCCCGTTGAGCAGGTCGGTGAGCTCCCCACCCGCATCGGATGGGTCGACTCCGAGGACCCGCCCGACCCGCGGGTCGGCGGCGAGCCGCGCGGCGACGTGGGCGCCGAGGTAGCGACTGACCCCGGTCACGACGACGACCCCCGGGGCGCCGGAGGGGCCACCGGGGGTCATGCCGCACACCGTCCCCGGCAGGCGGGACCGAGCCGTAATATCCGCGGCTTGATCACCTAAGCCTCCGAGGGTCGACAGCTGGCAAGTGATGACGGTGCCGGGACCAACCCGGCACCGAATCACTTGCCGAGACGGCGACGCTGGACGCGGGTCTTGCGCAGCAGCTTGCGGTGCTTCTTCTTAGCCATGCGCTTGCGGCGCTTCTTGACCACCGAGCCCATACGACAGCCTTTCGATGCAATGTGCGGGGCGGACCGGATGACACCGGCGTCCGCTTGCGGACAACGGACCGGACCTGCGGGACGGGCGGCGGCGCGCATCTGTGGTCACGGTCGGGTCCAGGGTAGCCGGGAAGCCTCAGCAGGACCAACGCGGCCCCTCAATGCCGGTCATCACGGCCGCTTCCCGCCCCGTGGACGGGCGGTCAGGCGGTTTCCTGAAAAGCACCGTGCAGATACTCGTGCACCGCGTGCTCGGGGACGCGAAACGACCGACCGACCCGGACGGCGGCGAGCTCGCCGCCGTGCACCAGGCGGTAGACCGTCATCTTCGAGACCCGCATGACCGTCGCCACCTCGGCGACGGTGAGGAACCTGACCTCCGACAGCTGACCGTCGGATCGCGACCCGGCCATGGCTCACCGCCCATCCCATGCCCGGCGCGTGCTATCCCGACGGGGCTTCCGCCGGACCAGCGACGCGCGTGTTACCCGTACGGTAGCGGGGCCAATGTGACCGGCGCGATCCCTTCGGACAAACCATCACGATTCACACCAGGGGCGTCCTGGCGGGCCCCACCGTCAGCCGCACGGCGCCCCGCTCG
Source organism: Salinispora cortesiana (assembly GCF_000484695.1). Lineage (GTDB taxonomy): Bacteria > Actinomycetota > Actinomycetes > Mycobacteriales > Micromonosporaceae > Micromonospora > Micromonospora cortesiana. The sequence continues at coordinate 21,661 of NZ_AXVR01000037.1, read as the reverse complement.
GCCCCCACGGAGCCCGGTGGCGCCGGTGGCGCCACCGGTGCCACCGGACGATCGCCCCGAAGCTTCCGGACGCGGATCGGGGCTCCGTGCTGGGAGCGGCACCAGTGTGTCAGGGCGCCCGTCGGAGCCCGACACCGGTAGATCACGACCGCCGCAAGGCCCCGGCCACCGGCCCAACCGGGCGCGGCCACCGGCCCAACAGGTCCCGGCTACCGACCCATCAGGGCGTGGGCGAGGAAGGCCAGATTGGCGGGTCGCTCGGCCAGGCGACGCATGAGATAGCCGAACCACTCCTCGCCGTACGGCACATAGGTGCGCACGGTGTATCCGTCACCGATCAGGCGAGCCTGATCGGCGGAGCGGATGCCGTAGAGCATCTGGAACTCGAACTGGTTCGGCCCCCGGTCGAACCAGCGAGCGCGGTCCTCACCGATCGCGATCAGACGGGGGTCGTGGGTGGCCAGCATCGGGTAGCCGGCCCCGGCCATCAGAATGCTCAGGCAGCGTACGTAGGACCGGTCCACGTCCCGAGCGGACTGGAAGGCCACCGATTCGGGCTCCCGGTACGCGCCCTTGCAGAGCCGGACCCGGGAACCGGCGCCGGCCAACTGCCGGCAGTCGGACTCGGTCCGGCGCAGGTACGCCTGGAGCACCGCCCCGGTGGACGGGTAGTCCGCGCGCAGCTTGACGAGGATGTCCAGGGTGGAGTCGGTGGTGGTGTGGTCCTCCATGTCGAGGGTGACCGTGGTGCCCCTGGCCTCGGCCGCCGCGCAAATCGCCCGGGCGTTGTCGTAGGCAAGCTGCTCGTCGAAGGTCTGCCCGAGCGCGGAGAGCTTGACGCTGACCTCGGCGGCGGGGGTGAGCCCGTCGGCGGCGAGCGACTCCAACAGGCCGACGTACTCGTCGCGAACGGCGCTGGCCTGCTCGGGCGTGACGGTGTCCTCACCGAGGTTGTCGAGGGTGACCGTGAGCCCGTCGGCAACGAGGGCGCGGGTGACCCGCAACGCGTCCTCGGGTCGGGGACCGGCGACGAACCGGTGCACCACGTTCCGAGTGACTGGGGCTGTCGCGACGAGCCGCTCGCACCGCGATGACCGGGCCGCAGCGAGAATTACGGTACGAAGCATGGGCTGAAGAGTAGCGCCCATAGCAGCAAAACGGCGGTGCCGTCACATCGCGCTACATCGACACGCCGCATGCCCGGGAAGTCGTCTACGGTGGGTGACGTGAACTTCGACGCGTACGCCCGGACCGGAGTTGATCTGATCAATCTCCGGCTGGACGACCTCGACGCCCTCCGTTCGCTCTTCCCTGACGACATCTCGTGGATGCGGGACGAGGTGTCGGAACGAGATCTCTCGATCTTTCGACGGGCACAGAAGCGACTTCGCGATGTCTTCGAATACGGCACGTCGGGACGGGACGTCCAAGCGGTCGCCGAGCTGAATGCGCTGCTGGAGGCGTACCCGGTGCAGCCGCGCATCTCCGGGCACGACTCCAGTGACTGGCACGTGCACGTCACCAGCCGCGGATCCTCGGTGAGTGCCGAGTACCTGGCCGGCGCGGTCTGGGGGCTGTCGGTGTGGCTCTGCGAGTACGGCAGCGCCCGCTTCGGGGTCTGCGCGGACGAGCGGTGCGGCAACGTCTATCTGGACACCTCGTCGAACTGCTGCCGGCGGTTCTGTTCGGAACGCTGCGCCACCCGCTCCCACGTGGCGGCGCATCGGGCCCGCAAGCGGGCCGCGATCCGCGACCGGGTCGCCGTGGCGGCGCAGTCCACCACCCCGGCCGACAACCTGACCACGGTGCGCTGAGCGGCGGTCTCCGCCGGCTACTCCTCGGCTTCCCGGTCGCCCCGCCGCACCGGTTCCGGCCCGGCACGGGTCGCAGCCGGCGGATCGAGGTGCTGGCGAGCGAAGGCCAATGCCGCCCGTAGGTCCGCCTCCCGGACCGCGCGGCTCTTCGCCCGCCGGGTTGACACCTCCACCGCCACCGAGCCGGCGAAGCCTCGGCTGGCGAGCGAGCGCAGCAGCTCGGCGCAGGGTTGGGTCCCCCGCCCGGGGACGAGATGTTCGTCGCGCCCCTCCCCGGTGCCATCGCCCAGGTGAACGTGGGCGAGGCCGGCGCCCATCCGGTCGGCCAGCTCCAGCGCGTCGGTGTGGGATGCGGCGCAGTGCGACAGGTCAAGGGTGTAGGAGGGATATCCCGTCGTGGTCGGGTCCCAGCCCGGGGCGTACGGGACGAACTGCCGCCCCGCCATCCGCACCGGATACATGTTCTCGACCGGGAAACTGATGCCATCGAACCGCCCGGTGACCTCGTCCAAGCCCTCGGCGAAGTTACGGGCGTAGTCCCGCTGCCAGGTGAACGGGGGGTGCACCACCACGGTCGGCGCACCCAACTCCTCGGCTAGTTCGCCGGAACGACGCAACCGCTCCCACGGGTCGGCGCTCCACACCCGCTGGGTAACCAGAAGACACGGGGCGTGCACGGAGAGCACCGGCACGCCGTAGTGCTTGGCGAGTCCGGCGAGTGCGCCAGCGTCCTGGCTAACGGCGTCGGTCCAGACCATCACCTCGACGCCGTCGTAACCGAGCGTCGCAGCCAGCTGAAACGCCGCCGCGGTCCGCTCGGGGAAGACCGACGAGGTGGACAGGAGAACCGGAACTCGGGAAGGCACAGCATCGAGAGTAGCCGGCACCGATCGGGATCTTCAGGACGAGTCCCAGCAAATAGCGCTGACTGCCGAGGGGACCTCACATCGGCGCAAGCTGATCCAGCCGGCGCAGGATCACTCCCTCCCGTAACGCCCACGGGCAGATCTCCAGCGTGCCGATGTCCAGCCGGCGCATCGCCGCCTCGGCGACCACCGCGCCGGCCAACAGCTGATGCGCCCGGCCGACGCTGACCCCATCGAGCTCGACGAGCTGTGCCGGGGGAATGTGCCGGATGAACCCGAGCACCTGCCGCAGCCCGGCCCGGGTGAGCCGCCGGCGGGCCCAGACGCCCGCCCCGGAGGGAGCCGCCCCGGCGAGGCGGGCCAGGGTCCGGAAGGTCTTCGAGGTGGCGACCGGACGCTCCCAGCCCACCTTGTTCAGCTCCCCGGCCACCGCGTCGAGCTGGCCGTCCACGTACGCCCGCAGCTTCTCCACCTGCTCAGCGCCGGGCGGGGTGGTACTACCCGGGGCGACCCGGAGATGGCGGCGGGTGAGCCGGCCAGCGCCCAGCGGCAACGACACCGCGGCGTCCGGATCCTCGTCGATGCCCGCTGCGATCTCCAGCGAGCCGCCGCCGATGTCGAGCACCAGCAACCGCCCGGCCGACCAGCCAAACCAGCGGCGCACCGCGAGGAAGGTCATCCGGGCCTCATCGGCACCAGTGAGGACCTCCAGTCGAACCCCGGTCTCCGCCTGGACCCGGGCCAACACCGCCTCCGAGTTGGTGGCGTCCCGAACCGCGGAGGTCGCGAACGCGATCAGATCGTCGGTGCCCAGTCCGACTGCGGACTCCTTCGCGGCGGCAACCGCCCGCACCAGGGAATCCGCGCCGGCGGTGGTGAGCGCGCCGTCCGGGCCGATCTTTTCGGCCAGTCGCAGCACCGCCTTCTCCGAGTGCGCCGGCCAGGGGTGTGCGCCCCGGTGAGCGTCCACCACCAGCAGGTGCACCGTGTTGGATCCGACATCAAGGACGCCCAGCCGCATGAGGCAAACCCTAGAGGCAACATCCGGCCGCGGCGCACCGGGCCAGCCAACCGCTGGCGCGTACGCTGGTCAGGTGAGAGGGCAGATCGAGCTCCGTAGGCGGCCGGACGATCCACGCGGTCGGGAGGTCCCGCTGGACTTCCCCCGGGAGTGGATCGAATTCGGCGACCCGGCCGACGACACCCACCTGATCCGGGCCGACCTGACCTGGTTGCTGTCCCGGTGGACCTGCGTCTACGGGCGCGGCTGTCACGGCATCAGCGCCGACCGCCCCGCCGACGGCTGCTGCTCGCACGGCGCGTTCTTCACCGACTCCGACGACGAACAGCGGGTCCGATCGGCGGTCCAGCGGCTGACCCCGGGGACCTGGCAGCACCACCGGCGGGGCTTCAAGAACTGGACCGAGACCGACACGGTTGACGAGAAGACGCCCGCCCGACGGACGGCCACCCGGCCCGACGGCCCCTGCGTCTTCCTCAACGACGCCGACTTTCCCGGTGGAGTGGGCTGCGCCCTGCACGCCCAGGCGCTCCGCGACGGCGCCCACCCGCTGGAGTACAAGCCGGATGTCTGCTGGCAGCTGCCGATCCGCCGCGAGCAGGAGTGGGTCCAGCGCCCGGACGGCACCAAGATACTTCTCTCCACGCTCGGGGAGTTCGACCGTCGCGGCTGGGGCGCCGGCGGGCACGACCTGGACTGGTGGTGCACCTCGTCCCGGGACGCGCACGTGGCGGCCGAACCGATGTACGTCTCGTACGCCCCCGAGCTGACCGCCCTGATCGGTGCGCCCGCGTACACCGAGCTGGCCGCGTTGTGTGCCGCCCGCGCCCGGCACGGGCTGGTCGCCCCGCACCCGGCCGACCCGGACTGACCACGCACGGCGCGGGCCGGGGGCACGCCCGGCCAGGCACGACCGAGCCGCACACGACCGAGCCACGCACGGTTGTTCAGCGCGGGGCCGGGCAGCGCGGGGCCGGGCAGCGCCGCAGTGGGCAGCGCGGACGTCCGGTCACGGCTCGAGCTTGTAGCCCAGACCCCGCACGGTGACGATGTACCGGGGAGCGGACGGCTCCGGCTCGACCTTGGAACGCAGCCGCTTGACGTGTACGTCGAGGGTCTTCGTGTCACCGACATAGTCGGCCCCCCAGACCCGATCGATCAGCTGGCCCCGGGTGAGCACCCGACCGGCGTTGCGCAGCAGCAACTCCAGCAGCTCGAACTCCTTCAACGGCAGTTGCACCGGGGCCCCGCCAACCGTGACCACGTGCCGCTCGATGTCCATCCGAACCGGGCCCGCGGCCAACGTCGCCGCACCGGTCTCCACCGCTTCGACGCTCTTTCGGCGCAGCACAGCGCGGATCCGGGCGACGAGTTCCCGCGGCGAGTACGGCTTCGTCACGTAGTCGTCGGCGCCGATCTCCAGCCCGACCACCTTGTCGATCTCACTGTCCCGGGCGGTGACCATGATGATCGGCACGTGCGACCGCTGCCGGAGCTGCCGGCACACCTCGGTGCCCGACATCTCGGGCAGCATCAGGTCGAGCAGCACGATGTCGGCACCGGTCCGGTCGAACTCGGTGAGGGCGGAGGGGCCAGTCGCGGCAACCGAAACCTCGAAGCCCTCCTTACGGAGCATGTAGGACAGGGCATCGGAGAACGACTCCTCGTCCTCGACCACCAGAACGCGGCTCAACGGAGGTTTCCTTTCACTGTCACGTCTGCTGAGACTCGGCCGGTTCGGCCTCGATCTCAGCCGAGGGCGGTATCACCAAGAGGTCGTCCGGGCGACGGGCGGGGAACCGGAGGGTGAACGTCGAACCCTCGTCGGGGGTGCTCGCGACCTCCACCCGTCCGCCGTGATTGCTGGCGATGTGCTTGACGATGGCGAGCCCGAGACCGGTGCCGCCGGTCGCGCGGGATCGGGCCTGGTCGGCCCGGTAGAAGCGCTCGAAGATCCGGTCCACGTCGCTCGGGCCGATCCCGATGCCCTGGTCGGTGACGGCGATTGTGACGTGTTCGTCGTCGCGCCGGGCCGTGATCCGGACGGTGGTGCCCTCACCCGAGTAGTTGATGGCGTTCTCGACCAGGTTCGACACGGCGGTGGCCAGCTGGGTGTCACTGCCGTACACCGTCAGTCCCCGTTCGCCGTCCACCACCACGTCGATCCGGCGGGCGCTGGCGCCGGTCCGGGTCCGGTCCACCACCTCGCCGACGACCCAGTCCACGGCGACCGGCTCCGGCGCGGGCTGCGGGTCGGCGCCCTGGAGCCGGGTCAGCTCCAGCAACTCCTGCACCAGCCGACCCAGCCGGGTCGACTCATGTCGGATCCGTTCGGCGAACCGGCGAGTGGCGACCAGATCCTCGGAGAGGTCCGGCTCTTCCTCGTCGACCGGCTCGGTCGCGTCCAGCAACGCCTCGGCGAGGAGCTGGAGCGCCCCGATCGGGGTCTTCAGCTCGTGACTCACATTGGCTACGAAGTCTCGCCGGACCCGGGCCAGCCGGTGCGCCTCGGTCACGTCAACGGCTTCCACGGCGACGTGGCCGCCGCCGAGACCGACCGCCCGCAGGTGCACGCCGAGCGGGTTCTCCGCGGCGACGCCGTCGCTCCCCCGGGGCAGGTCCAGCTGGATCTCTCGACGTACGCCGGTCCGCCGCACCTGCCCCGCGAGGGTCCGGATCAACGGATGGGCGGCGACCGTGCCCGGCGTGCCGCCAGCGCGGAGCAGCCCCATCGCCCGGGCTGCCGGGTTGACCAGGACGGGCCCGTCGTCGTCGGCGAGCACCACGACGCCGACCCGGAGGGAATCGATCGTCCGGCGACCAAGGCCGGACGGTGAACCGCCGGCTATCGCGGACCTCCCCCCGGGCCGAGGGGAGCCGGACTGATGGCTCCCGACCAAGGTCGATCCGACTCGCCGTGCCAGGACCAGCCGGGTCAGCAGCATGCCGACCGCCATTCCCACGGCCACCGCGACCGCCACTACCCACTCCACCGGGCGATCCTAGGTCCTGGTTAACCCAACATCCGAACAGAGCAGGACGAATTGTGCTCACTTTCGCGGATGTTCACCACTCCGTCCGACCTCGTTCACCAGGGCGTTCCCTGCCCAGGGCCCGGTGCCGCCGGGGTCGCTCGGCCCAGGTCAGCGACCCTGGTTCGCCACCGCCGCGGCGGCATCCCGCGCCGCCGTCGGATCCAGGTAGGTGCCGCCGAGCGTCATCGGGCGCAGCTGCGGGTCGAGGTCGTACCGCAGCGGGATCCCGGTCGGGATGTTCAGCTTCGCGATCGCCTCGTCGCTGATCTGGTCCAGATGCTTGACCAGCGCGCGCAGCGAGTTGCCGTGCGCGGCCACCAGCACCGTCCGGCCAGCCAGGATGTCCGGCACGATCGCGTCGTACCAGTACGGCAGCATCCGCTCGACGACGTCCTTCAGGCACTCCGTCCGCGGCATCAGCTCGGTCGGCAGCAGCCGGTAGCGCGGGTCACCAACCTGCGACCACTCGTCTCCGTCCGCGATCGGCGGCGGCGGCGTGTCGTACGAGCGGCGCCAGCGCATAAACTGCTCCTCGCCGTACTCGTCGAGGGTCTGCTTCTTGTTCTTGCCCTGGAGGGCGCCGTAGTGGCGCTCGTTGAGCCGCCACGACCGACGCACCGCGATCCAATGCCGGTCGGCCGTGTCCAGCGCGAGCTCCGCCGTGCGGATCGCCCGACGCATCAGGCTGGTGTGCACCACGTCCGGCGACAGGTTGTGCTCCCGCAACAGCTCGCCGCCACGACGCGCCTCGGCCTCTCCCTTGGCGGTCAGGTCCACGTCGACCCAGCCGGTGAAGAGGTTCTTGGCGTTCCAGTCGCTCTCGCCGTGTCGCAGCAGGACCAGCGTCCCGATGGTGGGACCTTCACTTGCAGTCATGTCGGCCATCCTCCCCCACCGACGAACCGGTCACGTGCGAAGGGGTGACCACCGCCACCAGGATTTCCGGTGACCAGAACGTTGCCCACAACTAGGTTGTAAGGCGCTTAGACGATGTCGTTCATTATGGAAGCGGGGCACCGAGTGCGGACCATGCGAGGTTGGTTACACGATACGGCCGGTGGCCTTCCCCGCACCTTCTGGTATCTGTGGACCGGCACCCTGATCAACCGGCTCGGCTCGTTCGTCCTCATCTTCATCGCCATCTACCTCACCCAGGAGCGGGACTTCTCCGCTGCCCAGGCCGGCCTGGTCCTGGGGCTGTGGGGGGTCGGCGGCGCGGTGGGCACCACCGTCGGTGGCACGCTCGCGGACCGGTGGGGCCGCCGGCCCACGCTGCTCACCGCACACCTGGGCGCCGCGAGCTTGATGCTCGCCCTCGGCTTCGCCCAGGCCCTCTGGTTGATCGCACTCGGCGCCCTCCTGCTTGGGCTCTTCGCCGAGGCCGCCCGGCCCGCCTTCGGCGCCATGATGATCGATGTCGTGCCGGCGAAGGACCGGTTGCGCGCCTTCAGCCTGAACTATTGGGCGATCAATCTCGGCTTCGCCTGCGCCGCGATCCTCGCGGGGTTCGCGACCGAGGCCGGCTACCTGCTGCTCTTCGTGGTTAATGCGGTCACCACCCTGATCACCGCGCTGATCATCTTCTTCAAGGTCAGCGAGACCCACCAACCGCTGGTCGCCACCGCCGGCGGGCCGAAGGCCCAGACCGGAGCGCTGCGCGTCATCCTGACCGACCGGGTCTACCTCGGGTTCGTGGCGTTGAACCTCTTCGCCGCGGTGGTCTTCCTCCAGCACATCTCGATGCTGCCGATCGCGATGGGCGACTCGGGGCTGAGCCCCGCCACGTACGGCTCGGTGATCGCACTCAACGGGGTGCTGATCGTGGTGGGCCAGCTCTTCGTACCACGGTTGATCAAGGGTCGTAACCGGTCCCACGTGTTGGCGCTGTCGGCGGTGGTGCTCGGGGTCGGGTTCGGGCTGACCGCATTCGCCGAGACCGCCTGGTTCTACGGTCTGACCGTCCTGATCTGGACCGTCGGCGAGATGCTCAACTCGCCATCCAACGCCACCCTGATCGCCGAGCTCTCCCCGAATGAGCTACGCGGCCGCTACCAGGGGGTCTTCTCGCTCTCCTGGCAGATTGCCGGCGCCGCGGCGCCGGTGCTCGGCGGGCTGGTCCGGGAGGGGGCCGGCAACGCCATCCTCTGGCTGGGCTGCGCCCTGATCGGCGGACTGGTAGCGGTGGCACATCTGATCTCCGGACCGACGCGGGAGCGCCGGGCCGCCGCGCTGCGGGCAGTCAACCAGCCGCCGCCAACCACGGTCGGGCAGCAGCAGGCAACCGAGGTGGGGTGAGCGCCCTGGAACGGGACGTCCCGGGCCACCGGGTACGCGAAACGCCCATCGTGAGTTCGTCACGATGGGCGTTTCGCTGCGTACGACCGGCGGCGGCGGGCGGCACTCACCCCCGTAAGCGGCGCCCGCTCACGCCGCCGGTCAACGGGTGGACACCGTCCCCCAACGGTGTTGTTCCACCCGTCCCCGCGCCACACTCGATGCTCGGATCTGATTGATCCTCCGCTCCCCCGAACGGAACCGAGCGCCGCACGGTGCAATAAAGTTAGTTCGCCCAGAATGCGGATACAAATTGACCCGCTGTCTCGCCGGTCACAAGCCGGCTACCCGGCGGTCCGGTCCGCCCCTCCGGCCACCAGCGGTCTACCCGCCGGCAACTCCGGCAAACAACTCATCCGTCCTCCCGATCGGGTGACTCTGTCCGGAAAAAGTTGCTCATTCTGCCGTCCCGCAGCCGCTCCTGATAGATCAAATTCAGCTTCCGCAGGTCAAAGGTCCGGAACCACTCGTCCCATGTGATTTCGCGCACCCGAGAGCTCTGCCGATACCCCGGCATGTTGAAGGTGAGCACCCCGGCCCGGCCATCCCGCTCGGTGCCCCGGATCGTTGCCGGCTTCGCCCTGCGCTCCCGGGCCCACCGCCGGATCACCTCGTGGTTCGTCGTGACCAGGCTCCGGCCCGGACGCTCTGGCCGATCGGTCAGGGCGGCGATGACCTGCGAGGACCGCACCGACCGCGAGGTACGGGGCCCGGTGCGCACCGCGGCGCCACCCGCCGACCGCCCGCCGGACGTCGCACCGCGGCCAGGCCCCTTCGTCCCACCCGACCGACGCTCCGCCCGCAGGGTCTTCACCAGCGTCCGCACCAGCTCCGGCTTGCGCAGCGCGGAGGTGCCGGAGACGCCATGCTGGCGCAACTGCCCCCGAATCTCGTCCACCCGCATCCGGGAGATCGTGGCCTCGGACACCTGCGGCGTGCCCGGGGTCTGGTTTCCTGGCCGGCGTGCGGTCCGGGTCGCCGTACCACCGCGGCCTGCGCTGCTTCGCTGAGCCATGGAACGCTCCTCCGCCAGTCCGTCCTCGGCGCGCGGCCGGTCCCAGTACCGCACCGCACACCAGGGCGTACCCGTCAGGACCGCGTCGAATCCCCCGGGGCGGCGGGCGGGTTCCCGGCAGCGGGCTTCCCGGCCGCCGGCGCGGCCCCGCTGCCAGCCGACTCGACCAGGTGGGCGAAGGCCGCGAGGTTGGCGGTCGACTCGCCGCGCCGGACCCGCCACTCCCACTCCCGCCGAATCGAGCTGCCGAAGCCGATCTCCAGCATCGTGTCGAAGGAGTCGTCGGCGTACGTGAGCACCGACCCAAAGAGCCGATCCAACTCGTCGGCGTCCACGCCCGCCGAATTCACCCGGCCGGTCAGGTAGACGTCACCAACCGCGTCGATGGAGAAGGACACCCCGTACATCCGGGCGTTGCGCTGCAGCAGCCACGCCCACAGCTCCTCGCGTCGCTCGTCGGGCTGGCGCATCACGAACGCCTCGACCCGCAGCGCATACTCGCCGATGATCAGGTTGCAGATCGTCCGCAGCTTGTGGGTGCCGGGCAGGGTCACCGCGTACGAGTTCGGGCCGGTGGCCTCCCAGGCCAGGTCCCGCTCCGCGCAGACCGACTCGATCAACGCCCCGAGCTCGCTTCTCCCGTTCACCGCCCCACTCTACGACCGCTCCCGCCCCACCGCGTCCCGCGCCGGCCCGGCCTCCGTCGCGGACGGTCGGTGCCGCTCACCCAGAGCAGGTGGCGAAGTCAGACGATCGGGTTCGGTGCTCGGCGACCGCCTCGCCGTAGACATCCAGCAGGTCGCGCACCGTCCGGTCCCAGGAAAAGCTGCGGGCGTGGCGTTGCGCGCCGTGGGCCAGGGTCGCGCGCCGGCCGGCGTCCGGCAACAGGCGACCCAACGAACCGGCCCACGCGACCGGGTCGTGGCCATCCACGAGGACCCCACTGACCTCGTCGCGTACCGCCGTGATCAAACCGCCGACGGCGGCCGCCACCACCGGTGTGCCGCAGGCCTGCGCCTCCAACGCGACCAGCCCGAAGCTCTCGTTGTAGGACGGGACCGCCACCAGGTCGGCCGCCCGGTACAGGGCGGGCAGGTCGTCGCCGGTCTGCGGCGGCAGGAACCGGACCCGGTCGGCCACGCCCAGCTCGGCGGCCAGTTCGATCAGGCGAGTCGGCCGCTCCAGCCCGCTGCCGCTGGGGCCACCGCAGACAACCACCGTCATGTCGTCCGCGAGCACCGGATCCCGCTGGCGCAGCGCCGCCGCCGCGCGGATCAGCACGTCGGGCGCCTTGAGCGGCTGGATCCGGCCGACAAAGGCCACCACGTACCCACGCTCGGGCAGGCCCAGCCGACGACGGGCGAGGACCTGCGCCCGGACGCGATCACCGGCTGGCGGACAGAACCGAGTCAGATCCACCCCGGGCTCGACCACCTCAACCCGGGTCGGGTCGGCGTCGTACCGGTCGATCAGGTCACCGGCCTCGGTCTTGGTGTTGGCGACCAGTCGGTCGGCCTCGGCCACCACCTGCTCCTCGCCGATCACCCGGGACTTGGGTTCCGGCCGGTCCTCGGCGGCGAGCTGCGCGTTCTTGACCTTGGCAAGGGTGTGCGCGGTATGCACCAGCGGAACCCCCCACCGCTCCTTGGCCAGCCAGCCGACCTGCCCGGAGAGCCAGTAGTGCGAGTGGATGAGGTCGTAGTGCCCCGCGGCCCGCGCGGCCTCGGCCCGCAGCACCCCCGAGGTGAACGCGCAGAGCTGGCCGGGCAACTCCTCCTTGGTCAGCCCACCCAACGGTCCGGCGATGATGTGCCGGACGTGTACGCCCGGCACCATCTCGACCACCGGCGGCAGGTCGGCTGCGGTCGCCCGGGTGAAGATCTCGACCTCGACGTTCGCCTCGGCCAACCGCCGGGCGACCTCCAGGATGTAGACATTCATCCCACCCGCGTCACCCGTGCCGGGCTGGTGCAGCGGCGAAGTGTGCACGGAGAGTGTCGCGATTCGGCGGGGCCGGGGCCACGGACGGGCACCTCGCTGACGACCGACACCGGTGTGCTGTTCCGCCACGTCCGCTCCTTCTGTCACGGTTGCCGTCCCGCACGACCGGCGCTTCTCGGTCAACCTCCACGCCAGGTGTCATCTTCCCGATCGGGGATCGGTAATTCCTCCCGGCCGTCCCCAGGCGTGACGGACCTCATCGCCCCCGCTCCCGGGCTCGGGGCCAGAATGGGCGGATGACTTCCGTCGCTGTCGTCACCGGGGCATCCAGCGGGATCGGGGCGGCCACCGTCCGCCGGCTCGCCACCGAGGGCTTCCACGTACTGGCCGCCGCCCGGCGCACCGACCGCCTCGCCGACCTGGTCCGGGAGGTCGAAGCCAACGGCGGGGCAGCCACCGCGATCGGCTGCGACGTGACCTCGGACGAGTCGGTGGCCGGCCTCGCCGCCGCCGCGGCGGCCGCGCCCGGTCCGGTCACCCTGCTGGTCAACAACGCCGGGGGAGCACGCGGCCTGGACCCGGTGGAGACCGGCGCGGTCGGTGACTGGCAGTGGATGTACGACGTGAACGTTCTGGGCACGCTGCGGGTCACCCAGGCGCTCCTACCGGCGTTGGTCTCCTCCGGAGCCGGCACGATCGTCGTCGTGTCATCCACCGCCGGCTTCACCGTGTACGAGGGCGGGGGCGGCTACGCCGCCGCCAAGCACGCGCAGACCGCGGTCGCGGGCACCCTGCGGCTGGAGCTGTGCGGCCGGCCGGTTCGGGTCGTCGAGATCGACCCCGGGATGGTACGGACCGAAGAGTTCTCGCTGGTCCGTTTCCACGGGGACGCCGACCGGGCGGACGCCGTATACGCCGGGGTGTCCGAGCCCTTGGTCGCCGACGACGTCGCGGACTGTGTCGCGTGGTGCGCAACCCGCCCGCAGCACGTAAACGTGGACCGGCTGGTGGTCCGTCCGTTGGCGCAGGCCGCGCAGCACAAGGTCCACCGGGCCGGTTGAGCCGGGTGATGGCGGTGCCGGCACAACGCCCGCTCGGCGTCGTGACCCGCGGGACGACGAGCCCCAACCGGCTGCGCCGGGTGGACAACTGGATCGCCACCACCTGCGGGGACGTGCTGCGTGCGGCAGCGGACCCGCTCGTCGTGGACCTGGGCTACGGCGCCACCGGGGTCACCGCCGTCGAGCTGCGCTCCCGATTGGCCCACGCGATCCGCCCCGACGTACGCGTGGTCGGGCTGGAGATCGACCCGGTCCGCGTCGCCGCCGCCCAACCGGTCGCCGACCCACCCCGGCTCACCTTCGCCCGGGGCGGCTTCGAGCTGGCCGGTCTCCGCCCCGCCCTGGTGCGCGCCTTCAACGTGCTACGCCAGTACGACGAGGGTGAGGTGGCGGGTGCCTGGGCGACGGTGACCGGCGCGCTCGCCCCAGGCGGCCTGCTGGTCGAGGGGACCTGCGACGAGTTGGGGCGGCTCGGCGGGTGGGTGCTAATCGACGAGGGCGGCCCGCGCACCCTGACCCTGGGCGCCCGGCTGGCCACCCTGGACAGCCCCGCCCGGTTCGCCGAACGGCTGCCCAAAGCCCTGATCCACCGCAACGTCGAGGGGGAGCCGATCCACGCCCTGCTCCAGGACCTGGAGAGCGCCTGGCGGGCAGCTGCCCCCTATGCCCCCTTCGGTCCCCGCCACCGCTGGCTGCGTACGGTGACCGCCGTCCGGGACGGGGGCTGGCCGTTGGCGTACCAACCCCGCCGCTGGCGCCAGGGCCTGGTCACCGTCGACTGGGCGGCGGTGGCTCCCCGCTGACGGTCGATCCGGTGGCGGCACTCCCCGCCGCCCCGGTGACCGGCCGCGATCAGAGGGCACAGTTGATCAGGACTGGTTCGGGGTGCAGGGTCACGTCGAAGCGGGTCTGCACCCCGTGGCGAATCTCGCGGGCCAGGCACACCAGGTCCTCAGTCCGGGCGGTGCCAGAACGGTGGGTCAGCGCCAAGGTGTGCTTGGTGGAGATGGCGACGACGCCTTCCGGGCCCGGATGGCCCTTACCGAAGCCGGCCTTGTCGATCAACCAGGCGGCACTGACCTTCATCGTACCGTCGGCACCGGGCCAAGACGGCGGCTCGCCAAACTCGGTGGACCGTTCCCGCAGCCGCTCGTAGTCGGCCTGGTCCAGCACCGGATTGGTGAAGAACGAGCCCACCGACCAGGTGTCCGGGTCGGCGGGGTCGAGCACCATGCCCTTGCCCGCGCGCAGCCGCAGCACGGCGGCGCGGGCCTTCGCCAGTGGCACCCGGTCACCGACCGCCACGCCGAGCGCCCGAGCGAGTTCGGCATAGCGGACCGGGCCGGACAGCGGCGACCGGGCGAGACGGAAGTCGACCGACAGCACCACCCACCGCTCGCTGTACTTGAAAATGCTGGACCGGTAGCTGAAACCGCAGTCACGGGCCTCGATCCGACCGGTGGTGCCGGCCACCCGGTCGTACACCTGCACCCCGGTGATGGTCTCGGCGACATCCTGCCCGTACGCGCCGACGTTCTGGATCGGCGTCGCGCCGGTCGAGCCGGGTATCCCGGACAGGCACTCCAGGCCGGACCACCCGTTGGCCACGGTGTGGGCGACCAGCTCGTCCCAAGGCTCGCCGGCCTCGACCCGCACCGTGACGGTGTCGGTGTCGGTGTCGGTGTCGGTGTCGGTGTCGACGATTCGCAGGCCCCGGGACCGGACCAACACCACTGTCCCCGGGAAGCCCGCATCGCCGATCACCACGTTGCTGCCACCGGCGAGGACCAGGATCTGCTCGCCGCGCTCCCCCGCCTCCCGCACCCCGCGGACGAGGTCATCTGCGCTGGTGGCGGTGACCACGCGGGAAGCCCGGCCGCCGAGACGAAGTGTCGTGTATCGCGACAAATGACACTCGGCGTCGCGTTGGGCACCGGATGTCGACTGGAGAACCTCTGCCACGCTCATCACCCTAAGCTGAGGGGTAGCCGCGGCACCCACTGGTGGCCCGGTCACCCCCGGGAGGATGGCGATGAACAGAACACACGGCACGAAGGACTTCTGGATCGGGGCGCTGCGGGCGGAGGGGCCAGCCTTCGCCGCAGCGATCGCCGAAGCACCCGCCGACGCTCCGGTGCTCTCCTGTCCCGGCTGGACAGTGACCGACCTGACCCGGCACCTGGCAAGCGTCTACCGCTGGGTGCACGGGACCGTGTCGGCCAACTCCGTCACCCCGCCGCCCAGCCGGTCCGAGCCAGAGCCGGATCCGGGCGAGGCCCCCCTCCAGCTGTGGCAGCGGACGTACGACGAGCTGCTGGTGCGTTTCGACGCGCTCGATCCGGAGGCGCCGGCGTGGAACTGGGCACCGCAGCCGAAGAAGGCCGGCTTCTGGCTTCGCCGGATCGCGCATGAGACGGCGGTGCACCGCTGGGACGCCCAGCTCGCCATCGGTGCGGGCGACCCGATCGAGACGAAGCTCGCAACCGATGGGGTGAGCGAGGTGCTCGACACCTGCTTGCCGGCCGGACGACGTCCGGATCATGAGCAGTGGCACGGCGTGGTACACCTGTCGGCCTCCGACGCCGGACAGGAGTGGTTCCTGCGGTTGCGCGGCGAGGGGGTTGCCCTGCTGGACACCGCCACGATCTTCGACGACCACGATCATCACGCCCGGGTCCAGGTCGTCGGCACCGCCAGCGATCTACTGCTCGCGCTCTGGGGGCGAGTCAGTTTCGACACCCTGGCGGTAACGGGTGAACGCGCTCTCCTGGCTGGCCTCCGGACCGCCTGACGCCGCCCGGGGCCGCATCCGGCCGGGGGCTGCTCGCGCACGAGCCGCCCCCGGCGCTCCACCCCACCATGGACCCGAGCTCAGCCAGGGAGAGCGCTCTCTTGACATTGGGTGACGCGTCGGGAGACGCTGCGCGAACGAAGGGAGCGGCCCGGTGAGCGCGAGGAGTGAGCCGACCCTGCGAGCCCCGCAGTCGCGAACGGAGGGAGCGGCCCAGTGAGCACACTTCACTTTCCCGAGAACTTCCGCTGGGGCACGGCCACAGCGGCGTACCAGATCGAGGGCGCGGCCCGCGAAGACGGCCGGGGGCCGTCGATCTGGGACACCTTCAGCCGTACGCCGGGCAAGGTCTACCAGGGCCACACCGGTGATGTCGCCTGCGACCACTACCACCGGTACGCCGACGACGTGGAGCTGATGGCGGGGCTGGGGATCCAGACGTACCGGTTCTCGGTGTCCTGGCCCCGGGTCCAGCCGGACGGCACCGGCCCGGTCAACCCGCGGGGGCTGGACTTCTACGACCGCCTGGTGGACGCCCTGCTGACCCGGGGGATCGACCCGATGGTCACGCTCTACCACTGGGACCTGCCGCAGACCCTGCAGGACCAGGGCGGCTGGGCTGCTCGGGAGACCGCGGAGCACTTCGCCGGGTACGCCGCCGCCGTCCACGGTCGCCTCGGTGACCGGGTGCACTCCTGGACCACACTCAACGAGCCGTGGTGCTCGGCGTACCTGGGCTACGGCAACGGGGTGCACGCCCCCGGGATCGCGGACCCGGGTGCCGCCTTCACCGCCGTACACCACCTGCTGCTCGGGCACGGCCTGGCGGCCCGGACGCTGCACGCGGCCGGCGCGGGGAGCGTCGGGATCACGCTCAACCCGGCCGATGTCCGCCCCGCCGACCCGGACAGCGCCGCCGACGCCGCAGCGGTACGCCTGGTCGACGGGCTCCACAATCGAATCTTCCTGGACCCGCTGTTCCGGGCCGCGTACCCGGAGGATGTGCTGGAGCACGTCGCCCGAATCGTGCCACCGGCGTTCCTCCGGGACGGCGACGAGAAAGTGATCGCCACTCCGATCGACCTGCTCGGCGTCAACTACTACGCGCCCCTCTACGTCGCGGGTAGGCCGGACGGCACCGGCGGCGGCGGGGCGTTCCCCGGCACCGACGGGGCGGTGGAGTTCCTGCCACCCGCCGGACCGCTGACCGACATGGGCTGGATGATCGAGCCGGCCGGGCTCACCCGGTTGCTGGAACGCCTCGCCACCGACTACCCGGACGTACCGCTGATGATCACCGAAAACGGGGCGGCCTTCCCGGACCACGCCGCGCCTGCAGCCGGCCCGGACCAGCCGGCGGCGGAGGGGGCCAGCGCGGTGGTCGACACCGACCGGATCGCCTACCTCGACGGGCACCTCCGCGCCGCGCACGAGGCCATCGCCCGGGGGGTGGACCTACGCGGTTATCTCGTATGGTCGTTGTTGGACAACTTCGAGTGGGCCGAGGGCTATCGGAAACGGTTCGGGATCGTCCACGTCGACTACCGGACCCAGCGACGCACACCGAAGACGAGTGCCCACTGGTACCACCAGGTGATCTCCCGGAACGGGCTCTGAGCGGGGAAGGTCGATCCGGGAACGGACTCCGCGCGGGGGAGGGCGATGACGACGGCGCAACGGCCGACGCTCGAGGCGGTGGCGCGCCGCGCCGGTGTCTCCCGAGCCACCGTCTCCCGGGTGGTGAACGGCTCCACCACAGTGGCCGAGCCGATCCAAAAGGCCGTCCGCCGAGCCATCACGGAGCTGGGGTACGTACCGAATCTGGCCGCGCGCAGCCTGGTCACCCAGCGAACGGACTCGGTCGCGCTGGTCATGCCGGAGGCGGCCACCCGGGTCTTCTCCGACGACCAGTACTTTCCCGGCATCATCCGCGGCGCCGCCCAGGAGCTGGAGGCGGCCGACAAACAGTTGGTGCTGATGCTGGCCGGTTCGCCGGCGGGGCACGAGCGGGTGGAGCGGTACACCACCGGCCGGCACGTTGACGGGGTGCTGTTCGCCTCGCTGCACGGCGCTGACCCACTCCCCGGCCGGCTGGCCCGGCTGGGCATTCCGGTGGTGTGCAGCGGTCGGCCGCTCGGCGGCGCCCCGGTCCCCTACGTCGACGTTGACCACATCGGCGGGGTAAACCGGGCCGTCCAACATCTGATCGACAGCGGCCGGCGGCGCATCGCCACCATCGCCGGCCCACAGGACATGGTGGGCGGGATCGAACGGTTGACCGGATACCAGGCCGCGATGACCCCGGCCGGGCTGCCGGAGTGGGTGGCGTACGGCGACTTCACCCGCGAGTCGGGGGCCACCGCGACCCGGCAGCTCCTCGCCGAGCACCCCGAACTGGACGCGATCTTCGCCGCCTCCGACCTGATGGCACACGCCGCCCTGCGGACGCTACGCGCGACGGGGCGACGGGTGCCCGACGATGTCGCGGTGATCGGCTTCGACGACATCGAGACCGCCGCGTACACCGACCCGCCCCTGAGCACTGTCCGCCAGCCGATTCGGGAGATCGGCCGGCGAATGACCCGCCAGCTACTGCGCCTCGCTGCCGGTGAGCCGATCGAACCGGCGGTGGTGCTCCCCACCGAGCTGATCCTCCGTGACTCTGGCTGAGCCCACCGACGAAAACCAGATCGAACAACCGTCGGGACTGCACTAGCGTCACTTCATGCCCCAACTCCGCCACGTCTCCGCCCTCGCCGAGGCCGAGTACGCGTACGTCAGCACCGTCGAGCCG
This sequence comes from Salinispora cortesiana, assembly GCF_000484695.1. Classification (GTDB taxonomy): domain Bacteria; phylum Actinomycetota; class Actinomycetes; order Mycobacteriales; family Micromonosporaceae; genus Micromonospora; species Micromonospora cortesiana. Next base: position 2,989 of record NZ_AXVR01000037.1, on the reverse strand, counting down.
GCAACGCGCCTCGTCTTCACCGCCGGGGCGTGCCCGCTCGACGCGGACGGCCGTACGGTCACCCCCGGTGATCATGCCGCCCAGGCCCGGCAGGTGATGGCCAATCTGGAGACCGCCCTCACCGCAGCGGGTGCCCGCCTCACCGATGTCGTCAAAACCACGGTGTACGTGGCTTCGGCGCACCAACCCGACCTGGTGACCGTCTGGCAGGTCGTCCGGGACGCCTTCGGCGACCACGACCCGCCCAGCACCCTGCTCGGGGTGGCGGCGCTTGGCTACTCCGAGCAGCTCGTCGAGGTCGAGGCGGTCGCCGCCGTGAGCGCCGCGTGAGGATCCGCGCCGCACAGCCCGCCGACGCGCCCGCCGTGGTGGCGCTCCGCACCCAACTCTTTCCGCAGCTGGTTCGTGGGGTGGCGGCAACGCGCCAAACGCTCTCCCAACCGCCCCCGGGGCGGCACTGGACCGCCTTCGTCGCCGAGGTGGACGACGAGATCGTCGGTTGGGTCTCAGCCTTCCGCAACGCCAGTTCCTCCCGAAGCGTCGGCGAGATCTCGCTCCTACACGTCCACCCCCAGCATCGGGGACATGGGATCGGCAGCCGGCTGCTGACCGCGGTCCTGGACCACCTCGCCCCGCTCCGGCTTCCCCTGCTGCGTGGGCGGGTGCTTCCCGAGTCGTTGCCATACGCGCGACGGCGCGGCTTCCTACCCAGCCGCCAGGAACGCTACTCCGCGCTCGAGCTGACGGCCCTGCCACCCCTGGCCGTTCCCCCGGGCGCCCGGCTGATGCCGCTGTCCGAGGTTGACCCCCACCACATGTACGAGGTGGAGCGCGACGCCAGCGCCGACGAGCCGGGAGACGTCGCCTCCGACGCCCTCACCTACGAGCACTGGCGGGCCGATACGTGGGACGACGTCGGCCTGGACCGGGAAGCCAGCACCGGCGTCGAGGTCGACGGCGTCTTGGCGGCAATCAGCCTGGTCCAACGGGACGGTTCGCGGATGTGGTCGGACTACACCGCTTCCCGGCCGGAACACCGGGGGCGAGGGCTCGCCGTGGCGGCGAAGCTTGGTGCCCTGCGCCGGGCTGCGGCCAGCGGGGTGACGATCGCATACACCGGCAATGACGAGGCGAACAAGCCGATGCTCGCGATCAACGAACGTCTCGGCTATCGGCCGGTCGCCGCCCAGTGGAGCTGCCTCCGGGAGATGAGCTGAGCGACAGCGCGCTACGCACCGTGCTGAGTGGTCCCGGTCAACCCTACGGTGGTGGGCTGACCCAGCACGCGGCGGGCCAGCAGGGCGGCGCCCGCGACAGCCGCCGGCATGAGCAGCACGGCGCCGAGTGGGATCAGGAAGCTGACAAACACCGCCACCCCGAAGCCGAGCGCGGTCGGTCGGTCGGCCCGGAGGGCGGCCCGCCGGTCGGACAACCGCAGCCCACGCCGGTAGAAGGGGGCGCCGACCAGCTCCACCGCGAGGAGCCAGCCGCCGATGGCCGCACCGAGTGCCGGCACCACGGTCTGGCCGACCACCGGGATGAAGCCGGCGGCAAAGAGGGGTACGCCGAACAGCACCGCCAACCCCACCAGCCGCAGTGAGTCGACGACGCTGTGCCGCAGTGACGACCAGAACGGCACGTCCACCGCGTTGGGCGTACCACCGAGGCCGTCCTCGACCCGCTCGGAGATCTTCTCGTAGAACGGGTCCCCGATGACCAGCGTGACGGCGGTGAACGCGACCACCGTGAGCAGGCCACCCAGCCCGAGAAACGCCAAGCCGGCGGCTACCCGGGTCAGAACTCGCCCGGTGGCGGGCCAGTCGTCGGCGAACGGTGTAATCAACGCGGCCAGATCGTCCACGAAGTAGACGAGCGCACCGAACGCGGCGACGAAGAACACTCCGGAGATCAGGGCCGGTAGGACGCCGAGCAGCATCAGGCCGGGGCTGCGGAGGTAGAGGCCGACGCCACGCAGGAAGAGGCCGACACCGGCGAAGAATCGGGCGGCCGCCCCGGTCCGGGGCGCGGCGAGAGCGGGGGATGCGTTCATGGTCGCCGAGCCTAGCCACGCGGAGTTGGACTCCGGGGCAGCCAGATAGCTCCGCCGGCCTGCCGAGGCCCCGCAGCTCGCGGACGCCGCCCGCACACTCTTCAACCAACGTAAGTCACTTTCACCCAGTTTTATGAGTTTCTTCGGATTCATATTCCTTTGTCACCTTACACACCTAAAGTCCGGATTAGCTGCTGCCGCCGGCTTGGTAGCCGAGAAGCGCCGCCCTGGCCTGTCCCGGGGTTGGCAGCTCCTCGCCGCACGGGGAAGGAGATCGACACCGCGATGAAGCACCAACACCACACCAGATCTCCTGGCACAAGCCAGGCAACCGCGCGTCGACGGCGGCGGTGGGCCGTCGGGCTGGCCGGCGTGACCGGCCTCGCCCTCAGCACCGCCGGCCTGACCCCCGCCGCCAACGCCAACGTTGACGCCAACCCCGTCGAACAGCCCCACACCACCACCGGCGACCGCCTCAAGAACACCAACCAACCCCCCGCCGACAACCACCAGCGCGACAGCAAGAACAACGGCAAGGACAACGGCAAGGACAGCAAGGGGAAGGGGAAGGACAGCAAGGACAAGGGGAAGGAGACGGGGAAGCCGCCGGGCACCCCGGTCCCCTGCGACGCCGACGCCCTCATCGCCGCGATCACCCTCGCCAACGCCCGCGGCGGCGCCACCCTCGACCTGGCCACAGACTGCACCTACCTGCTCACCGCCGACATCGACGGCGCCGGACTCCCCGCCATCACCACCCCCATCACCCTCAACGGCAGCAAACACACCACCATCGAACGCGCCGCCGCCACCGACCGATTCAGAATCCTCACCATCAACACCGGCGGCGACCTCACCCTCAACAAACTCAAAATCACCGGCGGACAGACCGACGACAACGGCGGCGGCATCCTCGTCAACCCCGGCGGCAACCTCACC
>NZ_AXVR01000036.1 GCF_000484695.1 Salinispora cortesiana | reverse complement strand
AGATCCTGCATGCCACCCGGGCCGTCGTCACCGGCATGCTCCGCGATCGTCCAACAGTTCTTCGTCGGCAACGGCGCCAGCAGCCCGGCCAGGAAGTCCCGCACCCGCCGGCGGGGCTCAGGCCGACCGAAGCAGGACCCGACCACGTCCATCAGCTCGTCGAACAGCCCAGACCACCGCTGGACGTCTACCCTGTAGGCGGCAGCCACCGCCGCATCTTTGGTCCACACAACCACAAGACTCAGCGGTGGCTGCTCCATGCTCACGGACAAAACCACACAGCTCCAGCAGGTCCGAACGGATCTCCTGCTGGAGTACTAAGGGGAGTGAGGCGAGGGCTGTGGGGGTTACAGTCAGGCATGCCCCACAGAAGGCGACCCGTCCGGTGACGGCGGCGGCACCGCAGGAACCCCCGGGCCCACCGGAGGACGACCTGGCCGCCCGCTTCCGCTCCGGCGATGAGGCGGCACTGCGGGAGGCGTACGACCGGTTCGGCCGGGCGGTGCTGCACCTGGCCATCAGCACGCTGTCGAATCGCAGCGACGCCGAGGATGTGACGCAGGCGACTTTCGTTGCTGCCTGGCTGGGGCGGGAGACCTTCGATCCGACGAAGGGGTCCCTGATCGGCTGGCTGCTCGGCATCGGCCGCCGTAAGGTGATCGACCGGCTCCGGGCTTCCGCCCGGGAGGCCCGGGTGGTCGAGACGGTGCGTCAGCATCCGGATCCCACCCCGACCCGCTCCGACCCGGACAACGTGGTTGACCGGCTGGTGGTGGCCGACGAGTTGGCGCGCCTCCCCGGTGAGCAACGACGCATGCTGGAGTTGGCGTTCTTCGACGACCTGACCCACCATCAGATAGCGACCATGACCGGCGTGCCGCTCGGCACAGTGAAGAGTCACATTCGGCGTGGCATGCAGTGCCTGAAACGCAGATGGGAGGTGGACGGTGCAACACATGGACCACGACCGGCTGGTCTTCCTGGCGCTCGGTGAGAGTGAGGCGGACAACGAAGAGCGCGCCTACCTCGCGGGCTGCGAGCACTGCCGGTCCGAGTTGGAGAACCTTCGGCGCGTCGCCGATCTGAGTGCTGAGGGACAGGGTCTGCACGACCTCCCCGACCCCCCGGACCACCTGTGGCAGGGCATCGTCGCGGAGATTCGGGCGGCCGAGCGGCTGCCCACGCTCGTGGAGCCGCGTCGGCCGGTCACCGCCCCCGACACCTTCGCCGATCCACCCGCGCGGGTCCTGTCACCACCGGCGCGAAAGCGGGCCCGGTGGTCGGGCTGGATGACGACCGTCGCGACCGCGGCGGCGGCCGCGATCCTCGGCGTGGTGGGCACCGCCGTGGTGCTGGGTGGGACGGAGCCCGAGCCCGCGCCGCCGCAGCAGCAGACAGTACGGGCCAGCGCGTCGCTCGCGGCGTTCGGTGAGACCCCGCCAGAGGTTAACGGCGCGGCCCGGGTCTTCGACAACGGGCAACTCCACCTGCATGTGGTGAATCTTCCCGATGTGTCGGGTTACTACGAGGTGTGGTTGATCGATCCCGAAACCATGGAGATGTTTTCGGTTGGGGTGCTCGGTGGCGACACCGACGCGCTGCTGCCGCTGCCCCCAAACGCCGACCTCGAGCGGTACTCGGTGGTGGACATCTCCGCCGAGGGTTACGACAACAACACCGCCCACTCCGGCGACAGCCTGGTGCGGGGCACCCTAACGAGTTAATCAGCCCGGTTGCCCCGTTGGCCCCGCTGCGCCGGGGTGCCTGTGTCGCCGGTTGCCCCGCAACCCGCCGCGCCGGTTGTCGACGGGCGAGTTGGCTGCGATCAACTGTGTCGTTGCCAGACGGGTCGCAGCGAGTCCCAGTTGCCACCGAGGCTGTCGCAGGGCACGTCGACAAGGACAGCGGTATCGGTGCCGTCCGGGTTCCACCAGATGCCGCAGAGAGACGGGATTTCGCCGGTCGGGGTGGTGTACTCGACGTACATGCCCGCAGCCCCGGTGACGCCACCCAGTTGTCGCCGGGCTCCTCCGCATCGGGCCGGTCGCTCGCCGAACTGCGGGCGATCCGCTGCCGGAAACTCAAGTCCGTAGCGCGCCCCTCAGCCGACTGATACGCGACAAAGTGCAGGTACATGCCGCCGTCCCGGCACAGCACGTGGGTGCGCTCGCCGGGGCCGAGGGCCAGGCCGCCGTCATCGGTGTTCGCGGCGCAGCTGCTCATGTCGGCGAGCCACGGCTCCGCCAACGGGATCAGGTCCTCCGGGAATGCCGCCCGGTTGGCGGCGGCGAAGACGTCGGGCCGCTCGATCAGCCACGTGCGGCACGTTATCAGCGCCTATCGAAACCCCGCAGAACCGTTCTGGGAGTTCTTCACCTCGCTGAAGGTGCGCGGAAGCCGCTGCACGGCAGATCCCACGGTGGGCAACGCGCTCCGGAAACGGCTTCGGCTAGACTTGACGTGCGGCCCTTCCAGCAGGACGACCGGGTTCGATGCCCACGTCGCACGCCGCGACCGAAACGGTCAGCGCCGGGCGGGACGGCCCCCCTTCAACCTTCGGAGCCTTCATGGCGGCAAGCCGCCCGCGCCAGAACACCCTGCCTGACTCGGTGACCTTCACTGACCTCGGCGTCCCCGACCTACTCAACCGCCAACTGGCCGCGGCCGGGGTGGAACGGCCGTTCCCGATCCAGGCCGCGACCCTGCCGGACGCGCTCGCCGGACGAGACGTACTCGGCCGTGGCCGTACCGGTTCGGGTAAGACCTATGCCTTCGTCCTGGCGGTGCTGACCCGCCTGGCCGCGACCGCCACCCGCCGTCGTCCCGGGCGCCCACGGGCGTTGATCCTCGCGCCGACTCGCGAGTTGGCCACCCAGATCGACCGCGTGATGGCGCCGCTGGCCGAGGCGCTGTCGCTGCGTACGATGGCCGTTTTCGGCGGTGTCGCCGCCCGGCCCCAGATCGCTGGGCTCAAGGCCGGGGTTGATGTCCTGGTGGCCTGCCCGGGACGGCTGACCGACCACGTCGAGGCCGGACACGCGCACCTGGACGCCGTCGAGATCACCGTCCTCGACGAGGCCGACCACATGGCTGACCTCGGCTTCCTGCCCGGCGTTCGGCGGCTGATGGAGCGCACCCCGCGCGGCGGGCAGCGGCTGTTGTTCTCCGCGACCCTGGACTCCGGCGTTGACGTCCTGGTGCGGCGCTTCCTCACCAAACCAGTCGTGCACAGCGTTGACTCAACTCTGTCGCCGGTCGCCGCGATGACCCACCACGTGCTGCACGTTCAGGCCGAGGACCGGTTCGGCGTGCTGGTCGAGTTGACTGCCGCGTCGAACCGTACCGTCGTGTTCACCCGTACCAAACGGGGTGCGAAGACCCTGGCTCGACGGCTGGCCGCAGCCGGGGTCAGCGCGGTCGAGCTGCACGGCAACCTGGCCCAGGGGGCCCGTACCCGGAATCTGCGGGCATTCGCCACCGGGGAGGCGCACACGCTGGTCGCCACCGACATCGCCGCCCGGGGCATCCACATCGACGACGTGGCGCTGGTCGTGCACGCCGACCCGCCGGTGGAGCACAAGGCGTACCTGCACCGCTCGGGCCGTACCGCTCGGGCCGGTGCGGACGGGACCGTCGTGACCCTGATGACCGACGCGCAGGTGGCCGAGGTGCGGGCGCTGACCCGCAAGGCCGGCATCACCGCGACCACGACCCGCCTACGCCCAGGGGATGCGCTGCTTCGCGAGATCGCCCCAGGTGAACGGCGGTTGGTCCCCCAGCCCGTGCCACCCGCCGGTGGCCCACGGCACGAGGCACGATCCCCCTCCGGCGGCCTGGGCCAGCGCGGCGGCAAAGCGGCGCCGACCACCTCGACCCGATCCGGCCCGCGGCGATCCGGGGCGGCGGCCTTCTCTGCCCGGGCCCGTCCACGCACCCGCCACACGGGACGGTAGCCCCTGTTGGGCAAGGCGCGGCGCCAGTCCGGTTAAGTTCGCTTCCGAGGGGCCGAATTCTTCTGCCCACTGTGGAGTAGCTTTTGCCAGGGGCATTACGGGCAAGGAGTTTGCGGGACCTGGGAAGGTGATGAGGGCCGCGTCACCGGGCCCGCGAAGGCTCGATGGGCGCTGATATCGTGCCGCTCGTGACTGATGAAGCGGCCAGCGAACGGGGGCACCCGCCCGGCGGCGGGCAAGCGCAGGGCGCTCCGGGCGACCGGCGTGACATTCCTGTCTCGTCCACGCCGCCCTACTGGCCGCAGGCCAACCAGCCCGGGGCCGGCCCGGCAGACGGTGGCTCGTATGGGCGGGATCAGTATGGTCTGAGCACGCAACCGGGGGCTGGGCCGGCGGGCGGGGACCCGTACGGGCAGGACCAGTATGGCCTGAGCACGCAGCCGAGCGCCGGTTTGGCGGGCGGGGCCCCCTATGGGCAGGACCAGTACGGCCTGAGCACACAGCCGAGCTCGTTTTCCGCGGCGCCGCTCGCTGCACCCGGACTGCAGCGACGGATCGTGCCATCTCCGCCCCCACAGCGGGGAAATCTCCTGCGCGGCCTGCTCGTCGGTGTCCTCGCCGGTGCGCTGGTGGCCGGGGTCGGTGCGTTCTTCCTTGGCCGGGCAACCGCCCCCGAACCCGACTCGGGCCCGGCTGCCGCCCCGCAGTCGGGGATCCTGTCCGAACTGGTCGCTACCAACCGCGCCAAGTTCCCGAGTGACCTGCTCCCCTGGCAGAGCCGTGGCTCGCCGACATGAGCGGCTGCATCGCGAACACCGACACCGGCGGCCCGGAGCTTGGCGCCGGTCAGCGGGCTCATGTGCTGTGCCGGGACGGCGGCATGTACCTGCACTTCGTCGCATACGAGTCGGCCGAGGCGAAGGCCGCCGACCTGGACTACCGGAAGCAGCTCGCGCTGAACTCCGGGAGCATCCTCGCCGGTGCCGATCAGCCCGGCCGTAGGTTGGGCGTTGCCACCGACTCCCCGGGCACGTACGTCGAGTACGCCACCCCCGCCGGCGATGCCCCGGCTCTCTGTGGTTTCTGGTGGAATCGGGACGACACTCAGACGGCTGTCTATGTGGATGTGCTCTGCGACAGTCTCGGCGGCGGGTGGGACTCGCTGCGAGCGGTTTGGCAGCGACACAGCTGATGGCCGACCTGCTCGCCGATCTGTCGGTGGCGGTGGTCCACGAGTGGTTCAGTGCGGTCAGCGGATCGGAGAACGTCTTTTTGGCGATCGCTGAGCTGATCCCCCACGCGACCCGGCACGTGTTGTGGGCCGAACCGGACGCCGACAGTGCCGGCCTGCGGGAGACGTGGTTGGCCCGCACGCCGCTGAGTCGGTCCAAGGCACTCGCCCTCCCGGTGATGCCGTTGGTGTGGCGCACCGCGGGCCGACCCAGCCCAGACGTGGTGATCTCGTCCAGCCACGCCTTCGCGCACACGGTCAGGTTCGGTCATCCCACGCGCACCCGCCACCTCAGCTACGTGCACACCCCCGCCCGGTACGTGTGGAGCCCCGGCTTCGACGGGCGTGGTGCAAACCCGCTACTCGCGCTGCCCCGCGCGCTCCTGCAGCGAGCAGACCGGTGGGGTGGGCGCCACGTACACGCCTACGCGGCGAACTCCGTGGAGGTCCGCGACCGAATTCGCCGGTTCTGGCATCGGGACGCAGTGGTGATCAACCCGCCGGTCGACGTGGAGTACTTCGGTGCCGCACCGGATGGCGACCGCGACTACCTACTCGGTGTCGGGCGGTGGATCCCGTACAAGCGGTTCGACCTGATGATCGAGATCGCCGTTGAGGCCGGGATGCCGCTGGTCCTGGCGGGATCTGGCCCGGACGAGGCGAGCCTGCGCCGGCGGGCCGGACGCCACGTCCGATTCGAGGTACGCCCCTCCCGGGAGCGGCTGCGCGAGCTGTACGCGGGCGCTGCGGCCCTGCTTTTTCCTGCCCACGAGGACTTCGGCATCGTTCCGGTCGAGGCCCAGGCAGCCGGCACCCCTGTGGTGGGACTGGCTCGGGGAGGTCTGCTGGAGACCGTCGTGCCCGGCGAGACGGGCCTGCTAACCGAATCCACGGATCCGCGGGTGCACGCCCGGTTGCTGGGGAACCTTCGGGAACTGGACCGGACCCGGATCCGGCGGCACGCGGAGGCCTTCGGCCACGCTCGGTTCGCCGAGCACATGACGAGGTGGATCAACGATGCCGTCCGCTGAGCGCCGGCTGACCGTACTGGACGGCAGTGGGGTCGGGCCGGGAGGCATCACCCGGGTCCTCAACGAGCTGGTCCGGTACTGGCCGAGCGGCCACGACCTACGTCTCGTCGGCGCGCCGCCGGGGTTCGACGGGCCGGCGGAGATCGTGGTGAGCCACCAGGCCGACGGCCGGGCAGGCACCATCGCCGCCGCGACCGCCGCTCTGCGCCGGGAGAGCCACGGGCAGATCCTGTCGCTCAGCCCGTCCCTCGCGCTCGCCGGCGCCCGCCTGCCAGTCACCACGATCGTGCATGACCTCGCGTTCCGGCTTTGGCCGCGTGGGCTGTCGCGCTCCGTTCGCGAGTACCGTCGGGTCAGCTACGCCACCGCGATCCGCCGCTCGGCCAAGCTGCTGTGCGTCAGCGCCCGCACCCGGCATGATCTGCTGGGTCTTTACAGTGTGGACGACGATCGAGCCGGCGTTTGGCACCCGGGCAGTGATCTGCCCAGCCCGGGTACGCCGCCGTCGCTCCCCGCCGAGTACGTCGTGATGACCGGACACGCCCCGCACAAGGGCGTCGAGCTGGCAATCGAGGCGATCCGCAGGTTCCCCCGGTACACCTTGGTCGTCCTCACCGGCGGCACCCGTCACTTTTCGGACGACAGCGACCGAACGGTGTTCCTGGATCGGCTCGACGACGGGGCGTACGCGGCGACGGTGGCCGGCGCCGCCGCGTTCCTGATGCCGAGTCACTTCGAGGGCTTCGGCCTGCCCGCCGCCGAGGCGCTCGCCCTGGGAACCCCCACGATCGTCTCGCCCGACCCCGCCCTGCACGAGGCCACCGGCGGTGCCGCAATTCGGATGCGAAGCTGGACCGCCGACGCCCTGGTCGAAGCGCTCCACAAGCTGGAGAAGCCGGAACCGGTCGCCGTTCGGACCTGGCGGGAGGCCACCGCGGAACTGGCCGGACGGATGTGGCCCTGATGCGGATCGCCATGGTGCACGCCTCGTTCGCCGTCCGGGGCGGTGCCGAGCTCTACGTCGAAGACCTGAGCCGCAGCCTCGGCGAGCGCGGGCACGAGGTACGCATCTTCACCGCCGCGGATCGCCGGCGCCTGTCGGCCCGGCTGCCGGGCAAGGTCGCCGTACACGTGGCGGATCTGCTCGACCCGACGGGTTTCGGCCCGGCCGACCTACGCGACTTCGCGCCCGACGTGGTGCATGTGCACAACTGGCAGGGGCTGGGGGTACCCGCGGTGGCCCGGATCTCGCGCGCCTACCCGACCGTGCACACGGTGCACGACCATGCCGTCGTGGATCCGAACAACGCGATGCTGAATCTGGGGCGTTCCCGGGTACTGGACGCGCTGCTGCGGGCGCGCTCGGCGTGGATCCTGCGGCGCTTTCGGCGGGTACTGCTGCTGTACGCCACCGAGCGGGTACGCGACACCGTACGGCGAAGCGCCCGTTCCGCCCGGCATCCGTCGAGCCGGATCCTGCCCCTCGCCGTGGCGCTGGACTGGAACCGGCGGGACTGGCCACCGGGCGAGCCCAACACATTCCTGTTCCTGGGTGCCCTCGGCACCCACAAGGGCCTCGACTTGCTGCTGGACGCATGGGACGGCCCGGGGACCCTGCTCGTGGCCGGGGAAGGACCGCTGCGGCAGCGGGTCGAGACCGCGGCGCCGGACGTGCGGTATCTGGGCCGGCTCGACGAGGCGGGCAAGCGCGAGGCATTCGGCCGAGCCGCCTGGCTGGTGTTCCCCAGCAAGCAGGAGACGTACGGCCTGGTGTGCGCGGAGGCCCTGATGGCCGGTCGTCCGATCATCGCCGGCGCACACGCGCCGCCGGCGATGGCCGCGGGCAGCTCCACGCTGCTCTTCAACGGTGCCGAGGAGCTCCGGGCGGTCCTGCGCCGGGCCGCTGAAATGCCGACCGCCGAATACGCTCGGATGGTCGAATCCGCGGCCGCCGATGGCCGGGAGCTCGACTGGGATGACCACGTCAGCAAGGTGCTCGACGCCTACGAGGCACGATGATTGAACAACACCCGACCCGTACCCCGTCCCGCTGGGCTTCGATCCAGGAGTACGGCCTGCTCTTCGTCCTCGTGGCGAGCATGGCCCCGCTTCCGCTCGAAGGGCTGTCCTGGTTGCTCTTCGCCGGCCGGCCCTGGGCCTTCAGTCTGGCCAGCGCCGTGGTAACCAGTGTTCTGGCAGTCGCCGTGGTGCTGCGGCAGGGCTGGGGCCTACCGGTGCGGTGGGTCGAGGTGGGTGCTGCCGCAGCCCTGGTGCTGACGGTCTGGAGCGCCATCGGCGTCGCCCACCACGGCCTCGCCCAGACCATCACCGGCCTGCGGTTGATCATGATTCCGGTGGCGTTCCTGGTGATTGTCGGCGCGCTGACATCGGGCGCGGTGTCGCGGCTGCTCACCGCAGTGGCCGTGCTGGTCATCGCGAACGCCGCGGCGGGTGTGGCGGAGGTGCTGATCGGGCCCGCGACGCTGGTCCGCTGGGGGTTCAGCCCGCAGCACAACGTCCGCTACATCGACGGCGTCTTCCGCGTACCGGGGCTCACCGAGGTCAATGCCGAACTGGGCATGCTCGCTGCGGCGTACCTGCTCGGCTACCTGGCCTGCTGGATCACGCCCCGGGCGCGGCCGCGGGTGGTGCTGTGGCATCTGGCCGCTGCGGCAGCGGTGCTGTGTCTGATGCTGAGCACCAGTCGGTCCGGCGCTCTGCTCGTGGTGGGCGGCCTGGCCGGTGCGCTCGTCCTGCCGCATGCCCGCTCCCGGGGTAGACGACTGGTGGCCGTGGCGCTGATGGGACTGATCGCAGCCGGGGCCGCCGGCGTGTTCGTGCTGATCGGGGCGGGCGGCAGCAGCAGCCTGTTCCAGCGCTTCGCGGTCTGGCGTGACCTGCTGGCCGCGGCGCCACTGTTCGGCGACGGGATCGGCTCGGCGGGTGGGGCGTCCTACTCTAGGGTGGCCAGTTCGTCACCGCAGTTCGTGGACAACTACTTCCTGAACATCGGCCTGCAGTTCGGTCCCGTGGTGATGGTGTTGCTGGTCGGTGCGACGGTCTTCGCGCTGGTGCGGTTGGCGCGTGCCTCCGTTCGACGGCCCGAGTTGGCTATGCCGATCGCACTCGTCAGTGGCCTGGCTGCGGCCTCCCTGACCCTGGACTCCTGGGAGTTCGCGGCCGCGATGCTGATTCTGATCCTCTTTGGTTACCGCGGTCTGCGTCCCCCGTCATGACCGGGCTGCTCCGGCGGCTCCAGCAGTCGCAGCTGTCCGTACAGGTGATGACCAGGCTGGCGAACGTCGGGGTATTCCTGCTGGCATCCTGGCTCGACAGTGGGCATGTCGCCTTCGTGGCTTTCCAGGGTGTCCTGCTGGCCATTCCCTACACCCTCATCGAGGCTTTGATCGGCCGCCCGCAGTCGGCGGGAATCGTGCCCTCCGGCTGGGACCGGGAAGCGTGGGCGACGCGGACCGCAGCAGTGGTGACGTTGCCGGTCGCCGTGATCGGCTTCACGGCCGTCTCGGTGACATTCCCGGAGAGCGGCATCTTCGACCGACTTCTGGTCGTCCTGCCGGTGCTGCTGCAGCTACCGATCGAGGCGCTCTTCTGGTCGATGTCGGCAACCCGGTCCCGCCGCCGGGCCAACCTGGTGCCGCAACTGGTCGCGGCCGGCACGCTGGCCACGGCGGCCTTCGCGACCGCGGGCCTACGTCTGGAGATCGCGGCGGTACCCGCCCAGCTCGCCGTGCTGGCCTGGGCCCTGAGCCGTCGGTCGCCCCGCGGCGAGGGAATCCGGCCGGGCCTGCTGGCCGGCGTACGACTCGGGGTCACCTACTGCGTGGCCGCGGCAGCTGACCTGCTGTACGTCATCGCATTGCCCGCCGTCGCCGGCGTGCTGGCCGGCGCCGACGCGATCGTCGTGCTGCGCGCGATGGACCTGGCCTTCGGTCCGTTCCACGTGGCGCTCGCGGCCACTACCCGGGAAGACCTGGTCGTGGGGCGAGGGAGTCGGTTCCGGACCGGGGCTCGGCTGTTAACCGTGGTGCTGCTGGTGGGCATCTCCGCCACCGTTGTCGCCAGCCCCGACCTACGCGGCCTACTGGCCGCCGCGCTCGCCGCCGCCAGTTTTGGCACGGTGGCGTTCTACTGCGCCTACAAGGCGGCGCTCATGACTTCCACCTGGCTCTCCACTCGACACATGATCTACTCCGCGCCCGCCACCTACCTCGCCTCCGCGATCGGGTCCCGAACGATCGCCTTCACGGCGCTGGCCGTCGCGCTGCTGTGGCTGCGTACCACCGGTGATCTGTTCCTGCTGCTCGCCGTGGGCGAGTTGCTCGTCGTAGCGTGGTTCGTCCTGCGGCTCAGGCTGACCGGGGACACGGCGGCGCGGCCACCAGAGCTACCCTCGCCACGGATTCCCACCCCTACTCTCGTCCGGCCACGTCAGCCACAGGAGAAGTAATGAATCCCGAGCTGCCCGGCGGCAGAGCAGCCCGTGCCGCCCTGCCACGCCGCCGGGCCATCGCCTCGGTCGGCGCGGTCCTCGCTGTCAGTGGAGTCGGAGCCCTGGCGTACGGCAGGGGCGATGACGCGTCCGCGGGCCGCGACTACGACGTGCGCGAATTCGGCGCGACGGGTGATGGCACCACCGACGACACCGCCGCTCTACAGCAGGCTATCGACGCCGCTCGCGTCACCGGCGGGATCGTCTTCTTTCCGCCGGGCACGTACCTGACCCGTCGGCTCACCCTGTACTCCCGGGTGCATCTGCGCGGCTCCGGCGGTGACGCCACCATGCTTCGACTGGCTCCCGGCGCCAACACCGCCATCCTCGAGTCCGATCGTTTTGAGCAGGAGACGAGAAGTCGTAGCAGCGCTGGCAGCACGATGTTCAGCATCCGTGACCTCACCCTGGACGGAAACCGCGCGAAGGACAATCCGGTCGGCTACGGCCTTCGCCTCTACGGGTACGGCTACGAACTCGCTGACCTCACCGTCTTCAACTGCGGTGCCGACGGGGTGGTCAGTGACTGGGGAATCGCTGCCGACCTGCCCGCCCCCTCCCACCAGATGGAGGCACGGATCACCGGCCTCCGTACGCACGACAACGGGGGCCACGGCATCAACTTCACCGGGCCGCACGACTCGATGTTTCTTAACTGCATCTCGTTCCAGAATGCCGGCACCGGGTTTCACATGGCCGGAAACTCCTACGGCACGCTGATGGTCAACTGCCATGCCTGGGGCGTCCGGCAGGATGTCTCCTTCGAGCTCGCCGCGTCGGGCATTGGATGTGTGAACTGCTATGCAGACCTGGCCGGTGGGGTCGGTGTGCGCATCTCACGCAACGACTGCCGTTGGCTGGCCGGCTACGTGCAGGGTGCCAACCACGCCGGCCCGGGCACCGAGATAGGTATTCGGTTCGTGGCCGGCGCCAAACCCGAGGAGCCCGCCTCGGCCACCATCGACACGCAGATCCGTAACTGTGCCACCGCCGCGATCGACTTCGGCGCGGACCGGGGCATGTCGAGCATCCGGGCCACCCTTTCGCAGCCCGGTCTGCCCGACGTCGCCGGCACCGGACAGGGGTGGATCGGTCAGCCGGCGGCCAACTCACAGGTGGACATCACCCACGGACTGAGCCACCCCAGCAAGAATCTCGTGGTGCGGCCGGCATTTGACCTGCGGGCCCAGCAGACTCCGGGCGTGCCCGGCGAGGGGTTCAGTCCGCGTGTTCGCACGCGAGGTGAACGGTGCCACGCAGCTCTGCGTCCGATTTCCTAACGGCGCGGTGCGGGTGCTGGCGGGGGAGGGCTGACCGGCAGCCGCTATCCGGCCGCTCCGATCGCCGCGATCTGCGCGGTGTCGTCGCGGCGCACCGCGTCGTAGAACGCCTCTGCCTTGGCCGGATCGGGCAGTACGACGCTCTGGTTGCCGCGGGTTCCGGTGCCGGATATGGGACTGGTGTAGAAGCTCAGACTGTCGCTACGGAGGTGACGCAGGTCACGAGCTGTAGTGAAAATGTTCAGGGTTTCGTCGATGGCGACCGCGTCGGCGGTGGCTCGCAGGAACGAGTTGAGCCTGCGGGGGTTGGTCAGGACGCCACCGGAGGCCGCCTTGTTGATGATCGCTTTGATCACCTGCTGCTGATGCCGGATCCGGGCGAAGTCGCCGTCCTCGAACGCGTATCGCTCCCGTGCGTAGTCCAGCGCTGCGGCGCCGTCCATGGTCTGCGGCCCTGCCTTGAACTCGCGGATGCTGTCCGGGTTCAGGGAATGCGTCGAGGTGAACGCCTTCTCCACGTCGATCTCCACCCCGTCCAGTGCATCAACGATCTCTTTGAAACCGGCGAAGTCGACCATCAACACATGGTCGACTCGGACGCCGGTGTAGCGCTCGACGGTCTGCACCATCAGCGGTGCGCCTCCCCAGGCGTAGGCAGCGTTGATTTTCGCTTCCGTGCCGCCACGCCGTCCGTCTGCACTCCGCGGCACCTGCACCCAGGTATCGCGGGGGATGGACACCAGTTGCGCGCCGGAGCGGTCCCCCGGCAGGTGCATGAGGATGATGGTGTCGGCCCGTGAGCCGCCGGTGGTATCCGGGTCGCGGGTGTCGCTGCCAAGGATCAGGAAGTTCATCGCGTCACCGGCCGCCGTGTCCTTCGTCGGTCGGGCCTCCTGCGGAACCTCGGCGAACGCCTCAATCCGGGGTATGTCGTTGTCGATGTCGCGCGCGTACAGTGCTGCAGCCAACGCGCCGCCGCCACCGAGCAGGGTAAGCGCGGCCAAGACAATCAAAAGCACTCGTCGCCACCGACGTCGACGGGGCGGCTGGGTCTGGGCCCCGGTCGAGCATTCGACATCAGGGGGAGGCGTATTGACGGACATGTCCGCGATTTTAACGGGCAGTACAAACTCGACAGCCGTCGTATCATCCTCAGTGGCGGGAGCGAAAACTCGGGGGATTTCATGCCGCAGGTGTGGACTGTGCCACGGCAACGTTCGGCATCGACGACGGTTCTTCCCTACCTGAGGTCACCCTCCTCTCGACGCACCCAGGCACTCCGGGCCTGGATGCTCACGCTTCCGGTCGACCTGAGCACCTTCGTGCTACCGCTGGTGTGGAATCAGGACTACTGGAAGGGCGTTATCGCCGCCGGTCTGGTCACCGTGGCCGCGTTTGCTCTAGGCGGGCTGTACGCCGGGCGGCGACATATCAGCTTCCTGGATGAGCTGCCCCAACTGTGTGTCCGGCTACTCGCCGCTGCGGCGGTGGTCGCGATCATCGCGGCCGCACGCCACGACTCTGTCGAGTACGTTGCTGGCTTTATGCAGATCGTGGCGATGTCGGCTCCGCTAGTCCTGGCTGGGCGGATGCTGACCCGGATGGCGGTGGTGATTGCCCGTCGACGGCGCTGGGTAGAGCACTCCGCCATCATCGTCGGTGGCGGGCCAATCGCCACCGAGCTAGCTCGCCTGCTACGCCGCTACCCGGAGTACGGCCTGCACTTCGCCGGTTTCGTCGACGTGGCGTCGACAAGCCATGAGCGCAGTGACAGCCAACCGTTGATCGGCGAGTTGAGCGACCTTGAAGAAGTTATCCGAATACTTCGCTGTGAAGTAGTGCTGATCGCCGATGTCGCCTGCAGCGACGAGGAGCTCCTGCGGGTCGCCCGCCTACCCGGCGTTGCCGCCTGTGATCTGTGGGTCGTCCCTCGGCTACGAGAGTTCGATTCTCGCCACGGCATTCCCGACCACATCGGTGCCATCGGCGTCCGGAGGGCTACCCGTCCCTCGCTGACCGGCCCGCAGTTCGCGGTGAAGCGCGTCTTCGACGTCATCACCGCGGCCACCTCACTGCTGCTCCTGAGCCCGCTCCTGTTGCTGTGCGCGATCGTCACCCGTATCGGGAGCGGCCCCGGCATTCTGTTCCGCCAGGAACGGATTGGACGTTACGGTCGCCCATTCGAGCTGTTGAAGTTTCGCTCGATGCGACCCGCGGACGAAACCGAGTCGCAGACCACCTGGTCCGTCGCCGCTGATCCCCGGATCGGCCCGATTGGCCGCTTCCTGCGTCGTACGTCACTGGACGAACTACCCCAGCTGTGGAACATCCTCCGCGGCGACATGACCGTGGTGGGACCGCGTCCGGAGCGACCCTACTTCGTTGATCGGTTCTCGGCGGACCACCCCGAGTACGCCATGCGGCACCGCGTACCGGTCGGGTTGACGGGGCTGGCGCAGGTCAGTGGATTGCGTGGCGATACGCCGATCTCCGATCGAGCCCGGTTTGACAACTACTACATCGAGAATTGGTCGCTCTGGTTGGATGTGAAGGTCATCGTACGGACGGCTATTGAAGTGGTGCGCGGCGGCGGCCGCTGAAGGCCCCGCGGTTCGGTCGGACTGATGGCTGTGAGCTACCGGTCCAGACCAGCAGTATTTTGTCCGAAACTGGGGAGTAATGATGGAGCATTCAGGCAGAGGGGGCGAAGGGACGTTCCTTGACCTCACGATAGGTCACCCTGCGGCTGCCTTTCTCCGGCTTTTCACGGTAGTGGTCTTCAACGTCGTGGCTGTTGTGATCCTTGGCGTCTACGTGGCCGCTGGGTTGGCCTGACCCTGCTCGCGGACCAGGTGGATCGCGGTTCGCGAGCAGGGCGGCACCGATGCCCTGGCCCCGCCGGCCAGGTCGAACGTACAGCTCCTCGAGTTGGGCCAGCGGTCCGTCGTGGTACCCGGTGGCCGCAGGGTCAGGAAGGCGAAGCCGGTCGGGTTCTGGTCACTGCCGGCCGCCAGGACGAGGATGTCGTCGCGTTCGAGTAGCTGTGTGAACCCCGGTGGTCAGCTGTGTCGCGGCCGGCCCCGCGGTCTCGAATTCGGGTGAACGAAACGGTCTCTCACCGGCGCGGGTCCACAACGGCTTGCGACCGGGTGTCGGTGGAGGTGAGGTGCTGGGTGGCGTCGAGGGTAGCCGTGACCACCGGGGACTGGCGGTACGCGGCCGCAACGCGGGTGAGCCAGGTGATCTCGCCGGCCCAGCCGCCGGCCGATCGGGGTGGGCCCTCGGCTGGATGCGGCTGGGGCGCGGCGATCCCGGCTCGGTGCGCTCGCAGGCCGAAGGCCAACTGGGCGGCCTCGATGGTGGCGAGCCGGTCGTCGTCCGCGAGGCCCGCCTGCTCGGCGAGGGCGTCGGCAGCCTGGGTAGCCCGGGCGTCCAGGAAGGGCCGTAGCGCCAGCCGTCCGTCGCGGATCTCGGCCAGGCGACGGGTCAGTGTGTAGTCGAGGTCACGTACGGCGACGAGCGGCCGGCGGAGTTGCGGGTCCAGCTCAAGCTCGGGCAGCGCTACGGTGAGGTCGTGCCACAGCGGCCCGAGGCGTCGGTAGGCGCGCAGGTCGTCCCAGCGCCGGGTGAGGGGCATCAGTGGGCCCCAGGCGGGCATGGTCAGGCCGATCATCATGAGTAGTGCGCTGATGGTGACCAGGACCGCGGCGATCTCGCGTTCGCCGGTTGGCTGTCGCCCACTCCAGAAGGCGACCAGGTAGATGATCTTGTTGGTGCTGTAGAGCATGGCGACCGCAGCGCCGGCAGCGGTGATGCGCAGGCCACGTCGGAGCCAGGGCCGGCCGCAGATGCGGGCGAACTTCCAGCACAATCGGGAGATATCGATGCAGTAGGCGAAGAAGCCCACCACCATGAGAATCAGCAGATATGTCGAGACCGCCGGGTCGGTGGCGTACTCAACGGTCAGCTGAACCGGCTGGTCGTAGCCGAGGGTGTGGGCGTACAGGGCGACCATGACGAGGTACGCGCCGGCCGTGATCCAGACCCAGCGTCGGGTACGGGCGGCCGCCTGTGCGGGCGGCAGTGCGAGGTACAGCAGCATGTGCTCGGCGGACGCGGCGATGGTCATGGCACAGCCGTGGGCGAGTACCTTGGCCAGATTTGGTAACCCCAAGCCGGTCTCAATGCTGTCGGCGAGCGGTGGGATGGCCAGGGTGACGCCGACCGCGAAGGCACCGAACGAGACGCAGAGGGCGCGACGCGCCGGGGTTGGGTGTCGTCGCAGCAGCCGTAGGGTGTAGGCGAAGGTCGCCCAGCCAGCGCCGGCGCAGATGCCGTAGAGCAGGGTATCCATCGGCTGCTACCGGCCGGGGTGCTCTAGCGACTGCCGTAGCCGGTCGCGCAGAGCGGCTTCAGGACTGTCTCGAGGCGGCTCCGTTCCCGCAGCGTCCGAACTGTCGTGGACCCGGTGTAGCAGGAGAGAGCCGATCATCTCCGCCTCCCGCTCCTCCTCGGCGGCGTAGGTGCCTCGGCCGAGGAAGCGCTGCACGGTCTGGGGGTCGAGGTCCGGCAGGAGCAGCTTGGAGGCATCGGGTTCCAGGACGGCGGCGGGCCGGTGCCCAGCGAGCAGGTGACCCAGCTCGTGCCCGATGATTAGCATTTGGTGTATCGGCGAGGTGTCCTGCTCATAGAAGACCGCGTCGAAGCTGTCCGTCGGCACCCACATGCCGCAGACGGTGTGCACTGGCAGGCGAATCGGAACCAGGTGGATGGGTCGTCCCCGACGCTCTCCCAGAAACCGGCACAGATCCAGGATGTCGAACGTCTCGGGCATGTTCAGCTCGGCGACCACCCGCTTGCAGCGCTTTCGTAGTTGGCGCAGGGTCACGTCAGCCTCTCCCCGGTCGTCTGGATGCCTCCACCGCAGGACAAGCATGACTGTCAGCGGCCCTTCCGATGGCTGTCGCCAAGGGCTTGCAGACGGGCAACCATCTGTTCCACCAGCCGAGAGTCGGCCGAGGACAAGCCGGTGTCCGCGAGAACTTGCCGCAGTGCTACCTGTTTGACGCCCATTCGTCGGAGCTCGCTGAGGAGTCGGATCTGGTCCCGAACCCGGTGGGCCGCCGCATCATCCACAAAGTAGCCCGAGTGCACGCCAAGGGCCCGGGCCAGGGCGCGGACGTGCGAGGTACGCGGATCGCACGCCACGCCTCGACGTAGCTCTCCAATGTAGGCAGCGCTGATGGACACTCCCGTCTCCGGCTGCTGTCCATTGATCTTGTCAGCGACTTCTTTGTTTGTGTACTTGCGGCCGGGCTCTTCGGACCCTCCAAGCTCCTCGAGTGTGGGGCGGATGGTCTCGAACAGGTACTCCAAGCGGGCCGCGAGGGTGTCGAGGGGCGGCGGTTCCTGCCGGCCTTGGTGCTCCGCAACCAATGTTCCTCACTCTCCCCGTGACCGATCCACCGCAGTGTCACACCGCCGAGGCCCGGCAGGACAGGTGTCGACACATGACCGTTACCTATGACGGCGACGACCCCTCCTGCCGGTCAGGGCTTGTATCCCACCCCGCAGAACTCGTCTACCTCGGGCCCGGCAGCGGTGTCAGCGTCGGGTCGCCATCGGGTCAGTGAGACGATGCCCGGCTCGACCAGCTCAAGGCCGCGGAAGAATCGGCCGATGCCGTCGAGGCTGCGCACCACCATCGGGTCCGAGCCGCCCTCGTTCCAGATCCGGACCGCCTCGTCGGTCGCGGCGCCGTGAACGGCGTTGGTGGTATGTGTCATCGCCAGGTAGCTCCCCGACGGGAGCGCCTCAACCAGGCGGTCGACTACTCCGTAGGCCTCGTCGTCGTCGGCCAGGAAGATCACAATACCGAGCATGGTGATGGCGATCGGCTTGGTGAAGTCGAGTGTCTTGGCCGCCGCAGCGAGGATTTTGTCCGGTTCCCGCAGGTCGGCGTCGATGTAGTCGGTCGCGCCCCTGGGGTGGCTGGTCAGTAGCGCCCGCGCATGCACCAGGACCAGTGGGTCGTTGTCGGCGTAGACGATGCGCGAGTCGGGAGCGATCGACTGGGCGACCTCGTGGGTGTTGTTGGCTGTCGGCAGGCCGGTGCCGATGTCCAGGAACTGTCGAACGCCGGTCTCCTTGGCCAGATGGGTGACCGCGCGTACCAGGAAGGCGCGCTGGTTGCGGGCCAGTTCGATGATGTGTGGGTAGGCGGCGATCGTGTGATCGCCGACCTCGCGATCCACCTCGAAGTTGTCCTTGCCGCCCAGCCAGTAGTTCCAGATCCGGGCCGGGTGCGCGATCGTGGTGTCGATCTTCGAGGAGAGTGACCCGTTCGGTTCGGCGGCCGATGGCGTGGTGTCCGAAGGGGTGTTTGTCACTGGGAATCTCTTCTCGACTGGCGACGGGTGACCTCTCCCACACCGTAGCAGGGGTGCCGAAACGGCTCGCATGCTCTCCTCTATGGACAAAGTTGTGCAGGGCCTACCGCTTGTGCGCAGGTGAAGCCGCACTACATCGGGGGAAAGCTGCTTGCCTGCTCTGCCTCCGGCCCGCTACAGTCCGCCGCGTGTTTCCGGCGCGGATCACTCCGGAGAATCTTGAGGCTGCTCTTGTATTCCGAGGGGGCCCGACCATGATGCCGATGATCTGCGGTCGGGCCTGTGGTGGCTGAACATCGCGGCCGAGGCCC
The DNA here is from genome assembly GCF_000484695.1 of Salinispora cortesiana. Classification (GTDB taxonomy): domain Bacteria; phylum Actinomycetota; class Actinomycetes; order Mycobacteriales; family Micromonosporaceae; genus Micromonospora; species Micromonospora cortesiana. Next base: position 34,225 of record NZ_AXVR01000036.1, on the reverse strand, counting down.
AGGGGCGCGGCTACGGACGGTTCGCGGTTGACGCCGTATGTCAAGAAGTCCGGGCGAGGCGCGGCGACCGCGCGTACGTCACCTGGGAGCCGGGGGCGGGAGGGCCGGCGGGCTTCTACCTCAGGCTGGGCTTTCGGCCGACCGGCGAGGAGAGCGGCGGTCAGACGGTAGGTGTCCGCAGCCTCTCCGGACGGGGTCAAGACGCCGCGCGGCCGGCCGTGGACCCCTCCGCTCGGAGCGAAGCCCTTCATCCGTGACGCGGCGGGGACGGATAGCGTAGTGTGGTCTGGGGCCTCATCGTGAGGCTGTGGGGAGTCCTCAAGCTGTGGGGAATCCTCAAGCTGCGGGGAATCTGAAGGAGGAGGTGGCGTTTCATGCATGTGATTGCTGAGAACCGCCACGCTTCGTGCGCCTGAGCGACATCAGGTGACGATCGGCTCACCCGATCGGATCTCACTCCTTCACGCAGAGGGTTCCTCAGTTGTCTCTTCCCCACCGGGGTCCATCGGAGACCCCAGAATCATCCTTGTCTCTCGCCGCCTTGGGCTGGTCACACCGATGGCAGGCGGCGCTCGCCGCACACGGTGCTGGCCGCCCGGGGCGCGTTGTCCGCCACGACGGTTCAGCCGTCCTGGTCACTACGGCAGGTGGCACCCGCCACTTCCCCGTACGGGCCTCGGCGCCCGCGCTCGCGGTCGGGGACTGGGTCGTCGTCGACGACGATCGCGTTCTTGACCTGCTGCCACGGGCTTCGCTGCTCCGCCGTCGTGACCCCTCCACCGGAGGGAGTCAGCTCATCGCCGCGAACGTGGACGTGGTGGGCATTGTCTGTGGCTTGGACCGGCCGGTCGTCCACGGCCGGCTGCAGCGTTTCACCTCACTCGCCTGGGATGCTGGAGCGGCGCCGTTGGTGATCCTCTCCAAGGCCGACCTCGTGAGATCCACCGCGCAGATCGAAAGCAGTCTGCTCCAGCAGCATCCCGGCGTCGACGTCATCTCCGTCGCGGCGGCGGCAGCTGCCGGGGTATCCGACCTCCTCGGCCGGTGCGCGCAGCGCACGCTGGTGCTCGTCGGTGAATCCGGGGCAGGAAAGTCGACGCTCCTCAACGCCCTTGCTGGCCGGGAGTTGGGCGCCACCGGAGAGGTCCGCAGCTCGGATGCGAAGGGCCGGCACACCACCACTGCCCGGCAGCTCTTCGCGCTGAAGGGTGGTTGCTGCCTGATTGACACTCCTGGCGTGCGCGAGGTCGGTGTTCATGCCGACGTTGCCACCGTTGACGCCGGGTTCGACGACATCGCGGAGTTGGCGCTCGGCTGTCGCTTCGGTGACTGCGGTCATGCCAACGAGCCTGGTTGCGAGGTGCTCGCGGCCGTCGCCGACGGGAGGCTGAGCGAGCAGCGACTGCGGGCCTGGAATCAGCTGTGCCGTGAGGCCGCGTGGGCAGAGCTCCGCGCGGATCCTGCGGCCCAGCGCCGCGCGGGTCGGAGACTCGCCCGGGTCATCAAAGACGCCCAGCGGGCAAAGCGGCGTTGACCCACTCTGATCCTCGCGCACGTCATTGATCAGGAAGCAGGTGCTGGGTTGCGCCGGACGGTCCGCCGGGTGAACCGGTGGACCGTCCGGCGCGACCGTTGCTCCCTGGGCTAGGCGATCTCGGTCGATCCGCTTTGTGCCCAACGGTTTAGCTGCTCTCGTCCTGTATTAGGACGAAATCTGCTGGCGGACAGGATGAACCGTTGAACGGTCATCAGATCATTCCTCAGGGCGGAAGTGCAGAGCGCCTGGTCGGTGGATCTGCGGATCCGCGTGGTCCAGACGTTGACCGACGCTGGTCCCAACGTGGATGCGGCCACCCAGGAGGTGCTGGGCCAGGCAGCTGTCGATGTGTATCTGGCCTACCTCAATGACGGCCTGTACGTCGCACGTGAGCTTGACTGCGCAGCTCAGCCCACACCTTGACGCAGACCGTGACGCCAACGGCCACGCCGACCGCCACGCCAACGGCTGCGCCGACCGGTGCGCCGACCTCTGCCTCCCCGGCCGACCCCACCGGCGGCGAAGGCGGTGGGTTGGCCGTGACTGGTGCCGACACCGCGACCGCGGCCGGCATCGGAGGTGCACTGCTACTCCTGGGCGGTGCGGGCTATGTGATCGGGCGTCGACGCCGTACCCGCTTCCAGGCATAGTTGCCGCGCCCGGCTCGATACTTCGTCGGGCCGGGCGCGATCAGCGCTGTGCCCGGCGAGGTGTGCGCCGCTACTTGCTACTCCCGCAGGAGATCCGTGCTGCCGGTGTCAACTGGCCGATCCGGCATACCCGCCGTCGGCGATTTCGGCGACCAACGTGGCGCAGAACGCCGGTAGATCGCCGGGTCTGCGGCTGGTGATCAGGCCGTTGTCGACATAGACCTCCTCGTCAACCCAGGTGGCGCCCGCGTTGGCCAAGTCGGTGCGCAGGCTCGGCCAGGAGGTGAGGGTGCGGCCCTGCACCACGTTCGCCTCGACCAGCGGCCACAGGCCGTGACAAATAGCGGCTACCGGCTTACCGGATTCAACGAAAGTCCGTACGAAGCGCACCGCGTTGGGGTCGGCCCGCAAGAAGTCTGGGTTGGCTACCCCACCGGGCAGCACCAAGGCGTCGTAGCCGGCGGGGTCCGCGTCGGTGACGACCCGGTCTACCTCGTACGTCGCGGACTTGTCCAAGTGATCCACTGACTGAATCGGTTCCGCACCCAGCGAGATCAGTTCGACGGTGCCGCCGGCGGCCTCCACAGCTGCACGGGTCTTGGTGTACTCCATCTCTTCCACCCCGTCGGTCGCCAGAATCGCCACCCGCTTGCCGTCGAGCTTCGCCGCCATCGCCTCGTTCCCCTCTTTCGGTGCTGCCAGCAATTCGGGGCAGGACCGGTTCTGGGCTACCCGCTCTCCGGATCAGCGAAACCCGGCTAAGGGTGGCTACCACGCGAGCCTGTCAGCGCGCCGAAGTGGGCGGACCGTGGCAGCGCCGTCGTGGCTGACCAGTCGCGTCGTCGCCGATCCGCCGGTGTGGTGTCTGTGTCGTCGAGTCGCGGGCTGCGGATCGGACCGGGGCTGAGGCCGTTTACGGCTCAGCTTGGGTGGGGGTTCTGCATCAGCGCGACAACCGCGCCGGCAGGATCCTTGATCAGCGCGAATCCGCCGGGACCGGTGCCGTTGGGCTGCCGCACAACCTCGCCACCTTTCTCGGTCGCCCGCGTCAGGCTTTCGGAAAGGTCGCTGACCGCGATGTAGGTGATCCACTGTGGCGGCAGGTCGGCGTTGCCGCTCCTGGCGTGGCAAATGCCTGCGACCGGGCTACCGTCCGGTGCGAGCATCACGTAGTCGTCGTAGTCGCCCATGCTTAGCGGCTCTGGCTTCCAGCCGACCACGTCTGCATAGAAGTCGCGTATGCGGTCCGCGTCCTGGACGGTCAGGTCGAAGCCCGCGATTGTGCCTACCCTGGCTTGACTCATCGGGTTCCCATTCCTCTCGCGTTCAAGCCCCTACCGTGCGCAAGGTCCCGGTTGCTGCTCCCGCGTCATTATGGGGCTATGTCGTAGGTCGATGATACTAGTCCTCCGGCTGCCCCAGGGCTCGTGCTTTCCTTGAGGCGCTGGGCCTATGTCGTGTGCCCGAGGCGGGACTGGCCGCGATGTTCGATGGCCACGAAAGTGGCACCGAATCGGGACCTGAAGTACGCCAGCCACGCCTCGTGCCCTTCGTAAGGGCGCTGCTCAGCGCCGGCGAAGACTCCCGCCACCGGGTGGCCGCCGGAGCTGAGCGTCACGTATGGCACGTCCTCGAGCGATTCGGTGTCGTAGCTGGTGCTGGTCACCTCGCTCCAACGGGCCGCTCCGTCCTCGTCAACCACTTGAGTCATGCCGCATGCTCTGGACGAATGTTGGAAATCGGCGAGGGTGAGTCGGTCGCTGTCCACCACGTTCCCGACCGGGTCGGCCTGCCGGTGCTCGAACTCGAGGAGCTGCGGCACAACAAGGGAAATGCCGCGACCTACGGGATCTGGCGTGTGCGGGGGACGCCTGGTCAAGCGGTGTTGAAGATCTACCAGCCCGGGACGCCCGGGTACAGCGGCTACTGGCCGACCTCCGCCGAGCCGGCGCACTGGAACTACTGGCGGCGGGAGTCACTGGCCTACGCGGAAGGCTTGACCTCGACTGCCTACGCCGAGGCCGGCATCAGTGGGCCGGAGTTGCTGGAGACCACCGTACGTGCTGACGGCATGGTCGAACTTTGGCTGGACCACGTCTGCGGCGCCGGTGGTTTCGAATGGTCGCCCACGGCCTGATGGATCCGGACCTGCTGCCGGAGATCGCGGCGAGCTGTCTCGACGGCTACCTCAAGGGCTTGCGGGACGGTGGCTGGGCCGGCTCCGAGGACGCGGTTCGGGTCGCCGTCGGCGCGTGTGACGCCGCGAAGTTCAGCTGGTTTGGCCCGGCCGTCCTCGGCCGGACAGTCAGCAACGACCTTGGGTCGTCGAACTACAGCAAGGACGAGGCCGCCGAGTTGGTGGTCGAGCGAGTAGCAGGCATGGTCACGCTCATCACCGACTGGGCGCGCCTCGCCGGACCAGGTTAGGCCGGCTGCTCCAGCTCCAGGTCAGGCCAGTTGTTGCGGCTCCAGGTCAGGCCAGTTGTTGCGGCTCCAGGTCAGGCTGGTTGTTGCGGCTCCAGGAACTCCAGTCGGTTGCCCAGCGGGTCGTGGGCGTAGATCCGACGGTGCCCGGGGAAGTTGTCGTCCCAGTCGACCTCGATCCCGTGCTCGCCGAGGTGCTTGGCCAGAGCGTCGATGTCATCCACCAGGATTCCCGGGTGCGCCTTGCGGGCCGGCCGGAAGTTCTGCTCTACGCCGAGGTGGATCTCGAGCCCGCCGGAGCGAAACCAGCAACCACCGCGCGCGGCGAGAGCTGGCGGCTTGTCTATCTCGGCCATGCCGAGTACGCCGCCGTAGAACTCTCGCACGGTCGGCTCCGACTTCGGCGGGATGGCCAACTGCGTGTGGTGCAGCCGGTTCAACTTGTAGCCCTGCTGACGCTGGTCACTCACCGACGTACCCCCACTCGTCATAACAGCGTGGCTAAATATATACGCTGGCCTCCGTTCGCGCCGGGAGAGTGTTCTCTGAGCCAAGGTGCGAAGCATCGCTCGCCGGCTATCGGCTGGGCCGCCACAGCCACCGCAGAGCGTCGGGGATAAGGGTGCCGCCATGATTTGGGCTGTGGCCACCATCGCCCAGTACCAGACGGAAGTCGTAGCCCGCTTCCGCCAGGGCGGCTGCGACTCGGAGGTTGTTTGCCAGCCAGTTTTGCTCGGGCTCGTTCCAGTGCAGGTCTCGATGGCCGGCCTGCAGGAAGATACGGAGCGGCTTGCGGGGAACGCGGGGAATCAGTTCGGGGTATGGATTACCGCCGGGCATCTGCGCAAAGCTGGACAGGCAGCCGATGACCCGACGGAACTTGTCCGGGCGGAGCCACGCCGCGGTAAAGGCGCAGTTGCCGCCACTGCTACCACCACAGATGCCCCACAGCTCAGGGTCCTCGGTAACTGCGTAGCGGTCGGTGACCTGAGGGATGATCTCGTTTAGGAGGAAGTTGACGTAGCGATCGTCGAAGGCGTCGTACTCGATGTTGCGGTCTTTCGGATTCTCGGCCCCCTCGAAGATGCCCGGGTCCACGAACAGGCCAATGGTTACCGGAATTTCTCCCCGGTGGATGAGATTGTCCAGAACGGTTCCGCCCCGGACTTCCCCCTCCGCGTCCAGATACAACCTTCCATCCTGAAATACGATCAGCGCCGCTGGCTCTGCCGGGTCGTACTGCGCCGGAAGGTGAACCCAGAACCTGCGAGATGTCCCCGGGTAGGCACGGCTTTCGCGCCAGTCGAACTCGATGGTTTCGCCTGCGGGCACACCCTGCTGCGGGCCCGAGTCCGGGCCATGCGCGTACCGGACGTTCGACTGGTTGGGGGGAAGCGGGCGGTAGGGGACCTCGACAGTCACGTGGGGCAACGTAGCGGACAACCACACGACTGCGGCAAGCAAAATCTGCCGCTTCCAGCAGTGCAGGGATTCAGAAACCGACGATGGCTGCGGAGACAACAGAGAAGAGCGCAGCGGCGAGCAGGACCAGCCCGGTTGGCGCGCCGACGACTGCGCTCACCGACAGCTTCCGGGCTCGGGCGACCGGGAGCGCGGCGACCGAGACGGCCGTGATGAGAACGGCGACCACGTGGATCATCGGATAGCCGATCAGCGCGGCGACCGGGAAGAGGTGGGCACCGACGACGAAGGCGACCCACATCGAGATCAGGTCCCGTCGGCCGCGGAGCGCGAGTAGGACCGACCCGAGAGCCGCGGCCCCGAACTCGATGGCGACCACGACCCCGAACGCGCGGCTGGTGGCCTCGTCGAAGGCGGTGTCGTTGTGCCAGAGCCGCCAGGTCAGCAGAGCACCGGCGATCGCGGTGAGTAGGCCGGTCACCGAGCCGGCGGCGAGGAGCCCGCGCCACCTGCCAGGAGGCGACTCCTGCGCCCAGCCGAACCAGCTCGAAGCGAAGAAGCCGAAGATCACGGCGGTTGCTGCAGGGTCCCGCACGTGCTCGGCAAACATGGCGCCTCCCTGCCCGATGAGGACAAGCTACGGCAGTTCGCGGCGCTCCTCCAGCCTCCGGCCGGACCAGGTGCCAGGTGGTTCCGGCTGGCTGCTGCAGCGCCCGGTGCCGACTGAAGCCCCGCCGTTCAGCTGTATTTGCGCAGCACGGTCTTGGTGTCGCGGATCCAGTCCGGGAGGTCGGAGCCGAAGTGGGCGAGGACGCTGAGCTGTTCGCGGAGGTTGAGCAGGTCCATCCGGTCACGCCAGCCGGGCTGGGGAGCGGCGGCTTCCTCGTAGGCGGCGAAGAAGGGCTCGGGCGGGCGGTCAACGCTGTAGATCATGCTGAGGTCGGCTTCGGCCCAGTTCCAGTGCACCGCGGGGTCGATGAACACGGGGGTGCCCTGGTCGGTGGCGATGAGGTTGTTGCGCCAGAGGTCGCCGTGGGTGAGCACGGCGGGGGCGGGTGGGAGCAGGTCGGGTAGCCGTTCGCAGATGCGCTCCAGCCGGGTCAGGTCGGTGGGGTCCAGGACCTGTTGGACCTTCGGCTCGGTCGCGTAGCGCAGTAGCCGGTGGGTGGCGAAGAACTCGTGGCCGTTGCTGGTCTGCTTGTTGTGTTGGGGCAGCAGGCCGAGCCAGCCGTCCTCGGGCCAGCCGAAGGTGCTGCCCGCAACAGAGTGCAGCCGGGCGATTGCGCGGCCGGCCTCCTCCCAGTATTGGTCGGTGTCGGGGCGGGGAGCCAGGGCGGCGAGGACGAGATGGTGCTCGGTCACCTCGTAGACCTCGGGTGTGTGGACGCCACCGAGCTCGCTGAGGGCGCGCAGCCCCGCGGCTTCCAGCGCGAACATGCCGGGCGGGCTCTGCGAGGATGCCGGGGTCTGCTTGACCACTGCCGGCCGGCCATCGGCGAGCCGGACTCGCTGCACGTGGTGGGCGAGCCCGCCGGCGAGGGGTTCCCAGCCGGTGGCGCCATCCAGTACCGAAGTGACCGTCGCGGTACGCGTGTTGGCCGCGTTCACCTGACCCGAATTCACGATCAACCCTTCCTGCACACCCACCTGCAGGATGCACTATCCAGCCTGCTGACTCCCGGTCGGTGGCAGGGCTAGCGAACGGAGTCACAAGGATAAATGGGTTATTGCACACATAGAATTACAAAAGGCGCAGCGTAGGCGTTCCGGGTGATTGCCTCGGTCCTTCCGGCTGCGGAGCGTGATCGGCTCTTCGCTGCTCCCTTGTGTGTGGAGTGGGGGACGTCTATGCTTCGCTACTTCGCGCCATTCCGGACAGTAGCCGCGATCCAGCGTCATGGCAGTTGACTCACGTTGCCGCGGCCCGCGCAGCGACGAGGGGACCAAGGTGACCGAGGCCGAAGCCGTCGAGACGGCCACCCCGTCCGACAGCGCCCCGAAGCGGCTCCTCAACAAGACGATGCTGGGAATCGTGCGGCCCTTGTGGTGCAGCGCATCGGGGTGCGCGCCACGATGCTCCTGGCGGACGCCGTACGAGGAGCGTTGGTCCTGCTCATCCCAATCCTGCACCTGCTTGGGCTGCTGTCGCTTCCGGTGCTGCTGGCGGTCGTCTTCGCGCTCGGCTCCTGCACCGCGCCGTACCTTTCGGCGCAGCGTCTGATCCTGCCCGAGGCCTTCGGCGACGACCAAGCCCTGATGACCAAGGGCAATGCGCTGATTGAGGGCGGCACCCGGACGGCACAGCTTCTGGGTCCCGCCATCGCCGGTCTGCTGATCACTCAGATCGGCGAGCTCAACGTTCTCTGGTTTGACGCGGCGACCTACGCGCTGTCGATCGCCATCCTGATGCTCGCTCTTCCCCGATCCAGGAGATCAGTCGCTGCCGCGGCAGCGCCACAAGGTGGCACCTTCGAAGGCGCCCGGTTTGTGCTCACGCACCCGCTGCTACGACGCGTAACGGCGGCGGCTCTCGCGTTCGGTACCTTCTTCCCCATCCTGGTGGTGACCCTGCCGGTCCTGACCGTGGAACGCTTTCAGGCCAACTCGGCCGTGGCTGGTGCGCTGATCGGCGGCTGGGGTGCCGGTGCTCTGATCGGTGTCTTCGTGGTCATGCGGCTGGCGTCGCGTCTTCCGCCACTGAAGTTGGGTGCACTGGGCGGCCGTGGCCGTAGCCGCGCCGCTGTGGCTGTTGCCCCTGCCGCTCACCGCCTGGCAGAGCATCCTGGTCCTGGTCCTGGCCGGCGTCTTTACCCCCATGCTCAACGCCCCGGTGATCACGATCATCCTTACGCGTTCCCCCGACCGCATTCGGGCCAAAGTGATTGCTTTCGTGATGACGCGAACCTACTCGCCGGCCCGGCGGGGTACGCAGTTGGCGGTGCGCTGCTGGAGCGCTGGGGAGTAACCATCCCGCTGATCCTCGCCGCAGCCGGTACCAGCCTCGCCGCGCTTCTGCTGACCACGATGCTTCATGTTTCCGACACGGCGTCACCTCCCCAAGAGCAGGAGGCGCCAACAGTGGCAGACTCCTGACACTCCTCGCCACCAATGCAGAAGGTGGTTCGGGCGGGTGTAAACGCGTCCATATAGGTGGGACCTTGACCGGGTAGTCCATTGCTGCCTGCGGTGCTGAAACTGCAACCCGAATCGGTTGACCGGCTGCTACCTTGGCCCGGTGCAGGCAGACGCGGTGCTGGCCGGAGACGAGGCGGAGCGGATCGCGCGCGCAACCGGCCACCAGGTGGTGCACGCGGTACCCGTCCGCCAGGGATATGCGAACAACCGGCGGTGGCTCGTACGCTTGGACGACAGCCGGACGGTCTTCGCCAAGCACGCCGACGACGAGCCGGGTGCGGTCTGGCTGCGCCGTGAGCACCAGGTCTACGAACAGCTCCACGGGCCGTTCATGCCGGAGCTGATCGGTTGGCATGACGACGGGGAGTTACCCGTGCTCGTGCTGGAGGATCTCTCCACCTCGACCTGGCCCCCACCCTGGTCCTCGGAGCAGCTGCGGGCGGTACAGGACACGTTGCGCGAGATCGCGGCCCAGCCCGCCACCGACGGCCTGCTCCCTGCTTCACGGACCTGGTACGGCCAGGGTGGCTGGCCCGAGATCGTCCAGAATCCAGCGCAGTTCCTGGCGTTGGGTCTCTGTACCCCGCAGTGGTTGCACCAGTGTCTGCCGATCATTCTCGACGCCGCCGACTTCGCCGGCATGGACGGGGACTCGATAGTCCATCTCGACGTCCGCAGCGACAACCTCTGTTTCCGCGGTAACCAGCCGGTCTTGTTCGACTGGAACCACGCGGCCCTCGGCAATCCGCAGTTCGATCTCGCCTTCTGGCTGCCGAGTCTCGCCCTCGAAGGTGGGCCGCAGCCCTCGGAGGTGCTCACCGACCCTGACCCGACGGTGGTCACGCTCGTCACCGGATTCTTCGCCAGCCGTGCCGGCCTGCCCCTCCTGCCGAAGCTGCCGCTGGTTCGCGAGTTCCAGCTGCGTCAGTTGCGGGTAGCGTTGCCGTGGATGGCGACGGTGCTCGGGTTGCCCCGGCCGGACGCACCCGGCTGAGTTCGTTCGGTCAGGAACTCCTCGGCCCCTGGCCTGGTCGCGTATCACGACAGGGTGGGGCGGAACGACACGGCGGCCGAGGTGGTGGCTGGCCCGGTGGTGATCGCCGTCGTGGCCGTCTGCGGGCGACTCCGCAGGACTGCCGCTGTCTACCTGGTGATCGCGTTTGGTCTCTGCCTCCTCGCGGTGCCGGTGGCCGCTGAGGCGTACCGAGACCTCAACCCGCCCTCGCCTTCACCTCCAGCACCAACGATGTGCCAGCAGCGCAGCGGCGACGATGCCAGCTGTCCCAGGGGCTAGCTGATGTTCCGCGCGCTGGCAAGATTCACCTCCACGGATTCGCAACCACATCAACGGCCAGCGTCCGCGGCCGAAACGGATGGCGTCCGGGGAAGGGACACCCGAAGGTCGAGGGCGCTGGCGACGACCTCACGCAGAGCCCGCTGCACGGCCTCCCGTCCACCGTTGCCGTCCACGACGACGAAGCTGTCGAACTCTGGCAGGGACAGGTAGGCACGCCGATAGCTGGCGAGAAAGTCGATGCTCTCCCGATCGATGCCGCGACGTTCGATACGCCGTTGAGCGCCGGCTGGATCGACGTCGAGGAAGACGGTCAGGTCGGGAGTGGGGAGCGCGCGGTTGAGGCGTCGGAGGAAATCCTCGTTGGTGGCCTGCTGCAACCGAACCGCTGCGTACTGGCAGTACGTGTAACGATCCATCAGCGTGACCGATTCCGGATCGGCTGCGACCTCTCGCAGGGTAGCGAGCGTCGCCAATTTACTGCAGGCCGAGACCAGGCGGATGACATCCGGTCCCAACATCTCGAGGTGATCCTCGAAGCCGTCTTCCCGAGCGATCTTGTCGAGGGACTGTCGGACCGGGAGAAGGGTCTGGTTCAGCAGTTGATTTCAGCCGAGGCGCACGTGGCTGTCAGGTATCTCGATCTGGTGGCTCATGAGGGGTAGGGGCTTGTTGCAGTTGTCGCATTCCTGGTAGGAAGCGTCCATGTCCCCGGCCCAGACCGCAGGCCACCGTCGCGGTCTTCGGGTGCTGGCTGCGGCGGCATTGGCGCGGGGGCCGGCCGAGGTGCTGGACTTCCTTCTGCCGCTGTGGGCCGGTGCGGCCATCGGCGCGACGGCCGGTCAGGTCGGCGCGTTGGCCGCGACCGAGGCGTTGCTGTCCCTGCTGTGTCGGCCGGTCGCCGGGGTCCTGGCCGACCGCTTCGACCGGACGCGGGTAGCCGCGGCCGGGGCTGTGCTGTTCGGACTATCCCCTTTTGGATATGCGCTCGCCAACGACCTTGGTCTGGCGTTCGGCGCTGCTGTCTGCGGCGGAATCGGTGGGGCGCTGTTCTGGGTGGCGCTGCGGGCGCGCGTTGGTGAGCATCTGCGCGACGACGCGGCGATCTACAGCCGGCTGTTGTCCGCCGAGGGAACCGGCATCTGGATCGGCTTCCTCGTCGCGCTGACCCTCCTCGACAACGACCGGTACCAGCTGGTCTTCGCCACCGCCGGGATTGCCTGCCTGCTCGCCGCGGTGCTGCTCCTGTCCAGCTCGACACCGGCCGGCGGGCAGTCGCGCGCGCAGGCCGACCTGCGTCAGGTCGCCCGCCGGCTACGCCCATTACTCGTGGTGGTGGCGGTCACCGCCACCGTAGAGTTCGGAGTATCCCTGCTGCTCTTGTTGCATCTACAGCGGGGCTTTGGTCTCACCGTCGGCCAGATAGCCCTGGTGTTCCTGCCCGGCTTCGTCATCCTCACCACGCTGCCGCTGCGCCTGTACGCAGTCGTACGGCGGATCGGACGCGCGGCAACCCTGACCTCCTCGCTGATCGCGAGCGCCGTCGTCGCCGTCGGGCTGGCCTTCGCGGCCAACCCGGTGATCATCGGGGCACTGTGGGCGGTCTCCGCCGCCTGCCTGGCCGCGGCGATCCCGGTGGAGCAGACCGTCGCCGCAGAGGCTTCCGACGGCAGCCTCGGGCGCGGCATGGGTATCTACCAGAGCGCGACCCTGCTCGGCGCGGTCCTCGGCCCGCTGAGTGCCGGCGCGCTCTACCAGAGTGGTGGGTGGCGCGGGGCCTGCGTCGGCGCGGCCGGCGTGCTCGTGGCGGGAGCGGCGCTCGTCCCGGCCGCACTGCGCCGCGTCGGTGTACCGGACCGGCCACCGCCCCAGCCGTCGGGTGCTGCGGACCCGGTGGCGACGCCGGCGGCGGAGACAGTGCCACCGGCACCGCCACTGCAGCGTCGCCACTCGCCGGTCGAGTTGCGGCGTCGCTGGACCGTCCGGGCGGCCGTGTTCATCGCCGGGCAGGTGGCCTTCGCGGCACTCGGCCACTCCTGGCTCGCCGCGGTCGCGAGCGGCCGGTACACCCTGCTGGAGGCCCTCAACGGCGACCTTGGCGACGCGCCGTGGCAGCTGGGCGCCAGCAGGATCTGGCTGATCATCTTCCTGGTCGACTCGATCTGGACCTGGACCCGCCTGGTCCGGCACCGCCGGCGGTCCGGGCGTGAGTCACAGCCGGTGTGAAAGTGCCACCGATGCCGGCGGGGTACGGGCCCCCTCGGCGGCGAAAATACCTTCGACGGTAGACAGTGGATACCTAGACTCCTGGGCGGCCACCTTCGAGTACCTGCTGAGAGGTGAGGGACCTGTGGTTTCCAGGACGCTTATCCGTGAACTCGCCGCAGCCGTCGGTCAGGAGGTGACCGTCTACGGCTGGGTGAACGCCCTGCGGTTGCAGCGCAAGATCCAGTTCGTGATCCTACGCGATCACACCGGGCTGGTGCAGATCACGAACAAGCGTACCGAGGAGCCGGGTGAGCTGGAGCAGCTGATCGAGCACGGGATACCCCCGGAGTCCGCCGTCAAAGTCACCGGCGTGGTGATCTCGGCATCCAACGTCAAGCTCGGCGGCCTGGAGATCCGGCCTACCGCGATCGAGGTGGTGTCCCGCTCCGAGGCGCTCCCGATCGACCGGCAAACCGGCATCGACCAGCGGCTCGACTGGCGGTTCCTGGACGTACGCCAGCCGGAGCGCCAGCTCACCTTCGCGGTGCAGACGACGCTGGAGGAGGCGCTGCGGGAGTTCGCGTATGCCGAGGGCTGCACCGAGTTGCACACCCCGAAGCTGATGGCCACGGCGTCCGAGTCCGGCTCCGAGGTGTTTGCGGTGAGGTACTTCGAGCACACCGCATACCTTGCGCAGTCCCCGCAGTTCTACAAGCAGATGGCGATCGCCGGCGGCATCGACAAGGTGTTCGAGATCGGTCCGGTGTTTCGCGCTGAGCCGTCCTTCACCTCTCGGCACGCCACGGAGTTCACCGGGCTGGACGTCGAGATCGCCTGGATCGACGACGTCAACGATGTGATGCGCTTCGAGGAGCGGATGCTCACCCACATGCTGCGCCGCATCAAGGAGCGGCACGGCGAGACCACCCGGGAGACTTTCGGCGTCGAGGTCACCGTGCCGGCGACCCCGTTTCCCCGGTACACCATGGCGGAGGCGATCAGCCTGCTGCGGTCCCATGGTTGGGACCCTGAGGGAGTCAAGGCGGACCTGGACCCCGAAGGCGAGCGGATGATCTCGGCAATCGCCGCCGAGGAGCACGGCAGTGAATTCGTGTTCGTCACCGAGTTCCCGGTGGCGGTACGCCCGTTCTACCACCTGCGCCCCGCAGACAACCCCGACGTGACGGCCAGCTTCGACCTGCTCTGGAAGGGGCTGGAGATCACCACGGGTGCCCAGCGTGAGCACCGGCACGATGTGCTGCTCGAGCAGGCCGAGGAGAAAGGGCTGGGACTCGAAGCGCTCACGTCGTACACCGACTGCTTCCGGTTCGGCACTCCACCACACGGTGGCTTCGGCGCCGGGATCAACCGGATCCTGATGGTGCTGCTCGGGCTGGAGAGCATCCGGGACGCTATGTTCCTGTTCCGGGGACCGAACCGGCTCACGCCCTGATTCCGCGCCGACGGCGGGACGATCGGCTGAGCCGGCTCGTCGGCGCCGCGGCTCATCACTCAGGCCCGCCCGAGCTTGCGGGCGACGACGAAGCGAGCGCCGAATTGCGATGCTGTTGACGGGTTTGCTGGCGATACTGAGGAAAGGTAGTTAGCTTTGCGCGCGTACCGTGAGCTACTCGGCACGCCCGGTGCCGCCCTCTTCGTGTCCGCCGGCTTCGTCGGTCGGCTGCCCATGTCGATGCGCAGCCTCGGCTGCCTGCTCATGATCTCCATTCAGACCGACTCGTACGGCCTCGCCGGCGTGGTCACCGCCGCACTCACCCTGGCGCAGGCGGTTGCCGCCCCGGCGTTGGGGCGGGCCGCCGACCAGTTCGGGCAGCGGATCGTCATCGCCGTCTCGGTGCTCGTACACGCCTTCGGGGTGGTGGCGCTTGTAATCCTGGCCGGCCGGTCCGCGCCGGCGTGGACGTTGATCGGCTCCGCCGCGCTCGTCGGGGCGTCGGCCCTGCCGCTCGGCTCGCTGGTCCGGGCCCGGTGGACGGTGCTCGTCGATTCGGCCCGGGTGCCGACGGCGTACGCTTTCGAATCCATCCTCGACGAGGTCATCTATGTGGCCGGTCCGGTGTTGGTCACCGCCCTGGCGGTGGGCTGGTTCCCGGCGGCCGGGCTGCTGTGCGCCCTGGTGCTCACCGTGCTCGGCTCGCTTGCGCTCGCTGTCCAGCGGCGCACCGAACCGCCGCGGGCGCCCCAGCAGCGGCGGGCGAGTGCGGTCCGGGCCCGGGGCATGGGGGTCCTGCTCACCGTCTATGTCGGTCTCGGGGTGTTTCTCGGTGCGGTCGACGTCGCTGTGGTGTCGTTCAGTACCGAGCGCGGCGCCACCGGTGTCGCGGGCGTGCTGCTCGCGCTGTTCGCGGTCGGCAGCCTTGTCGCCGGGCTGGTGTACGGGCCGGTGCCGATCGACCGGATCACGTCCCGGCAACGCCTCGTGGGATCGGCCGCCGCGCTGTGTGTGGTCGCCGTGCCGATGGTGTTCGCGGACACCGTGCCGGTGTTGGCCGTCGGTGTCGCGCTCGCCGGTGTAGCCGTGTCACCGATTCTTATCGCTGGAAGTTCGCTGGCCGCGTCATTGGTGCCGCGCGCCGCGTTGACTGAGGGGTTCGCCTGGCTGTCCAGCGCGGTGGCGGTCGGCTTGGCCGCCGGAGCTGCTGTCGGCGGTCAGGCCGTGGACGCGTCCGACAGCACCGCCGCGTTCCTGCTCGCGGTGGCTGGTGGCTTCATCGGGGCAGTCGCGGCTGTTCTCGGGCACCGTCGCCTCCGGCCCCGGTCAGCTCCGATCCCCGGCACCGGCCCGGTCGTGGCCGCCTCCGCATCCACCTCGAGCGTGAGGCGTGACTGACCAGGCGATGGCAAGGCTGCTCGGGTTGGCGCGCAACCCCAGGGCGTCGCAGGGTGTTCTCGTCCGGTTGGCTCGCCATGCCCGTGCGGCTCGTGAGATATCGCGCCGGCGCGAGACTCTGCCGGACCCGGCGGCGATCGAAATCTTGGCACACCGCGATCCCTCGGCAGTGTTGCATCTTGACGGCATGAATCTGGCCGCCGCCCGGGACGACGAGGTCCGCGAGGCCGCAGCACGGAACCCCACGCTGCCGGTCGAGGCGGTCGCACGGCTGGTGTCCGACCCGGATCCCGTGGTGCGGGCCATCATTGCCCAGCACCGGCTCGTCGATACACAGACTCGGGACCGGCTCTACGCGCAGCTGGCCGAAGAGGTGAAGGCCGGCAGCATCGAGGCCGTGGTGGCGCTGGAATGGAACTTCCTCGAGCCCGACTGGGTGTGCGAAGAGCCACTGCCGGCACGGTTGATGTACCTAGAGTCCCCGCACGTGGCTTTCCGCCGCGCCCTCGCACGAAGCCGGGACCTGCCGCCAGAGGCATGGCAGCGACTCGATGTCGACCCCGACTGGCGGGTGGGCCGATATGCCGCGATGCGTCCGGATGTATCCCCGGCGGTCCTGGAGCGGTTTGTCCGCGAGTCCGGCGACGGCGGCCCGTTTCGCCCCGGCCTGGTTGCGCACCCCAACTTTCCCCGTGAGGCGCTGCCGGGCTTCGTCAATGCCGCAGATCCTCGGGTCCGGAGGTTGGTGCTGCATGACGCGGGCCTACCGCGACCACTGCTCGTGCGTCTCGCCGCCGATCCGGACGTGCAGGTACGCCGGACAGCGGCGGGGCACTCCGGGCTGGATGAGGAACTGTTAACTGTCCTGTTAGCCGACGAGGACGCCGACGTTGTCGCGAATGCGGCGGCGAACGAGGCGCTGCCGGTCCAGGGGATGTGTCAGATCCTCAACGCAGCCGGCTTATGACGATCGAAGGTACCCGCGGCTGCTCGGACAGGAGCCGGAGGACGCCCGACCCGGCGGCGACGGGCCCTCCGGTGTTGTGCCCGGCGGTGCCGGGTCGGGCGGTGTCGTGCCCGGCGGTAGGCAGGCGCGGGGCGCCGGGCACATTCACCAGGAGCGGGTGGAGCTCAGCGAGGACGTGCGGGGGTGAGCCGTCGGATGCCGGCGTCCGAGTTGGTCTGCTTCGTTATGCCACCCTCACCTTGTCGCTCTCCTTCGCGCCAGCGAGAGAAGAGCGGACGGGATCCGTGGACCGGATGCCCTTGATGAGCAGCCACCCGCCGGCGGTGATTTCGAAGGCGAGCATCGGCAGCCACAGCAGGAAGCCGGCGCCCTCGGCGGTGACGGAGCCGGCGGCGCTTTGCACGGGGACGCTGACGGCGAGCAGCAGCGATGCGAGCAGGCCGAGGCTGGCCAGCGGTCGGGGGATCGCGCGGGACCGCAGCAGTAGGTAGGCGTAAACGGCACTACCGACGGCGAAGAAGCAGGCGCCGACGTTCGTGCTCCACGCAGCGATGTCGACCGTCGCCGCGCCCAGTTCCCGGGCAGTGTCCGTTTGTTGCCGGCTGAGCGACAGGAGCAGCATGGCACCGAGGATCTGTACTGCGTAGAGTCCCGACTCCACCGCTCGGCAGGCCAGGGCGAAAGCGGCCAGGGACGGGTCCTGTCGCCGGGTGATGGCGTGCAGCATGGCGGCCAGACCCAGCGTGGCGACGCCGGCGACGGCCAGCAGCACGATGCTGAGCCGTAGCCCGGACGGGTCTGTGGCGATGTCGTCGAGCCGTTCCGCGATGCCGCCGGCGCCGCTGCCGGCAGCCGAACTGGCCAGGACGACCGCGATGACCAGTAGGAAGAGGGCACCGGCGAGGCGGGCGGCGGACCGTTCGGACATCGTTCCTCCAGCAGTATCGTGGCAACCCGGGGTCGGGCTGCGGCGGGTTCGAGCGGCGGGCGGCGACCTGCCTCCCGCGATCGAGGTGGCCCGATCGTGGCGGACCTACGTTGGGTCGGCGTTGTACGGGCGTTGAGAAGATGTTGAGCTGCGGGTCGGGGCGGGTTATCGGACGCGGGAGTGGCTATGGCAGGTCCGGCGGTACGCATACGGTTGCTCGGTGGAGTCGAGGTGGTGGACGGGAACGGTGCCGTCGTCGACATCGGGGCGGGTAAGTGCCGTGCGCTGCTGGCGGCCCTGGCGTTGCAGCCCGGCACGGCGGTTCCGGACTGGCGGCTGATCGATCTGCTGTGGGGCGAGCAACCACCCCGTACTGCCGTCCGAACCCTGCAGTCGTACATCGCTCGGCTGCGGGGCGGTCTGGGCGCCACGCGGATTGTGCGCTCGGGTGCCGCGTACCGTCTCGATGTGCCCGCCGATGCGGTCGATGTGATCCGGTTCGGCCGGCGGGTCGAGGCCGGCGATCTCGCCGGGGCGCTCGCCGAGTGGACCGGCGATCCGCTGGCCGGGGTGCCGGTGCCCGGCCTGGCCGCGGCCGTGGACGGTCTGGTCGAGCGGTGGCTCGGCGCGGTCGAGGCCGACCTCGCCGCCCGGGTGGACGCTGACGCCGCAGCGACCGTGGGTCCGCTGACCGAGCTGAGCGTGCGGTATCCGTACCGTGAGGGCATCTGGGCGCTGCTGATGACGGCGCTGTACCGGGTGGGTCGGCAGGCTGACGCGCTGGCCGCGTATCGCACTGCCCGGCAGCGGCTGATCGAGCACCTGGGCGTGGAGCCCGGGCCGCGACTGCGCCGCCTGGAGTTGGCGATCCTCGGCCAGGACCACCGCATCGGCGGCGAGCAGCGGTCCGAGCCGGTAGACCGGCTGCCCCGGCGTGCCGTGCGCCTGATCGGCCGCGACGGCGACCTCGACCGCATCGGCCGGGCGTTGGCGGAGAGCCCGGTGGTCACCCTGGTCGGGCCGGGCGGCATCGGCAAGACCGCGCTCGCTCTCGCGGCCGCCCAACGGGCCCGGCTGGAGCACGGCGCCTGGCTGGTCGACCTGACCGAGATCACGACCGACCAGGACGTCCCCCAGGCCGTCGCCGCGGCGGTACGCGCCGAGGAGGGCCCAGGCCGGTCGCTGAGTGAGTCCATTGTGCTGGCCCTGAGCTCACTCCGGGCACTGCTTGTGCTCGACAACTGCGAACACGTCGTGGAGGGCGCAGCCCGCCTGGCCCAGGCCGTCGCCGACGGCTGCCCGCAGGTGCGGGTGTTGGCCACCGCGCGGGAACCGCTCGGCCTCAGCCACGGTCACGAACGGCTGGTCGCCGTACCGCCGTTGCCCGCGGCCGGGGCCGGCGCCGACCTGTTCACCGAACGCGCGAACGCGCTGACCGTCGCCGGCCCGACGGGTGCCGCACGGGAGGTGATCGAGGAGATCTGCCGCTACCTCGACGGGCTTCCCCTCGCCATCGAGCTGGCCGCCGCCCAAACCGTCAGTCACACCCCGCAGGAGATCCGCGAGCGTATCGACGATCAGCTCGGTTTGCTGGTCGGCGGGCGGCGGACCGGAGCGGACCGGCATCGCACCATGCGGGCCACGATCCAATGGTCCTACCGACTGCTCACCGCGGCCGAACAGGACCTGCTGCAACGGCTGTCGGTGTGCACCGGCCCAGTCGACCGGGCCGGAGCCGCGGCCATTGCGGCCGGCAGCGGCCTGGATGTCAACGACGTGCTGCACACCCTCGTGCAGCGCTCGATGGTGGCCGCCGAACCCGGCCCGTTCGGCCAGCAGTTCCGGTTGCTGGAACCAGTCCGCCAGTTCGCCGCCGAACACCTCGCCGCGGGACCGGCGGCCGCACCCGTCCAGGCCGCGCACACCCGATACGTACGGGAACGGGTGACCTCGCTGCACGATCAGCTCGGCGGACCCGCCGAAGTCCAGGGGGTCGCCCGGCTGGACGAGCTGTGGCCCAACCTGCGGGTAGCGGTTGACCGGGCCTTTACCGGCGGCGACTACCGCCTCGCCCATGACCTGTTCCGGCCGATCTGCACCGAGGCCGCCCGGCGGCACCGGCACGAGATCGGGCAGTGGGCGCAGCGCCTCCTCGAACAGGCGCCGGCCGAGGACCGGCCGCGGGTCGTGGCCAGCCTGATCGCTGCCGCGTCCCGCTATCACGTCCGTCAGGACCCAGCCGGGTTCGACACCCTGGTCCGGCAGCACTGCGATCAGGACGACCCGGTAGCCCGGCACCTGCGGGCCAACGTCCACGACGACTACGCAACTCAGATACACACGGCGCCGCCAGCGCTGGCCGAGCTGCGCCAGCTCGGCGCCGGCGATCTCGCCGCGCAGGTCGAGGTCGACCTCGGCGCAGCGTTGGTCTTTCAGGGACAGTACGCACGCGGAGAGGCCCAGCTCACCCAGCTCGTCGACCGGTTCCGCAGCCACGGCCCGCCGACCTTGTTGCACTGGACGCTGATGCTGCTTGGCTTCTCCGCCGCCTTCCAAGGTCAACGGGCCGTCGCCGACCAGTTGTTCGACCAGGCGATTGACGTGCCGCTGCCGGCACGCACCCACTCGCCGAACCAGTCCGTGCGTGCCCAGGCGCTGTTCCAGCGCGGCGACCGCAGAGCCGCCTATCAGCTACTCCGTGCCCACGTCGAAGAACTGCTCGAGGTCGACAACATGCACGCGGCCTGCGCTGTCCTGGTCGGCTTCGTCACGATGATGCCGGCAGTGGCACGTTTCGCCGACGGCGCCCGGATTCTGGCCTTCCTCGACACCACCGGCATGCTCGACAACGCCGCCTGGGCGGCCATGGTCGCTGATGCCCGGGACAAGCTCGCCGCCGCCCCCACACCGAACGAGTCCGCGATTGTGAATTACCGGCAAGCCCTCGCCACGATCGGCGACACTCTCGACGATCTTCTTATCGCATAGACCAGCCTGGCCGGGTGCTATGGGCTCCGATCATGTACGCGCGTTACGGCGAGCACTGCCGACCACGAGAGCGAGACCGACCAGGACCACGGCGGCGCCGACGAACAGCGCGGGATTCGGCCCGGCCGGAACGCCGTCGACGCGGGCGGTGCCCATGAAGTCCAGGAACGCGATGTCGTTGATCGCGGCGTACCACCACATCACGAAGATCGCCTGGAACAACCGGTGGGTACGGCTCAGCACGCCCAGGGCCAGTGCCAGCGACGGAATGAAGAGCGCGCCGGCGGCCCAGGCGGCCAGGCCGGGCGCGTCCGCCGCGGCCAGCATCCGTATGGCCGGGGCGATGCCGACCAAGGCGGTGAGCACCACACCGGCAGCCCACTCGGCGAGTAGCCTCCGCCGCGCCCACGGGTACGCCCCGAGGATCGCGTCCACGCCGTACTCGTACCGCTGCGTGCCCAGGCGGGACCAGACCAGCATCGGCCAGACCCAGCTCAGCGGCAGGATAGCCAGGATCACCCCGTCGAAGGGCAGGGTGAGGCCGAGCACCGTGATCAGCAGTGCCCCCAGCCACCACCAGCGCGACACTCCCTGGATCAGGATCCGGAACTCGCCGGTGAGTAGCCGCAGGTACCCGCCAGGCCGCCGCACCCCCTTGGCGGGAAGGATGGCCACGCTGGCGGCCGCCGTGGTGGTCGCCGGCCGACCGGCGGCGGATGGCACCACCGCCATCGGGAGGTCCGGACCCTCGACCGCCGGTCCGACCGGGTCCACCGTGTTGCCCGGCACCGGACCGTGGCCGCGGGACGGGTCGAACCGCGCGAACCACAGGGCCGGCACCACGGCCAGCAGCAGCGCGAGCACGATCATCGAGAGCCGTCCACCGAGGTAGCCCGCGGTCAGGTCCAGCCCGTCCCAGGTGAAGGTACGCAGCGGGTTGTCGAGATAGACCAGACCGAGGCTGAAGCCACCCTCGGAGTTGTCGATTCCCTGGTTGGCCATCGCCCGTGCCATCGATTCCGCGACGGCGTGCACCCCAATGCCACCGAGCGGGGCGCCCGGCGACTGGCCGCCGATGGCGACCACCAGCCAGACGAAGAACCACAGGATGTTGCCGAGACCTGCCCGCAGCAACGGCACACTCTCGAACAGCAGGGCCATGGCGGCTGTGAACGCGACCAGCGGGATGGCGATCACCACGAACGGGGTCAGGAGCGCGATCGGATCGATCGACCGGTCCTCACCACGGGCCACCTGCAGGACCATCGCGGTGATCGCCAGCACCCCGACCATCGACGTCAGGGTCAGGCAGCTGCTGAGGAACTTGCCGAGCAGATAGTCGACCGAACGCAACGGCGTGGCGGCGAGCAGCTGGCCGACGCCGGTGCTCTCGTCCCGGCTGATCGCGTTGCGCACCACGTAGAACCCGCCGAGAGTGAGCCACAACGCGCTGGTCAGCGCGATCAGCGTCCCGATGTACGCCGAGTTGTACTCGCCGCGGTGGTGGCCGATGTACATCACCGCCCAGCGCGCGTCGCTGGCCGGCGCAGCGACGTAACCCAGGCCGACGGCGGCCAGCAGGATGACCGCGTAGGCGGGGCGGCGTACCCGGTCCTTGAAATCGGCGACGGCCAGTCCGCCGATCGTCGCGACCCTCATCGGCGCACCGCCCGCTCTTCCACGTACTGACCGGAAGCCTGGTTGATCACTGCCAGATACGCGTCCTCGAGGTTGGGAGCGGCCGAAACCGATTCCGGACCCGGCGACTCGGGGGAGAGCAGTCGGACTCGTACGCCTTCGGTGGTGCGAACCAGCCGGCTGATCACGAATTGGTCTTGGAGCACCGAGACCTGGCTGGACGGCACGACGAGCTCCCAGACGTGCCCCTCCACCTGGCGGAGCAGCTCCTCGGGGCTGTCGCGGCGCAGCAGCCGGCCCTGCGAGACGATGGCGATGTCGGAGGCGACCGACTCGACGTCCGACACGATGTGGGTGGAGAGCATTACCACCCGGTCGGCGGCGAGATCACTGAGCGCGGAAGCGGACCCGTTCCTCCGGGTCCAGCCCGGCGGTCGGCTCATCCACGATAATCACTTGCGGGTCGGAGAGCAGGGCCTGGGCGATGCCGACCCGGCGCAGCATGCCGCCCGAGTACTTGCCGAGCGGCCGTTTGAGCGCCTCAGTGAGGTTGACCATCGCGAGCAGCTCGTCGATGCGCGCTGTGGCCGTTTTGGCGGACAGTCCTTTGGCGGCAGCCAGGTAGCGCAGGAACTCCCGGGAGGTCAGGTTCGGGTAGACGCCGAAGTCCTGCGGGAGGTACCCGAGAGCCTGGCGCAGCAGGTCCGGCTTGGCCACCACGTCGGTGCCGTTGAACAGTACCTTCCCGGAAGTCGGCTTGGTGACGGTCGCGGCGATCCGCATCAGTGACGACTTGCCCGCGCCGTTCGGCCCGAGCAGGCCCAGCATCCCGGGCTGCATCCGAAGGGTCATGCCGTCCACGGCGCGTTTGCCCTTGGCGTAGATCTTGGTGATGTCGATCAGTTCCAGCATGGTGGGTCCTCCTAGCCTGGGCCCTTCGTTAAGGAGCTACCTGGTCCATGATCGAACATGAGGAAGCGCCTTCTGATCTTGGATGACCTGGCTTGTCGAAGGCCCTGATCGCCCGTCACGGAGGGTACGTGCCGGGTGCAGGCTACCGGAACGCGTTTGACGGTCATTGTCAGCGTGGACGGACGTGTGTCCGGACACGCAGGTGCCCGTCGCTTTGGCTACCACCCACTGTGCTGCTTCCTGGACAACTCCCGCGAGGCCCTGCCGGGGCTGATGCGCGCCGGCCGGGCCGGGTCGAACACCACGCCGACCACATCACCGTTCTGGACGCGACCCTGCAACAGGCCCCCGGCACTCGCCGCTACGGCACCGGATCGTACTGGGCTGCGCGGAAGGTGCGTCCAATCAGGATGTTGCTGTGGAGCTGGGGATCTGGCCGCAGACCGATGCCACGCACTGGTCGTGGGCGTCGATGGTGGCCGAGTCTGGGCTGTCCGACGGTGGGCCGGATCTGGAAGGCCTTCGGCCTTCAACCCCACCGGGTAGAGACGTTCAAGCGGGGTGGCACCCGGCGCTCCCGCCGGCCGCGGCCCAAGGACTCACGAAGGACGCCTGGAGTGATGAACCGACGGGTTGTGGTGACCGGGCTCGGGCCGGTCTCGAGTATCGGCATAGGCATCGACGCCTTCACGGGCCTGTTCGGCGAGCAACTACGCGCTCGGGTTCGCCTTCGACGCCGTCGCCGCCGGTGGCCAGGACTACATGGTCGTTGGCGGGGCCGACTCGGTGTGCCGGTGGGCGTACGCCGGCCTCTACCGGCTCGGCGCGCTGGCGGCCGAGCGGTGCGCGCCCGTCGACCGGGACCGCGCGGGAGTGATCGCCGCCGAGGGCGGCGTGGCGCTGTTCCTGGAGAGCCTCGACCCGGTCCACATCCGACGCGCGCTCCGGACCGGCCCGTCGGGGATGTCCGGGCGCTTCCTCGCCCTGCGGGTGCGGATCGCCGGCCGGGTGATCCGACGCGGACCCCAGTGGGGTTCTGCCCACTCTGCCACCAACTCGTCCCAACCTGAGCAACCACTACTAGCGGGCACTACCGAGGTCCGGTCGTTGACACCAGCGCGGGCCCGGCCGTCGCAAGCGTGTGGAAGGCCGCTCGGTAGGCCGCAGGTGTGGTGTCGAAGCGTCGCCGGAAGTGTCGCCGTAGGTTGACCGCGGAGCCGAGGCCGGTGCGGGCGGCGATCGATTCGACGGTCAGATCGCTGCACTCCAGGAGCCGTCGCGTCTCAAAGAGGCGCTGCTCCAGAAGCCACTGTGTGGGCGTGGATCCCGTTGCCAGCGCGAAGCGCCGGGCTAGTGTCCGCTGGCTGACTGCGGCTTGTTGCGCTAACTCACTGAGAGTGAGGTGCCGATCTAGATGTGCGGTCATCCAGTCCAGTAGTGGAGCGATCGGATCAAACGGATCGGGCGCAACCGGCCGGTCAACGAATTGGGATTGCCCGCCCCCTCGGTGGGCCGGGACGACCATCCGCCGAGCAACCTCGTTGGCTGCCGCGCCGCCAAGGTCGTTGCGGAGCAGGTGGAGGCAAAGGTCGATGCCGGCCGCCGTGCCGGCGGACGTTGCCACGTCGCCGTGGTCGATGTAAAGCACATCGGGGGTCAAACGTACGGTGGGATGCCTGCGGCGGAACTCCGCCGCATAGCGCCAGTGTGTTGTGGCCTCGCGCCCGTTCAGGAGTTTCGCGGCTGCGAGGACGAATGCGCCGCCGCAGATGGAGGCGACCCGCGCGCCCCGCCGCCAGGCTTGATGGACTGCGTCGACAACCTCCGCGGACGGGTCATGATCGACCGGATGCCATCCGGCGACGACGACCGTATCGGCAGTGGCAAGCGCCGCAAGGTCGGCGGAGGTCTGAAGAAGCAGGTGAGGGGCGTTGCGTACCGGCACGGCACTGCGGGGCGCGCACACCTCGAAGTCGTACCACGGACTTGCCACGTCCTCCCGGCTTAGCCCAAACACCTCAGCAACGGCGGCCAGTTCGAACAGCGACATGTGCTCGTGGGCGATCGCTACCACTCGGTGTCGCCGTACGGTCATGGCAAGAAACTATCGCAGTGTGGCGTTCCTGCCACTCCCCTTCCTGTCGGCGACCAGGATTTGATAGCCGCGCGAGGCATCCGGAAGGGATCAGAGAATGATCAACACTCATCACCCAACACCTCACTCACCGCTACGGGTCTGCGTTCTCGGCGACTCGTTGGTCCTCGGCGTGGGTGACCCCGAGCAGAGTGGCTGGGTCGGCCGGCTCATGCCACTCGCCGCCGATCGTGGCATCGATCTCACCCTGTACAACCTCGGCATCCGGGCGCAGACGGCGGACCTCATCAGCGCCCGTCTACCCGAATGTATGGCCCGCTTGCCCCACCCTCCGGACGGCCGAATCATCATCAGCTCCGGGGTCAACGACACAGATCTCGTCGAGGGCCTGCCACGACTCACCGACGTCGACGCCGGCCGCTCTCTGGCCTGCGCATTGCGATCGGCGACCGCGCATGACGTTGCCGTTGCCGTGGTCGGGCCCACCCCGGTGGTGGACGAGGCCCACCGCCAGCGCGTCCGAAGCCTCAACACGGTGTTCGCGGCCGTCACAGCCCAGGCCGGGGTACCGTACGTCGACGTATTCGCAGCCCTGTCAACCACCCCGAGATGGGCCGACGACCTGATCGACGGGTATCACCCCGGCCCCACCGGCTACCAGCTCCTTGCCAGGGCCGCCTGGGCAGGCGGACTGGCCGACTGGCTGTCATCATCGCCCGTAACGACGGCAGCGATACCTGCACCAGCAGCGGCCGAGGCCGACAGCCAGGCACCCCAGTCGCGGAGGGTGCTCGTCGACGAACTCGCCCGGCATCAGCGCCGGGTCGAGACCGTGCTGAAGATGCTCACCGCAGCGGGTGAGCGTGCCACCCTGCACCCGACCGAGCAGGCTCGGCTCATAGCCACAGGACACTTTCGCGACTACAGCGGGGAACTGGGCTGGACCGCCCGAGAGATCGCCGGCCATCTGCGCGACAGTGCCCTGATCTTCACCGAGCGGATTCGGCTCCTGTCCAGCGGCCGACCGGATATCACCCTGTCGAACTTCGACCCGCTGGATGCCGATCGGGTCGCCACCTATGCCGCCGTGGACTGGGGGGATCTACTCGACGATCTCGCCGCAGCCCAACAAGACCTCCGACACGCCGTCCGCGCCTGCCCGTCCGCCACCTGGGCTGTGACCGGCCGCAGGCCTAACGGCGCTACGATCAGCCTGGGCGAGATCCTCCGATTTCTCCCCGGGCATCAGGACGAGCACGCCACCCAGTTGGAGATGATCGTAGCGGCGCGGTGTCTCCGGCCGTAGCGCGTACGCGGGGACTGGAAGTAACAGCTCGTCATCGGTGGACAGGTGAACGATGGGGAACCGTCCGGGTGCAGCTCGACCCGATCGGCGACCAGGCCGTCGCGGCCCAGCAGCCGGGTCGTATCGTTGCCCATGCTCGCAGCTCTTCACGTGTGACCATCCGATCTAGACGCTCAGATGATCAGCGAAGGGCTGCGAGCCTTCATCTCCGGGGCAGACCGATCAACGCACCCCTTCGGCCGCTGGGGCTAGGTCTTCATGGCGCAGCGAGCCCGGACCGTGCATCCGTCGCGACGGTGTGGCCGATGTGCAGCACGAACCGCCGTGCTCCCGCAGCCCCGCGGCGGCCTCCATCGCGCGGGGCCACCGGAACAACTCGCCCCGGCTCATCTTCGCGGGTCGGTGGTGCGCAGATCCGGCGTAAGTTATATCGACAGAGGTGACCGACGGGCCATACCAGCGAACAGTGCGGGAGCCGGGCGTTGCCGACAAGACAGGCATGATCAGGTACCGGCCGTTCCGGCCGCTGCCGACGTGGGTATGGCGGTGGTAGAGAGACGCCATCCACTGGTGCGTTGCCGTTCGTGCCAGAAGGCCGCGTAGCGTCCGCCTGCGGCCATCAGTTGGTCGTGCGTGCCGTATTCGGCGATTCGGCCCTGGTCGAGGACGATGATCTGGTCGGCGGCCCGAACCGTTTGCAGCCGGTGGGCAATGACGAGCAAGGTCTTGTGGGTGGTGAGCGCGGTGAGAGCGTCCTGAATGGCGACTTCGTTGGCTGGGTCGAGGGCGGAGGTAGCTTCGTCGAGCAGAACGATCGGGGCGTCTTTGAGGATGGCGCGGGCGAGGGCGATGCGTTGGCGTTCGCCCCCGGACAGTCGGGTGCCGCCTTCTCCGACGCGGGTCTGGTAGCCGTCGGGCAGGCGGTCGATGATCTCGTCAACTCGCGCGAGGCGGCCGGCTGCTTCGACCTCGGCGTCGGTGGCTTCCGGGCGGCCGGTGCGGATGTTGTCGGCGATCGTGCCGTCAAACAGGTAGACCTCCTGGAACACCAGCGATAGTTGCGCCATGAGCTGTTCGGTGGTTTGCTCGCGCACATCGCTGCCGCCGACCTTGACCGTGCCAGAGGTCACGTCGTGGAAGCGGGCGACGAGCCGGGTGATGGTGGTCTTGCCGGAGCCCGACGCGCCGACCAGGGCGGTCATCGTGTGGGGCGGTACGTGCAGGCTGACGTCATGCAGGACGGGCCGGTCGCTGTCATAGCCGAAGCTGACGCGCTCGAGGGCGATACTGCCGTTGTCGGGGTGACCGTCCAAGGCAGTGGCGGGTTCGGGCATAGTCGGTGTTCGCAGTAGTTCGTCGATACGGGACAGGGAGTTGCGGGCGACACGTAGCGCCCCGCCGAGGTCGGCGGCGACGACGAGGGGTTCGGCGAATCGGATGACTAACACGAGCAGGGCGATCAGTTCGGCCACGTCAACGTTGCCGCCAAGGGCGAGAGTGGTGCCGACGGTGAGCACGGCGGTGACGGCGACCTGGACGGTGAGTGCGAACGCGGCCCGGCCGGGAACAGCGCGGTTAAGCTGGGCACGGCCGGCGTGGGCCTGCTCGCTCAGGGCGGCGTCGAGGTGCGCGAAGCCGTCCCGGGCTCGGCCGTGGGCGCGCAGCACCGCCTGGGTCTGGGCATACTCGACGACCCGAGCGGCGGCTTCGGCGCCGGCGGCGTCAACGGCGTGGTCGCTCGCGGCGATGAGGTCACCGGCCCACCGGTACACGAGGATCAGTACAGGAACGGTGAGCAGACTCGCCGCCGCGAGGCGCCAGTCGAACACGGCCAGGATCGCCACAACCGTGGCCGGGGTGACTATGGCGGATACCACCGGCTGCAGCAGATGTGCCGGAACGCCCATGATGTCGACGACGCCCTGGCTGCTCAGGCGGGCCACGCGGCCGACCTTCTCACCGGTGAACCAGCCCAGGGGCAGGGCGGCGAGGTGGTCTCCGGTGCGATGGTGCACCGCCCGGGATAGGGCCATACCGACCCGGTAGCCCAGTTGCGCCTGTACATAGTAGGCGGCTGCGGTCGCGACCACGACAACCGCGAGGATGCTCAGCCACTGCCATGCCGCACTCGTGTCACCAGAGAGCAATGCCCTCAGTACCGGGACGAGGAGGGCGAACGCGACGGCCTGTAGCACGCTGTAGACAACGAGTGCGGTCACGTGCAGGCGCAGTGGCCGGGCGTAGTCGGGGCCGAGGACCCGACCCAACAAGCCGATCATGTCGTCACCTCCAGGGTCTGAGGGGTTTCGGTGCGTGGCGCCCAGCGGCCGGTGCGCTCGTGGGCCTGCCACAGCGACGCGTACTGGCCGCGGGCGGCGACCAGGTCGGTATGCCGGCCGTGTTCGACGATCCGGCCGCCGTCGAGGACGACGATCTGATCTGCGTCGACCACAGTGGACAATCGGTGTGCGATCACGAGCAGGGTGCGTCCGGCGACCAGGGTCGACAATGCGTCCTGGATCGCCGCCTCGGACTCGGGGTCGGCGAACGCGGTTGCCTCGTCAAGAACCAGGATCGGCGCGTCGGCCAGCAGCGCCCGGGCGATCGAGATCCGCTGGGCCTCGCCGCCGGACAGGTGGGCGCCGACGCCGAGAATCGTGTCGTAGCCGTCGGGCAGGGCAATGATCCGGTCGTGGATCTGTGCCGCGCGAGCCGCCGCGTGGAGCTCATCGTCGGTTGCGTCGGGGCGTGCCAACGTGATGTTGTCCCGGACAGTGCCTCGTATGAGCTGCACCTGCTGAAACACAAAACCGACCCGCCGGTACAGGGCTTCGCTGGGAATATCGCGCAGGTCTATCCCGCCGAGGGTGATCACGCCATTGGTAACGTCGTGGAAGCGGGGCAGCAGCGCGGCCAGGGTGGACTTGCCTGACCCGGACGGTCCGACCACCGCGGTCACCGTTCCCGGTTGCAGGGTCAGGTCGATGCCGGTGAGCACGTCGGATTGGCCGTCGTAGCTGAACCCGACGCCGCGGTACTCCACCTGGTTACTCTTCGGCGTCTGGGACGCTGCGGATTCAGGCATCGAAGGCGTGTCGAGGATGGCGAGAACCCGGCCGGCGGCCTGTCGGGCTAGCCGCAGCTCGTCCGCCCCGTGTCCGAGGGTCAGTACCGGCGCGGTCAGGCCAAGGCCGAGTAGTGCGAACGGTAGCACGTCCACCGGCGCTGCCCAGCCTTCAGCAGTGAACCAGGTGCCCCAGCCGAGCACTACCAGCAGCATCACCGGCGGGGCGACCAAGGCACTGGCGACCGCTTCGGCGCGGATTATCCCGGCGGCCCAGGCGCCGAAGAAGTCAGCGAAGTCATCGGTCGCTTCCAGGAACCGCCGGTGCGCACGCCGGGCCTGGCCGAACGCCTTGACCACCGCGATGCCCTGCACGAACTCCACCACGGCGGTGTTGATCCGGGCCAGGGCCGCGTTGTAGCGATCCATCTTCTCCGGATTGCCGCTCATCATCACCGCGTACACGGCGATAAACAGCGGCACCGTCACCAGCGTGAGCAGCGCCAACCGCCAATCAACCCACAACAGGTACGCGAGCGCGGCAAGGGGGGTCACAACCGCGGCGGCAAGGTCTGGCAGCGCATGCCCGACCAGGTGGTGCATGGCCGCCACGTCGTCCTGCACTGCCTTCTTGACCTGCCCGGTCGACCGCTCGGTGAACCAGCCCAGCGGCACCCTGCCCAGATGGGCGGCCAACCGCCGCCGGATCTGCAGTTGCAACTGCACATCGGCGAAGTGCGTGATACCACTCGCGGCGGCCAGGGTCACGAACCTTAACAGCAGTCCAAAGGCTGCCCAGCCAACGATCCTCCACATCCGGCCTTCGTCAACCGGCCCGGCGGCCAGCAGCGCCCGGCCGAGCTCGGCCACGGCAACGAACGGCACCAGCGATGCCACCGACGAGATCACCTGTAGCGCGATCGCCAAGATCAGCCGGCCGCGGATCGGCGCCAGCAGCGCCGCAAGGGCCTTCGCCTCCGAAGGTCCCTGCCGGACGTCACCCGCCGCCTCATCAGCCGCTGCCTGCTGCCCAACGCGCCGGCCGCGGGTGTTCGGTGCTCTGGTCGCCGTGTCCGCGCTCATGCCGGCACCTGCGCGGGGGGCTCACTGTCCACGCCGGTTGTGTCGCCGGTGGCCACGGAACAGCCGTTCGAGTGGTAGTCGAACCAGATCCGTTTGGCCGCAATACCCGCCGTGATGACCACAGCAGCGGCCCCCAGTACCGCGGGGTGGCCGACCTGCCCGGCGACGGCTGTGCTGACTGCACCGCCGAGCATCACGGTCGAGCCGGTGGAAAAGGACCCCATGCCGAGAAGTCGGCTGACGTACGAGCCAGTCAGCCGCACGCCACGCGGGATCGATGGCGCCGCCGTGGCAAGCAGGGATTCAGCGGGAACACTCGGGTAAGCCATCAATATCTGCTCCGTTCCACCACGTACGTGCGTACGGCGTACGCAAGGTTAGGCTTACCCAAACTGAGGCGAACGTCAAGGGACTGCACGGCCGAACTACCGATCAGCCATTCACAGAAGACGCCTAGACGAGTAAGCCCGAAGTCTGGCTAATGGTTGTAGGCGATCAGGGACCTGGTCACGGGTTGGCTGGTGGCCCGGTTGTGCCAGATCGCGGCGGTCATCGCGAGGAGGCGTTGCGCGACACGTGCCGTGACGCCTGGCACGAACCGCAGCCAACGGGCTTCGGAGCGCATGCCGAGCAGGGCCTGAGCCACGGCCAGGGTGCGCAGATCGGCGTCCGAGAGCCTGGGTGGCCGTCCGGGCTTACGCCGCCGTCCGAGCCAGTCATCGATCTTCACGTAAGGTGCCGTCAGGAGGGTGTTGAGGTCGGTCGTCACAAACCGGTCCCCAACACCCTTCGTCTATCTCCACCACCCAGGGTCGTTAGGATCTACTCGTCTAGGTCACCGAGGCAGCGCGCCCCGGATCAGAGCGGCGAGACCGACGGCATAGACAGCCTCGGCATCGAGCCCCTCCAGCAGCGACTGGATCGCCCGCACCCGCGGTAACTCCGCCAACGGCGCCCGCCGCGCCAATTCCTCACGCCCGGCACGCACCACCGGATCTTTCGGATACACCGTCGCCAAATTGCCCATCGTGTAGTGCCACAGCGCGGTGTACACCGTCAGGGCTTCCCGCTCATCCAGACCGCCGACCGCAAGCGCCTCAAGGACAGCCTCGGTGAAAAGCAGCGCCCGCGGCGCAAACAGCTCGCCTTCACGCAGCACGTCCACCACCCATGGGAACCCGCCAAGATACTCACGGAGTGCGTCGAAGAGGCCGAACACCCGCTCAGCAGGCGGACCATCCGGCACCGTCACCGGCATCCCGGCCGCTACGTCGTCCAAGACCAGGACAAGCAGTTCACGTTTGTCCGACACATGCCGGTACAGCCCCATCGGTGAGCAACCCAATTCCGCCGCCACCCGCCGCATCGACACTGCACCCACTCCGTGCAACTCGGCCAGCCGCCGCCCCGCCGCGACAATCACCGAACGATTCAACACCGACCGAGACTGCATGCCTCGACCATGCCAGGCCCACCCGGCCGGCTCCATACCCGCCCCTGACATCCCGTGCTGCTGCACGCACCCACCGTTCCCCGTCCCGGCCTGGCCGGACCTCGACGCCCACCCGCCGGCGGCCGCCTTCGCCGGACAGGCGTGGCTGCCCCAGGTGTGGACGATCCTCACGGCGGTGGAGGCGATCGGACATGCCAGCCCTGACCTGGCCCGAGCAGTTCAGCAGCAGTGGGCGACCGCGCCAGCGGAACTGGACATGCGGCGCGGGCGCCGCAGCGTGCTGTCGGTAGCCCGCTATCTGCTGCGGATGAACGGACGGCCGACGCCGGTTGGGCTGCTGGCAGAAGTCACCTCGGTCGAGTTCGACCCGGCCCGCGCCGCAGCCGCGGTCTGGGGTGAGCAGCACCGGACGGTGGCCCAGCCGTCGGCGGGCTGGCTTGCCGAGCTCATCGCCGAACCGTTGGCCGGCTGTCCCATGATCGCCCCGGTCGTGATCAACGTGGCGTCTCTCTCGTGATCGGTTGATCAGCCGTCAGCTCAGCCCCTCTCCTGGATTGCAGCGGCGATGCGCCGCGCGTGGCCCACAGTGCCGCGCCGATGTAGAGAACCTGTTCGGGGATGCGCTGCCACAGCGGAGACGGCTGTTCGCCTGCGAACGGGACTTCAGCGACGGCCGCGTAGATGTTCCCAGGAAGTAGAACGACGAACAGCAACGCGAGGCAATATCCGGCAGCACGGCGAGTGCGGGTGATGATGAGGCCGAGTGCGCCGAGGACTTCCAGCACGCCGGTGAGGTAGACCACCAGGGATGGAAGCGGCACCAGAGGCGGCACCATCGCCACCAGGTCGTCGTGGGTCGGCATGACGGTGACACCACCCGGCACGAAGTGGGCTGTGGCGGTCATGAACAGCATGATCGCTAGGGCGTGCGCAGCGGCCGAAGGCCAGGTCGCGAATCGGCGCACGCCCAGCACTCCGAGGCCGTACAGGACGGCCAGTGCGACAAGAAGAACGGGGGTTGCCATGGGGAGCTCCGAATCTAGTCACTGTCAAGTCTGGGCTCAGAGTAGCCCCGACGGGCAGTCTTGACAATGACTAGTTGCGCGCTGTGGCGTACGGCATTCCACTCTGGCCGGATTACGTCATGGGTTACATCGCCACACCCATCCGGCGCGGCTTCTGGATATCCACGTGGCACGAGGTTCCCCTCGGGATGTGGACACCGGGTCATGCCACGATCAGACGCAGCGTAGTCAGTGCGAGGGCCTGCTCGTAGTCGGCGGTGCTGAGGCAGTCGAGTGCGGAGTGGCTGCGTCGGTGGTTGTCCGGGCTTCATGCGCCCGGAGTTCCCCGCCTGCCGGGAGGTCCTCGGTGACCGTCTCACCATCGCTGCGGTAGGTTCTGGCCACATGCTCTACGGTGAGGGTCCGCAGGCGGTTAGCATCCTGCTCTCGGTACTTCCTCCGCGAGCACTCACCCGAGCACCGGTGTCCCGGCGTTGTCCTGGGGCCTAGCCAAGGGCCACCTGGGATGTTGGCGGACTTCCTCTGGAAGCATCTGGCGCATCCCTGGGGAAAACAGATGCAGCAACGGAAATGGTAATCGCTATGAACGAGCCCAGCACGATCGTCGAACGTCAGCTTGACGCCTACAACACCCATGACCTCGAAGCCTTTGTCAACACCTATGCGGTCGACGTGAGGATCGACCGCCGCGACGGATCGCAGATCATCGGGCGGGAAGCCCTCCGGGACGCGTACGCCGATCAGTTCTCCGAGGGACGGTGCCGCGCGGAGATTGCGGCCCGGATGGCGGAGGGTGACTGGGTGATCGACCATGAGACGGCACATGGGCTGGCCGATGAGCCTATCCGTGTGCTGGTGGCATACCGGGTGCGGGCCGGCCGCATCGACCGCGTCCACTTCTTCGGCTGACGGCGTCCTGATGAGCAGATATGTGATTACCGGGGCCACTGGCGGCATCGGCGGAGCCGTCGCGGAACTGCTGCATGAGGAGGGTCATCACCTGGTCTTGGTGGGTAGCCACCGCGGGCGTCTCGACGCAGCGGCCGGGCGATTGGGTGGATGCGAGACCCTTGTTCTCGATTTGCTGGACGTGGAGGGCATCGCCGCTCACGGATCCGCCCTGGCCGCCGGAGACCGGCCCATCGACGGTCTCGTGCACAGCGCGGGTCTGGCCCAGCTGGGCTCCATCGCCGACGCCGAGGCCGAAAGTTGGCTGGAGCATTACAAAGTCAACGTGGCAGGCCC